>JADLKI010000020.1 GCA_015657395.1 Spirochaetales bacterium | reverse complement strand
CGCCTCGATAGGCATCCCGTATTGCAGTGCGCGCATAGAATAGCAAGCTCAGTACGCATCGAGGCGCTGTCGGGACTCGCGAGGCTTTCTCTGCTCGCACCGGGGGCGCATTTTTCACGCTGGCCCTGCCTCTCCCGTACGCTCAGGCGTGTCACGGCTCGGAGCTCGCCTGCACGCAGCGCCGAGCATCAAATGCGAAATATGGGTCGTATGCCCGGTGGCTCCAAGCGCTCGCGCCCGGCTGCCCGCAGCGGCCCTGCGCGGGATTGGTTCCATCGAATCAGATTCAGTGGCGCGTTATGTAGAAAGGCGCGGCGCGGCCGCTTCGCTGCCGCTCAGTTCGCCCGGCAAAGACCAAGGATTGCCAGCGCATTGTACCAGCACAAAGCTGCGAGCGCGGCTTCATCCTGCAGCTTCGACGCCTGCGCATCCGGAAGCCGTCTCGGCATCCCGGCAACTCGTCCCCGAGAGAAGGTGGCAGAGCGGTCGCTTCACCTTACGAATATTCCGCCGAGCATCCAGAAGCGGGCTCGTCAGCAGTGCACCTTCCCCCGCATGCCGCGGAAGAATACTCCTGAGAGCTACGTCAAGCCGGGAAGTCTCTCGAAGCGTAGCCTCGATATCTTGAATTCATTTGGGCCTATTGGTCTTTAGTGGGGCGCGCCGGAATGCGGGAGGTCTTGCATACTGTCAGCCCTTTTCAGGGTTTTTTGCTACAATGGTCGCTATTGGCCTCACCTGCAATTTGTCGCCAGGAAGCGGAAGCGATCTCTCGACAGAAGGAGTCTCCCGGTGCTTCGACAAGTGGCTTCGTGCGCTCTCGTCGACTATTCTATGGCGAGAGATCCAAGCGCATACGTTCCAGTTCGGCGCGGGTCTNNACGTACGGCGCGAGAGGCACGAAGAGCTACGCCGGAGATACCGCGCTCATCTATTATCTCTGGCGGCACGAACACACGAGCNCCTTCGAGCAGGTCGTGCTCACGTTTCATGTCAAACTGCCGATCTTCGTGNCGCGGCAGNTGATACGCCACCGCACCGCCGNNGCTGTAAACGAGATATCCGGCCGCTACTCGTCGATGCGCGACGAGTNNTTCTTCGTGCCCGAGCCCGAAGCCCTCGCATCGCGAGAAAGCCNNAAGCAGGGCCGCTCCGACACCTNNCCCTTCGATGCGGAAACCGCGTCCCGGATTCAGGACATTCTGAAAGAAGGCGCCAGGCTCTCCTATGGCNGCTACAGAGAACTGATCGACCTCGTCTTGGCGCGCGAAGTCGCGCGCATTCNNGCTGCGCTGTCGCTCTACACGGAGTGGTATCNNTGGCAGATCGACCTGCATAACCTGTTCCGCTTCTTCATGCTGAGGCTCGATTCGCACGCGCAGCGCGAANTCCGCGAGTATGCTAAAGTGATGCTTTGAAATAACNGCGGCGTGGCGCCCGCGGCGACGGCGAGCTTCGAACGGCACACTCTTCAGGCGGTTCGTTTCTCCGGCCCCGAGATGGAAGAGCTCCGGCGCCGGCTCGGTGCGGAGGGTGGTGCGGGAGATGGCGCGGCGCACGAAGCCGCACTCTCCAAANAAGAACTCGAGCGTTTCGAGGAGAAGCTTAAAACCGGGCGGCAACTGTAGAACTGTAGAGCCTGCCGATATACACAGCGCTATTCTTCTACTTGGTCGCCAATCGCCAAGAAAGCCTCCACCGACTGCGGGTCAAAATGCATGCCCGACTGTGAGCGGATATAATCGAGCGCTTCCTGGGCGGTGTGTGCGGGCCGGTACGGTCTGTCGCTCGTCATCGCGTCGTACACATCGGCCACCGCAAAAATGCGTGCCAGCAAAGGAATCTTTTCGCCCTTGAGCCGGCGGGGATACCCCGTGCCATCCCAGCGTTCATGGTGGCAATACGGCACGACAAGAGCTCCTTCGAGGTATTTGATCGGTTTCAGAAGTTCATATCCAAAAGAGGCGTGCGTCCGCATGATGGCTGTCTCTTCGTCGTTGAGCGTGCTCGGCTTGCGCAAAATCGTATCGGGAATGCCGAGCTTTCCCACATCGTGCAGGAGCGCCCCGCGCCGCAGGTTTTCGATCGCCTGCGGATCCAGATTGACGTGTTTGCCAATCGCGACGGCGATCTTCGCCACACGTATGGTATGCTGGAATGTCTCGTCATCGCGGATCCCGATGGCGCGCGCCCATCCTTCCAGGGTCTCGTCATAGGCTTTCTGCATCTGTCTGTCGGCATTGCGCAGTGCTTCTATGAGCTGCATCCGTCCGATGACAATGCCTGCGTATGAGCCGAACATCTCGACGAGTTCGATGATTTCCCTGCTGAAGAGCACAGGTGCCTTTATGGCAATGTGAAAGACCCCNAGCACCGTGCCTTTTGCGACGACAGGCACTCCGACATTGGCACTGTCGGGAGGGACGAGCTTCCGGTTCCGGGCGATGATCAGTGGATCTTCGCCGACAAGGGGAGAAAGACGGGGTTTGCCGGAGCTGAATATCCTGCCGCTGATGCTCTCATCGGGCCTGAGCGGCCGGTCAAAGACCTCCTCCATCCAGCCGCGCGCGACTGCCTTCCGCAGAACATCGGTCGCCGAGTCATATATAAGGAGAGCGGCCGACTCTGCTCCCGTCGCCTCAATTGCCTGTTCTACAAGGATTTGATAGAGCTCCTCGGGCTTCGTTTCGATACCGATCTGCTGATTGATCCGGTGCAGAATCTCGAGCCACTTCACCCGTTCCCGGAGCATTTCGATAAGCCGGAGGCTCCTCACCCCCATACCGACGATCTCGCCTATCGAAGAGAGAAGGCGCAGGTCCGATTCGGTGAAACTATAGTCTCCGCTCTCCACGCCGATGGCGCCCTCTACCTTCCCTTCGATCGGTATTGGTGCATAGATACCGTATTTTATGCCGGGATCGGTCTCGATATAGTGCGGATCGGAAGGCAGATCGAGCGATCGTATGGGTTTGCCCTCTGCGATGACAAGGCCGATCATACCCTTTCCCGGACGATCGATCATTCGGTTGAGAAAGTCCATTCGGGCCCGACTTTCTTCGGGACTCATGGTGGCGGAACCCCGATAGGCCGCCACCTCCAGTGTTTCCCCGGCGTGCGATTTGAACCGTATGACCGATGGATGCCAGCCTTTTTCCTTCTCGAGGATCTCCAGCGCGACCTCCGCAATCTGCTGAAGACTGTTCATCTTCCCGATTTCGAGGGTCGCCCGGTGAAGTATGGCCAGATCGGTGTTTTTCTGCACATTGTCCCACCTCACGCGATATGCCTTTATCGTGGAGAGCGCGGCGAGCAAATACGTATTGCGCCGCTCTTCATCCGCTTCAATCACCGCGGAGGGCAATCCGGCATCAAAAATCCAGAAAAAATAGCTGTCGATCTCGCCATCGAGGACGAGGGGCACGAGAAGAATATTCCCCCTCTGTTGAGAAGCGATTGGTATTCTGTACAGCCTGCTTCTGTAGCGCGCACGCCGCGCAGCCGTCTTGACCCTCTCCAGTATCCATTGGCGTGTCATACCGGAGAGAGGCTCATATGAAATGAACAGGGGNGCCTCGGACGACCGGGGTTTGCCCCTTTCATCCACAAGGTCACTCTCATGCTGAGAGAGGCTGATGTAACCGCAATTGTGATGTTCGGCGTACAGCTTGTGCATGGCCTCCAGGGTACGACTCAGGGCCAGCTCCGTATTTATAAAGAAATTTTTCTGAATGCCGATGGCCATCAGGCCTGAAATTGCCTCCAGAAGCCGCTCCCGCTGTTTGAGCGGTGTTATGTCGATCAGCATCGATTCGACGACAACATCGTCATCTTTAACCCACGATGTCGCCGAGATAAGCACGTCCAGCTCCCCTCCATTGAGGTGTCTCACACGGACCTCCATGGGAGAAACAGAGGACTGGCCGCCGCGGATCTGCCGCTCTCTTTCACGTGTACACTCAATATACTCGGGAGAAATGAGCGTCTCATGAAAACGTTTGCCGGCAAAATCGGAAGAAGACTGGCCGCCGAGCATTCTGACGGCAGTGTCGTTCATCTGTCGGATGATTCCGTTGATGCTCACAACAATGCCCGCCTGCGGTGTGTCGAAGATATACCGCCATAATTCATCTGTTTGAGAAGTATGTTTTGAATTTTCAGGTCCGTTTTGGCTCATAGACAACAGCCCAACCTTTTTTTTAAAACCACAGTCACCTGAAAATAACTGCTCCTGTAGAGAGTATGTTTTCAGGAACTTTGTTGACTCTTTTTCTCAAGATATATATCGGCCTGAAATTCGGATTCCTTAAATTTTGTCGCGTCGGCAGGGCGCGTGGCGCGCGTATGGGGAGCTGCGCCGCACGTGTGGGGGTCAGCTCAGACCAGTCCGCGCTCGTACAGCAGATAGATCGCGTGCGTACCCAGATCGCCCATGCCCTCGGCGGCCATCTTCGCAAAGAGCTGCTCTGCGAGCGCCAGCATGGGAAGTTCGATCTTCATCGCATGCGCCGAATCGAGCGCGATGCGCAAGTCTTTGAGGAAATGCTTGACATAAAAGCCCGGACCGAAATTGCCATCGAGCATGCGCGGCACGTAGTTCGAAAGTTGCCAGCTCTGCGCGGATCCGTTTGCAATCGAGAGCAGCATGCGCTGCGGATCGAGCCCNGCATTCTTCGCATAGGAGACGGCTTCGACTGCGCCGAGCAGGCTGCCCGCAATGGCAATCTGGTTGGCCATCTTCGTGTGCTGTCCCGCACCGGGACCGCCCTGGCGGATCACGGTCTTGCCCATCTCTTCCAGAAGAGGTTTCGCCCTCTGGAAGGTCGTCTCGTCGCCGCCGACCATGATGGTGAGCGAAGCGTTCTTTGCGCCGACATCGCCGCCTGAAACAGGCGCATCGAGTGCGCCGACCCCTCTGGCTTTCGCCGCTTCGTAGATGCGCACCGCAAGATCGGGCCTCGATGTCGTAGTGTCGACAAGAATGGCGCCCGGCTTTGCGTTTTCAATAAGGCCTTCAGGGCCGAAATAGATTTCTTCCACGTCGCTCGGATAGCCGACCATGGTAAAAATCACATCGCAGTCCTGCGCGATCTTCTTCGGGCTGTCCCGCCACTCGGCCCCNGCGTCGAAGAGAATCTGCGCCTTGCTCTTCGTGCGCGTATAGACAAGCAGCCTTTCGCCCGAAGCCCGAAGATGGCCGGCCATTGCGCCGCCCATCACGCCAAGCCCGATAAATCCGACAGTCTTCTGGACATGTGTGAAACTCCTTTGTCCTTTCAAATGTGAATTGGTGCGGTTCGATCGAATTATCCCTTTGAATATACCAAAAGGCGCGCAAAAAAGCGAAGAGCCGTCGTCACAGGCCCTCTGGCTGATTTTTCCGATTTTTTATATAGTTTGATGCATGAATATGCAGGAAAGGCTTGAGCGCGCCGCACTCGCCGCCGCCGCGCTGCTCTCTGCGGGGACAGAGGTCAAGAATGCCGCGCTCGAGCATATCGCGCGACAGCTCGAAGCCCACCGCGACGAGATATTCCTGGCCAACCGGAAGGACATGGACAAGGCCCGCGCGGAGGGCCTCGCCGCTCCCCTCCTGAAGCGCCTCCTCTTCGATGAAAAAAAGCTGCAAGAGGTGCTGTCGGGTATTCGGGACCTCCTCGCCATGCCCGACCCTGTCGGANAGGTGCTCGAGGCACGCCTCCTGGACGAAGGGCTTGTGCTGCAAAGAATAAGCTGCCCGATCGGGCTCATCGCGATGATCTTCGAGAGTCGGCCGGACGCGCTCGTGCAGATGGCCTCGCTCGCGGTGAAGAGCNGAAACGCCATCGTGCTCAAAGGAGGAAGCGAGGCGCGGGAGAGCAACCTGGCGCTCGCCGCGGCGATCGCACGCGCCGGAGAAGAGGCCGGCCTGCCGCAGCACTGGCTCACCCTGCTCGAAACCCGTGAGGAAATAGGCGAACTCCTCACCTTCGATCAGTATGTCGATCTCGTCATTCCCCGCGGCTCCAGGGAATTCGTCGCGAAGATCAAGGCGACAAGCCGCATCCCTGTGCTCGGGCACTCCGACGGCGTATGCCATGTCTACGTGCACGAAGATGCCGACNCCACAATGGCCGAAAAAATCGTGCTGGACTCGAAGACTCAGTATCCCGCGACCTGCAACGCCGCCGAAGTGCTGCTCGTCCACGAGTGCTACGCAGAGAAAGGCCTTCTGCCGCTTCTGAGCGCCCTGTCGCGGGCCGGCGTCGTCCTCGACGTCTGCGGGCGCACGGCCGAGATGCTCGACAAGGCCCGCGCGGGGGGAGAAATCGTCCCCTATTTCCTGAAGTCCGGCGACGACTGGTCGGTCGAGTACCTCGACCTGCGCATGGCGGTCAAAATCGTCGATTCGCTCGACGGGGCGATCGCCCACATCAACCGCTACGGCAGCGGACATACGGACAGCATCGTGTGCACCTCGCCCGAAGCCGCGCGGCGCTTTCTGAAGGAAGTGGACTCCTCGTCGGTCTACCACAATGTGAGTACGCGCTTCTCCGACGGCTACCGCTACGGGCTCGGCGCCGAAGTCGGCATCGCGACCGGCAAACTCCACGCCCGGGGGCCGATGGGCCTTCAAGGATTGTTGACATACAAGTGGCTGCTCGAGGGCCAGGGGCACATCGTTGGGGATTATTCGTCGGGCAAGCGGCATTTTCTGCACAGGAACCTGCCCCTGGACGGAAAGACCGACGGCGGCAACTGAAAGGAAAAGCGAGGAAATCATGGAATCGCCCGAAACTTCTGATGCAGTCTCCGCGCGCGCCGCGCTCGCGAACGCCAACCGGATCGTCGTGAAAATCGGCACCGCCACCCTCACCAGGCCTGCTTCGAGCCCCGGCCGCCTCACGCGCACCTTCAGCCCCGACGGCAAGGGCTTTCTTTCGGAAGAGGAGACGCTGCGCGAGGCCCAGCCGCACCCGACAAAGGGAACCATCGACACTGCCTATATCTACGAGGTGGCCGAGCAGTTCGCCCATCTCGTCAGGGAAGGCAAACAGGTCATCCTGGTCACTTCGGGAGCCATCGGCATGGGCGCACACGAGCTCGGCCTCACCAGGCGCGTCACCGAAGTGCGCATGCGTCAGGCCTGCGCGGCGGTCGGCCAGCCCATCCTTATGGAGGAGTACCGGCGCGCGTTCGGCGTCTTTGGGCTTTCGGCCGCCCAGCTCCTCGTCACCCGCGACGAGTGGGACGACCGCGCGAGCTACCTCAATCTCCGCAAGACCGTGGAGACCCTGCTCGAAAGCCGCGTCATACCGGTGTTCAACGAGAACGACTCGGTCTCGACGGCGGAGATCGGCAACGCCTTCGGCGACAACGACCGGCTCTCAGCCTACGTGGCGAGCAAGATCGACGCCGAGCTGCTCATCATCCTCTCCGACGTCGATTCGCTCTATGACTCCGACCCGCGCGAAAACCCCGACGCCAGGCCCATCCCTTATGTAAAAGAGCTCTCCGACGAGCACCTGGCGGCCGCCGGAGGGCGCGGCTCGGAATTCTCCACCGGCGGGATGAAGACGAAGCTCGCCGCGGTCGCCATCGCGCGCGACGCGNGGTGCCGGGTGGTCATCGCCCACGGTCGCGAGCCGAGCATCATCCGGCGCGTGGTATCCGGCGAGCCTCTCGGCACGCTCTTCGATGCCGCACACGCCCTGAAGAACCGGATCCGCTGGCTCAAGAATTCGCAGCCGCGCGGCCGGCTGACCATCGACGAGGGTGCGCTGGCGGCGATCCGCGAGCGGAATTCGCTGCTGCCTCGCGGCGTCGTGGCGGTCGAAGGTGACTTCGGGCGCGACACGGTGGTGCTCGTAAACGGCATCGTCAAACTCATCAGCAACTTCTCTTCCGCCGAGCTCCGCGCCGTGCTGGGAAAGCGCTCCGAGGAGATCGAGGCCATTCTCGGAGAGAACGCGCCGCACGTCATCGCGCGCCCCGAGGAGATGGCCTTCCTGGACGAGTGAAGACCGCCTCTTTCGATAGCCAAGAGTAAAAATATCGACTACAATGATTTTCTACGCGCTCCGTGGTGCCTCTCCGTCCAGCGTCGCTGAGGGGAGGAAAAGGGAAGACGGTGCAAGACCGTTGCAGCCCCGCTACTGTGAGCCGGTATTCGTTCAGCCCGGCGGAATGCTCCGCCGCAGGCACGAGCGCGGCACTCATCGTTCGGAAGAGTGCGCCTTCTGCCTGATCCACTGGTTCCGCCCGCGGGCCGGGAAGGAGGATTGAGCGAAGCGCCCTTTGTCCACAGACAAGGGACGCGGCCGGCAAGCCAGGAAACCTGCCAGGAGCCGCACCATCCCTACTCTTCGGCGGGAGGAGACGGATATGCGACGGATTGTCGGTATTCTCCTTTTTTTGCTTCAAATTTCGATCTCTGTAGTCTCGGCGCAGCAGGCGAATTTCCAGATTGAGCAGAAGAATGGCTACAAGATTCTGACGGTTTCGAAACTCTGGCCCGGCGCCAATGCGACGAGGACCTATGTGCTCTACCCCCGGGGCTCGCAGACGCCTGCCGGCGTAAAAGCCGACCTCTTCATCCAGGTTCCGGTCCAGCGCGTCGTACTCTATTCGACGACGTACATCCCCGCAATCGAGGCGATCGGTGCACTCGACACCGTCGTCGGCGTCGACAATGCCAGTTACGTGTACAGTCCGGCGCTCCGCGCCCGCATCGGCGCCGGCAAAGTGGTCGAGACCACAAAGAACTGGATGCCCGACATCGAGCGGCTCATCGCGCTCAAACCCGATGTGGTCTTCAATTTCGGCATCGGCAACGAATGGGACACCTTCCCCAAAATGCAGGAGGCGGGCCTGCCCGTCGTACTGCTCGGGGAGTGGAACGAACAGGATCCCGTCGCGCGCGCCCAATGGGCGGTTTTCATCGCGGCCTTTTTCAATAAGGAGACGCAGGCCCAGGAGAGAGTGAACGCGATCTCCAGGGCGTACAACACCTT
>JADLKI010000008.1 GCA_015657395.1 Spirochaetales bacterium | reverse complement strand
CATGAACACGCAGGCCGAGTTCCTGAGCTGCTTCATGAGGGCCTCGTCCAGGTCGGCCGAGCTGTCGCCATCGCGCTCGAGCACGAGGGAGTGCTCGACGGGGAGATAGCGGTAGAGGCCGGGCTTGAGGCCTTCTATCCTGCGGGCAAAGACATAGAGGTCGAGGGGGTGACGCGCATCTCCCGAGGGGACGGTCCTGAAGGAATATTTGCCCCGGTTCTCTCGGACGCCTTCGCAGGCCCAGAGGAGGTAGGCGAGCTGGCCCACTGTCAAGCTCGAAACCTCGAAGTTCCTCCGTGACTGCCTCGTCTTCAGCATGGCGAGGAAAACTGCCGCAGGCGTCCCCGAAGTCCCCTGATCGGCAGCGCAGATATCCTCGACCTTGGGCAAGGAGATGACGCTGTCGTCCCTCTCCGGCGGAATCTCCTGAAGGGGCATCGGGAAGCCTTTGCTCTGGTCCGAAGGGGTTTCCTGGACCAGGTGCCAGTTCGACTTGAGGAAGTGCCTGCCCTGCGCGAATCTCTCGTCCATCTCACATCTCCGGAGGGAAAATTCCCTCGAGGTACTCAACCACGTCCAGGTCCTTGGCGAAGGCCGCGAACACAACCTGCGAACAAGCGGAGCCCGCCGCGTGGAGGGCCAGCGCCCTCTCAGCCTTCGTCATAGTCTTCCCCCGGTGTGGTAGCCATCGTCTACCAGTGTTATATCCTGTCCGCCGAGTTCAGGCAATTCGCCGTCCGCCCAGGGCCGTCGTCTCCTCCCCGAGTCCTTCTCCATGGCGTCGAGGAGACGAGCCGTCTCCTCGACCCGATGATGAATACCGTCTTCCGCAGACACGGCAATATGAAGTATGATGGAGCAGAAGGAACAGAAATAATAGGCGAGAAGAAGTACGCCCGCGAGCCTTGACACGTACGAGAAGACGTATCTTTCGTTCGCAAAATACGGAGACCGAAAACAATGGAAACCTCTCCACTCGAATACGTTGAACAAAATCGTAACGAAATGTTCGAGCTCCTGCGCAGGCTCGTATGCATCCAGAGCGGCACATACAACAAGCAGGGCGTGGATCGCGTCGGCGACGCCCTGCTGCAGGCAGTCGGGGAGATTCCTGTCCGGATCAAGCGCATCAGAAACGAAGGTCACGGGGACCTCCTCATCCTGTCCTCGGGACCGGCCGGTGAGACCGGAGCCATTCTCCTCGTCGGCCATATGGACACCGTCTTCCCCGCGGATACGCAGTTCAACTGGTATCGGGAGGATGAAGTGAAGGCGTACGGACCGGGCGTGATCGACATGAAGGGAGGCTTGGTAGAGGCCGTTTTTGCGCTCAAGGCTCTCGATTCCTTCGGCACTCTCGCCCGCATCCCCCTCCGCGTCATCTTCAATCCCGACGAAGAAATCGGCTCCCCTGTGTCCGGCGGAATCATCGCCGAGGAAGCTCGGAAGAGCGCCCTGGCCCTGGTTCTGGAAGGCGGCGGCATGAACGGGGATGTGGTCACGGGGCGGAAGGGGCGCCTGGGACTGGAAATTCACGTACACGGCAGGGCGGGGCATGCCGCCAATCCACAGGTGGGGAAGTCCAGCGCCATACTGGCGCTTGCCCGGAAGATCGTCGACATCGAAGCGTTGAACGACGTCTTCCCGGGAGTGACCGTGAATATCGGATGCATCAAAGGAGGCACCGCGCCGAACAGCATCCCCGAGGCCGCCATGGCCACCATCGATATACGCTTCGATTCCGAGCAAGCGATCGCGGACGTGAAGGCGAAGCTAGATGAGATCGTGAACCGCCTCGACGCGCCCGGGACCGCGAGCTCCTTGATCGAGGTCGGCAATCGTCCGCTCATGGCGGCTTCGGATCGAAATAAGAAGCTGTTTAGAATAGCCAGAGAGGCGGGTGAAAGACTCGGCATACCTATTCAGGAGGAATTCCGCCCAGGCACATCCGACGCCAGTATCATCGCGGCGACCGGCACTCCCGTGCTCGACGGATTGGGGCCGATAGGCGAGGATGGCCACAGCGACCGGGAATACATGATCAAGGATAGCCTTATCGCCAGGACGAAGCTTCTAATCTCGATAATCGAGTCCTGCGGCCTGAGCTTGTCATCAGGCGAGTTCATCCGCCGACCTTCCTGAAGAAAGACGTTTCAAGAGTCTTCCGCGAATATCGCCAGCGGAAGTCGAAATGCTCCGCAGATGTTTCGCCACTGTCCGAGCTCATCAAAGTTCGGATAACTCAAGTAGCCTATTGACATCTTGTCTCAGTGTTTCTTCGCTTAACTGGTAATATAAGTTGACTTATTATCGCTTGTAAATTATAGTCTAAACTCTAGAAGTATTAGTATTTAAAATACACTTCAGTATTGATTGGTAAGAACGAAGCTTCATAAGAGAGGAAAACAATGAACATAAAGCCTGTCCAGACCCGGAAAATATACCAGGAGATTATTGGGAGCTTTGTCGAATTGATATACAACGAGGAATTGAAAATTGGAGATAAACTCCCCTCTGAACGAGAATTATGCGAACGATTCCAAGTCAGCCGCCCTTCCGTCAGGGAAGCGTTACGGGTCATGCAGGCCGTAGGCCTCATTACCATCCGGGCTGGCGGCGGAGCATATCTCACGGAATTTAACATCGAACCGTTTTTAAATCTGTTTGCCCCACTGTTCTGCCGGCGACCAAGATTCGGTTTGGAACTGCTCGAGATACGAGAGCTGATAGAAGTGAAAGCAGTGGAACTGGCAGTGAAGAATTCGATAGAAGGGCTCATTGATAATCTCAAAAAAATACTCGAAATGATGAAGCTTTCGATTGAAAAAGGCGATAACGCCTTGGGAGTGGAAGCGGATATCCAATTTCATCAGGCCATCATTCATCATACGGAGAATAGTATGCTCATCAAGGCTTCCGAATTGGTCAATACTCTGATGGAGATTTCGATCAAAGATGCCCGAGCCCTAGTACTGAAACGAGCAGAGGGTTCCATGCAGCTATTTCTAGAACATAAAGCGATTTACGATGGTATATTGCAACATTCGAGGGATGACGCTGTGGAAGCCATGAAAAAGCATTTGGAGATGGTTCGGGGCGTGTATACGGAATACTATCAACACATGGACGGAAGTGCCTAAGCAAACACCTCTGTCCGGTTTCCCGGTCGAGGTCCCGGCTTGTTTCCTCGAATGCAGCCCCGGATTATTCGTACTGATATGTAGCTTGTGGTTATTGGTTGAAAGGGAAGCATGTTTTCGATTAGTTAACTGGTTTTACCAGTTGACAACAATACATTTGCATTGTAGTATACTCTCCTAGTTATCGTTTTACCTGTTCATCAGGAGGAAGCTTATGCCTCAAAAAATGAAGGTCCTGGCAATCACCGGTAAAGAAACCATCGAGATTCGAGAAGTCGATCGTCCGGTCCCTCGTCCAAACCAGGTCTTGGTGAAAATTGAGGGATGTGCTATCTGCACCTGGGAACAGCGCGTGTATGCCTCCGGCAAGGCCACTATGCCCTTCTTGGGCGGTCATGAAGTGGTCGGCAGGATCGTCGAGCTGGGCAGCAAGGTCAATCCCAAGGATTTTGCCCTCGGCGACCTCGTCACCGTCAGCATGATCCACGCCTGCGGCAGTTGTTATTACTGTCGCAGGGGCGAGGAGAACCTCTGCGTCAATGCCTACGCCAATATGAGCGAAGACTACGGCATGAACGGGCCGGGCGGCTTCGCACAGTACAAGGCCGCCGATCCTTCGAAGGTCTGGAAGCTCAATCCTGAACTGCCCTGGGAGAATGGCATTTTCGTCGAGCCCCTGGGCTGCGTATGCAAGAGCATTGAGCGCGCGAATATCGGTCTAGGCGACGATGTTGTGGTCATCGGCGGCGGCGTCATGGGTATGCTGCATCTGCTGACCGCAAAGCGCAGGGGCGCCCGTGTGATAATGAGCGAAATAGATCCCCGCCGCAGGGAATTGGCGGAGTCCTTTGGCTGCGACGTCGTTTTCTCGCCCAAAGAGACCGATCCTGTGGAGTTCGTCAAGAAGCTCACCGAGGGGCGCGGCGCGGACGTGGTGTTCGACACGACCGCCTTCCCGGCTGTAGCGGCACAGGCTATCGAGATGACCGGCAAGATGGGCCGCTGCATAATGTATTCTTCCATACATCCGGACGATCCCCTCGCTGTCAGCGCCAACATGCTCCACAACACGGAACGAGTGATCACCGGCTCGGTGAGTCCCAGCATCGCCTCGTTCGACACCGCCGTCCGGCTCCTCAACAAGAAACTGGTTGATCCATCCAAGCTTCTTTCTGCAGTGATCCCCTTCGAGGATGCGAAGAAGGCCTTCGAGACCGCCATCCGGCCCGACACCTATCGCGTGATCATCAAGTTCTGAAAAGGTCGCTGGGGATGATTGATTTTACTTTTTGCGTGCCGACGCGCTTCGTCTTCGGGAAGGGAAGCCCTTCCAAGGTCGGCGAGGAGGCGGCGCGCTACGGCAAGAGGATTCTGATCCACCACGACGGTGGAGACTACCTGTCCGCCCTCCTCGGGGAGATCCGCCGCTCTCTGGCGGAAGCCGGGCTGGAGGTCTTCGAGCTTTCCGGCGTCGTCCCCAGCCCGCGCCTTTCCCTGGTGCTGAAGGGCGTGGAATTGTGCCGGAAGGAACATATCGACTGCGTCCTGGCCGTCGGCGGCGGCAGCGTCATGGATTCCGCGAAGGCGATAGCCTTCATGGCTGTCAACGAGGGCGACTTCACGGAATATGTCTCGTACAAGCACCGATCGGAAAAGTGCCTGCCCGTGGGCTGCGTCGTCACCTTGAGCGGAACGGGAAGCGAAGTGTCCGGCACAGCGATGATCGTGGATGACACCAAGGATCCCGCAATCAAGCGCCCTCTGTTCCAAGACGCGATCCGTTTCCGCTTCGCGATCCTAGACCCTTCCCTCACCGCGTCGCTGCCCATGCGCCAGACGCTGTCCGGCGCCTTCGACGCCATCACCCACGTCATGGAACATTACTTCTGCAGTGATTCGATACTGCAGGACAGGTTGTGCGAAGCAGTAATCACCGCGACCATGGACAATATGCGGGCGGTGATCGACCGCCCCGAGGACTTCGAGGTCCGCGCCGAGCTCCAGATGGCGGCGACCCTCGCCAACAGCGGCTTGCTGGGTATCGGAGGCCCCTCCGATTGGGCGATGCACTACATGGAAAATCCAATAACCACCGCCACCCATCAGCCTCACGGTTCGACGCTGGCGATCATCGTCCCGGCCTGGATGCGCTACTGCTTCGAGCGTAATCTGAAAAAACACGCTGGCTTCGCCCGAAGGGTCATGGGAGTAGCTCCCGGAAGAACTGATGGGGCTGCGGCCATCGCGGGTATTGATGCCTTTGAGGATTTCTTGGCGAAAATAGGCCTTCCAACCCGGTTGTCCCAGATAGGTGTGATGCCGGAGCGATTCGCCGGATTTGCGAGGCTGGCGGCGGAAACGGCGGGGAGCGATAGGGTCGGAGCCGTATCCCAGCTCACGGTCCCGGAGATTATCGAAGTTTACAAACTTGCGTCATAAGGAGGTCCGAATATGATTGCCAAACTCTCGGAAATTCTCGGCCATGCAAAGGAAGGGAGATACGGCGTCCCGGCCATTTCGGCGGCCAACGAATTCACTTTGCGCGCATGCATCGAAGCAGCGGAAGAAGCGAAGTCGCCGGTCATCATCCTGACCGGATACTACCAGACCGACGGGGTGAATTACTTCACCCGTATCATTGAGGATTTTTCTTGCCGCGCGAGTGTACCCGTCGCGGCGATGTGGGACCATTCCTCCAATTTCAAGGAGAGTGTGAGGGGAATCCGCGCCGGCTTCGGCTCCATCATGGTGGATCGCTCTTCCCTTCCTTATGAGCAGAACGTCGCGGAGGTTAAGGAGATGGTGCGCATCGCCCACGCAGTGGACATCGACGTCGAAGCGGAGCTCGGCCACGTGGGAAGCGGCGTCAATTACGCCGTCGATGGGAACTCCGCCCTGACCGTGCCGGAGGAGGCCGTCCGGTACGTGAAGGAAACAGGGGTCGATTGCCTGGCCGTGGCAATCGGGACAGCCCACGGAGTATACAAGGGCGAGCCGAAGCTCCGGTTCGACCTGCTCGATGAACTGGCCGCGAAGGTTCCCGTACCCCTCGTTCTGCACGGCGGGAGCGGTACCGGCGACGAGAACATCGCCCGAGCCTGCCGTTCGGGGATCTGCAAGGTCAACGTGGCCAACGAGCTCATGCGCGCCTGCCTCGATTCACTCCTCGCGGACGGGATGGAAGGCAATAACATCTATCGTTTCTGGCCGGTCATGGAAAAGGGCTACAAGCAAAAATGCCAGCACCTTTTCGACGTATGCGGTTGCTCCGGCAAGGCCTGGGCCGCAGTCCAAGGCCTTTCGCCCAAATTCCGCGCCCCGTCGAAAACGGAGGCCTGAGGGCCGCGTCGCGCGCCCTCAGGGTATATATCTTGAGATCGATAAACAGCCGATCTCGATTGCCCAGCATGATGTCGTGTATGCGCCTTCACGGGCGCATTTCGAAAGATATTCTGACCTAAAAGGAGAACGAGCCATGAAGAGAAACCTTGCAGCAGGACTCACTCTCGTTGTGATCCTCGGTATTCTACTGCCTAGCAGCGTCAGTTCGGCCCCTGCACCGAGCTGGAAGAACGAGGTCATCATCGGCGTCCAATCCAAGACCACGACGACGAATCCGACCGCCGCGGGCAATGTCGCCCACAGTACCATGTTTAAGCTTACGCACAACTGCCTCACCGGATTCAATGAGACGACCAAGGAGGTCCTTCCCGAACTTGCCAAAAGTTGGAAGATATCGAGCGACAAGAAGACCTGGACCTTCAATCTCCGCGACGACGTGTATTTTCACAACGGCGAGAAGATGACGGCCGATGACTGGCTCTTCACGATACAATATGGCAAAAATGCCAGCGACGGTACCGTGAAAGCCTTCTATAAGTCCATCAGTTCAGCCTCCGCGCCTGACAAGAATACCCTGGTCATAAACCTCATCAGGCCTAATATGGACCTCCTCGTTACCCTATCCTCTCCCTTCTACTCCGTGCTGAACAGGAAGGCCGTGGAGGCCGACTCCGTGAATGGCCCGGCCATCGGCACAGGCCCCTGGGTCAACAAAGCCTTCGTATCCGGCGATTATACGCTCCTGGAGCGATTCGATAAGTATTGGGGCGAGCGCCCCGTGACTAAGACCCTTCGCTTTCGCTACATTCCCGAGGCAAGCGCCCGGCTGATAGCCCTGGAAAATCATGAGATCGATGCCTGCCAGGCTCCGAACAATACCGAGTTGGACCTCATCAAGGCCAACAAAGACCTCAAGATGATCAGCTATCAGTCCTCCGCTCTCACCTACCTAGCCTTCAATATGGACTCGGAAGTTTGCCGCGACGCGAACCTGCGCCTGGCCATAGCCTACGCCCTCAATGTTCAAGATGTCATCGACGGGGCCGCCAGCGGCCTAGCCGGCAAAGCCAATGGGATGTGGGGCTTCTACCAATTCGGATATTTTGACGACTGGAAATCTGTTGGCCTTGCCAGTTACGACTTTAATCTCCAGAAGGCGAAGGAATACATGGCAAAATCGAAGTATTCCAAGGGTCTTACCCTTTCCTTCATGACCAGCACCACATGGCGCGTAAACGCCCTGCAGATCATCCAGCAGCAGCTTGCCCCCCTTGGCATCAAGGTCACAATCGACGAGGTGGATGCCGCAGGCTTGACCAGCAAGGCCTCGGCCGGTAATTACAACGTCCTCATGTACAGCGTCGCCTTCGGACCGGAAGGAGACGATGCGCGTCGTACGCTCTATCCTACGAGCGCAGCGAACCATGCCAAATATAACAATCCTCGCGTTACCGAATTGCTGGACCTCGCCGCCGCAGAGCCAGATACCGCGAAGCGGCTCAAGGAGTACCAGGAGGTACAGGTGATCGTGCACACGGAATGCCCCTATATTCCGCTCTATTACGCTAATTCCGGCGTGGCGATCAACAAGGATCTCGAGGGAGCGGTGTTCTCCTCAAGCGGCGCGCACGATTACACCTATGTAAAGGTACCCACCAAATAGGGGTATTTCGTATTTGCCCGTAACCTCAATGCGCCAAGGCCGAGCCAAATTCAGCGCCGGCCTTGGCATGCGTGGACGAAGGCAGGAGTTATAGTGCGATGCTAAAGTATGCCATTAGACGAATCCTCCTCATGATTCCAGTCATCCTGGGCGTTTCTTTCCTGGTATATTTCGTCATGGATATGGCCCAGGCGATGTCATCAGCGTGACCGCGGGTGATCAAAACCTCACAACGGAGCAGCTCGCCGAGCTTCGCGCTTCATACGGATTGGATCAGCCGGTTCTTGTTCGCTATCTCATGTACATGAAGAATTTCGTGCGCGGCGATCTCGGTACGTCTTACATCACGCACAAGCCAGTGTTGCAGACATTCATGGAGAAATTCCCCGCCACCTTGATGCTCACGATGGCCTCGATTTTCGTGGCGATCATCATTTCGATACCATTGGGGATTTACTCCGCGCTCAAGCGCGGGACGATAAAGGACAACGCCGCATTGGTATTGGCACTCTTGGGCCAGTCCATTCCGGGTTTCTGGCTAGGCCTGATGCTGATCATCGTCTTTTCCCTCAATCTGCATTGGCTGCCGTCGGGAGGCATAGGCGGAATCAAGCACATCATATTGCCGGCCGTGACCATAGGCACTGGCCTTACGGCGATCTTGGCCCGCACCACGCGATCCTCGATGCTCGACGTGCTCAGGCAGGACTATCTGCAGACCGCCAGGGCGAAGGGTGTTCCCGAGAAAAAAGTAATATTGAAACATGCCCTCAGCAACGCCTTGATCCCTATCATCACCATCGCGGGAAGTCAGTTCGCCTATTGCCTGGGTGGATCGGTATTGACCGAAACGGTCTTTGCCTGGCCTGGGGTTGGGAGGCTCATCGTGGACTCCCTCAATTCACGCGATACTGTTATGGTGACCGGTTGCATCATCCTGAAGAGCACGGTAATCGGCTTTATACTTCTTTTCGTTGATTTGCTGTATGCCGTCATCGACCCGCGGATCAAGGCCNCAGTATGCGAAGGGATACAAGCGATAATGAAAAATACAACCACACAGAACCCCGTGCGGGACGCGGGGAAGGGTGACGCGCCGATTCTCGCATCGAAGCGATACGCGCGACGAAGCCAGAGCCGCGAAGTATGGAGCCGGTTTTGTCGCAATAAAGGCGCTATGGTCGGCCTTGTAATCGTCGCCGTTCTGGTATTTTGCGCCCTTTTCGCCAATATCCTCGTGAATTACGAAAAGGACGTAACGGGAATCAATATTTCCCAGAAGCTTATTCGGCCCTGCTTGGCCCATCCATGCGGCACCGACGACCTGGGCAGGGATATCCTGTGCCGCCTGCTGTACGGTACGCGCTACTCGCTCAGCATCGGCTTCGTGGCCGTGATGATAGGAATGATCATCGGCGTCACCCTGGGCGCCATCGCCGGGTATTTCTGCGGAGTCGCGGAAGATATCATCATGAGGCTCACCGATATCCTGGGCGCGGTTCCGGGCATGCTCATGGGGATAGTCATCGTATCGGCCCTTGGCGCCTCGACCTTCAACCTAATGTTGGCCATTGGCATTACGAGCATTCCCCAGTTCGTGCGCATAACCCGCGCAACGGCATTGAGCGTCAGCCGCCAGGACTTCGTGGAATCGGGCCGCGCGGCTGGGTTTTCGCTGCCGCGAATCATCTTCTTTCATATCCTTCCCAACTGCTTGTCGCCGATCATCGTCCAAATGACCCTTCGCATCGCTTCCGCGATCATCGCGGCATCAGGCCTGAGCTTCCTCGGCCTCGGCGTGCCCGCCCCGGCCCCGGAATGGGGGGCCATGCTCTCCATAGGCCGCCAGTACGTGCGGACTTATTCCCACCTGACCTTGTTCCCGGGCTTGGCGATCATGATCACGGTATTGGCCTTCAATCTATTGGGCGATGGGTTGCGCGATGCCCTTGATCCTAAATTGAGACGCTAAAGGATTCTGAAAATGAATAAGGGCTCTCTTTCCGAGAACGTTTTGGAAATCAGGGATTTGACGGTTCATTACGAAGTCGGACAAGATGTAATCAAAGCGGTCAATCATCTCAATCTATCCCTAAAGAAAGGCAGGACCCTAGGCCTCGTAGGCGAAACGGGCGCGGGGAAGACTACCACGGCCCTTGCCATCCAGAGGCTGATCCTGAGCCCGCCCGGAGTCATCAAGAGCGGAAGCGTCGATATCTGCGGGAACAAGATGATGGAACTGCCGGCAAAAGACCTGGAGTCGATCCGCGGAAGCGTCGTTTCCATGATCTTCCAGGACCCTATGACCTCATTGAATCCCGTCTTTACCGTAGGAGATCAAATAGCGGAAAGCTACATGCTCCATGAAGGGCTTTCGAAAAAGCAGGCTTTTGAGAAGGCGATGAAGATGCTGGAGACGGTAGGCATCCCCACGAGCAGGGCTTCCGAATATCCTCACCAGTTCTCCGGCGGCATGAAGCAGCGCGTCGTCATCGCCATCGCCCTTACCTGCAATCCTCAGCTCCTCATCGCCGACGAGCCGACGACGGCTCTGGACGTGACGATCCAGGCCCAGGTTCTGGACCTCATGAGGAAGCTGAAGGAAGAGCGCGGCATGTCCATGATCATGATCACCCATGCCTTAGGGATCGTGGCGGATATCTGCGACGACGTGGCGGTGATGTACGCGGGCCGCATCGTGGAAAAAGGTAGCTTGGTCGACATATTCAATCATACCAAGCATCCCTATACGGAAGGATTGTTCAACTCTCTTCCGAATATCAGGAACCGCTCGATGCGGCTCATATCCATTCCCGGCCTGATGCCCGATCCGGCGCATCTGCCCAAAGGCTGCGCCTTTGCCCCTCGGTGCAAGTACGCCGGACCTGNNATTGCACGGCCGCGCAACCTGAGGAACGCTGGGTATCCGATACCCACATGGTCGCCTGCGCGGCCTATGGACGCGAGGAATTCCATATCGAGCGCCCCGAGAAATAAGGGACCGGCATGTTTACCAATACTTTAGCAAGAGGAAGGCATAATGGCTGATAAGATACTGGAGGTCTCTCACCTTAAAAAATACTTCAAGACTCCCAGAGGGATGCTCCATGCGGTAGACGACGTGAGTTTTTCGCTGGAACGGGGGAAAACATTGGGAGTCGTAGGGGAATCGGGCTGCGGCAAGACTACAATAGGAAGGACCATCCTTCGTCTCGTGGAACCCACGTCGGGCCAGATATTCTTCGAGGGCAAGGATATCACCCGGATGAGCGGCCGCAGGATGAAGAGGGCGCGCAAGGACATGCAGATCATATTCCAGGATCCCTTTTCCTCGCTCGATCCCAGAAACACGATAAACCAGACCATCAGCGAGCCGATACGAGCGAATCGAGTAATGCGCGGGAAGCGAAAAATCGAGGATCGCGTTCTGGAGTTGATGGAAACAGTCGGCTTGGCTGAGCGTTTCATCAACACCTATCCTCACGAACTCGACGGCGGGAGAAGGCAGCGTATAGGGATAGCCCGCGCTTTGGCGCTCGAGCCCAAATTCATCGTATGCGACGAGCCCGTATCAGCCCTGGATGTTTCCATTCAGGCCCAGATCTTAAATCTTCTCATGGATCTGCAAGCTAAAATGGGCTTGACCTACATATTCATCACCCACGATCTCGCCGTGGTAAATCATTTCGCCGACGACATCGCGGTCATGTACCTGGGGCAGATCGTGGAAAAAACAACCACGGAGGAATTATTCGCCCATACTCTCCATCCCTATACAAAAGCCCTGCTCTCCGCCATCCCGATCCCGGAGATCGTGGAAAGAAGAGAACACATCCTGATAAAGGGGGAAATCTCGTCGCCCATCGATCCGCCCGACGAATGCCGCTTCGCCAAACGCTGCCCGTGCGTGGACGCCGAATGCAGGAGCCGCACGCCTTCCCTTCGGGAGGTCTCGCCCGGGCATTTTGTCGCCTGCTGCAAGGTGTAGGCGCATCGTGACTCAGCCTCGGCCATAGAGAATAGACGACATGCGGAATTACATCGCCCAAGCCTTCGGGATACTAGCCTTGATCGCCATGGTCCTTTCGTATCAGCAAAGGACCCGTTCCCGGCTTCTGGCCTTCCAGATCGCGGCCAATCTCCTTTTGGCCTCGAATTATTACCTGGTCGGAGCCATTACCGGATGCGTGATGTGTCTGATCAGCGTAGCGAGGTCCTTCGTATTCTCGAAGAGCGATACGAGCTGGGGAAAGAGCCGCTTGTGGTTCTACGGCTTCATGCTCATCTCCCTCGTCGCTGGCATCGCGACCTGGGGCGGTTTTACTAGCATGTTCGCCCTGGCCGCTACGCTCGTTCTTACGGTAGCGCTCTATTCGCAGGATCCCAAGCGGATGCGGCTGCTACTTCTCCCCTGTCCCGCGCTGTATATCGTCTACAATTACACTAACCACTCCCTCGGAGGCATGGGGTCGGACCTTTTCTGTTTCATCTCAGCCGTGATCGCCGTCTGGCGTTTTGATATTCGTAAAACGGACAAGGCGGAAGGCCGCGTCGAGCNNCCGAGAAAAACTCCGCGGGAGCGAACGAGGGAAAGATCTAGCCGCGGAGCAAGATCTCCTCCATCGCCCTTCCTTCGACATCCGGCAGATCGACGTCGAGCAGACGGGCGAAGGTGGGNGCTTCGTCTATCAATAGCCCTTTCTCCATGATGATGCCGGTCTTGATATCGGGGCCGATGGCCAGGAACACGGGCTGCGGCCCCTTCGAAGGGTGATGGCCGTGGCTGCCTCTCGCGTAGCCGGGAGACTCGGGCCGCGCGGGGGAAAACAGGGGCTCTCGCCAGTCGGAGGAGAATAAGGTCGCGTCGTCGCTTTCCACAACGAAGGAAAAATCTCCGTATAAACCCTCTTCCTCTCTCGCTTCCTCGGCTGTATAAACCCTGCTGATCCCCATATCGCCTTCTTCGCAATATCGAGTGAGCATGCCATAAACGCGATCATACAGCTGCTTGTCGCCAGGTTCCCTCAGATAGACTTGGCCGGAGAAGTTGGCGGCCTTTATCCATGCGTCCCAGCTCGATATTCCNCCATCGGCGTTCAACCGAATGAGACCCTCGCGAGCGAGCGGCAAATTGATGTTCATATGCCGCGCATAATTCAACTGTCCGTGATCGCTGAGAACGACGAAATTCGTCTTGTCGTAGATACCCGCTTCGGCGCAGGCGTCGAACAACATCTGCAGATAGCGTTCCGATTGCTCCACGCCCTTGGTGACCATGTCATTGAAGATGCCGTATCGGTGACGGTAGTAATCGATCTGGCCGAGATGCAGGGTGAGCACATGGGGTTTGTATTTCTTTATGATATCGCAGGCACTGCGTATCTTGGCCTCGTCGCTGACAGGGGATTCCCAACTGCTGAAACCGTCGATATACGGAAGGACGACGCTCTCGAAAAGCTCCTCCGAGGTTCCCGCCCGCAAATAGGCCGCCTTCAGCGTATCCCCCTTGCCCTGGGCCCAGTATTCCGCCAGAAGGTAATCGACGGAAGGATGTGAACCTGAGACTGGCCAGAATACCGAAGCCGTCATGAGACCCGCCTCCTTGGCGGCGTCGTGGAGGTCCCGAGAGCGAACGGGCTGGTGAAACCAGTACCAATCGCATTTCAGATCGCCTGGAATGGACGGCTCGTTATTGACGATACCATGCCGTCCTGGTCTGACGCCTGTAAGGATACTTACATGAGCCGGATACGTCAGAGAGGGATAAATCGTCCGTATTCGATTCACCCGGGAACCTTGCCGCAGCAGCCTCCCGAAGCAAGGGTATTTTCGCAGCGTTTCCAAGTCTTCGTATACCATAGCATCCAAAGAGAGAATGACGAGTCGGTTTGATTTCAAAGTAGCCCCTCCAATGCCGTTTCCCTACGCCCAAATTGCTGATTATACCTAGTAAAAGTCCGGAGGTTGATTTCTTTTTCCCCATCAATGTACTTCCTTATTTTTACTATTTTTATCGCAACCTCATCCTGTTTTTTTATGTGTGCGCAGTATCTATCAAACATGTCTCTTCATTTCCTTTAGTCCAACTTCCCGACCGGCGCCACATAGAGCGCGAACATATCTTCGCCGTCGAGCCCGAGATAGGCATCCAGCTTCTCCTGATCGTAGGCGCCGATTGCGCAGGTCCCAAGGCCGAGCGACTCGCACGCGAGATAGAGGTTCTGGCACGAGTGCCCCGCATCGAGGGCGACGAGCTTGTCGGCAGCCTTGCCGTAGCGCCATTCGCTGCGATAGGGGACGGCCGCCCAGATCACGATGCAGGCCGCATTCCAGAACTGGCCGTTGAGGGCCTCGTTCAGAGCCTCCGAGTCATCGCCCTGCCGCTCGAGCACGAGCTGGTGCTCTACGGGGAGGTAGCGGTACAGGCCCACATTGAGCCCCTGTATCTTGTGGGCGAATACATAGATGTCGAGCGGGTGGCGCGCGCCGCCCGAGGGCGTGGTGCGGAATGAAAATTTGCCGCGGTTTTCCTTGACGCCTTCGATGGCCCAGAGCAGATAGGAGAGTTCGCCGAGCGCAAGCGGGTCGGCACTGTATTTGCGGCGCGACTTGCGGTTGTGGAGAAGGCTGTAGAGCTGGGCGGCGCGCCCAAGTTCCGGGGATTCCGAACCGGGCGCAGCGGCGGGCGCCGAGGCCCCGGACAAGGCTGCATCTGCGGCTTTCCCGCCGAACAGCGAATCCGGCGGCGGCAGGTCGATGATGCAATCTTCCGGCGCGGGAGGCTCCTCCTGGAGCGGAACCGGGACACCCTTCGACTGGTCGGTCTGACCGCTCTTCACCAGATGCCAGTTGGACTTGAGAAACCATCTTCCTTCAAAACGCTCATACTGCATATCAGACTCCCAATTTACCTTTTTCGCGCAATATTCTCTCGGCCTCTTCGACGGCCATGGCAATCATCGGATTGCACACCGACTCGGCAAGCCGTCTCGTCTTCACCATATCGCGCCCCTCCTGTGTCCAGAGGTCCGCGCCATCGAGCAGGGCCCTGCACTCAATCGTGCCTCTGTAGGCCTTGAGTCGTCCGATGTAGTCCGCGACGATGCCGTAGAGCGCAAGTTTTGCCTCCTGATCGGCCGACTCCGAAGCGCCGAGGGCAAGCGAAAGGGCCATTATTCCTCCGGTCACGGCTCCGCAGGTGAGTCCCATGCGCCCTATCCCNCCGCCGAAGCCCCCGGCGAGGCGGTGCGCCTGCGGTGCAGGCATGCCCAAATCCTTCGCCAAAACAGTAAAAACCGCCTGAGAACAGGCAGAACCGGCGGTATGCAGTGCAACGGCGCTTTCTTTTCGGGTCATCGGGTTCTCCTCTACATTGTTTTATCTGAAATTCCGCGCGGTCGCGACGGCCTTGCGCCAGCCGGCGACGAGCCCGGTGCGCACCTCATCCGACATCCGCGGNGCGAATTCCCTCCGCATGCGCCAGTTTTTGCGCACATCGTCGAGGCTCTCCCAGTAGCCCGCCGCAAGCCCCGCGAGGTATGCCGCGCCGAGCGCAGTCGTCTCGCTCACCTCGGGCAGGATGACGCGCGTGCCGGTGATGTCCGCCTGAAACTGCATGAGGAACGAGTTCTGCGAAGCTCCGCCGTCGGCCTTGATGCACGAGAGCTCCCTCCCCGAATCCTTCTCCATGGCCTCGAAGAGGTCCATCGACTGATAGGCGATCGCTTCGAGCGCCGCGCGCACAAAGTGGGCCCTCGAAGTGCCGCGGGAGAGCCCCACCACGGTGCCGCGCACCTCGGAATCCCAGTACGGCGCCCCAAGGCCGACAAAGGCCGGCACTATGTACACGCCCTGACTGTCCTCGACCGAGCGCGCGAGCTGCTCGCTCTCCGCGGAATCCGCAAGCAGACCCATCTGGTCGCGCAGCCACTGGACCACCGCCCCCGCGATGAACACCGAACCTTCGAGCGCATAGGTGTAGCCCCTGCCGAGGTCCCAGGCCACCGTCGCGAGCAGATTGTGCTTCGACTCCACCGGGAAGGGCCCCGTGTTCATCAGTGTGAAACAGCCCGTGCCGTACGTGTTCTTCACGTCGCCCGGTTCGAAGCATGCGTGGCCGAACAGCGCCGCCTGTTGATCTCCTGCCACGCCCGACACCGGAATCTCGGCGCCGAAGAGTTCCTTTCTCGCCGTGCCGAAGAAGCCGGAGGAAGGCTTGACCTCCGGAAGTATACGGGCAGGCACTTCGAGCAGGCGCAGAAGCTCATCGTCCCAGCGGCGCTCATGAATATTGAAGAGCATGGTCCGGCTCGCATTGGAAGGATCGGTCGCATGCGTGCCGGTCAGTCTGTAGATAAGCCACGAATCGATGGTGCCGAACATGAGCTCTCCGCGCACCGCGCGGGCCTTCAGTTCCGGATGTTCGCGGAAGAGCCATGTGAGCTTGGTTCCCGAGAAATATGGATCGAGCACAAGGCCAGTTCTCTCGCGGATGAGCGTTTCGGTGCCGCGCGCCCTCAGTTCGTCGCAGATGCCGCTTGAGCGGCGGCATTGCCAGACAATCGCATTGTACACGGGCTTTCCTGTCGCGCGCTCCCATACGACCGTGGTCTCCCGCTGGTTTGTGATGCCGATCGCCGCGATCTGCGTAGCTTCGATCTGGGCGGCTTCGATGACGCCGCGCGCCGCATCGAGCTGGGTCTGCCAGATCTCCTCGGCATCGTGCTCGACCCAGCCCGGCTTGGGAAAAATCTGCCGGAACGGAATTTGCTTTACGCCGATGATGATGCCATCGTGGTTGAACAGAATGGCCCGGGACGTCGTCGTGCCCTGATCGAGGGCGAGAATATAGGTTGCATTGCGGTCCATGGGGATATTATAGCGTATTTCAGTGCCTGTGGGAGAGGGCTTTTCGCCCGGCGCCGGGAATAGAGACATCCGAAGGGGAAAGAAGAGAAACACTGCATTTTTCATTTTCCTTGATTTTTGATGCGGTAGATTATATTATTTTTATATATGGAAAGAATTTTCGCCGCGATTGCCTTCTCGATATTGTTTCTGTTCCTGGCGGGCTGCCAAACGGCCCCCATGCAATCGGAGCAGTCGCCCACAAATCAGCAGCCCTTGTCCTCCTCGCCCTCTGTGCCGGAGCAGGAGAATGATTCGTTCATCGCGGAAGCCTCCTCGTATCTCGCCCCTGTCCGGTGGTGGGATCAGGGAAGACAGGACCCGGTGCGCGAACTGGTCACCGAAACGCCGGAACAGCTTGTGGCCCGCGTCCCCGTGCGCAGCGACCCCAAAATCGTGATCCTCATGTACCACAACATTGTCTTTGGCCGGACCGGCGGCGAATACAATCGCGATCTCTATAATTTCGAGCACGACCTCGTATTCCTCAGAAACCGCACGGCGATCATTGGAATCGACGATCTGCCCTCCATCAAGTCGGGCGAGAAAAAGCTCAACACTGACGCTTCCATCCTCACGTTCGACGACGGGGATCTTTCAATATACGCGATCGTCTTCCCCCTTCTGAAAAAATACGACATCAAGGCGACGTTCTTCATCATCACCGATTTCGTGGGGACTGTCGGATACGTGAACTGGGAACAGCTGAAGGAGATGTCCGACTACCGCAATGTCAAAGGTGAAAAACTTTTCTCGATTGGTTCGCACTCACTGGATCACAAGCGGTTCGACGAAATTCCCGCCGAACAGATTCCTCATGAATTGGCTGAATCCAAATCCGTCATCGAAAAGAACACCGGCGCGCCTGTCTGGTACTTTGCCCTGCCCTTCGGCGCCGGCTCAGGCCGCAAGGAAATCATCGACGCCGCCCGGAATGCCGGCTACAGAGGAATCCGCAGCTCGACAACAGGCGCGCTGCAGCCAGGCTCCCTCGATCTCTACAATCTTCCCGTCTTCTACATGTCGAATGAGCGGGCGGACCTCCTCGCACAACAGATATACTCTCTACTGGGGAGATAGGGAAAGGCAGACGCACGCGTACATTTATTCATTGTTCTCAATGGAATCAAGCACATCGAGCGATTCGTCGTTGCTGTAAGGGCAGCCGCACGATGCCCGAACTATGAATTTCGTCGGCAGAATGATCTTACCGGAATTCACGGGNGCCCCTTCAATCCTCGAACACAGTTCCTTCATCGCCGCGGTCCCCATTTCGCTGAAAGGCTGGCGCACCGTGGTCAGGGAGGGCGTCACATATTTTGCAAAATAGGAATCATCGAAACCCGCAACCGCGATGTCCTCTGGCACATGCAGACCATTCTTGTGCAGATACAGTATCGCCCCCAGGGCCATTCTGTCATTCGCCGCAAAAATCGCATCCGGTTTAAACTCGGGAAGAATTTCCTGGATGGCGTTGTATCCGCTTTTTGTCGAATAATCCCCGTAAATTCTGCAGATTCCCTCGGGNTCCATGCCGCTCTCTTCAAAACCAATGCGGAACCCGAAATAACGATCGTTTGAATCGACATTGTCCTGGGGCCCGCTCAGGAAAATGATTTTCTTGAACCCATGCATGGCGAAATGCTGTGCGACACTTCTGGCGCCGCCTACATTATCGATAGTGATTGCGGGATAATCGCGCAGGGGATTCCCTATCAGGACAAAGGGGATATCGCGTTTCCTCAGGGAAAGAAAAAGCCTGTCATGCTCTTTCACGTGGTCCATGTTGCGGAAAATAAAACCGTCGACACGGCCTTCGTCGAAAATGCGTTCGGCGCTGCTCAGGTAGTCCCGCGTCACCACAAGCGCGTAGTAACCCTTCTGTGCCGCGACCTCTTCTATGCTCGAGAGCAGGGAAGAATAATAGGAGCGCCAGATGCGCGGCATCATGATACCGATCGTCTTCGCCCCGCCCCCGGAAAGAGCCTGCGCATGGATATTGGGGTGATATCCGAGGTCGCTGATGGCTTTCCTGACTCTCTCAATGGTCAGAGGCTTTACATTCGACTCTCCGTTGATCACCCTCGAAACGGTCGCACGCGAAAGACCGCAGGCCTTTGCAACATCTTCGATTGTTGCATTTGTCCCATTCAATTCGCTTGTATCGGGTACCATTGCATCAGCCTGGGAATAACGACTTCTCCGGCAAAGGTCTGCGAAGCTTCAACTTTGGGCTCCTCATCGTTCTCATATGCATCTCTCTGGAAATGGCAGAGAAAAAGTTCTCTTGCCCCGATCTCGCCCGCGGCCAATCCCGCCTCAAAGGCGGAACTGTGCCTCGTATCCTCCGGCAATTTCACATGGGAATATGTCGCCTCATGGATGAGCGTATGGCATCTTCCGCCCAGTGCCACATATTGTCCTTCCCTATAGCGGATATCGGAAGTATAAAGCAGAGTCAGTCCTTCAGTCACGAATCGCGGCATCATGGTGTATTTGCTGTGATTGCCGGGCAGCAGATTGACTTCCATGCCCTCAGTATGCCACTGCTGGGCAAACCCCATCTCAAAATGCATCTGTTCGGGATAATAATCAAATAGTGCAAGAAGTTCCAGCACTTTTGGCACGAGGCCGGACGGCATCACGATCTGGAGCCGCTTGCTCCTGCCCATGCAGTCGAGCGCCGCAATGAGCGCAGGAAATGCCCCAAGGTGATCCGCATGTTCGTGCGTCAGAACGACAGCGTCGAGCAGGAGGGGGTCACAGCCCATCTCCTGCATGGACCGCACCGCATTGTCTCCCGTATCGACGAGCACGGTTTTGCCTGCCGATTCCAGAAGAAAGGAAGTATACCCATTTCCTGCGTACGGTATTGCGCTTGCAGTGCCAAAAAAGCATATCCTCATACAGCCGTTGCCCCGGAATCCGTATCGTACACAATCGGCAGTCGCTCTTCGTCGATTTTTATATCGATCGTCTGTCCCAGCTCATAGACTGTCTTCGCTTCATATTCTTTTGCCCGGATGAAATTATTCCCCAGCCTGAGCTGATAATCGAAGAGCTCGCCGGTGAAATTGGACCTGTCCACCTGTGCCCTGAAGCGATTCACCTCTGCAGAGCCTGCGACGGCCCTGCTGCCCAACAGAATATATTCGGGACGAATCGCGGCCAATGCATTCTGCCCCACGTTCAGCCCCGTAGCGATGCCGTACAGCTCGATTCCGTCGTCGGTCCTGAGGACGCAGCGTTCCCCGTCCAGCTGTGCCACGACGCCTTTGACGAAACAGGTAGTCCCCATAAAACCTGCGACAAATTTATTCTGCGGCCGCATATAGATGTCCTCGGGCTTGCCTTCCTGCATCACTCTGCCGTTTCTCATCACGACAATCCTGTCGGATATCACCATGGCCTCGGTCTGATCGTGGGTGACATACATTGTGGTTATTCCGAGCCTACTGTGTATCGCGGCTATTTCGAACCTCATCTGCTCCCTCAGAAGAGCGTCGAGATTCGAAAGGGGTTCGTCGAGCAGAAGAATGTCCGGTTCGAGAATGATCGCACGGGCAAGGGCCACCCGCTGCTGCTGGCCCCCGGACAGCTGTCGGGGAAACCGGTCGGCGTATTCTTCCATTTTGACCGATGCCAGCACCGCCGCGACTTTCCTTTTTATCTCTTCGGCGGGCATCTTCCGCAGTTCCAGCCCGAATGCCAGATTTTTGAACACGGTCATGTGCGGCCACAGGGCATAATTCTGAAATACGAGTCCGATGCCCCGCTTTTCCGGCGCGATGTCGGTGATGCGCTTGCCATTGAGGAATATCTCCCCCTCCTGCACGGGAAGGAACCCCGAAACAGAGCGCAGCGTCGTGGTCTTCCCGCAGCCCGAAGGACCGAGCAGGGTGACCAGCTCGCCATCTTTTATGGTGAGATTGAGTTTGTCCAGCGCGGTCACCTTGCCGTACTTGATCACTAAGTCTTTGAGCACTAATTCAGCCATCGAAGTGTTCCCCTTTTGTGCGAATCAACCCATGCCGCCGACATATTCGGCTTTCAATACTTTTTGGATGAGCAGCATGAACAGTACGCTCGGCACGAGCAGGATGAGCGCAATGACCGAAGCGAACTGCATGTTGTAGCCGCTCGATGAATAGAGAGTGAGCGGAAGTGTATTGATAAACGGCAGGCCTATGAAAAAGGTGCCCGTAAATTCATCGAGCGAGGTCAGAAAAACAAACACGGCGCTCGAAAACAGGCCCGGCGCCGCAAGCGGCAGCGAAATCCTGTAGAAGGCCTTGAACGCCGTCGCCCCGACACTTCGCGCCGCCTCTTCCATGCTGGGGGGNATCGACCGGAAGGTCGCGTTGGTGATCCATACTCCATACACAAGCCCCACCAGAATGTGGATCAGCATCACACCGGGAACGGTGCCGGCCAGACCGATCCTGGTAAAAAGCTGCAGTATGTTCACGAATACCGGCTGCTGCGGGAACGCATTCGGCAGCAGGAACAGAAACAGAACGATCGTGCCGAAGGGAATCTTGTATTTCGCGAGAGCATATCCCGCAGGAATCGCAATCGCCATCGCTATGACGACAGTCGCCGCTGCAATCAGCAGGGAAAGGGTAAATGCAGAGACGATGCTGACCGCGCCGATGGCGAGACTCGTCTTAAGTCCGAGCGCCTGTGCCCAGTAGTCGAAGGTGATCGTCTGGGGCAGCGGATGCGGCCAATACCATTTCTGCGCGACCGACCAGAGGAACAGGCTCACCATCGGCCCGATCACAATCAAAAATACGAGGACCAGAAGCGCAAGCTCCGCGGATTTTTTCAGAATTCGGTTCATCCGGAAACCTCCTGCCGCGCTTCCCTGATCTTCGACCTCAGATAATAGGCCGCAGTGAAAAGAACCATGATGTACGAACAGACACCGAGGGCGTTCGCCACGCCAAAATCGCGGAAATAATTGACTCTGTGTGCAATGTCCACCGTAATGGTCGTGGGCACTTTGCCCCCGATGAGCATGTACGGCAGGGTAAAAGTGCCGATGATCTGGGAATAGACAAGCACGAGAGCGACGATGATGCTCGATTTGTTCATCGGGACGAGCACGCGCAGAATGATGCTCGGCATTTTTGCGCCGACGCTTCGCGCCGCTTCGATATAGCTGTTGTCGATCATCTGGAAACCGCCATGGATGATGAGCACCGCGAAAGGAATCTGTTTCCACGCGAATCCGAATGAGAGGCCCGCAAAATTGAACAGCTGCAGAGGCTTTTCCAGATTCACTATGCCAAGCTGGGCGAGGGCGGTATTCAGCAGACCGTGAGGTGCGAGAAAACTGTTCATCATCTGCGAAACCACGACAAACGGGATAAAGATGGGCAATTTAAAGATTGCACTCAGCAGCGCACTTATTCTGTTTTGGCGAATCCGGAAATAGACGGAAAAGATGACTGCGACCACTCCCGTCAGCGCAGTATTGAAGAGCGTGATGCCGAACGTGAAGACAATATCTTTTCTGTACAATTCCCAGACTTTCACATAGTTGGCCAGGCTCGGCTGGCCCTTCCCGACCAAAAAGCTCTGCAGCACCGATGAGACAAATGGCCATATATACATGAGCACCATGAAGGCGACTGCGGGGAAGAGCAGCGGAATATACGGGGGGAGCTTGCGCTCCCCCAAGGATCTCGAGCCGACGGATGTCATTGAGCCCATCTTTCGTATGCTTCAAGAATGGCGCTGTAGTAGTCCGCGAGCGGGAAGGCCAAGCCCTTCTTCTGCAGATCGGCCGGCGTTACGTCATGATAGATCTTGTCATAGATGTCCTGGGGAATGGAGCCTTTGAGCGCCGAGCCGTCTATTCCCGGATACCAGTTGAAACGCCTGACAATCTCATCCGCCTGAACTTTCGGGCTTGTCACATATTCGATGAATTTGCGCGAAAGATCGGGGTTCGGGGCATTCTTCGGAATCACGAAGAACATCGGCTGACCCGGCATGCCCGGCTCCGGCAACGCAAGCTTGGTCTTTGGATCCATCTTCCCGTCGTTCATAAAGGTGAAGAACATATCGACCCACACCGGCCCCATCCAGATTTCGCCTCTGTTCAGGGCATCCAAGGTGCCCACATTGCCTGCCGTTATCACAATGTTCTTGTTGAATTCCTTGAGATCTTTGAACACGGGCTCCCAGGAATTGACTTCCGATTTTTCGAAAGGTCCCGTCACCGCATACTTCTGATATTTCCCTGTTTCTGCATAGACCCAGCCCATGACGAATGCGACGCCGGACGCCCCGCCCTTGATGCCGTTGTACCCGAATTTTCCNGGATTTTTCTTTACCCACTCCTTGAGCTCTGCGTACGACTTGGGCGGATTTTTGACATAATCCGGATTGTAGGCGATGGCAGTCTGGCTTTGGAAGAGCGGCATGGCATAGCCTTCCACATTGACTCCCAGTGTTGTCTTGGCGAACGGCGATGTGACATATTTCCAGGTGTTGGTCTTCTGCGCATAAGGCTGTAGAAGGTCTTCATCCATTGCCCATTTCATGAAAATCTCGTGGACGAGGGCGACATCGACATCGCTTACGGTTCTATTGGCCTTCTTCTCCGCCAGGAGCTTCTCAAAAATAGTCTGTGAGCCCGCATTTCCCGGCCCCGTGTGGATGGTGATGATCTGAACACCGGGATTTTCTGCCGTAAAGCCCGGCGCAAAGACATTCTGGCCCAAGGCGAGCATATTGACATCGCCCGCCGTCATGAATATGAGTCGCGATCTCTGTGCGACAGCCCCCTGCACTGCCAGCAGGCCAAACACAAACACGAGAAGAAAAGCTATGGGAATGCTTCTCTTTTTCATATCCGACGCCTCCTTGGATATTATTGTTACAAAATGAGAGTGATTTCATAATGTAACAATTAATATAGATTGCACAGCTTTTCCAAGCTGTCAAGGGAAAATTCATTCCCCCTTTTAAAAGAATAGTGGAATTACCCTAAAATTCCTGTTTCTTATGCTTTAAAATTTCATGAGTACTTCATACATCAGAATCCCGCCGGCCACGCAGAGGGACGAGACGGCTGGACGAGTTGTTGACGAATTCGAGAAAACAATAGGTGGTCTCGCCAGACAATGGAATGCATTGGGTCGCAAATTCACATGGATTAAGTCAGGAGATCGACCAGTATTAATGCATTGAAGAAAAGTCAAGTAACAAGCAGCACTTGGACATCACAGACATTCGTATTGGTTGGCCCCGTCTTGATATGCCCCCCTGCCGTTGAAAAGAAGGTATAGGAATCATTGTCAGCCAACGCTGCATCTGGGTTAAGCCCTGCATCGCAAGCCCGCTTGTATAGCTCTAAATCAACAATCGCGCCTGCGGCATCGGTAGGCCCATCGCTGCCGTCAGTCCCTGCGGATAAGAACAAAAGATTTTCACCATCTTTCGGGGAATGACCTAAGGCAGAGAGAAAAGCAAGAGCCATTTCCTGGTTACGCCCTCCTTTGCCCTTTCCTCGCAGCGTCACAGTCGTCTCTCCTCCAGCGATTACGCAAGCCGGGCGTTTCAAGGGCATACCTGCAGAGAAGATGTCCTTTCCAATGCCCAGATAGATGAGTGCTGCCTCACGGGCCTCACCGGTTATACGCGAAGAAAGGATCAGACAGCTATATCCACGACGAAGAGTTTCAGATTCAGCGGCGATCAACGCAAGCCTGTTATTCCCCATCAAGAGAGTTTTAGTTCTCGAAAAAACAACGTCGCCCGGTTTCGGAGTATCCGGAACTTGGCCACAGATCCCTCGCTTGAGGTGGTCAACAACGGATACGGCCAATTTCTTCTCGAGGCGGTATTTCATAATTATATCATAAGCATCATTGAAGCTTGTCGGATCGGGCACCGTCGGCCCAGATGCAATCACGTCCAAATCGTCCCCTACCACATCCGACAGCACGAGTGCCAAGACTCTTGCCGGCGAAAATGCCGCCGCAAGTCGTCCTCCTTTCACTCTGGAGATATGCTTTCGGACACAGTTGATTTCATTGATAGTAGCACCCGAAGCGAGCAGAAGGCTCGTAGTCTCCGCTTTATCCTCGAGCGATAAGCCCTCAGCCGGAGCGCATAAAATCGCAGAGCCACCCCCCGAGACGAGGACGATCACAAGGTCGTGTGGTGTGAGGGTAGTGCCTAGCGTATTACCCAGATCCAAGAACATTTCCGCCGCCTTTAACGATCGGAAGTCGGGTACTGGATGACCTGCCTCAATTATGCGTACATGTTCAAGCTTTTCGCTATGACCTTCCTTCACGGCCACGATACCACCCGAAAGTTGCTTTCCAAGTGAGCGCTCGAGACCAGCGGCCATTCGAGCCGATGCCTTTCCCATTCCTACGGCGAATATACGCCCATACGGAAAAAGCTCAAAGCATTCCTCTTTGACACCTGTGTGGACGACTAGCATTTTGCCGTACTGCCTATGTTCTACGCCGACTGCATGCTCGATCATCGGTAAAGGATCGACACGACTAATGGCCGCTCGAAAGATAGCTTCGATGTCTTCACGTGGATTCATGCTGTGTCCCTTCGTCCTGTCTGTCCCAACCCTATCTCTACCTTATTACAGCATTTTACTCTTATGTTAATTTATTAACGCAGCAAGTAGTCTCGCGTATATATAGGGAGACTCTATTATGCGATACGTGATAAGCTGGATTTAGAATAATTCCCCGGCGACATTCGATCGCCGGGGCTTACCATCATTTATTTCATTTCGCCTGCGCTCTTTTTACCAGAGTTCTATTCCCGCTTTGAGATCGCTCGATTCGGTATGATCCTCAACCGGGACATAGCGTCCCGGAAGTACCTTATGAAGCTCTTTTATAGCCGCGGCGATCGCCTTGGCAACTTCGACTTGGTGCTTGAGGTTTTTGCTTTCAAAATCCGTCAGCAAGGCTTTGATTTTGTCCATCTCGCCCTTCGCATAGAGCCTCGACACTTCTTTCTCGATCATGGAGGTGTCGACAAAGAGACCCTTTTCCTCCACATCCCAGACAGTCCGTATCACTGGTGTGTACAGCTCGTAGTTCTTGCGGGACATCCTGTCCAGAGTGTCAAAGATCCACCAGGGTACGTCTGCGTCGTACTGGTCGTCACCGATCGCAAGTTCTTTGGGCGGATCGGAAATGAAGTAGTGGGGGCTAAAGGGGGAAGTAGTCGGAGACGCTTCACATATCCACATGACATTCTTGAGAGGGTCGGCCACGTCTTTCCGTAAGGAACAGACTATGGCGCCCGCGGTGCTCCATCCCCAGCAAGTGTAATCGACGTGCTCGAAATAATGTGCCGGCATATAGCGCCCTTGCATGAACGTGCCTTCCAGTCGATCCCTGGTGATTTGCATCATGAACGGGACATCGATATTCCCTTTTTTTGTCTTGAGCATGTCGCGGACCCTCAAGTACTTGATCTCGGCGTTGACCTCCGGGGTCATGTTGAGAGTCCAATTGAAGCGATCCCGGGAATCGTACCACTTATTGTCGAGAGCCATTTTAATGAGGCCCGGAGAAATCTCGTCATAATCGTCTTCGATAGTGGCGACATTGTTGATAGTCCACGTCGTGGTAACTTTCTTCGCTATCCACTCATATCCTCCGGTCTCGAGCACCCAGGCTTCATTGGGATCCGCGAAGAGAAAGGAATTGGCATACGTGTAAGCGGTCTTTGTATCGCCTGTGCAGCGTCCAAATTGGCCATATTTCTCCAGTAAGGAAATCACTACGTGCATAGCTTCGTAGGCGGTCTTCCCGCGTTCAAGACCAAGCCTCAACAGGTCCATGCCGTTGAGTGATGTGTCCAGCATGTCGTTGGGGACCGGGATTTTCGACTCCAGCAGTTCGTTTCCGGCGCAGACGCCGAACTCGTTCATGCCCATCTCGAATCCATAGCCCCACCAAGGCTGCCCACCCTTGACGGCATAAGTGACGGGTGCCTGCGGAATTTCAATCCAGCTGCACTTTACCATCTCGCCGGGTTGGTGGGTCCCGCCGGGATAGCTCGCGAAGTGCATGTTTTCCTCGTCGTGACGGCATGAAGCCTTTGCAAAGATGACGCTCCCATCGGCCGTCGAATTCCCGAGCGCGACAAACGTATCGCAGGCCGATGCGTCTGTCACCCAGCAGAACGCGAGTAGCACCGTGAATGCTACAAGGACTACAATTCTTCGATTACTCATACTCATCCAAGCCTCCTTCCCATCAAATGGAACTAAATTTTCAGAGTCGAGATTCGACTCTCGTGCCTATCGTTCATCACAGGCAGTGGTTCTAGACTGCCTGCAAAGAGCACAAGTTTTTACTCAACTGAAGGGGAGTGGAGAAAACTACCAATCCCTTCAGAAAGGACCTCTTCATAGGCGGGAATGCCATCCACGTATATCGCTTTATCGGGATTCAATTCATTGTAGGCATTGAGAATTTCCGTAATGCCGACGAGATGGCGGCCCACGCGCAGAGAGATCGGTTTTCCCGAGGAGTCGAACTTGACGAACAGCCTTTTGTATTTGGCGGCCGTCTCGTAGCAGACATCCTTGCCATCGACCACCAGATCGGCGGTGGTGCGTCCCCTGAATCGTCCTTGGCTGGGATTGGCCGTCTCCATGAGGAATGTCATCGTCGGGGTGGCGCTGGCGAGCTCCCTGTGCGACAGCCCGCGAAGATTCTGGGGAGAGGCTTCAATGCCCATCTCGATATCCTGCATAGAGAGATTGAGCTGAGCTATTACCCCGATTTCCCTAGCTTTTTCGCTGACCGCAAGCGCGTCGATGAAAAAGTACTCGAGAGGCGCTTCATGGAGGTCGATCGTGAGCGCGGCGTGTTCTTTTTTCACCAGCGTCGTTATGGCGTACGCGACTCGCTCGATGAACACGCCGTCTGGCTTGCCAGGATAAGATCGATTGAGATTTCTGGTCTCGTCCCCGGAGAGTTTCTGGCCGGAAGGATAGTGAAGCATGATATCCGGATCCGGCCACTGATCGATCGGGTTAGCGAGTCTTGAACCGAAGCAGAACCAGCGCTTTCCCCCCTTCGTCTCGATCTCGAACCTGCTCGGATATGCCTCGAGCGGGGTCGTGTGCGTGAAGCCGCTGCGGTCGGCCTGAGGCACGACGATCATTCTTCCGGAGCTGACCACGGCGTTTTCGACCAACGCCACGGCCGCAATATACCCCGACGGCTCATCGCAGTGCGTGCCGCCCAAAACCACGATGGTTTCCCCAGGCTTGCCGCTGTCCATGATGTATACGGGAGAATCGCCGGCGGTGCCCTTCAAGTTGGGCAGGTAGGCGCCGAGGCTCGTCGTGCTGGTGACTCCGGGGCCCGGGTACAATTTTGCCTGACTCCTGTTCTTCAAAAAATCCGCGCCGCTGATCGCTGCGACGATCGCCACCAGGGAAAAGACCACTATCGTCTTTACGAGGCGCGATCGCTTGCTATCGGCGCCATTCCTCATAGTCTCAGAACTGTTCTTTTCTTGCATTGTTTCACCTTCCTATTTGATCAAGAGCAGTCTCAGCAAGAACGGGACCAGCACGAAAGCGGCGAGCAGCTTACGGTCAAGCTCATTGGTTTTCGCGATTTTCAAGACCAAGAGGACGCTGAAGAAACCAACGATCAACCAATAAATCCACGTGATGATCTGATGAACGATCATTTTGCTCCTCCTCACTGTATCCCAAGAAAACGAGCTACTTGGTTCGCGTCTATGAGAATGAAGATGCCGTAGAGGGTAGACACTACCGTTGGCAAGGCTAGTTTTCGCAGCACATCGCCGTAACGTTCGACTCCGGCCAAGTTCTTGGAGAGGAGGCCGACGATCGCGGTAGGAGGCACGAACTGACTTAGGGCGCAGAGCAACGAGAGAGCCGCGACGACAACTATCATGTTGCTGCCGAGCAACGCCGTCGCGAAGGGAACGCCGAGGATAGCCGCCGAGCCGAGCATGGTAAGCGTTCCGCCGAGGAGGGGTGANGCCACACCTGCCGTCACGCAGATCAGAGAAGCCGGTATGCTCAGGCTCGACACGACCAGGAGCCCGCGGATTCCCGTGAGGGTGGACACCTCGACGATTACTCCGGACGCCAGGAGAAGGGCGACGATGTTGAGTATCGGGCCGTCCATCACCTGCATGAACGTTTTCCAGATATCGATCTTCTTCCCACATACGACCGCGACCGCCGTGCCGATGGCGAAGACGAGGGGAGTCCCCAGATCAGGTATCAGCTTCGGGAAAATACGGATGGCCGACAGGAGGACGACAACGACGACGACGGGCATGAAGGCCCGGAAAGGTCTCACATCCTCGGGTCGGGAAGCAAATCGTTCCGCGACCGTCTTCGGATTTGCCTTCATCGTATCCTTGAGTCCAAGAATCCCCGTGGCGACGAGCCCAAGCGGGATCGTCAAGACGGGGAGAATCGTCCCGAACCCCTCGAATGGCATGTTGATGCCGCCTGCTATTATCATCGCGGGAATGTTGACNGGACCTGTCACCGATCCGAGCATCGCGCCCATGGTGATGAGGGCAGCGACAGAAGCAGGAGGAATGCCAAAGCTGAGAAAGAGGGGGGAAAGGATAGCGCCGACCCCCAGGGCNCCAGGGACGCCAAGCCCCGTCACCATGCCGGGGAGATACAGCAACCCCATGCCCACGAAGAGGAGGAGGACGGGGAAACGACTCAGTTTCCTTGCGAGAGTCCCTATCATGCTCTGTAGGCAGCCGTTATCCTGAATGACCTGGAGAAAGACCACCGCAGAGAGTATCACCACCACGGTGTAGAAAAAGCCAAATTCGCCTTCCACAAAATACCGCACCGGCACGCCGAATCCTGCCACGAGAGTCGCGGCGATGCAGGATGCCAGCAAAGGGAACACGATGTGTATACGTTTGTGGAAAGGAATATAGATAGCCAGGAACACCACTACCATGGCTATAAGCGCAGAGAGAGCTTTAGGATCCATGATGATACCCTTCCTTGTTTTATGATATTCCGCAGAACGCTTCTATTTAGTGAGAAACATCGATTTAAGGATCCCGGTCAGGTCAGACACTTTATCGATAATGATTAGGGGAATTTTCATTTCTGCACAGGCTTTCGTAAAGTATTGGTCGGAATTCCCCGGACCCCAGACAACCGCGAATTTAGCATAAGCCAGTACTTGCTTGATGAATGGATCGGAATCGCCGCTGCGACGGACCGAGCCGCCAAGGTGCATAAGGACGATTGAAATATTGNNTTTTTTGCCTGCTTCTGCCAGGAGGGCTTTAACCCGTTTCGTTTCTCCTTCCACATTTATCCCGGCCGTGCCCAATCCCTTGTTGCTATGGCCAGGCACGATTACAAGAGTCTTTTTGCCTTTTAGGTCTTCCGGTTTTGCAAGATTGTTCGTTTCATTCGAAATCTTGAGCCGATTGCATACAACTTTAGGAATCTCATAATCTATGCTTTGCCCGGCCGTCGTGATCAGTATCGGTGTTTCGAACTTTGGAACCGAGATATCTTCAGGTGCAGCAGATAAAATGGATACAGTACACAGAAGCAATACACCAGCTAGCAGATACCCTTTCCATTTTCCTGAAGTCCAACATGATATATCATTCCTTTTACCTCCATTAAAGAGAAATTATTACTACGGTACTATTCACTATCTCAAGATTGACTTCCATGATGAAAGGCGCCAATCTCTGTTTTAGCTATAATTCATGGTGCTATTTTATTATAAAATATTGCTTTAGACTCATATTATTGAGTAATGACTAATATTAAATGGTATTTTTCAATACAGCAATGTTTTAAATAATATAAAAGGTAAATTTTTATGTGCAATATGCACACTATTTACTCGCGGAATTCGAACTTTTTATCAGATAATAAATGTATCTGTTTCGATTGCAGTCTGCGATCGCATCAAAGCCAAGCACCTCATTCAAATGTTTAAGTCGCTGGTACACTGTGTTTCGGTGTATTCCGAGGGCGGTGGCGGCCTTCTGAAAATTCATGCCTGAATCGTAAATTGTCCTTACAGTATTGAGTAATGATTTTTCCTTATCTATTTTTTTCACTATAGCATAGGTGGTGGAAAAAACATTGAAAAGGTCTATTTGCGGGATCCTGGAGAAAAGGTATTCCTCTACATGATCGATGAAAAATACAATATCGTTGTCATTACATTGCACGAAGTCTTTGCACCATCTTACCTGCTCATAATGATAACGGTATTGTACAAAGTTGCACTCAAAATTACCAACATAGAAGTGTAGCGAACAAGAAGTCTCTATACTTTTTAGTATCTTACTTAGTTCTCCTATATACTCAACTATCTGTGCTCTGATGTCTTCGAAAATATGCTGGCTCTTAATTTTTACGACCTTGAAAATCAAAATATTTCTATCTAAAGAAACACAGGATATATCTTGGTTCGAATGAAACTTATTCTTCTTTACGAAGCTTAGGTAATCTTCTGACGACATTTTACCCTTGATTGCGACAATGATGGGGACCCTATAGGCGTTCGTCGAATAGCCCAGCCGCGTTGCCATACTCTCTGTCATCTTTACATCGTAATCTTTTTCATATAAGAGAAGATTGACAAACATGTTCTTCACGCTCTGTCGCAGAAAAATGTTATCTTTATAGAATTCATATTCGATCATTGTCTCGAGACTAGTCTTGATTGCATAGGCAACAGCCTGGACTTCGTTAGGATTTCCCGTNACCCCTACAACTCCTATCACTTCTTTTTCATATCGAACGGGAAGGTTTNNTACCCCTGGTTTGACCCCAGGAGTANNAGGGTCTTCTGAATATATTTTCATCACTTCTAGTTTTTCTTTTATCAACTTTNNGTAGGCAGCCTCATGAAATGTGCCTTCTCTGCTTTTATCGCTACTGGCAATAATTATCCCTTTNTCATCAATTATGTTGATATTATAACCGAGCTTTTCCGTCAAAGACTCTAAAAAACTTCATAGCCAGATATTTCGGTATCATCTGAAAACAGCCCCTTCGATTCGATATATAAAGGTTTCTAAGGGTAACTTAAAGAATAACTGGTGGCAATGCATGTGGCGTGCCCTTTTGGCTATATTCTGTCTAACAGTTCATACATCAGAATCCCCGCCGGCCACCGCACGTTGAGCGAATCGACGCCGCGCGCCATGGGNATGCGGACTTCATCGGTGCAGAGATCGAGGACTTCGGCCGGCAGGCCATAGCCTTCGTTGCCGAGGATGAGGACGAGCGGNGCCCGCCGCCGGGGACGGAGGTTCAATTCTTCAAGGGGGAGTGCTTTTTCACTGAGGGCCNNCGCGGCCACGAGTCGTGCGCCATTGCGGTTGAGCGATTCCAGCGCGCCGAGGTCCGCGCTCCAGACTGGTATGCTGAAGACATTGCCCATGGACGCGCGGATGGTCTTCCGGTAATAGGGGCTGGCGCAGCCCGGCCCCAGAAGTGCGCCGGCGACGCCGAGGCCGGCGGCTGTCCGGAGGAGCGCGCCGAGGTTGGAGGGATCGGTGACGTCCCAGAGGCAGAGAAAGACTTCGCGGGGCGCCGTGTCTGCGGCCTCGCCAGACTCTGCCTTTTCGTGGGGGTTTGTGTTTTCGTGCGCGCCACGGGAGCCGGCGCCTTCAAACGAAACAAGCTTCGGCAGGTCCGCAACCGCAATCGCGCCGCGGTGGAATTTGAAGTCGACGAGAACGCAGAGCGCCTCGTGGCTCATGACGCGCACGGGGAAGGCTGCGGACCGACCCCGCCAGTATTCCTCTTCGGCCTCCGTGCACACGAGAAAGCGCGGACANATGCCCGCGTCGAGCGCCTTTTCGATGGCGATGCGCCCTTCGATGACCATGAGTCCCCGAGCTGCAAGGTTCTTTTCTTTCAGTTGTGCGAGGAGCTCGAGATCCGACTCGGCNGGAATGGTCTCGCACTCAGGGGCCGCATTGCCTTCGGAAGTGCCGGGCAGTCCGGTCGCGGCGCCCCGGACAGCATCAGGGTCGCGCCCCGTTCCACGCTTCACTCAATCGTCTCCACCCGGATCATATTGGTCGTCCCCTGGTGCGCGAGCGGCAGGCCCGCGACGATGACGACGCGGTCGCCTCTCTTTAAGAGCGCCTTGTGTTTGCAGATCGATATCGCTTCGTTGACCACGGCGTCGAGGCGCGTTCCCTTTCCCGAGTGGATGAGCGGCATGACGCCCCAGTGGATCGCCATCTGGTGATACAGGCGCTCGTTCGTCAAAAAGGCGTAGATAGGCATCCGGGGCCGCAGGCGCGACAGGAGCCTCGCCGCGTGNCCGGTCTCCGTGAGCACGATCAGGGCTTTTGCATCGCAGCGGTAGGCGACGGAAACCGCATTGTACGACATTATGGCCGGAATGTCGCCGTTCTGCACTTCAGGCGGAACATCGTGATGAAAATCGATATAATCGAATTCCTTCTCGACGGTCTCGATGACGGTGCGCATCATGCGGACGACCTGAACGGGGTACTTGCCGATCGCGGTCTCGCCGGAGAGCATGACCGCGCTGGTGGAATCGAAGCAGGCGTTGGCGACGTCGGATACCTCTGCGCGGGTCGGCATGGGATTCTCCATCATCGATTCCATCATCTGCGTCGCCGTGATCACCGGCTTCGCGGCCAGATAGCATTTGCGGATAATCTGTTTCTGCGCTATGGGNACATTCTCGATGGACATCTCCACGCCCATGTCGCCGCGCGCGACCATGATGCCGTCGGATGTCCGTATGATCTCATCGATATTTTCGAGACCGCGCGCAGATTCGATTTTGGAGATCAGCTTGATGGAAGTATTCTTGCCCTGCGAGAGCGCGGTGCGCTGGACGAGGCGCTTGACTTCCTCGACATCGGTTTCGCAGCGGACAAAGGAGAGCGCGATATAATCGATATCCTGTTCGACTGCCCAGCCGATATCGGCGATGTCCTTGTCGGAGAGAAAGGGAATGGGATAATCGATGCCCGGCAGCGTAAGGTGCGCTTTGGGCCTCAGGTTCCCCTCGTTTTCCAGGGCCACCACAATGCCTTTGGAGACTTTCCGGACGACTTTTCCCGTGAAGTACCCGTCCATCAGAATGGCTTTTTGCCCGACTGCGCAGATGCGGTCGATCTCCGGCAGATTGGTGTAGACCTGCAGGGGCTTTTTTGCGCTGAGTTTTTCGATGCCCGCGGGATCGGCGCTCTCGATGGTGAGCTCCGTCCCCGGCTGTACCGGTATCTGCTCGGTGTATCCGTAGAGTCGCACGGCAGGGCCTTTGATGTCCGCCATGATCGCTACGGGCCGATCGAGCGCCCTGCGCGCTTCGCGGATCATCGCCACGTCCTGATTGGCCTCGTCGTAGGTCTTGTGGGAAAAATTGAGTCTGAAGACGTCGACGCCCTCGCGTATGAGCTCTCTGATCGTCGCAGGACCGTTGCAGGCCGGGCCCGTGGTCGCGACAATCTTCGTTCTTTTTTCCATCGGGATGCTCCTTGAGGCTTTCCGAGAACTATCCTCGAACGCGCCTATCATACTTCAAACAGGAGCATCGTTTCGAGACCCGTCCGAGGCGCAGCGCCGCTCTTCGGTCCCTAAAACAGCAGACGCTTGATCAGCGAAGGCTCGAGTCTGAACGGCGAGCCCCGTCCCTGGCAGAAATGGTGCGCCCTCAGCATATGCACCGAGAGCTCGCTGTAGATCAGCATGTCCTCGCCCTCGACGCAGGATTCGGGNGGAATATCGGTGGGGCGCACCGAGACTGCATTCTTGTGGAAAAAGCCGTCNGCCCAGGGACAGGGCAGCCTGCCGCGCGCATCGCCGGACTGCACCAGGAGCCTGCCAACCGTGACCGGTTCACCGAGGCCCCCTTCGCCGCTGCGCTGCAGTTCCTCCAGCCTGTCCGCGACCGCGTCGAAGTCGAGGCCGAGCTCGTCGAAGAAAATCCCGTCCTCCTCGATGATGCGTTCGGGACTCCGGGCATCATCGCCCAAAAATCCTGCGGCGGTGATGACACCGGGCGCCATTTTCTGAAATGCCTGTTTGTCGGCCGGTGAAGTTTTCATCCCTTCCTCCTTGGATCAGGCGAATTTGTCATAGTAGATCTTGCCCTCGGTGATGCCGTTCTTCTTCATCACATTGATGCAGGCGTTGATCATGCCGGGGGAGCCGCAGAGGTAGCCTTCCCAGCCCTTGTCGTTCTTCGGCACTTTCGTCTGGAGATAGCGGTCGAGGACATCGGTGATGAGGCCCGTATCGCCCTGCCAGTGCTCCTCCGGGCTCGGCTCGGAGAGCGCGGCGACAAAGTGAAAGCGCGGCCACTTCGCCTGAAGCTCGCGCAGCTCGTCGAGGTAGAACATGTCCTTGCTCGTGCGGGCGCCGAAGAAATACCATATCTCCTTTTCGGGNAATGCGCCCGTCTCATGAAGACTTTGGAAGATGCTTCTGAACGGCGCCATGCCCGAACCTCCCGCGACGCAGATCATCGCCGCAGGGGTGTCGTGGACGCGGAATTCGCCGAAAGGTCCCACGAGCTCGACCGCGTCGCCCTCTTTCAGGAATTTGTGGACGTAGGTCGTCGCGATGCCGCCGGGTACGAGACGGATGAGGAGCTCGACATGCTTGTTGTCGGAAGGCGCCGACGACATCGAGTAGGCGCGCTGGACACTCTCCTTGATCTCGCCGTAGGGCGGGGCCACGATCTGCACATACTGACCCGAGACGAACTCGATTTCCCCGTCGTCGAGCGAAAAGAGCACTTCCTTGATATCGTACGTGAGATCGCGGATCTTCTCGACGCGGGACTTGTATTTCTTTATGCTGAAGAGCTCGCGCGGAAGTTCGATTTCGAGATTCTTGCGCACTTTGACCTGACAGGCGAGGTGGATGTTGCTCTCGATCTCTTTCTGGGACATAAAGGGCGTCTCCGTGGGGAGATGCGGTCCGACATCGGAGACGATCCTGCATTTGCACGCGCCGCAGGTCCCGCGCCCGCCACATGCCGAAGGCACGAAGATATTCTCCGCCGCGAGCGTGCCGAGCAGGGGCGAACCGCCTTTCACCTGGAGCTTTTTCTCCCCGCCATTGATGGATATCTCGACTTCCCCGTAGTTGTTGAGCAGTTTGTCGAGCACCGCGATGACGAGCGCGAGCGCCGTGGAGATGCCGGCGACTGTCAGAGGGCCGACCAGAATTGGATTCATCGCCGCCTCCTCACTGCACCGCGATCATGCCGGAGAATCCGACAAAGGCCATCGCCATGAAGCCGATGGTCACGAGGGTGATGCCGGTGCCCTTCAGGCCCGCCGGCACCGCATTGTTCGCGTCGAGCTTCCTGCGGATCGAGGCCAGAAGCATGATGGCCAGCCACCAGCCCGCCCCGGAGCCGAAACCGAACACCACCGCCTGCGGGAAATTGTACTTGCGGATCTGCATGAAGAGAATCACGCCGAGTACCGCGCAGTTCACCGTGATGAGCGGCAGAAAGATGCCGAGCGCCATATACAGGGCCGGCGAAAAGCGGTCGATGATCATCTCGAGCATCTGCACGACGCCCGCGATCACGATGATGAAGATGATGAACGAGAGGTACTCGATCCCGAGCGGCTCGATGATGTAGTACAGCACCACCCAGCAGACCGCCGCCGTGATGCCGATGACGAGCGTCACCGCAATGCCGAGCCCCATCGAGCTCTTGAAGTCCTTCGAAATCGAAATGAAGGAGCAGGTGCCGAGGAAATTCGCGAGGAGGACGTTGCTCGTCAGAATGCTCGCCAAAAAGAGAGAGAGTAGACCAACATTCGGTGCATCGATCATGCCATACCTCCTTCCTCAACCCTTCTGGGGCGCAGGGGCGCCCGGAGAGCCGGGGGCGGCTTTCTTGGCGGCCTCCGCCTTCGCCTTGTAGTTGTTCGCGATCCACAGGGCGATCGCGACCAGGAAAAACGCGCTTGGGGCCATCACCATGATCGTCCACGGCGTGAACCCGTCGCCGACAATCTTGAACCCGAACAGGCTGCCGAAGCCCAGGAATTCGCGGATTGCGGCGACCACGAGCAGGACCCAGCCGTAGCCGAATCCGTTCGCGAGCCCGTCCAGGAACGCGAGCCCCGGCGGGTTCGAGGCCGCAAAGGCCTCGGCGCGCCCCATCAGGATGCAGTTGGTGATGATGAGGCCGACGTAGGGCCCGAGCTGTTTGGAAATCGCCGGCTGATACGCCCTCAGCACGATATCGATGATGATGACGTAGAACGACAGCACCAGAACCTGCACGATCATCCTCACCTTGCGCGGAATGAATTCGCGCAGCGCGCTCAGCGTCAGGCTTCCCATCGAGGTGGCGAAGCTCACGCCGAGCACCATGATGAGGGTATTGCGAAGATTGTTCGTGACGGCGAGGGTAGAGCAGATGCCCAGCACCTGCACGAAAATCGGATTGTTGTACCAGAGACCGTCCTTTATGACTTTGCTTGAGGCACTCACAGCGTTCCTCCTATCTGGCGGGCGAGCGCCAATTCCCTGTTGACGAGGGCGCTCACGAAATCGCTGGTCCGGCTCGCACCGGTGACGGCATCGACGGTGCCGTTCGCCGGGTCGAAATTGCCTTTTCCGGAGCCCTGGGCAAACGCGATCGTTCCGTCGGGAAGGGTCTGTTTCTCCCTGAACTGGTCCGAAAACCATGGTTCCGAGATGCGCCCGCCGAGGCCGGGCGTCTCCTGCTGGTCGACGACTTCAAAACCGCGGACTACCGTGCCCTTTGGATCGGTCGCAAGCACCGCGGTGATCGATCCCCAGAGTCCGGGCATGGTGAGTTGGACGGCGACGTAGGGTTGACCATCGATGGTGGCGATGTACGCAGTCGCCTTATCCATTGTCTTTTCGGTGATGAATTGGCTGTACTTCGAATCGATCTCGCCCGCCGGCGTCGAGCTGTCCGCAAGACCGAAGGCTTTCAGAACGGCCACCTGCGATTCGAGCTTCTTGTTGGTATTCACTCTGGCGATCGTCACCTGATTGGCGACTGCCAGAATCACCACAAAGAGAATGCAGACCACAAAGGTGAATACGGCCGTATAGATGATCGAGTTCCTGTTCAGTTTCATCATGCGCCTCCTTTCGTCTGCGGCGCGGCAGGCTGGACAGGCGGTTTGGGTGCATCGGACCCGGCGGGCTTTTGGGTGGGAGCCGGCGTCTTCTTCGTGATGGAATCGACCGCGATGTCGATGAGATTCGCGAAGGTGTTCCCGAACAGAATTGCAAAGCTCGTGCCTTCCGGGAAGGCGGAGAACGTGCGGATGATCACCGCGGTCGCACCGATGAGAGCCCCGTAGATGTAGTGCGAGGGCTGCTTCTTCGGCGCCGAAACAGGATCCGTCGCCATGAACACCGACATGTAGAGGAAAGAACCGGCCAGCAGGCTTTCCATCGGCAGGGCCTTCTGCGCACCCGTCGCGAGGATGATGAGGTTCGTCACCGCGCCGCCAAGCAGTGTTGCGAGGATGATCCGCCAGCTCGCGGTCTTGGTCAGGATGAGGTAGACCGCAGCCAGCACGATGAGCAGTGTCATGCTCTCACCCATGGCGCCCGGCCGCAGACCGAACAGAAGGCTGGAGATGGGCACTGCGGTGTGGGCCCTCATCTGGGCGAGCGGAGTGGCAGAAGACAGGACATCGACCGTTCCTATCCCGAAATTGCCGAAACTGGTGTAGGCCCGCGAGAGCACCACCGCGAAACTGATGTACACAAAGGCGCGCCCCGCTATGGCCGGATTGAAAATGTTGCGTCCGAATCCGCCGTAGACGCCCTTGGCCATCGCCACCGCAAAGATGATGCCGACCGCCAGAATCCAGAGCGGCGTCTTGGGCGGCCAGGCCAGCGCATACAGCGCGCAGGTCACCAGCACGGCCTCGCTCACTTTTCCCTGCCGCTTTCGCTCGAACAGCCATTCGGTGACAATCCCGCAGACGAACACCACCACGGCCGCCGCAACCACGCGGAGGCCATACATCCAGAGCGAAAACAGGTATATCGGCGCAAGCGCGATGAGCACTTTGCGCATCATCGGTTGTCTGAGGAACTTCATCACGCGCCCCTCCTTTTGTATCTCTAATCCTAATGCATGGAAGGGCGGAGTTGTAAAGACATAATGCAGGATTCTACATTATGCAGAATCCTGAATGAATCGTCTTATTCTGTCATGATCTCGCGAGTCTGCGTCCTGCGAGCATCCTCCCCGCGGAAAACGCGATGAACACCGCCCCCGACAACAGCACGATCACCGCGCCGGCAGGCAGATCGAAGTGCCACGAGACCGCGAGCCCCCCGACCGAAAAAACAAGGGAAAGAAGCGTCGCGTTCACCATCATGCCCGCCAGATTGCGCGAAAAGTACCCCGCGGTGCCGGCCGGCAGGGTGAGCATCGCGATGACCATCACGATGCCGACGAATGTCTGGAGCAGGACGATCGCAACCGCGATGACGAGGACCAGCGCAAGATAGACCGCCGTCACGGGCACGCCTTTTGTCGCCGCGAACTCCTCGTCGAAGGACGCGGCCTCGATGTGCCGATAGTAGCGCACCACGAGGAGGAGCACGATGACATCGAGCGCCGCGAGAAGATAGAGGTCCTGGCTCGTCACCAGAAGAATGTTGCCGAAAAGATAGCTCATCGGATCGATATAGCCCGGCGTCTTCGCCAAAAACACCACACCGAGGCTCATGCCGATCGCCCACAGCGCATTGATCACCGTATCCTCGCGCTGTTTCGCCTTGAGCGACACAAGACTGATGAGCAGCGCCGCAAGGATCGCGAACACGAGCGCCCCGAGCATCGGGCTGACCCACTTCGGCGCGCCGCGCGACGCCAGAAAGAGCGCGAGCCCTATGCCGCCCAAAACCGTATGCGAAATCGCGCCGGCAAGCCCCGCGATCCGCCGCACCGTCACCAGCGAGCCCAGAATCCCGAACAAAAACGCCGCGAGCACGCTGCCGATCAGTGCGTTCCGCACAAAAGGAACCGCAGGGTTCACCAAAGCCTGCAAAAATCCGCCCATCACTCTTTTCCTTCACAGCATGCATCGTCCGGAAGCTCGATATCGTGCCGGACGCGGACAACCTTGCCGCCATAGATGTCCTCGGGTGCGTTCACCGCCTGCTCGATCGCATGGCGGTGCACCGAGTGCGGATGATCGATATCCTGCCCGACGCAGAGCACCGTATCCGCCAGCGCCGACACAAAGTCCGAATCGTGGGTCGCGACGAGCACCGTCGTGCTCCCTTTGAAGCGCTCCAGCACGTCGTAGAATTTTTTCTCGCTGTCAACATCCATGTTCGCGGTAGGCTCATCGAGCACAAGGAGCTTGGGATGCCCCACAAGCGCACGGGCGACGAGCACCCTCCGCCTCTGTCCCCCCGACAGCGTGGAGAAGGGCCGCTCGCGCAGATCGTACACTTCCGCCTGGCGCAGCGCCCACTCGACATTCTCCTGCTTCTGGCGCTTCGCGACGGGAGAGAGCCCCGAAAGCCTCCCCATGCCGACGACTTCTTCCACGCGGATGGGGAAAGCCGCGTCGAACCCCGTGTGCTGGGGCACATAGCCGATCGACTCGATGCGTCGGCGCGGCGGGGCGCCAAACACCAGCACCTGTCCCTGCGCGGGCTCCAGGAGCCCCACGATGAGCTTGAGCAGCGTACTCTTGCCCGCGCCATTCTTGCCCGTCAGCGCGACGAACTCTCCGCGGTGCACATGAAAGGACACACTGTTGAACACTTCCACTTCCCGATAGTGAAAGGCCAGATTCTGGCACCAGATGGCCACATTTTCCGGCGCATGCGGCAGGTGCACTTCGTCCGCGGCTTGAGCCTGCGGCGCACTGTGATCCATATCGCTCACTTCATTTTCCTCCGGGGGCGGACGCGAGCAGGGCCTGGCCCATGCGCGACAGATTCCCGAGCCAGTCCGGAGCCAGCGGATCGATCGGCACAACCGCGGCTCCGACCGCGCCCGCTACCGCCTTCGCCGCGCTCTCCGAGAACTGGGCCTGAGTAAAGATGACCCTGGCCTTCTCTTTCTTCGCGAGATCGACGAGCGCCACGAGCTCTCTCTGCGTAGGCTCTTTCCCGCCCAGCTCCACCGCAACCTGAGTAATGTTGAACATATCGAGGAAATAGCCGAAGGCCGGGTGATAGACGAACACTTTCGAGCCGGAAAGCGGCGCAAGCCTTGTCTTCATCGAAGAATACACGGCATCGATCTCCTTCGCGTATTTCTCGTAGTTCGCCCTGTAGACCTCCGTCCCCGCCGGGTCCCGGGCGATCAGGGTATCGCGGATGACCGCAATTTCGGCCTTGGCCTGGTCATGGCCGAGCCACGTGTGCTGATCGCGGTTGGTGAGGGCGGGATCGATCTGTCCCCCCGCCGCTCCGACCTCTGTCTCCTGTTCGCCGGGGCGCAGGGTGCGGAACCTGACGTTCTTCGTCACATCGACGATGTCGAGCCTGGGATACATGGCGCTCACCTTGGGTCTGAGCGAGTATTCAAAGTCGATGTTGATGGAAAACCACACTTGCGCGCTGCCGATGTCGACGAGCTGGCGGGGGGAGGGCTCGAACGCGTGCGGGCTTGAGCCGGGCGGCATGATGAGCACCACGGCGACTCTGTCCCCCGCCAGACGGTTTACCCACTCCTGCATCGGGGGAATGCTCACCGCCACCGTGAGCGCCGGCTTTTTGGGCTGCGCAAAGGAAGCCCCGGTCGCCGCGAATACCAAAAACAGGGCGCCCAGAAGCCTGCACATCCCCCGGATGTCTCTCTTCAGATTCATGCGATGCTCCTCAATCATGCTATTATAAATTTATTTACAGATGGTCTGCAAAATATATTGGACAAATCCAAAATTTGCAAATCGCAGAAAACCCTCCCACAGGAGAATATTTTATATTATGATATATAAAAAGAACTAAGGAGACTTTCATGGACGAACTTATACAGGCATTGAGATATGCCATGAAGAGCGAAATCGACAGCGTGACCATCTATTCTGAGGCTGCCCTCCGCGCCGAAAGCGATGTGGCACTGTTCTTTGCAAGCCGCGCGGAGGAGGAAAAGCGTCACTACAATTGGCTGTTGAGGTACTATAAAGAGATGGAGGGCGGCCGGATGCCCACCACCAATCTTGCTGCAGAAATTCAGGCAATCCCGTATAAAAGCCCTATGTTCAGCCAGGAGTTCCTTACACGGGTGGCTTCGGACCGTCATGTCAGCGCCGCGGTTTCGAGCGCCGTGCTGCTCGAACTGAACGCCACTCAGCATTACCGGAAAATGGCCGATCTTGCCCAGGAACCACACCTCAAAGCCTTCTTCCTGTCCCTCTCCGAGTGGGAGAATCGGCACTACGAAGAATTGCTGAAGATTCAGGAGGATTCGCGGCACTACTGGTTCGAGGAGCAGAATTTCGAACCGTTCTAGTTCAGTGTGCGGACCGAGTCGCGCTCGACTATGGTCGCCGTAAAGAGTTCGGTCTTCTCCTGCATGCGGCCGCGCGCAATCCATTCGCAGACCAGGTCAGCGCTCTTCTTGCCCATCTCGAAAATCGGCTGGCGCACCGTCGTGAGCCCGGGTGTCGTAAACGCGGAGATATCGATATCGTCGAGGCCCACCACGCTCACGTCCTCCGGTACTCTGAGCCCCGATTCGGAGAGGGCCTTCATCGCGCCGATCGCGAGCTCGTCGGTCGCTGCAAATACCGCTGTCAGGGGCTGCTTCCGCTTTATCAGAGTGAGCATACCCGTGCGTCCCGCCCCGGGGTCATAGGAGGGTACACGCACCGTAAACTCCGGGCTGTATGAAATGCCGTGCGCGGCGAGCGCTCTTCTGTAGCCATCCTCGCGCTGGCGGCCAAAGCTGAAATGTTCGCCGGTGATGAATCCTATATTGCGGTGTCCCCGCTGAATGAGATATTCGACCGCAAGAGAGGCCGATGCTTCTTCCTCGATATGGACCGCGGGGAAACCGAATTCCTGCTTTTCGAAGGTGCAGAGGGCGACAGGAAGGCCTCTTTCCTGAATATATTGATAAATCGAGGGATTATCGAGTTCGTGAATGAAGATGATGCCATCGAGCGTCTCGCTTTTCAGGCGGCGGAGAAAGGCCTGCTCGCTCGCATCGGACCAGCGCAGGAAGAAGAACTGTGTCTTGTAGCCGTGCTGCTCGAGAAAAAATTCCATCGACGCAAAGAGCTGTCGCTGGAACATATTGAACAGATAGGGGATGACCACGCCTATCGTAAAACTCCGCTGGAGCACCATCGACCGCGCGACGTGATTCTGCACATAACCTTTTTCCTTGACAATGTCGAGCACATGCTGGCGCACTTCGGAGCGCACGTATGCGCGTTCGTTGAGCACGCGCGAGACGGTCGAGGGCGAGACACCGGCAAGCCGCGCGATGTCCTTAATGCTTGTCATATCGATATCATAGCTTCTGAAAAGGTTTTCATCTAGAGATTATACCACGTATTTGCGGGAAAAAGAGCAGATTGGAGGCCAATCGCTTCTCTCATTGACTCAGACAGGGCGCGTGTCGCACAANTAGGAATCATGATTGTGGAAAAACGCTTTCTTCCTCTCTATATCGGGTTATTCAGCATATTTGCGTTGTTCGGCATCTCCATGACCGTCATCGGCGCCACGCTGCCCAAAATCTTCGCCGATTTCGGATGGTCCTACACGACTGCCGGCGCAGTCATCGCGGCAGGCTCGATCGGCTACTTCCTTTCGAGCTATCTGGCCGGCATTTTCCTGTCGGCGGTGGGCCTGCGCCTCACCATCAGCCTGTCGCTCCTTCTCGTCTTCGCCGGACTCGAATTCTTTGCCGCGACCTCGATCCCCTGGCTCAACATGCTGCTCTATTTCATCGTCGGCATCGGGCAGGGAGGCATCGAACTGTCGGTCGACTGGGCCACGCTCCGCATGGAAGGGCCGGGCGGCGGCCGTGCGATGAGCCTCATGCACGGCGCATTTTCGATCGGCGCCGTCGTGGGGCCACTCATCATCGCGATCCTGATCAGCGCGCATCTGCAGTGGACACTGATCTACAGGGGAATCGGGGTATTGTTCTTGGCCATCGCCATATTTATGCAATTCATGCCCCTCGCCGCCCTCGGCAAGGACAAGGGACACGCGCCGGGCAAGTCGAGGAGAGACCTTTTTCGCCATCCGGCTTACTGGCTCGGTTTCTTTGCGCTCTTTGTCTATGTGGGCGTCGAAATCGGCATCTCGAACTGGGTCGCGGAATATTTTGTGAGCGTCTTCAACACACCGATACCGACCGGTTCATTCATGGTCTCGCTGTTCTGGGCGGGACTTCTCGTGGGGCGCTTCGGCGTTCCCTTCTTTCAGGCTGCCATAAAAAGAGAGAAAATCCTCATAGCACTCTCGGCGCTCATGGCGTGTTCGGTGATTGCCCTCGCGGTCATCGGCTTTGTGAGCAACGGGAGAATCGCCGGCGCAATCGCAGGCATGGTCGTCATCTTCGCAGGGATCGGTTGCTCTATAATTTATCCGAACATCATGAGCATCATCGGGGATTTCTTCCCGCACACCCAGAGCGAGGCCGTGGGCTTTGCCGCCATGGGCGGAGGCATGGGCGGATTTGTCTTCCCCTATCTCATGTCGGCCATCGCTGCAGCCTGGGGCATCCGGACGGGGTTTATGACCTACGCGCTCTTTTCGCTCGTCATAGTCGTGCTCAACATATCGCTGGTGCGCGCTGAAGCCCGGGGAGGCATTGAGAAAAAATGAATTATCCGGGGAAGAAGTGGCCCGCTCCCCTCTTACCCCGCAATCCAGACGGAGGCGCCTTATGCGAAACCATACTTTGAATGGTGCGTGTTTTCAAATCGGCACTCTGCGCAGAGCGGCGACGGCCGCAGCGATGCTCGCGATTTTGCTCTGCAGTCAGTCCCTCTTCGCCCAAAATCCAAATCCCGACGAAGGCAGGCTCAAATCCGCGCTGCTGAGCGCGACCGTGCGCGCAATCGGGTTTGAGATTCAGATGTACGAGATCAGGCTGAATGCGGCAAAAAACGGCCCCGGCGACCCGGCGAACATTCCCGTCTTTGAAACGAAAATCGCGGAACTGAAGGACGAGCTCGCCCGCACCGCCCAGACGGCGCCGTCTGACTTTGTGCTGCCGCCCCGGAAGACCGTGCAGGTCACCGTGACACAGCCCTACACCTACGGGGCGATACTCGAAGTCGACAATATGACGCGCTCCGGTCCCTTCTATCATGTCACGGGAATCACGGACGACGACTTTTCGCTTCTGCAGCCGGGCAAAACATATGCGCTGACACTGTATCTTGTGCGGACGCGCGACTATGTGCTGCCCTCAGCCGAAAATGCCTATGTGTATGTGCAGATTGGAGATCAGCCTGCCGGATATCCCGAGGGGACCACCGGTCAGCAATCCACGCCGGACACGGAAGGCCAGGTGCCAGTCCCGCCGCCAGATGTGCAGACAACGCCCTCCTTTGGCATCCTTTCCCTAAGTCCCCGCCAGACTGGACGCGAAATTCTTTTCGCTCTCAGTCTCGGCACCGACTCTTTTACGATTCGGACCTCCAGCAATGGCTGCACCTTCAAAAGTTCCTTCAGGGTCGAGATATACAGAGTGGAGGGGGTCTCTTCCGAACTGCCGCACTACGAGTTCACCATTTACCGCGTACAGCCGGACGACTGCAAAATGATTGTACATGACGGCGTCGAAATAACCTTCGATCTTGTGAAGGACCTTGAGATTACGGGCCCTTGCACCTATTCGGTGACGAACTGGGTGTACAGAAGCGCCGGGCAGATCCGGTGATGTCCGGGACGGCGGCTGTGCGCGCCTGCCAGGGCTGGGGTGTTTCTTTTTCCCACTCCCCGGCTCTGTCCCTTCACTGTGCCCGAAATTCCCCGGACAGCATCTCCAGAAAGACCGCAGCTGCGAGCAGATCGGCGCAGCCTCCGGGGCTTAAATTCCGCCGGCTGAAATCTTCATCGAGAGTCTGAATAAATCTTCGTCCCTGCGCGCTGGTCATGCCGCCGAGCGCGAGCGCCTCCGAGGCTTTCGCCCGCACATAGGCCAGGCCCTCCGGCCCTGCACGGTTGAGGACCGTCGTGTCCTCCACTCTCTGGCAGAGCACGAAAAGCGCGTCGATCATCGCGTCGTTCCACGAGGTCCCGGCGGCAAGATCGGCGCGGAGCCTCGGCAGCGCATGCCTGATCACCGAGGGAAAAGCGTCTTCGGCCTCGCCCCGGACACCCCTGACGCCATATTTCAGATACAATTGTTCGCCCGCGGTGAGAGTGGCGGCGCCCTGCACCCGCGTATCCTGCCCTTTGTCCGGGCGGAGGGCGGCAAGCTCGCGCCGGCTTATGCCGGCGACAATCTCCGCCGCCTCGCGCGCGCATGCATCGGGTTCAACCCGCCCGGCCGGGGCAAGGAGTCGGCCAGCCGCGGCGCACAGAAGGCCCAGGGAAAAGATGAGTCCCTTGTGGGTGTTGGCGCCCGCTGTCGCCGCAAACATTGCCTTCTCCGCCGCAAGCCCGACTTTCCGGAGCCGCGGCAGGAGGTCCTGCGGCTCTCCGTGCCGGGCGCCCCCGATTCCGGCGAACTCGGCAAAAAACGGGGCGAGCGCCGCGGCGCTCGAGAGAAAAGTGAAATAGTCCATGTCGGCGTGGGCGCCGCGCGAAAAAGGGTCGACGAGCCCGGGTTTCGGCGTCGCAGAGACTTCGTAGAGCGTCGCAGTCAGGGCGATGCGGCCGATGTGCCGCTCAATACATGCGCATTCANNTCGCGACATCATCCGCCCAATCCGGTCCGCGATTTCGGAGAGCGGGTGGCGCCGGCCCGCGGAGCATACGGCCGCATCCTCGCCGCAGACAAGACATTTCCGCGGCGCATAGCCCATGTCCCTGCGCGACAGAGGGTCCCCCTCCGAATCCGCCACATCGATATCGATCAGCGCACCCAGAGGATGCTCCTCCTCAAGTCCGACTGTCAGGCGCTTCAGCGTCTCTGCATCACAATCCGCCGCAAGCCACGCATTTGGCCCGTCCACATAGTGCTCCGCCCCGGACGCCAATATCGGAATTCCGCGCGATCCCAGCGCCTCGCGCAGCGCATCCTGAAAGATCGCCACGATGCCGTCGTAGCGACCCGACATTCTGAGCGAAGCCGGCATTCTCAGGGTGCAGAAGACAAAAGCGGCCCGCACCGCGGGGAACCGCCTCGCAGTCTCCCCGGCGAGCATTTTCTTTTTTTGCCAGCGCAGCTCGCGCGCATCGAGGACGGGGTGCCGTGTCAACGCGCAGCGCTCCTCTCTATCGCGGTCTCGAGCCTGGCGCGCAAAGTACACTCCAGGGCGCCCCTGTCCTGGACATGGATGCGCGCTCCGGTGAGCCCGGCCTGCTGCGCCATCTCTTCAGTCACCCGCCTGATTCTCTTCCCAAACTGCTGTATGACGATGCTCTCGATGACATACTCCACGCGTTCTTCTTCCAGGGGCGTGACCGTAATGAGCACGTCGCTCGATTCGAGTGAGCCTGCGGTGACTGAGGCAAGAGCTTTCATTCCATCCTCCAAAATAGTGTAGACACAATCAATGTCGCGAGTCGCTGTTGCGGATTCTCTCCATGACCGGAAGCGCCTCTTCGCTTGTGAGCCATTTCCAGGTGGTCCGGGGCACCAGCCTCTCCGCCTCCGGAAGTCGTCCACCGCGGATCAAATCCCGAACCTTGGAGGCGCTGACCGCCGCGCCGTCCACCTCGAAGCGCGGCATCTCGTGGACGGCGACCGACGCCCGCCGGGGCCCGAAATCGAAACCGCCGGGCGTTTCTGCCGGCAAAATCCTCTTCATCGTCTCATTATAGATTGAGGTCGTCGAACAGTAAGGCTCCGTCCCCACAAAGCGGTCGGTGATGCGCAGGGCCGGCGCAATATATTCTCTGAAGATGGTCAGATCGAGCGCCGCGTGCATGTGAATCGCTCTCTGCAGGGCTTTTTCCCTGTCGGGACGGATAAAATAGGTCGGGAAGGTCGCCGAGGAGATGATATAGGGNCCGCCTTCTATCACCGTCACGTTCGGCAGGTCGGCCGTTCCTTCCCGGATGAGCCCTAACCGGACGCTGAAGGGAAAGAGCGAGCGGTCTTCCTCGACGACAAGGACATAGAGCCAGGGGACGAGGGACGATGCGTGCTCGATCAGCGCCCGATGACCGAGCGTGAAGGGNTTGCCGTTGACGACGACCGCCCCCGCACGGTCCGGCTTTCCGGACGACAAGTCGCGTAGCGATGCAAGGTAAGTCCCGATACCCTGCGATCCCCATTCGAGAAGCGCTGCGCCGTGCGGCACGGCCGCAATGCGCGAAAAGCCCAGATCTTCAAACAGAAAGGCCTCTTCGCTCGCGGTATAGAGGAAAATCTGGGAGAGCCCCCGCTCCACCGCAGCTTTGAGAAGAGAAGAGACTATCGCGGCGGCGGCGCCCACACCTTCATATCCGGCATCGACCGCAATCCCCTGCAGGACATTGCGCACGAGCGCGCCCGTCGCCACGAGCTTCTCGCCCTCATAGAGCCCCACGACAAATTCTTCGTCATCCGGGAGCGTGAGCCCGCGGGATTTGAGCAGGGCCTCGCGCTGCGTCAGCTCAGCCTTTGTGCGGAGAATTCGCTCCTCAAGCCCAAAACCTGTTCCGCTCATNAGTTCCTCTGCATCATCCTTTTGAAAGCGTCCGGCGCGCCGCATTGAGCGCCCCGCCCGCCAGAATAATATCGACCTGGCGCCGCGGAAGGCCGTGATGGACGGCAAAAGTCTTCCGAATGATCGCATATTAAGGGGAAAATGCCTACATTCACAAGATTCTGTCGGAGGATCGGGAGGTAGGGCGTGCGCGCCTGCGCTGGCGCTCCGCAGCTCCCTAGTGCCTTCCGGCGGAAATCCTGCTATCTTCTTCCAGAAGCCATTCCGGCTGGAGGTATCGTGCTCGCCGGTATATCTTGTGTATGCTTGGACTAAAAAGAAGAAACAGGCTGCAAAATGAAAGAACGTTCGCACAATCACCCTATGCGCTCACTTCTGTACATCCCCGGCAACCATCCGGGGATGCTGCAGAACTGCGCGATCTATGGCTCGGATGCCGTCATTTTCGATCTGGAAGACGCAATTTCGATATCCGAAAAGGACTCCGCGAGGAAACTCGTAAAGCACGCCCTCAAGGGCTTCGATTACGGGAACATCGGGGTGATTGTCCGGGTGAACGGGCGGGATACCTCCTATTTCGAGGCAGACCTCGAAGAGATCGTTCCGGCGAATCCCGACGCGATACGGCTGCCCAAAGTCGATTCGGCTGAGGATGTGCTCGCCGCGGATGAGCTCATCTCCAGGCTCGAGGAAGCCAACGGCCTGCCAAGGGGCAGAATAGGCATTCAGGCCATGCTCGAGACGGCCCGCGCAATCGTCAATGTGAATTCCATTGCCGCCGCATCGCCGCGGCTCGTTGGACTGACGCTCGGCGGACAGGACCTGGCGGCCGACCTTGGAATACGCGCCACAAAAGAGGGCTACGAGCTGCTCTACGCAAAGAGCGCCGTGGTCATCGCGGCAAAAGCGCACGGGCTGCAGGCCTTCGATACGGTCTTCACCGACGTAAACGACGCCGAAGGCCTGCGCGAACAGGCGGCGGTCGGCTTTGCCCTCGGATTCAGCGGGAAGGCGGCCATCCACCCTTCGCAGATTCCGGTGATCAACGCCGTCTATACCCCCGAACCCAATGAAGTCGCAAAGGCGGCAAAGATCGTGGCGGCGGCCAAAGAGGCGGAACGGCGCGGTCTGGGCGTGACAGCGGTGGACGGACGCATGGTCGACGCGCCCGTGGTGACGCAGGCCCTGCGCACGCTCGAGCTCGCCAGACTTGCCGGCATGGAGGTGCCCGAACTATGAACTATACATGCATACGCAACTCGCTGGGGCGCCTCGTTCCGCAGCAGATCCCGGGGACGGGAACGCTCGTCCCATTCTCGGGCGCCTATGCGCGCCTCGACGGCTCCTATGAGTGGATGCCCTCCCCATTCCTGCACAGAGTGCCGTCCATAAGCACCAATAAGATCGCGCCCGACCTGTGCACCGCGATAGAGCGCTCCGGCCTGCAGAACGGCATGACGATTTCATTTCACCATCACCTCAGAAACGGCGACGAGGTCGTCGGCCTCGTGCTCGCAGAGCTCGAAAAGATGGGCTTCCGGGGCCTGACTCTGGCGCCCTCCTCCCTGGGCGACTCTCACGACTGTGTCGCCGATGCCATAAAGAAAGGCGTGGTCACGCGGCTCAATACCTCGGGAGTCCGCGGCGAGGTCGGCAAGGCGATCTCGAACGGCCTTCTGGAAAGCCCCGCGATTATCCGGAGCCACGGCGGGCGCGCCCGCGCCATCGAAGAGGGCAGCCTGAAAATCGATGTCGCATTTCTCGGGGCGCCGGCCTGCGACCGGCTCGGCAACATGACCGGCGTAACCGGCAAGACCGCCTGCGGCGCGCTTGGATATGCCATGGTCGACGCGCGCCATGCCCGCCATGCCATCGCCATCACCGACAATCTCGTCGATTATCCTCTGTCCCCAAAGATCAGCGTGCCGCAGTACCTGATAGACCAGGTCGTCGTCGTCGATTCCATCGGCGATCCGAGCCAGATCGCGACGGGCGCGACGCGCATCACGCGGGATCCCTTACAGCTGTATATCGCCGAACTCGCTTTCAAGGCGATCAGGGCTTCGGGCTGTTTGAAGAACGACTGCTCATTCCAGACCGGCGGAGGGGGACCGAGCCTAGCGGTCGCCCGCTATGTGCGGGATTACATGAAAGAAAACTCCATACAGGGGAGCTACTGCATCGGCGGCATTACAGGCTACATGGCGGACATGCTCAAAGAGGGGCTCTTCAGGACGCTCTTCGACGTCCAGAGCTTCGACGCGGCGGTGACGAATTCCATCGCGACAAACCCGAACCATGTGGAAGCCGACGTATCCTGGTACGCGAATCCCTTCAACAAGGGCTGCCTCGTCAACGATCTCGATGTCGTGGTGCTCGCCGCGCTCGATGTCGATGTGGATTTCAATGTCGATGTGCTCACGGGCCACGACGGCATACTGCGCGGCGCTTCCGGCGGCCATTCCGACACCGCCGCGGGAGCGAAGCTCGCGCTCATCACGATCCCCTTGATGCGCAACGGCGTGCCGTCCATCCGGGAAAGAGTACAGACTGTCGTGACGCCGGGCGAAACCGTCGATGTCATCGTCACCGAGCGCGGCATCGCGGTCAATCCCCGGCGGGAAGACCTGCGCGCGCGCCTGCGGGACGCCGGCCTCCCCGTGAAGGATATCCGTCGGCTCAAGGCGGAAATCGAACATATCACCGGCATACCCGACGAAGTCGCCTTCGCGGACGAGATTGTAGGGATCGTGGAATACCGCGACGGGACCATCATCGACGCAATAAGAAAGATCAAAGGATGATCGCGACGCCGCTTCTGGCCGCGCTCTTGTCGAGATAATCCGGGGCACCTCGCTCTTCTTTTTCAGAATACCCGAGGCCCAGACAACTTCACCCGTCGTTCAAAAAATATTTGACAAATCGACAAAACCGTTCAATAATACCCATAGTGGTTGCAAACGTTTTCAGAAAACGTTTGCAAGTTCCCGACAGTACAGCTTCGGTGTCAAAAATCGGGAAGCTGGGGAAATAATCATGGAAAAAATCAGGATCGGCATTGTCGGATTGGGCAGGCTCGGCAAGCGCCATGCCTACAATCTCGCCAATCTTGTGCCGGGAGCGAACCTCGATGCCGCATGCTCGCCGGTCCAGGCAGAGCTCGACTGGGCAGAAACAGAGCTCGGCGTCCCCCATCTCTTCACTTCCTTCGACCACATGCTGGCCCACGCCGATATCGACGCGGTATGGATCGCAAGTTCCTCGGTATACCATTCGGCGCAGGTACTGGCCGCGCTCGATCGTGGCCTGCATGTCTTCGTCGAAAAGCCGATGGGCGTGACGCCCGACGAATGCGATGCCATCGAGTGCGCCGCCGTTACCCACTCCCGGCAGGTATTTCTGATCGGTTTCGTCAGGCGCTTCGACCCCTCCTACAAATATGCAAAAGAGTTGCTGGACAAGGGCGTCATCGGCACGCCATTCCTGGTGCGCTCCCAGACCTGCGATCTCGACGAATATGCCGAGTTCCAGCTTGAATTCGTAAAAACGGGCGGCGGCATCTTCCTCGACATGAACGTGCACGACATCGACCTCGCGCGCTGGTTCATCGGTTCCGAAATAAAAGAAGTCCATGCGGTCGGCGGCAGCTACGTGCATCCGGGCTTCGCCGAACTGGGAGATGCGGACAATACGGTCTGTCTTGCTACCTTCGAAAATGGAGCCATGGCGGTGCTCTCTGCGAGCAGAACAGCCTTCCATGGTCACGATACTCATACAGAAATAGTGGGCTCCAAGGGTATTCTGAAAATCGGCACCACGCCGCGAAAAAATCGTGTCGAAATCTTCGACGTCGCCGGCGCACGGACCGACTGTGTCCGCGATTTCTATGAACGTTTTGAGGAGGGCTTTATCGCCGAAGCCCGAGAATTTGTAGCCTGCATTCGCAGTGGCCGCAGGCCCGAGATAATGCCGCGCGACGGAACGGCCGCTACGCGGATAGGGATGGCCATGACGGAATCATTCCGGAAAGGGGCCATCATAAAGCTCTAAAACCAGCGGGCGTTGCCTGCTGACAGAAATCAGTGTTTTAGGGAGGCATTATGAGTATCGGAAAGAAACTGGTCCTGGTCATCATTGCCCTTATGCTCGTGGCAGGAACCGCATTTGCGCAGAAAACCTACCACATCGGCGTAACGCTGTACGACCGCGACCAATTCATCTCTTCACTTGAGCAGGCAATCCTTGAGGCGGCGAAGAAATATCCAAACGTCGTCGTCGATTCGCAGGACGCCAAGCAGGACGTCAACCAGCAAATGGCACAGGTCGACGTATTCGCAACAAAGAAATACGACGCCATCATCGTCAACCTGATCAACACCGACACGGTGGAGACCATCATCCAGCGCGCAAAGGGCATCCCCACGATTTTTGTCAACCGCAGACCGCGCGACACCGTCATCGATGGCGTAAAGACAGCCTATGTCGGCTCGCAGGAATACGATGCCGGCCGCATGCAGGGAGAATTCCTCGCAAAGTTCTTCAAGGGTAAGACAGAGCTCCGCTATGTGCTGTTCATGGGCCAGCTCGGCCTCGAGAACACGAACGAGCGCACGCGCGGCGTCAAGGAAACCCTCCAGAACGCGGGCTTCAAGCTCACCAAAGTATACGAAGACACCGCAGAATGGGACCGCTGGAAAGCCATGAACCAGATGCAGCAGATGCTCGGCACCGGCAGGCAGTTCGATGTGGTCATCTGCAACAACGATGAGATGGCCCTCGGCGCAATCGAAGCCATGAAGGCCCTCAAGATGGATCTCAAGAAGATTCCCGTCGTCGGCATCGATGCCACGCCGCCTGCAAAGGAAGCGGTGAAGAAAGGCGAAATGGCCATGACAGTCTTCCAGAATGCGAAGGCTCAGGGCGCGGTAGCCCTCGAATTTGCGCTCAAGGCTGCACAGGGCCAGAAGATCGAGAAGTTCGGCTGGGTACCGTTCGAGCCCGTCACCATCGACAATGTGGACAAATACTGAACGGTTCTGATCAGTGGGAGGGCCCCAAGGCTGACTGCCGCGGGGCCCGTCCCCTTTATGAAAAAAGGGAGCACACATGGAAGACTACATACTGGAAATGAAGAACATCGTGCGGACATTTCCAGGAGTCCGTGCCCTCAACGGTGTGGATTTCCAGGCAAAAAGAGGCTCGGTGCATGCGCTCGTTGGCGAAAACGGGGCAGGCAAATCCACCCTCATGAAATGCCTGGTGGGCATCAATCCCCCTGACTCGGGAGAAATCTGGCTCAAGGGGGGAAAAGTCATAATACCAGATCCACACACAGCACTAAAACTTGGTATTGCAATGATCTATCAAGAACTGAACCCGGTTCTTGAGCGGAGTGTCATGGAGAACATCTGGCTCGGTCGGGAGCCGATGCTCCGCGGATTCGGCGTACTGGTCGATCACAGGACCATGCACGAACAGACCAGACAGCTTCTGAAGGAACTCGAGATCGATATCGATCCCAAAACAAAGGTAAAAGAGCTGTCCGTCGCAAAGATGCAGATGATCGAGATCGCCAAGGCGATCTCGTACAACGCGGACGTCGTCATAATGGATGAGCCGACCTCTTCGCTCACGCCAAACGAAGTTGAACACCTCTTTTCGATGATCCGGAAGCTGAAGGCCAGGGACGTCGCAATCATCTACATCACCCACAAAATGGAAGAAATCTTTGCCATTGCGGACGAAGTCACCGTGCTCCGCGATGGAAACAATATTACGACCAATCCGGTCAAGGGAATAACCTTCGATTCGCTGATAACCGCAATGGTCGGCCGGCGCCTCACCGAGATGTTCCCGAAAATGGAGAGCCAGATCGGAGAGGTAAAGCTCGCAGCGCGCAATATAGAGGTCCCCGAGCTTCTGCACGACATCTCTTTCGACCTCAGGAAGGGAGAGATTCTCGGCGTGGCGGGGCTTGTCGGAGCCGGGCGTACGGAACTCATGGAGACCCTGTTCGGGCTGCGCCGCAAGAGCGCCGGTGAAATCCTCATCGACGGCAAAAAAGTCGAAATCCGCTCACCTACGGATGCGATCGAGGCGGGAATCGGCTTTCTGACAGAGGACCGAAGGCTCAACGGCATCATTCCGGTGCTCTCGGTGAAAGTGAACACCATTGTGGCCAACCTCAGAAACTACCTGAAGTATGGATTCTTTCTCAACCTGAAGCATATCCATACAGACTGCGAAGACTTCAGGGACCGACTCAAAATTCGCACTCCGTCTCTGGACGCCCTCATACAGAACCTCTCGGGAGGAAACCAGCAAAAAGTGCTCGTCGCACGCTGGCTGCTGACCAACCCCGACATTCTCATTCTCGACGAACCGACCCGCGGCATCGATGTCGGCGCAAAAGCCGAGATCCATACCATCATCACTAAGCTCGCCTGCGAAGGAAAGTCGATCATCATGGTGAGCTCCGAAATGCCGGAGATCCTCGGCATGAGCGACAGGGTTCTGGTGATGAGCCGGGGACAGATCACTGCAATTCTTGACCGCAAGGATGCGGATCAGGAAACCATCATGCGGTATGCATCTGCAAAAGCAAACAACAATAAGGTAGCCTAAAGGAGTTTGCCATGGCACAGCAGAGTGAAGTTGGGAAATTCATCAATAAGTACGCAATTTTTATCGTATTGATCGTGATGGTGGTCGTACTGTCGTTTCTTTCGCCGGCGTTTCTGACGGCGCAGAACCTCATCAACGTGCTCATCACGGAGTCGGGGCGCGGCATCCTGGCGATCGGCGTCGCGTTCACGATCATTTCGAGGGGCATCGACCTTTCGGTCGGTTCGATTGTCTCGCTCACGTCGGTAATCGCCGCAAGCCTGGTGCAGGAGCCTTCGTACAGCGCGCGCATTTTCCCCAACCTGCCGCTTCTGCCGCCCATCGTGGCGGTGCTGGCGGGGCTCGTGGCGGGCACTGTCGTGGGCATGACGAATGGCGCCCTCATCGCGTATACGGCGATTCCTCCCTTCATCGCGACGCTCGGCTCGATGATAATCGCGCGGGGACTGGCGCTCATCCTGACGAACGCCTATCCCGTGCCGATGCTGCGCCCCGAATTCAAGATCATCGGCCAGGGGTCGCTCGGACCCATTCCATATGTCGTGATCGTCTTCGTGCTTGTCGCCATTGTCGCGTTTGTCATATTGAACTATACCAGATTCGGGAAAAACGTGTACGCCATAGGCGGCAACGTCAACGCGGCGAAAACCTCAGGTATCAAAGTCGACAAAAACTTGGTCGCCATATATGCGGTCTCGGGATTCTGCGCATCGATCGCGGGCATTCTCATCACGGCGCGGGCGGCATCCGGCATCGCCACACTCGGCAACAACTATGAACTCGATGCCATCGCCGCGGCCACCATCGGCGGCACAAGCCACACCGGCGGCATCGGCACGGTTCCCGGGATCATCGCCGGTATCCTGATATTGGGAATTTTGAACAACGGACTTCTGCTGCTGGGCATTTCGCCATATCTGCAACAGGTGATCAAAGGTATCATCATCGTGGGAGCAGTTGTGTTCGACATGCGCAAAAATGCGCGGCAGAAGTGAAAGAGAGGAGTCACATGATAGAGTCAAAGCGATTTGCGCTGAATCGCATCGCAGCGCCGGCTCTGGGGCTGGCGGAGTTCTTCGAAGTGGCAACCGAACTGGGAATGAGTTCGGTCGAGCTTCGGAACGACATCCGGGACGGTTCGGTCACCGACGGCCTTAAGGGGACGGAGGTTCTTCGCCTCGCAAAGGCGGCCGGCGTGCGCATCATCACGATCAATGCACTGCAGCAGTTCAATCTGCCGAGCGCGCGGACAAAGGCCCTGGACGAGCTGAAAAGACTGCTTGCGCTCTGCAGGGAAATCGAATGCNCCGCTCTGGTGCTCTGTCCGAACAACAGGCCGGAGGACGTCCGGACTCCGGAACAGAAATACCGCGACACGGTGGAAGCCCTGAAAACCTACACCCCGCTGTTCTCGGCAGAGGGAATACTCGGCTACATAGAGCCGCTGGGCTTTGGCATCTCTTCGCTCTCTTCCGCGGAAACGGCGCTCAGGGCTATCGGCGAAAGCGGAGCTTCGTGCTATCGTGTGCTCATCGACACGTTCCACAGTTACCTCGGCCCCGACAAGCCCGAATTCTTCAAAAATCCGGCCGTCATCGGCAAGATAGGGCTCGTCCACATTTCGGGGGTGGACGCCAGGATAGCGAAATCCGAATTTGCGGACGCGCACCGGGTCCTGCCTGGCGCTGCGGATGTGATGCAGAGCGCCACCCTCATGGCCCAACTCGAACGGGAAGGCTATCGCGGACTGTACTCTTTCGAGCCCTTCTCGTCGGAAGTTCAGTCCATGGGGAAAAAAGAGCTTGTGGAAGCGCTCCGGGCGAGCATGAATTTCCTCGCCAAAGCGTGAGAGAGACAGGGCTCTTTGTCCGACGCGGCGCCGCATCGGAACGCCACGCCGGAATTTGACAGAAATTTCACACAAGGAGAGATACATTATGGCTAATAAAATCAATGTAGGGGTCATTGGGGCAGGGCGAATCGGCAAGATTCACATTTCGAATATCGTGTACTACATGCCTGAAGCCAGGGTAAAAACCGTCGCGGACGCAAACCTCACGCCGGAGATCGAGCGCTGGGCCAAGGACCTGGGCATTCCCAATGTCAGCAAAAACGCCGAGGACATCCTGCGCGATCCTGAGATCTCCGTGGTGCTGATCTGCTCTTCCACCGATACGCACGCCGACTATATCATCAAGGCAGCGCAGGCCGGAAAGAACATATTCTGCGAAAAACCCGTGGATCTCACCATCGAGAAGGTCAAGGCCGCCCTCGCCGCGGTCAGGAAAGCGGGCGTTCGGCTGCAGATCGGCTTCAACCNNCGCCGCTTTGACCACAACTTTCGCGCACATCAGGAGCTGGCGAAATCGGGGTCGGTAGGACAGATTCAGCTTGTAAAGATCACCTCGCGCCNNGACCNNCCGGCGCCCCCTCCCCCCGCATACGTCAAGGTTTCGGGCGGCATTTTCCTCGACATGACCATCCACGATTTCGACATGNCCAGGTTCCAGGCCGGCAGCGAAGTGGAGGAAGTGTACGCGGCCGGGGCGGTGCTCGTCGATCCCGAGATCGGCGCAGCCGGCGATGTCGATACCGCCATCATCACGCTCAAGTTTGCAAACGGCGCACTCGCGNTCATCGACAATTCGCGCAAGGCTGTGTACGGCTACGATCAGCGGGTCGAAGTGTTCGGTTCCGGCGGAGCGCTGACGGCCGAAAACGATGCCCCGTCGCAAGTTCGCCTGAGCGACGCCAACGGCGTCCACGGCGACAAGCCCCTCTATTTCTTCCTCGAGCGCTACAGAGAGGCCTTTGTCTCCGAGATGAAGGCCTTCTTCGAGGCGATCCGGGCGGGGACGGAGACGCAGGTTACGGGCAATGACGGACTTATGGACCTCGCCATCGGCCTTGCGGCGAAAAAGTCGCTCGCGNAGCACCGCCCTGTCAAGGTATCGGAAGTGCTGTGAGCCGCATATGGTCCTGCATCACTCCNGAGATTACGCGGAAGGGTACGAGCTCCTCGTGCTGAGAGAGAGCGAAAAAGCCACCATGATGATGGACTTCGCCTCTCTGAGCCTGAAAGAGGGCGCCGTATGGCGCTCGAATTCGAAGGATGAGCGGGCGCTGCTCCTCGCGGAGGGCTCTGTCGAGCTGGTGGTCGGCGAAAAGGTTGAATGGATCGGCGCAGGCGAGGGCTGGATTCCCGAGCGCTCTGCAGTCTCTGTGGAGTCGCTCGGGGACAAAAGGACGCGAATCCGCGCCTCGCGCGCCAGCCTTCTGGAGGAGAACCCCACTGTGCTGCACCTGCCCGCGGGGACAGAGGTTGCAGTCAGGGCGCTCTCGGAGCGGGCCCTGCTCTACATCATCGCCACCGCCAACGAAACCCGTTTTATGCCGCGGCTTTACCTTCCGTATGAAGGCCATGTCGAGTATCGCGATGAAGACACGATGCAGNGAACGGCTACGCGCATTGTGCGGACCGTATTCAACAGAAATAATGCCCCCTGGGCCAACCTCGTCCTGGGTGAGGACGTAAACTTGCCCGGACACTGGTCGAGCTACCCCCCGCACCATCATCCTCAGCCCGAGATCTATCACTATCGATTTTTCCCGCCGCAGGGCTTTGCANTGACGGCGCTGGGGACAGAGGCATATCAACTGCAGAATCGGGACACGCTCCTTATTACGGACAATAAGGACCATCCCNAGGTTGCCGCCNCCGGGTACGCGATGTGGTACCTCTGGNTTATTCGCCATATCGATGGGAATCCCTACATCTCGCCGGAGTTCAATCCGGATCATGTATGGGTCGATCAGCCGGGAGCGAACATTTGGGAGATGAAACGAACGGGGCGCTGAAATAGCCCCTCTGCCCCAAATTCTCTCTTATTATAGAGTGTTTTGGGGAAAACTACTTTAGGAAATACATTCTGTGCGCCCCACATGGGGCGCACCGGAAAAGAGGTTGCTATGGAAACAGTTCGATTGACCGTTGGCCAGGCCATTGTGAAATTCCTCGACAATCAGTTTGTGGAATTCGACGGAAAAATCGAGAAATTTGTCGGTGCGNTCATCGGCATCTTTGGGCACGGTGTCGTGGTCGGTCTTGGAGAAGCGCTCGCCGCTCCCGGCCATGGTCTCACCTTCATTCAGGCAAAAAATGAGCAGNGTGCCGGCCATGTCGCCACCGGCTATGCGAAGCAGAACAATCGCCGAAAGATCATGGCGGTCACAAGCTCAATCGGCCCCGGCGCGCTCAACATGGTGACCGCCGCCGGAACCGCAACGGTCAACCACATACCCGTGCTCTTTCTTCCGGGCGACGTATTCGCCGATCGCCAGCCCGACCCGGTCCTTCAGCAACTCGAAGTGCCGCACGACTACACGATCAGCGCCAACGACGCCTTCCGTCCCGTGAGCCGGTATTTCGACAGGATCACGAGGCCGGAGCAGGTCATGACGGCGTTTCTCCACGCGATGAGCGTACTCACGGATCCCGCTCAGGGCGGCGCGGTGACCATCGCGCTTCCTCAGGACGTCCAGGGCGAAGCATACGATTACCCCATCGAATTCTTCGACCAGCGTATCCACCACATCGAGCGCCGGCCGCCGACCGGCGCCCAGGTCGAGCGCATCGTCAGCCTGATAAGAGGCTCAGAGAAGCCCTACATCATCTGTGGTGGCGGGGTCCGCTACTCGGAGGCCGGCCGCGCGCTCGCCGATTTCTGCAAAAAATTCGGCGTTCCCTTCGGGGAGACGCAGGCGGGCAAGGGCTCTGTCCCCTGGGATCACCCCTGCAACCTGTCCGGCATCGGCGCGACAGGAAGCCTCGCCGCGAATCGCCTCGCAAAAGAGGCCGATCTCGTGATCGGCGTCGGCACGAGGTTCGGCGACTTCACCACCTGTTCGAAATGGCTCTTCCAGAACCCCAGGGCCAAGTTCATCGCGATAAATGTCGCGCCATTCGACGCCTATAAGATGAACGCCGAACCCATCATCGCCGATGCAAAACTCACGCTCACGGCGGTCAACCGCGCGCTCGGCGCTGCTGGATACAAGGCCGGCTGGGGCGACGAGATCGCCGAGGCCCGGGCAGAGTGGGGCCGCGAGGTCGATTCGCTCTACAGCCAGGAAGACCCGGCGGGCTTGAGCCAGGTCCGCGTCATCGGAGAGCTCAACGAGGTGCTGCTGCCGAAGAATGCCGTGGTCGTCTCGGGCTCGGGCTCCATTCCGAGCGACATGCAGAGGACCTGGCGCACGCGCACTCCCGGCACCTACCACATGGAATACGGCTTCTCGTGCATGGGCTACGAAATCGCCGCCTCTCTCGGCTGCAAACTGGCGATGCCCGAACGCGAATGCGTCGCCATCGTGGGGGACGGAGCATACACCATGCTCCACACCGAACTGCTCACCGCTGTCCAGGAAGGCAAGAAAATCATCGTGGTGGTTTGCGACAACTCGGGATTCCAGTGCATCGACAATCTTCAGCATAGCCAGGGCATCGTACACTTCGCGAACGAGTGGCGGGCCCGGGACCCCGAGACCGGTCTGCTTGCCGGCGACCAGGTGCCCGTCGATTTTGCCAAGAATGCGGAGAGCTGGGGAGCCCTCGGTCTCAGGGCCCGTACCGTTGAAGAGTTAAGAAAAGCCGTCCGCCGCGCCCTGCGCGCGAAAAGACCGGTCGTCATCCACGCCCGCGTGTCGCCCAAGTCCATGACTCAGGGCTATGAATCCTGGTGGCGCGTCGGCACCGCGGAAGTGTCGGCCAACCCGGATGTCGTCCGGGCTGCAAGAGAGATGAAAGACGAACTGAAAAAAGCTCGCAAATTCTGAGGAGGTTCATATGGACAAGAAGATCAGACTGGCCATCGCCCCGATCGGCTGGACCAACGACGATATGCCGGAGCTCGGCGGAGAGATCCCCTTCGAGCAGTGCGTGTCGGAGATGGCCCTTGCGGGATTCGAAGGCAGCGAAGTCGGCAACAAATATCCGCGCGATCCGGAGAAACTCAACAAAGCATTGAAAATGCGCGGGCTCACGATATGCAATGCGTGGTTTTCCTCATTCTTGACGACAAAACCGCTCAAAGAAGTCGAGCGCGAATTTGTGCAGCAGTGCGATTTCCTGTACGCGGTGGGCGCGCGGGTGATCGGCGCCGCCGAGCAGGGCAATTCCATACAGGGAAAGCCGCTGCCCGTATTCGACGCGAAGCCCCGTTTCACCGACGACGAATGGAAACGCGTCACCGACGGGCTCAACCACCTCGGCGCCATCGCAAAGCAGAAGGGCATGCAGCTCACCTACCACCACCACATGGGCACGGGTGTCCAGACCACCGAGGAAATCGACCGTTTTATGGAGATGACCGATCCCGAGCTCGTCGGGCTTTTGTACGACACAGGGCACCTCGTGTTTTCCGGAGAGGATCATCTGGCGATCCTGAAAAAATACGTGAAGCGCATCAAACACGTGCACCTCAAGAACGTACGCTTCAATATGCTCGAAAAGGCCAAACGCGAAAAATGGAGTTTTTTGCAGGCAGTCCGCAACGGCGCATTTACGGTGCCGGGGGACGGAGGTCTGGATTTCGGCCCCGTGTTCGAAACGCTGAAAAGCGCGGGCTATACGGGATGGTGGGTGGTCGAGGCCGAACAGGACCCGGCCAAGGCCAACCCGCTGGAATATGCGCTGATCGCGCGCCGCTACATCAAGGAAAAAGCTGGAATTTAAGGCGCGCACCTTAAGCGGTGGGGCCGCCTTGTACCCCGCCAGTCGGCAGCCCCGCTGCACTGCCGAGCGGCGGGCCATCCGGGCCGCCCTCCTGCCCGTCGGCGGCCTCCAGTGTCTGTCGATGGCGGGCCGCACACTTTAAGCATTAAGACCCCAGGCCATCGTACCGTCACCAGGCCGCCCCGGGGGCGGCTTTTTTTGACCCTTTCGGGTTTTCATGGTATACTAATTCAATATGCCAAGAGATCCTGAACTTATGCGGGCGTGCATCGCCGAGATGTCCAAGGCCCTTGAAGGTTCCGACGCAGCGCTCATCGAACAGTTTTTCTACCAACTCTTTACTGCGGCCGAGGCAGATGAAATGGCAAAGCGCTGGGCGCTCGTCAAGGAGCTCGCACATGGCACGCCTCAGCGCAAAATCGCCTCACAGCTGGGACTGTCGCTCTGTAAAATCACCCGTGGCTCGAAAGAGTTGAAAAAACCCGGTTCATCCTTCCGTCAACTGCTCGACAGGCTCCCTCCTTCGCCGGTACGCTGATCATATGGAAATCCCGCTCAGGCTTGTCAGCCGCAAAGATGGTTCCCTCTTTTATGGTATTCCCGTCTCTTTTAGAATCATGATGGGTGGGATGCTGGCCTTGATAGGCGCCGCAGTCGTACTGGAGGAATTCCATACGGGCCTTCTGGGCTGGATCGCAGTGGTCCTTCTCCTGTTGGGCTTTGTCTATAAAGAAGACTGGCTCTTCGATGTGTCGGGCAAGACCATACATGGCGTCGTCGGTTTTTATCCCCTGCTCAAGAAAACCAATCTCACGTTTGAAGAAGTGGCCTACATTCAGCTTGCGGCCTTTTCCAAGGGTACTGTCCCCGGCAGCGAGGAAGAGAAATCTTCCAACCGCGAAGCATTCGACGAAATGCGGGGCAACGCCTCGAAGAGCGGACTGAAGGGCGGCTTCGATGTGCTCCGCAGGAAAAAACTGTATATCGCGCTGCTGATCATCACAAAAAACGAAGAGCACTATCTGCTCGACATGGTCCCCGCGCGCCGGGCCTCACGCCTTTCGAACGCGGGCCGGGCGCTCTCCGCCCTGATCGGCTGCTCATTTTTCGAAAACCTCCCCGGGTGACACTGCCCGGACAGGAGCGACACCCCTAAAGCCCTCCACTCACACTGCGGCGAAGCCGAGCTCGAGGTCGGCGATGATGTCGTCGATGTTCTCGAGGCCGATGGAGAGCCGCACCAAGTCGGGCGTGAGCCCGGAGGCCCGACGCGGTCTATTTCGAGGCTTGACAGACGACTACCACATTGTGGTATATTTATTCTCAATGAAGCAAACGATGTATCTTTATGCCCTGGAGGCGACGGAGGGGCGGCAGTCCCTCCGTCCGTGTCTCATCCTCACTTCCGCCGTATACTGTTGAATTCACTCTGCGGGAACTGCCGTTTTTCGGCCCACCGCTCCCGCACGATCGCTCCACATATTATGAAAGCGCCGCCGGACGGCGCAAAAGGAAGTCACTATGTCGTATGCAAAAAAAATAACCGACCTCATCGGCAACACTCCCCTCGTCCAGGTACGGGCCCCGGGGGCCGCACCGGGAGTTATCCTCCTGGCGAAACTCGAATCCTTCAACCCGTTTTCGAGCGTCAAGGACAGAATCGGCCTCGCGATGATCGAAGACGCGGAACGCCGCGGCGTTCTCAAGCCGGGCAATGTCATCGTCGAGCCCACCTCGGGCAATACGGGCATAGCCCTCGCCGCCGTGGCCGCGGCCAAGGGCTACCGCATCATCCTCACCATGCCCGAAACCATGAGCATCGAGAGGCGCAAACTCCTCGTGGCCTATGGGGCGGAGCTTGTCCTCACCGAGGGAGCGAAAGGGATGAAAGGGGCAATCGCCAAAGCAGAAGAGATCGCCGCGGCCACGCCGGGGGTCTTCGTCCCCATGCAGTTCAACAATCCCGCGAACCCGAAGATCCACCGGGAGACGACTGCGGAGGAAATCTGGCGCGACACCGAGGGGAAAGTGGACATCGTCGTGGCCGGTGTGGGCACAGGCGGCACGATCTCCGGCATCGCCTCGGCGCTCAAACCGAGAAAGCCCGCCTTTCTGGCCATCGCGGTGGAGCCGGACGCTTCGCCCGTGCTCTCCGGCGGTCAGCCCGGACCCCACAAGATTCAGGGCATAGGCGCGGGATTCGTGCCCGTCGTCTACGACGCAAAACTCGTCGACGAGATAATCCGCGTAAAACACGAAGATGCAGGAATCGTCGCGCGCGAACTCGCAAAGAAAGAGGGGATACTGGTCGGCATATCTTCGGGCGCAGCTCTCTGGGCGGCCCGCCAGATAGCTTCCCGCTCCTCCAGCACAGGGAAAACCATCGTCGCCATTCTTCCGGACACGGGAGAACGCTATCTGTCGACCTGGCTCTTCGAAGAGGGCGGAGAGGCGAACCTCTAGGCATGTTTCCCCGGGTCGTCGGAGGGCCGGCCCGGGGCTGCCTCCTTGCCAACGGATCCGGGCGAAATCTTGCCCGGGGCCGTAGTCTGACCGGAGCCCCGCTCTGATCAGACTACCTTATAATTCCCGCCGCGGCGCAGAGTCTATTCTCTCATGCCCCCGACTCTTGCGTCCCACTCTTTTTTAAGCCGCTGCGCGGTGGGCGTCGAACCCAGTCCCCCTATCATGGTCCCNTTGAGCGCCGAAGGAAGAAGCTTCTGGGTGTTCACGAGGGCATCGATGACCTCGTCGGGAGGAATGGCGCTCTCGATGCCGGCCAGCGACATGTCCGCTGCGGCGAAGGCATTCGCAACCCCGACGCTGTTTCGCTTGATGCAGGGAATTTCCACGGGGCCCGCCACAGGATCGCAAATAAGGCCAAGAATGTTTTTTGTCGCAAGCGACATCGCGTGGGCGACCTGCCGTGCGCTGCCCCCCGCCAACTGGACAAGGGCGGAAGCCGCCATGGCCGACGCCACGCCTATCTCTGCCTGACAGCCCCCCTGCGTGCCGGAGAGTGAGGCCCTCATGGCCACAAGCGTGCCCATCATCGCGGCGGACAGGAGAGCGTCGTGTACAGCGGCCTCATCGGCTTTCAGATTTTCGGCTGCCGTCGTCAGAACACCGGGGAGGACGCCGCAGGAGCCGGCCGTGGGCGCCGCCACGACGCATTTGGCGCACGCGTTGGTCTCCATCACCGCGATTGCCCGGCCGATGGCCTTCCCCAGCGTCGGCCCGCTGAGCGTAATGCCTTCCTCGACGGCCCTGAGCATCCTCCTGCCGTTGTCGCCGGGAATGAACCCGGCCAGCATTGTGTTGTTTCCTCCGGCCCCCGCCGCCAGCGACTCTTTCATCTTCTGCCATATCTTCCCTATCCGGGCTCTTATTTCAGCCTCGGACAGGCCGCTTCTGCGGCGCTCGTACATGATCGCCAGCTGAGGAATCGAGGCGCCCTCCTTCTCGCCCATGGCGAGCATCCCCTCCACGGTGGAAAACAGAGGGACGGCGTCCCGAAGCCTGTAGTCGAGAATCGGTTCCAGCGCATATGCCGCCACGACACCGTTCCAGGCACGCAGATCTTCGATCTCTTCAGGGGAAAGAGGCCTGTCCAGCAGACAGGTATACAGCGCCTCATCGCCTTTCTTCGACACGGAGATTCGCCTGTGTTCTCCCTCATAGCGCTTATGGAGTTGTGCGGCGTCAAAATACGAGTTGGCGAGGATGAGCATTCCGACCTCGTCGCCCTTGAGGTGGATGGGGAACTGCTCCAGCTCGGTCATCTCTATCTCCCCCCCACCCAGCGTGATGCCGACGGCCCGCAATTCTTTGTCGCCCCGCCGCAACCTCATGTCGACGGTATTCGGATCCCTCCTCGAAGCGAGCTCGGTGTGGCATGCGACGCTGATGCCCTGGTGTCCGGCCTCCTGAAGAGAGTATTTCAGCGCCGGATAATCTTCACTGTGCCCCAAAAGGCCTGCTACGATCGCTGAGTCGCCGAGGTGGCCTTTATAAGTCTGTGCCAGAGCATGACCATAAAAGTACAGGTCGATCTGGTCAGGGGTGCCGCCGAGCAGCATGCGCCCNATACGGCCTATGCGCAGAACTCCGGCAGTGTGCGAACTCGACGGTCCCGTCATTATGGGGCCCAGCGTATCAAACAGACTCACAAGTCGATTAGTATCATCCATAGTCTACCTTTCTCTCAAACAAACCGATACGTGCTGCCCAGTTTTTGCTCCCGGGCGCGTTGCCACACGAGGGTGGCCACCGCGACATCCATCGCGCCGGTGCCTATCGAAACGCACAGGACACGTTCATCGCCGCGGAAAAGACCTGGTTTTTTACCGGCGGCTATCTCGCCCACCGTGGCATATATGTTCTTCTCCGTTATTCTGCCGCTGGCTCCCAGTTTGGCCAGCGCGCCGCGATGAAGGGTCTGGCCCACGTGGTCGACGACGATTTTGTCCGCCGTAAGAATGCACTGATCGTCGCACTCCTGATATGAGCCCATGGGGAAAAGAAAGGTCCCGGGCTTAAACCACGCGTTGCGGAAGAAACCGTCGTCGGCGTGGGTGACGCAGACGACCACATCGACATCGACGGCTGCCTCTTCGGGCCGGGAAGCGACCACAATGGGGCCCTGGACGATATTCTTCATATCCTCGGCGTACTTCTCCGCCGCACTCCTCTTAACATCGAAGACCTGCACCCTGGTGATCTCAAAGAGTTCGGCTATGGCCATCGTCTGCGTATACCCCTGGACACCGGCGCCATAGAGGCCCAGGCGTATCTTTCTGCCTCTGCCGTAGAGGTACTTCAATGCCACTGCCGTCTGGGCCCCCGTCCTGTAATTCGTGATGAAAGCTCCCTCCATGACGGCGCGGAAGTTGCCCACTCTGGGGTCGATGAGAAGAATCAGTGCGGTGAGGTAGGGCAGTCCCTGTCTTTTTCGCTCTCCCAGGAAGCCCCCNGCCCACTTCATGCCGGCGCTGTCGCACCAGCCCAGATAGGCGGGCATCGCATTGAGGGACCCCTCGTAGGAAGGATAGGAGGCCCTCGCTCCAAGATCCAGGTTCACTTTGGTGGGATTGATGACTGTGCCATCCCCCATTCCCTGGAACGTCCTGTCGACACACTCGACCACATCCTTCATGGTGATCAGCGATCGAATATCATCCTGACACAGCAACATCGTATCCGCGACCATCGTCTATCTCCTCAATTTTCCGTGCGCGGGGCCGCCTTTCGGGGACGCCCCGCATAGTTGAACAGGGCCGCCTCACACAAACTTGAATCTGCCGCCGAGCCCTTTTTCCTTCGCTCTCTGCCAAGCCAGAGTCGCCACAGATATGTCCATGGCGCCAGTGCCTATCGGCACACAGATCACCCGCTCTCCACCGCTGAAATGTCCGGCTTTCTTTCCTGCGGCCACTTCGCCTATCGTCGCATATATATTCTTTTCACTGATTTTGCCGCTCGTCCCCAGCTTGGCCAAAGCCCCGCGGTGCAGCGCCTGCCCGATATGATCGACAACTATCCGGTCCGCCGTTTCAATGCACGCGTCGTCGCACTCCTGGTAGGACCCCATGGGGAACAACAGCATCCCCGGCTTAAACCAGTCGTTGCGGAAGAATTCGCTCTTCGACTGAGTCACGCACACCGCAGCGTCGACGTCGACCGCTGCGGAGCGGGCATCCGACATGACCTGTATCGGACCTTTCACGTAGCTCTCCATATCCCTGGCATACTTCTCGGCGGCCTCGCGGTTCATGTCGAAGACCTTCACCTCAGTTATCTCGAACAGTGCTGAAATGGCCATTGTCTGCGTATGCCCCTGGACACCGGCGCCGTAGAGGCCCAGACGTATCTTTTTGCCCTTACCGTAGAGATATTTGAGCGCAACCGCCGTCTGGGCACCCGTCCGATAATTCGTTATGAAGGCGCCATCCATGACGGCGCGGAAATTGCCCACTCTCGGGTCGATGAGGAGAATCAACGAGGTGATATAAGGGAGCCCCAGCTTCTTCCGCTCGCCGAAAAAACCGCCCGCCCATTTTATGCCCGCGCTGTCGTTCCACCCGATATAGGCGGGCATCGCGTTCATAAAACCACTGTAGGGAGGATAGGCCGCCGTCTCTCCCAGATCGAGATTCACCTTTGTGGGGTTGACGACAGTCCCGTTCCCCATTCCCTGAAAGGTCTTGTCGACACATTCGATGACATCCTCCATCGTTACGAGCGATTGAATGTCTTTCTGATTCAGCAACATTGTATCTTCAATCATGCTATCTCTCCTTGTGTTCGGGCAGCTCGGGCGCGGACAAACGTCTATATGTCGTATTGTTGAACATTTAACCGCCCAAAAAACCTCGTTGCTACCGCTCTTTACGCCCCAAGTGCCCCTCTGAAAATCCTATGCCAGTTTTTCCCAGAAAACATTGATGTGTTTCATCATCGCATCGAAAGCCTTTTTGGGAGACCGCGATTTGATGGCCTCAAATATCTGCCACTGCTGCTGCCGGTCCGTGTCGGGAAGGACAACGTTGTGGAATTCCCGCTGCGCGACTATCTCGTCTCTCAGGGATGCCATAAGTTTGATCAGGAGCCTGTTCCCCGACATTTCAACTATGGCGGTATGGAACTTGTCGTGAATCTCGAAGCTTGTTTCGCCCTCATTTCCCTTCAGTAGCTCTTCCAGCCGCGCGATATCCTCCGGGCTGGCCCGCTCAGTAGCCCAGTAGACCGCCTGGCCTTCCAGGAGCCTCCGGACTTCGATCAGTTCGGTGTAGGTATACTCGGAAAACATGGCCGCCGTCAGTTTGGTACCGCTCAGGATTTCCTCGGCGGAAGGCGACAGGAAGGTCCCCTTGCCGGGATGCGCTTCCAGAACGCCGGAATGGGCAAGCGCCTTCAATACTTCACGTATACTGGTCCGGCTCACGCCGAAAGTCTCCGCCAACTCAAGTTCGCTTGGCAGCTTACTTCCGGGAGCCCACTGTCTTTCCTGTATCGCTTTAATCATCTGCTGCATAATATCGCCGTGAAGCGTCGACCGATTCGCCCGCTTTAACATATTTTCTCCATCCTTTGTCGATATTTGAGGCCACTTGGCTTCGCTACCAGTGTACTCTTTATTCTATTATAATCATACTTTTCGTAAATGAATTTAAGATTTCCGTACCTTTTTCCGAAATCAGGACGAGATTTTCTATGCGGACGCCGAAGCGGCCCGCAAGGTAGATCCCCGGCTCTATGCTGAAGCAGTTCCCCTCCTGCAGCGGGACTCTATTTCCCTGCACAATAAATGGCTCTTCGTGAGGATCTCTTCCCGTCCCGTGGCCCAGGCGATGGAAAAAGGCCTCACCATACCCTTCCTGCTCTATTATCGAGCGGGCCGCACGGTCGATATCCTCCGGTATGGCTCCCAGCCGGGCTGCGGCCTGACCGGCATTCTGCGCTCTCAGCACGGTATCGTAGACTTTGCGCACCTCGGCCGAAGGGCTGCCCATGATAAAGGTCCTCGTCATATCGCAGTTGTAGCTTTCGTACCAGGCGCCTGAATCCACCACCACGACATCGTGCTCCTGAATCGTCCTGTTCTCTTCGCCGCTGTAATGGGGTTTTGCTCCGTTGGGCCCCGACCCTACGATGGGATAGCGGGGCAGCCCGCCCTGCTCCTCGTGCACGCCCATGACGAACTTTGCGACCTCCCGCTCCGTTTTGCCGGGCCTGATGAAGTGGGAGAGCTTCTCCATCATCGAGTCGTTCTTTTTGGAGGCACGCCTCAACAGCTCTCTTTCCTCGGCATCCTTGCAGCGCCGCAGAGAGGACAGCAGGGCGGCTCCGCTCACGCAGCGGATGGGAGTGTCCACAGTAGCGTCGAGCATATCTGCGGCGCGCACTCCTCCGTTGAAGGCCACCTTTCCTTTCATGAGCCCCAAGGCGGTGCAGCCCTGCAGGAATGCATCCCTGAAACCTTCGCCGTCTTTCCACTCGCAGAGCTGCGCTTCCGGCAGGTTCTGCGACATCTCGGCCTTGTAGAGCGACGGGCAGAGGGAGAATGCCTTTCCCTCTCTGGACACCATCACTCCTTTGAAACGGCTGTCGGGATGAAGTCTCATCCCCGTCAAATACTCCAGATCCGACGACGGGGCGAGAAAAATTGCATCCAGGCCGCGCTCTTTCAATACATCGATGAGCTTTGCCAGTCTAACACTATGGAACATATGCCTTCTCCTTCTCTTCACAAATGAGGGAGGGAATTGCACCCTCCCTCACCCTGCACAATCCGTACCGAGTTACTTGATCTTGTAGTACTTCTCGGGCACTTCCAGGTCGGTGAGATGGAGATATCCCTTTCCGAACACGTAGGTGTCTTCCATCAGCATCACATAATTCTTTTTCTGGACGCCGGTATTCTTGTCGCGGTAATAGGTGCTCTTCCACGTTACGCCGGGAGTGGCCGTCTCCATGGCCTTCACCAGAGCCTGAGCATCCGAGGCCTTGGTCTTGCCTTCGGCGATGGCTTTTCCGAATTCGCCCAGGCCGAGTGTCATGGAGTAGGTGGCTGAATATGCCCAGGTCCCGAGACGACCGCCGGCACCCGCCGCTACAACTGCTTTTTCGGTCTTGGCCATGATTGCGGGCCAGTCGCCCTTCTCGTTGCTCAGATCGAGGTGGAATGCACCGGGGTACCCTTTGAGCGGGGACGGGCTGTCGCCTTCGAGGAAGTATCCGCCGTACTTCGCTATCTGAATGAAGAGCGGCTCCAGGTGTACCTGGTTCGTCGAGAAGAAACAGGCCTTCTTGCCATATTTTTCAATCCAGGCCGGCGTTTTCTCCAGAACGTACTGCTGTGCACCCGCCACACCGACGTCCGAGGTCGGATCTGGCGCCGTCTCCTGCACGAATTTCATCCCCAAGTCCTTGCATGCTTCCTTCATTATGTTCATCCGGCGGGACAGCAGCTCTATACCCAAGTGCCGCGGGAATGATATGTGCACAAAGGTATCGGCCCCTATCATCTTCGCGCCGTAGATGATCGTGTAACCGCGGCTGATGTGATCGGCCATGACGCACATGTCGGCAACGGCCGTTATCATGTTCGGATCTTCCTGCGGCTCGCCCGCGAGGAGGACGATGTCCGGCCGTCTCTCTCTGACGCGCCTGAAAGCTTCCGTCACACCGATCACGGCTTCGTCCACGACGATGACCTTCATCTTGGGATCGTCGGACAGACTTACGATCTGGGAGATCGTGGTCTCCATCTCGGTGGTGAAATTATCCGGCATCGTTATGTGTTTGACCATTCCGCCGTTGGCGACGTCGCCGTACTTCTTGAGGAAGGCCTGCCCGGCCCTGAATCCATCCTCTGACTGCGACACGGTGTTGGTCACCATACCGATGTGGAACTCCGCATCCGCGAAGGCGGCTCCGGCGGATAACCCCATCCAGAGTCCGACCACGAGTGCCAGCACTAATCCTTTTTTCATCCTTGACCTCCTGTTTCTTCAGTTTCCATTATCTCTGCAGTCGCAGACATACATGCGGCGACTGCATGTACCTCACCTCTTTTCACTTCCATTTGACCTCCTCTCTTCTGCGTAATTTCAGAGCAAATTCTTCTTTCTCTGATCCAGTTCTTCGTGCACAGTCCGCCTGAACGGCTCATCCAGAAGCACCCTCAGCCCCATCCGGGCCAGGCCCTTCGCAGCCTTGGCCATGGGTTTCAGGGCTCCCGGTCCCCTTGCTGCCTGCGCGAATTCCACCGTGTGAGGCGGAATTTCCTTGTCCGAAACCTTGATCTGCAACTCTATGGTGGGGACCCGCCACGAGATGGCGCCCATATCGGTAGATCCCGTGAGTGTCGGGTGGCTGTTGACGGGTTCGGCCAGCTCGTCCTGCAGTATGTGGGTCAGCGTGTTCTCGGCAATGGTGTTGCGGAGCATGTTGTCCATGGGGTTGCCGAACATCTTCCATTCGACCGTGGTACCCGTGGCGAGGGCGGCGCCGCGCGCGCAGTTGAAAACCTGCTCCTTCACCACATTCAGATAGTTTCTCCACGGGGCCCGCAGGAGAAAATGCGCCGAAGCCCTGCTCGGTACGATGTTCGGGGCCGAACCGCCCTCCATCACGATCCCGTGCAGCCTTACTTCCGGCCTGACATGCTGCCGGAGCATATCGACGGCGTGGTAGAAAAGCTGCAGCCCATTGAGGGCGTTCGCTCCATCCCAGGGGGCTGCCGCCGCATGTGCGGCCTTGCCCGTAAATGTGAACTCGTAGGGATCCGCGGCGAGGCTGTTGAACCAGACGAACGAAGAGACGGTGGTAGGATGCGCCATCATGACAAAGGAACAGTCGTCGAAGAGCCCGGCCGCAGCCATGGGAACTTTCTCTCCCGTCGTCTCTTCGGCCGGCGTCCCTATGACGCGCACCACTCCGGAGGTGTTCCCGGCCTCGAGCGCATCCTTCAGGGCTCCGGCGGCGAGAATCGACATGGGGCCACACATATTGTGTCCACAGCCGTGTCCTACCTCCGGCAGCGCATCGTACTGGGCCAGAAGACCGATGACCACCGGCCGGGATGAGCCGACAATGTGCTCGTAGCGCGCGTTGAATCCCGTGGCATAGCCCGCGTAGGGATGTTCGACGCTGAATCCTATCGACTCAAGTGCGCGGCAGAGTGCCGCAGAGGTCTCATATTCCTGATTGCTCAGTTCAGGATGCGTGGCGATCTGATCGCTGAGCCTTCCATATTCGGCGAGATGACCTTCGATCCACGCATCGGTCTTTCCCCCGAGTTTCCCGTACAATTCCATCATATATGCCTCCATAGAGAATCGAATGCCAGGCTACTCCACAAAAAATGGATCCTTTTCCCCTCCCACAATGGCGGGAACCGAAAGAAAAAACTGCTTCTTGAACCCCATGTGGAGCGTATAGGAAATCTCCCGCGACTGCTGAGTCTCGGGGGAAGTTATCTCGAACACCAGCGTCGTCGACGGCCCCTTTGCCGACACAAGGATCCTGTCACCGGGGCTCATCTCCACCGGCTCCGCTTCGCTCACGACCCGCAGACCCTCAAGGGGCGGCAGAACTGCGCCGGCTCCGGAAAACTCACTGTTGTCCAAGATGATAGAGTGGTACATACCTATAAACGACAACAGAAAACCACCGGCAACCGCAATGAGGCAGAGAGCCACCCTCAGAAGGTTTCTTCTCAGTTTCACATTCACGGGATCTCACTCCTTCCCATCGTTCTCGAGCAGGCGCCTCTCGAGCATCTCGTGCCGCTTCTTCCAGGCGTGCAGCAGCAGGCTGACGGCGATGATGCCGTACGACACGAACACCCGGAAATATTCTCCCAATTGGGCGTCTCCGATGAGGTTTTTCCCCGCCATGGGCGAAACGACAAACATGAGATGGAAGAGGAACACACCGACGAACACGTTGGCTATCGAGGCGTTCTCCGCCGTGGCGCCTCCCACCAGGAGGGCTGCAATGGAGAAAATGCCCACCTGCTCATGGCTGTTGTAGGTGTTGATCGTCCCGAGGTTCTGGAGCGACACAATCTGGCCATAGCAGGCTATCAGGGTGGATATGATGATGGCCAAGATGCGCGTCTTCTCCACGGGAATCCCCGCGCCGTTCGCCACGGCCCTGTTTCTTCCGACGGCCCTCATGTCCTGCCCTATCTTGGTCGTCTTGAACCAGACGATGAGGAGACAGAATACGGCTATCACCGCAAAGGTGAGGATGGGGATATCCATGCCGAAAACTTCGACAGATACGAGCCTGTCCAGAACCTGGCGTATATTGGGCAGGTCCATGGAGTTCCGGATACCGTAGCCGCGCGACAGCAAGAGCTCGGGGTTCGTGATGGGAATAATCGAGCCCATGCAGTAGAGGAGGAGAAACTGATAGGCCCCGTTCATAAAGAAACCTATTATGTACGAGGTGACCATCTCCCGGCCCTTTGCGAGATTCAGAATGTAACCGCAGAAATACCCCAGCCCTATCGATATCGGCGTGCCCAACAGGGCAGCCACAAGGAGCGCGGGCATTCCTCCGAGGCCCCAGTCGACCACGAGCACCATGCCGATCTGTCCGGCCATGGCGCCGAGCACCATGCCGAAATTCAATCCCATACCCGCGAGGACCGGGATGACCAGCGACAGGACCAGAAGCGAGTCCCTCGCCAGCCGGCTGATCATCTCGTGCAGCAGATACGGGATGCTCAGTCCGGACATCGGCACCGCAAAAGCCGCGAACATCAAAAACACGATCGGTACTAGGTTCGAGATCAGTGCTCCTTTCAGAGAGTATTTTGGCTTCATTTCACCGTTCCCTTCCCTTTTCTTGTGAGGGCGTAAAGTATCATGCCGTTGGAAACCAATATCCGGATTACCTCCGCCACGTCGGTCTGCAACATCCCATTGATCACTGAGGGGGTCATTGTGAGAATTCCCTGAAAAAGGAATGTCCCTATGACCACATTTGAGATCGTCGCGCTGTTGATTGTCGCTCCGCCGAGCAGAATCGCCGCCACCGCGGGAAAAGCCATATAGAGCGGGCCCATGTAAAGCTGGATAAATCCATAGCTCTGCTCGTAGACGACCATGCCCACCGCACCGAGGACCGTCGAGAGGACGACCGAGACTATGCGCATCCGGTCCTCCGAAACTCCGTGGGCGCGCGCGAACTGAGGGTTGCTCCCCACGGCGCTCATGGCGATACCCGTCTTTGTCTTGAAGAAGGCCCAGACCAGCACACAGCACAGAGCGAAGAAGATAAACGACCCTGTCGGGAAAAAGAAGCGCGGCCCTATCCTGATGGCAAGAAAATTGTCGAGAACCTTCATCCAAAAACCAGTCAGGCTTATCGTCGTCCTGAGTCCGGTCCCGCTGAACCCCCAGACCAAAAGGGGATTTCTGTAGGGCAGCCTGAGCCACATCATCGACATAAAGGCAACTACGGAAAATCCTACGTAGGTCCCTATCATCATCTCGTCGCCCTTGGCCATGTTGATGAAGTAGCCGTACATGACGCCCAGCAGGACAGCCAGGGGAATGGCGAAGAGCACCGCCATCCCGAAACCGAAAAGCCCCTGCCAGTTATATTCCATGGATGTCACTGCCCCGACGAGCCCTGCGATTATTCCCAGAGGAAGGCCAAAATTGAGGCCGCAGCCAGATTGAATCATCGGTACCATCGCGAGCACGAGGATTCCATTCATCCCGACGCGCACGAGCATATCGCTGAGCGAAGTGCCCACGTCGATACCTATGAAGGGCGCTATCACAAAGAGAAGAAGCAGGAATATCGCAATGATGATCCTTGGCCATCCAAAGTTCGCGATGAACTTTTCGATTCCGCCCTTGTGCATCCGATCTTTCTTTTTCACACTCTTACTCCCCCAGCATAAGCAGGCCGAAATCCTCTACGGGAGCTTCAGCGGGCAAGATACCTGCGATTTTTCCTTCGTTGACAATCGCAATTCTGTCACAGATCGACCTCAACTCGCCGAGCTCGGAGCTGGTCATGATGATGGTCGTCCCCTCTTTTTCGTTGATCTCCCTCAAGACCGAGAGCACCAGGTGCTTGGCGCCTATATCGATTCCCCGGGTTGGTTCCGAGGCAAAGAGTATCTGCGGCGACAGGGCGAGAACCTTCGCCACGCACACTTTCTGCTGATTGCCTCCGGAGAGCTCCATGACAGACTGGTCAGGCCCCGTGCACTTGATGTCCAGGCGCTCAATGTAGCTGGACGTTATCTCCCGGATTTTTTTCTTATCCTCCCAGGTGAAAAGGCCGGCAATTTTCTTGAGCAGACCTCCCTTCACCTGCATGAGGGGGAACGCTATGTTGAGGCCAATGCTCTGGGTGAGCAGAAGACCGATGCCGCGCCGGTCCTCGGAGATGAAAGCCATGCCGGCGCGGAATGCATCGAGGGGGCTGTTGAGCTTCAGGGATTTCCCCTTCAGAGTGACGCTGCCTTCGGCGGGGAAGAGCCCCATGATGCCATTGGCTATCCCCAACTTTCCCTGTCCGGCCAGGCCGCCAATGCCGAGAATCTCCCCCTCGTGGACTTGCAGGCACAGATCCTTCACGGCCTCGCCCGGCATGAGGACCTTGAGGTGGTCAATCGAAAGAAAATTCTCTGTCTTCCTGTGGTTTTCCGTATGGTGAAAAGCGAAGTCGCCGATCTCGTGGCCCACCATCCAGGAGGCAATGCTCTTCACATCGGACTGCCCCGAAGAGATGTCCTTGATCAGCTTCCCGTCGCGGAGAACCACGATTCGGTCGCAGATATTGAGTATTTCATGCAAACGGTGCGAAATGAATATGATCCCGACCCCTTTTGCGGCAAGCCGCTTCAGCACCGCCAGAAGAGCTTCCGCCTCCGTCTCCGTGAGCACTGCGGTCGGTTCGTCGACGACCAGAATCTTTATTTTAGCCCGATCGATCTCGCGGGCGATCTCCGTAAACTGCTTATAGCTGACCGGCATCTCGGAAACAAGCGTATCGGGATTGATGTTCACCCCCAGCTCTTTGATGACCTGGACGACCCGTTCATTCATGGCTGCCTTGTCCAGGGTCCGGAGACGGTCGCCGAAAATTTCTACCAGAAGACTATAGCGGGTGACCTCGCGGTTGAGAAAAATGTTCTCTGTAGCAGAAAAATCGGGGATAAGAAAAAATTCCTGGTGGACCATGCCGATACCGGCCATGAGGGCAGCGTTCGGGTTGGAAAAGCGAACCTCTTCGCCATCGAGGGCGATCGTGCCCTTATAGCCTCCCGTCTGCTGAATCACCGGCATTCCGAAAAGAATGTTCATCAGCGTGGTTTTGCCCGCCCCATTCTCGCCGACCAGACCGAGAATCTCCCCCTGGGCCAGATCGAGATTGATGTCCTCGAGTACACGGTTTCCTAAAAAATCCTTTTGTATACCCTTCATGCTCAACAGCGGCTTCTCATTCGTCATCGCGAATCCACCTCTTTCGATGTCTGCAAAGGCATCAGTATCCGCTCCAGGCTCCACCAAGACTGGCTGTCATACAGTTGGACTATAAAACATTGATTTTGCCGGTGTCAATATATATACAGAAATTTTAAATATATATCGAATCCACCTCTTTAAGCCAGACCGCTCAGCTAACATACCGCAGAAGGCCCGCCCTGGTCATACCGGCGATACCCAAGGCTTCACACGTCCGGCCCTCATCGAGCTCGCCGCGCAGCATACCATGCGCCAACTGCACCACCGCATCTATGCAGGGGGTGGATACTCCGGCGACCTTTGCGAGCGACTGCAGGGCCACGAGCGAATACGGGACATCCTCGAAGATATACCTCGTGCGAAGCGTTTTTTGAGCCTTTATCTCCCTGTAGGCAACCACCTTCTTGCAGAGCGCCGACAGGCTGTCGCTATCGCTCATGTCGCCACTGTTGTACATGTCGAGGTAGCTCTTCCGCAGCGTCTTCATGACAAAGCCGTACGCTCCCCCCAGGGCGATCCTTTCCTCGTCCATCCGCTCCACAAAAGCGCCTATGCTCGGAGTGATGCCCTCCGTATAGTAGAGGTAGTCCTGTCCCGCCTCGATTCTGGCGACATTGAGAAGGGTCGGCGCGGGATGCATCATCGCATTGTTGTTGGATATGCTCGTGTACAGTACGTTCGGGCACAGGACAAAGTTGGGAAACACGCTGCCGATGGTCTCTTCGAGCCTTGTACCGCGCGAAGCGGGCAGTGCCGCCATATACAGCGAATGCTTTACGCCAAAAATGTCCACTGTGCCTGGCGTCAGAATGCGCGTGGAATAGAGGAGAGTATTTGCGGCCCCGATCGTCACATCGGCGGTATTCCCCGCTTCAGCGAGAAGCTTTTTGAAAGCAAGCGCGCCACAGGAAGCCTCGGGATGGAGAAAGACGATCTGGCCATCCCTGAGGTGTTCAATACATTTCTTTCCCACCTCTTCGTGGTATATCGAGGGCAGGACGATCATGACGACGTCGGCGCCCTCCATGGCCTGGCCCATATCGGTCGTCGCAAATTCCAGAGGGCCAAAGCCATTGACAGCACCGGTGACCTTGATACCGCCCTGGCGGCCTATCGCATCCACTGTGTCCGAAAACACATCGAAGAGCCGCACACGTTCGCCCAGAAGAGCGAGATGCCCAGCCATCGCCTGACCACCATTACCACCGCCAATAATTGCCCAGGTCCTGTGCATACGTGCAAACCTCCATTCCGGCTATCACAGCGAAAGTTGCATTAGGAAATGCATGGGGCAGCACATATTGACTGGCTGTCCAACAATATGATTATACAACCTTAGTATACAGCGGTCAACGATAATTTTTATCTTATTGTGTGGTGTATTTAATTCTTTGACGAGCCAAGATATTCCGCGTTCACATGTTCGGTCGACTCGAAGAGACGCCGTTTCATCTCGCTCGAGCCCCCGGTGAGGGCCGCGATCCTCGCTCTGACCTCGCGCCGCTTGGAATCGCGCCCAAAAGGACAGGTGCAGACCGCCGAACGGAAGCCTTTCTCCTCGGCGTACGCGATGGTCTGGCGCTCCTCGCAGAGGGTGAGCGGCCGGATGATGGAGAGAGGATACTTCCTGTAACGCAGGACGGGCAGCATGCCGGAGATTTCGCCCTTGTAGAGCATGTTCATGAGGAGGGTCTCCACCGCGTCGTCGAGGTGATGGCCGAGCGCAATCTTGTTGTAGCCGTGCGCCACCGCGTAGCGTATGAGCTCGGTGCGCCGCTGGGTGGAGCACCAGTAACAGTTCATCGAGCGTCCGGGCTTGAGCCGCCCGATGACGGGTACATCGATCGAGACATAGGGTATGCCNCAGGACTCGAGGAGAGAGACGAGGGAGGTTTTCTTGCAGCAGGAACAGAAGTCGGTGGCGATGTGGATGGCCGTCAGCTCGTACCTGGCCGGCCACCAGCGCCGCTTCGCCGCGAGGTCGCAGGCGAGTGTGGTCGAATCCTTTCCCCCCGAGACCGCCACGAGGATGCGGTCGCCTTCCTCGATCATGGCGTAGCGCCGCAGGGCCACTTCGACGAGCTTGTCCACGGCCGCAACGGCCCCTTTTGTGCCGGACCGCCGGCCGGAGAGGGAGGCCGAAGAGGCCGGAACAACACAGCCGGCCCCTCCGGAGTCCGGCGAAGGTATCATTTCAGAGGGAGGCATCATCGCGGCGCCCCCTCTGATACATCTCCGCCTGCGGCAGACCGCCCTCGGCGGAAGCTTCTGCCAGTGACTTGAGGCGGATAAACACCGCACAGCGGTAACAGTGTCGCTCCCCTTCGCCCGAAGCCTTCGCCGAGGCACAGAGCCCGCCGGTAAAAAACCAGCAAAAATGCCCCTCCTGCGCCACATAGGCTACACAGTGCCCCCGTCTCTCTTCAGGACAGGAAGTGGCCGCCCAGCAGGGAAATTCGGCCTCAAAGGCCTTCTGGTTCAGCTTGAAGAGAAGATAGTAGAGCATGCGCTCGACATTGGAAGGCACGCTCCTCCATCCCTGCTCGTAACTCTCCACTGCCTTGAGCGACAAACCCAAAAGCTCCGCGAGCTCGCGCTGGCTCTTGCCNGAGCAGCGATCTCGTCGCCGCAAAGGCGGCCTTGTCCATGGGGCCTATTTCATCATTTTCGCGCATTGCACAACCTTCTCGGAAACACCACTTTGTGGTAGCGCACTATTCTGCCTCAGCCTGAGAAATTGCGCAAGGGATGATGCCGATGATGTCGGCCAAAGGGATAATGCCGGCCAGGGCGCGGCCCGCGGGTCTTCTGCGAGCCTCTGTCGAGCCCGACTCAGAAGGCGGGAACCACGCCGCCCTTGTAGGTCTTGAGGATAAAATCCCTCACTTTCTCGGAAGTGAGAGCCTTGGCGAGCGCCTGGATGCGCGGATCATTGGCCTCACCTTTTCTGACCACGAGGATATTCGCGTAGGGCGACTCTCCGCCTTCGAGAAGGAGCGAATCCTGCACGGGGTTGAAGCCTGACTGGAGAGCATAGTTGCCGTTGATGACGGACCCGGCCACATCGTCGAGCGTGCGCGGGAGCTGAGGCGCCTCTATCTCCTTGAAGACGAATTTCTTGGGGTTGTCGACGATGTCCCGGACTGTAGCCTCGAGCCCGGCGTCCGGTTTCAGTTTAATGAGACCTTTGGCCTGCAGAAGGATGAGTGCCCTCCCCTCGTTCGTGGGATCGTTGGGTATCGCTATCGTCGAGCCAACCGGGAAGTCCGAGACTTTCTTGTATTTCTTTGAGTAGAGCCCGAGCGGCTCGACATGGACGGCCGCCACACTTTCAAGGGAGAGCTTCCGCTCGGCGGCAAAAGTCTGCAGATAGGGGAGATGCTGGAAGAAGTTGGCATCGAGCTGCTTCTCGGCCAGGGCGATATTCGGCGTCACATAGTCGCTGAACTCGATCACCTCGAGCTTTATCCCCTGGGCCGCCAGGTCCGGAGCGATGAAGTTGAGTATCTCGGCGTGGGGTACAGATGTAGCACCCACCTTGAGGGTGACCTGCGCACCGGCGAAGACTGCCGAGACCGCGGCGGCAAGCCCGACAAGAAACAATGCGATAGTCTTGCGCTTCATAAAAACCTCCGAAGAGTAATACATGATTAGACGCCACAAGGCATCTATAAGGAGACAATGCTACAGAAGGAACACCTCACGCCGGGCAGCGTAGTTTTTTCTCCTGAGGATACGGATGCGGATTCTTTCTGGAACGTTGGAAGTTAAAGAATAGTTAGAAGAAGATGGGCGGAGAGCGGCTCCGTTGAGCCGCTCCGCATGAAACATATGTGACCGTACTGTGCTTTCATTTCGGCAATCTCTGCTACCACAATGTGGTATTTATCTTTTTTTGTCAAGGGGGCATGAGGCGGCAGTGGCCGACTCTGCGCTCACTCGGGCTTGTGATACAGAAAACACGAAACCTGATGCCCCGGGTCCGCTTCCTTAAGCTTCGGCCGCACCTTTTTGCAGACATCCATCCGCTTCGGGCAGCGGTCGTAGAAATTGCAGCCCGGGCGCTGCTTGTCCGGCGACGGCACATCGCCCGTGAGGATGATGCGGTGGCGCACCGCCTCGATTTTGGGATCGGGAATCGGTGCGGCAGACAGGAGCGCCTCAGTGTAGGGATGCAGCGGCTTTTTATAGAGGTCGCCGGCATCGGCGACCTCCACGATCAGGCCCAGATACATCACCGCGACTCTGGTCGAAATGTACTTGATAACGGAGAGGTCGTGCGCGATGAAGAGATAGGTCAGCCCGAACTCATCCTGCAGATCCTTGAACAGATTGAGAATCTGCGACTGAATCGAAACGTCGAGCGCCGATACGGGCTCATCGCAGAGAATGAGTTCAGGATTGAGCGCCAAAGCGCGCGCAATACCGATGCGCTGGCGCTGACCGCCCGAGAACTCGTGCGGGTAGCGGTTTCTGAAGAAGCGGGAGAGCCCCACCTTCTCCATGAGCTGCTCGACGCGATCGGTTATCTCTTCCTTGGAGGCCACCAACAGGCCATTTTTTTTGAAAATGCGGATCGGCTCGGCAATGATATCCCCAGCAGTCATCCTTGGATTCAGGGATGCGTAAGGGTCCTGGAACACCATCTGCATGTTTTTGCGGGCAGCGAGGAGTTCCTGTTTGCCCGCCTTGGTGAGGTCCATGCCATTGAGGTACACCTCGCCGGCCGTAGGCTTATAGAGTTGGGCAATGGCGCGGGCGGCGGTCGATTTTCCGCACCCCGACTCACCGACCAGGCCGAGCGTCTCCCCCTTCCGAACTTGAAAATCAACGCCATCCACCGCATAGATAAAGTTTCTCGCTCTGGAAAAGAGGCCCGTTCTGATGGGGAAGTGCATCTTGAGGCCGCGTACGTCCAGCAGCATGTTGCGATCAGACATTCTGGGCCTCCTTCGCATAGAGCCAGCACGATGCGCTCTGATTATTCTCGAACGACGCCACTGGCGGATATTTTTCCCTGCAGATGTCCATCGCTTTTTCACAGCGTGGATAGAAGGGGCAGCAGTCCGGCAGATCGATGACGTTGGGCGGCTGGCCCGGAATGGAATAGAGGCGCTCTTTTGTCTCCTGATCGAGGCGCGGGACAGAGCGGATGAGTCCTTGGGTGTAAGGATGCCGCGGCGACTCGAAAATCTCCTCCGTGCGGCCGCGCTCCACAATTCGTCCCGCATACATGACACAGATCGTATCGCACATGCCGGCCACAACGCCGAGCGAGTGCGTAATCAGAATGACCGCCGTGCCAAGCTTCCGGGTGAGCTCCTGCATGAGCTCCAGAATCTGCGCCTGAATCGTCACGTCGAGGGCGCTGGTCGGTTCGTCCGCAATGAGAATTTCGGGGTTGCACGACAGGCCCATGGCGATCATGACGCGCTGGCGCATGCCGCCGGAAAACTGGTGCGGATACTGGTCGATGCGCTTCTCGGGCGCGGGTATGCCCGCCAGCTTGAGCATTTCGATCGCTTTTGCCTTCGCGGCCTTTTTATCGATCTTCTGATGCAGCTGTATCGTCTCGACCATCTGGGTCGAAATGCGCAGAAACGGATTCAGCGAGGTCATCGGGTCCTGAAAGATCATCGATATCTTGTTGCCGCGAATCTCCCGAATCTCATTGGACGACATGGCAAGAACATTTTTGCCATGAAACAGCACCTGCCTCCGGCAATCTTTCCCGGCGGCATCGGAATGAGGTTGATGACAGACAGGTTCGTCACGCTCTTGCCCGACCCCGACTCGCCTACAATCCCGAGGGTTTCGCCGCGGTGCAGATCGAAGCTCACTCCGTCGACCGCCTTTACGACACCCTCATCGACCGTGAAATATGTTTTTAAGTCTTTTACCTGAAGAATGACTTCGTCAGACATTTTGGCTCCTTATCAAGTCCGGTTCTTGCTCTGCGGATCGAGAGCATCCCGCAGGCCGTCGCCGAGGAAATTCATAAAGAAGAGGAATACAGTCATCTCAATAGCCGGCGCCAAAAGCTGCCACGGATACAGTTCCATTGTATTTGCACCCTCGCTCACAAGGGATCCCCATGAAGAGAGAGGAGCGGAAACACCTATGCCAAGGAACGAGAGGAATGACTCGTTCATGATAAAACTGGGCAGAGACAGAGAGGTGAATACAATGATGACGCCTATGGTATTCGGCAGTAAATGCCTGAAAATGATGCGTCCGGTGCTCGCGCCCATGGACCGCGCCGCCTCGACAAACTCGGAATTCTTCAGGCTTATGATCTGGCCGCGCACCACACGCGCAATGGTGAGCCATGAGACAAGCGCAATGCCAACAAAGAGGATGACGATCGAGCTCTGTCCCTCTTTGCGGAACATGGCCATCAAAATGATGACAATGAGCATATATGGCAGGCCGTACATGATGTCGACGAAGCGCATGAGCAGATTGTCGAGCCAGCCGCCGATATATCCCGATATTGCGCCGATGAGTATGCCGACAAAGACCGCGGTGAGCGTTCCGACAAGGCCAACCATCATGGAGATGCGGGCGCCGTAAATAGTCTTCGACAGCATGTCGCGGCCCAGACTGTCGGTCCCAAAGATATAGACTTTCTTGTTGACGGGATTGGTGTCGAGTTCATCCTTGGCCTTCTGGATATCGGCCTCTATGCGCTCCATTTCAGGTTTCAGAGAGTCCATGCCCTCGTCCACCCTCTCTTTGATGAGCGCGTGCCGGGCTTCGAGTTTCTCGATCACAAGCTCCCCGGCGGGCCTCAGCGAGGGCGGCAGGTTGGCATGCTCGATGACCTGTGTACGGTAATCGAGAAAGGAAAACAGCGGTGCAGTCACCGCAACAAGTGCATAAAACCCTACGACCCAAAGACTGATGAGAGCCATCTTGTTCCGGCGCAGACGCTTCCACGCATCGGCCCACAGAGAGACAGGCTTCATCTGCTGATTGAACTCGTTGACGGCCTTTTCGATTTTCCTTGACATATCGGGCTCCTTCTCAGTTATACGAGATGCGGGGATCGAGGAACCCGTACACGATGTCGACGACGAAGTTCATCAGAACCAGGATCATCGAGTAGACGATGACTTCACCCATAATGAGGGTGTAGTCCCTGTTGAGCGCCGATTGGACAAAAATCCTGCCAACGCCGGGAATCGCAAATACCGACTCGATGACGATCGATCCCGTGATAATGCCGGAAAAAGCAGGCCCGAGGTAGGATACCACAGGCAACAGACCACCTTTCAGCACATGTTTCCAGATGACCGTGGGCTCGGCCAGGCCTTTCGCCCGGGCCGTGCGCACATAGTCGGACCGAAGGATTTCGAGGAGGCTCGCCCGCGAAAGCCGGGCGATATAGGCAAAGTACGGAAAGGAGAGTGTCAGCGCCGGCATGATGAGTGTCCTGAACCCATCTCTGCTGTTTATCCATCCGGAGAGGGGAAGCCAGTGCAGCTTCATCGCAAACACAAGCTGCAGCACAGGTCCTATGACGAAGAGCGGCACGGAAATTCCCACCACGGCGATGGACATGACCGTATAATCCTGCCAGTGGTTCTGTTTGAGCGCAGAGATAATCCCCACTCCAATCCCCACCAGGGATGCGAGCAGAAGCGCTATGGTTCCAAGCAGCATGGAGTTGGGCAGGCTCTGCCCGATCAGCTCGTTGACGGTATTGTCACGGTAGCGGAATGAAGGCCCCAGGTCGCCGCGAAGAACATCGCCCATATAGCGCAGGTATTGTCTCCACATCGGCTCATCCATGTGATATTTCCTCATCAGGTTCTGGAGGACCTGTTCAGGAACATTTTTTTCGCTTGAAAACGGTCCCCCGGGCGCAAACCGGATCAGAAAGAAACTGAGCGTAATAATGATGAAAATTGTAGGTATTAGGCTCAGAAACCGACGGATGATGTACCTTGACATCAGGTCCTCCGCAATTGGTACAAGACTCCTCAGCAATAGACACTGTTGAGCAAAACACTGACAAAAATAAGCATACTTATGCCTCAGCCGAGGGCGCGAAAAAAACGGGGGGCGCGGGAGCGCCCCCCGTTTAGAAAAGTATACCTTTACAGGGAAAAACTGTCTAGACTGAAAGTTTCACTTCTCAGTTTTACTTCTTATAGATGAACTTAGGCGGATGATATCCGATCGGGTTCGCAAACCAGCCACCCCACTTGGAGGTATCGATCATATCCTGGTTGACATAGTGGTAGAGAGGAATGATCGCCTGATCGTCCTTGAGAAGGATCTTCTCGGCCTGTTCGAGCATCTTCATGCGCGCATCGCCCTTGGCCATGCGGGCATCTTCCATGAGCTTGTCGAACGCGGGGTTCCGGTGATCGCCGGAGTTGTTGCCGCTGTCAGTGATGAACAGCTCGAGCATGGTGTTCGGGTCGAGATAGTCGCCGACCCAGCCATCGCGCGCGATAGTGAAGTCGTGTTTGTTTCTCAGCTCGATGAGGGTCTTGAACTCCATGTTCTGGAGCACGATGTCCACATTGAGGTTGGTCTTGAGCTGCTGCTGCACATACTCGGCAATCACTTTGTGGCCGGTGCTGGTGTTGTACACATAGGTGAGGGTCGGGAAGCCCTTTCCGTCAGGATAGCCGGCTTCGGCGAGCAATTTCTTTGCAGTCGCGGGATCATATCCCTGGCCGAGCTGCGGTGTATAGCCTGCCATTGGCGGAGAGAACTCATCGGTAGGAATCTGGCCGCCCTTCAGGACCTTCTCGACGAGGGTCTTCTTGTCGATCGCGGCGGCAAATGCCCTGCGGACACGGACATCGTTGAAGGGTGCGCGCTGGTTGTTGAGGTTGAGATAATAGGTCGCGAACTGGGCGGAAGACTGATAGTCCTTGCGGAGCAGGATCTCGTCGATCATGTTGAGATCGATGCCGTTGGCCATCCAGTCAACTGCGCCGGCCTTGAACATCTTGTAGTTCGTGGACAGGTTGTCGCTCGCGAGATACTTGATGGTTCTCAGCTTGACATTCTTGGCGTCCCAATACTTGTCGTTCTTGGTGACGAGAATGTAGTCCTGGGCCTTCCACTCTTTGAGAATATATGCACCGTTGACGACGATGTTGCTGGGCTTTGTCCACTGATCGCCGTATTTCTCGATCGCCCATTTGGGAGCAGGCGCGAACGCGCTGTGCGCGGTCATGTCGACAAAATAGGGCGCTGGACCGAGGAGCTGAACCTGGAAGGTCTTGGAATCGACAGCCTTGATGCCGACGTCTTCAGCCTTGCCCTTGCCGGCGTTGTAGGCATCGGCTCCCTTGACCACCATGCCGATCATGTACGCATACGCTGACGCGGTTTCGGGCTTGAGGGTGCGCAGCCAGCCGTATACAAAATCCTGTGCCGTGACAGGCGTGCCATCCGACCACTTCGCATCGCGCAGGTGGAAGGTGACCGTAAGGCCGTCCGCGCTGGTTTCCCAGCTCTGGGCCATGGCGGGGATTCCCTTGCTGGTCCTCGGGTCGTACTGGACAAGGCCCTCGAACAGTGCAAGATAGAACGTATTTGATACCGTGTCCTGCATAAGCGCCGGATCAAGCGTCGATGGTTCTCCGCCGTTCGAAACAACGAAATCTTGCGAAAAGGCTGAACCAGCAATCGCGAGGAACGCTACTAGAACGAATAAACTCTTTCTCATTCGTACCTCCTTAAAATAGTACTCAATAGACTATATACTTTCTTTTTGCGTAATGCAAGATTTATTTAAGAGAATCCATATACATCGGGAGCCGCATGCAGCACGGAAGAGAGCAGACAGAGGCTTTTAAATCCAAAACAGCCAGCCTTCAAGCCCACGGCAGAATCTATGCCTTCAGTGCGCTCACGGGCATGGTCTCGGGCCTTCTCGTCGTCGCGTACCGATCCGCAATTGCCGGGACAGAGGCCCTAAGGGGAAAACTGCTGGGGAGGGCCCCCGGCGCGTCTGCGGTCATCCTGTGGCTGGGCATCGCGCTCGCGGCGGCCATCGTCACTGCGCTCCTTGTGCGGCGCTGGCCGCTCGTCAGGGGCTCCGGCATCCCACAGGTAAAAGCTTTTCTGATGCGACGCGTCTATTTCAGCTGGAAGCAGGAGCTGCCCTCCAAATTCGCGGGTGGAGCGCTCGCCCTGGGAGCAGGACTTTCGCTCGGCAGGGAAGGCCCTTCGATTCAGCTCGGAGCGCTGGCGGGCTCGGCCATCGAGGAGCTTTTCCATATCCCCGACTATCGCCGCTATCTCGCGACGGCAGGCGCGGCCGCCGGCATCTCCGCCGCGTTCAACGCCCCGCTCGCCGGCGTCCTCTTCTGCATCGAGGAACTGCACCGCAACTTTTCGCCCGTCATGCTCACCGTGACCATGATCGCCTCATTCACGGCAAACGTCGTCATGTGGATTTTCTTCGGGACCGCCCCTGTCTTCAATCTTGCAATAAGCGAGACACTGCCGCTGAATTATTACTTCACGGTCATCCTGGGAATCGGTGTTCTGACGGGAGTTCTCGGCAGCCTTTTCAATATAGGCCTGCTCGGCTTTCAAAAACTCTATCGGCGTCTTCTGCCGCGGGAGGAATTCCGCGTTGTCTCCGCATTTCTCGTAGCCGCCCTCGTCAGTATTGTGTATCCGGAGATAGCCGGGGGCGGAAACAATCTGGTATCGTCGTCGTACCTGTCATCCATGCCTTTTATTGCGATCGCGGTTCTGCTGATTCTGAAATTCGTCTTCACTCTGTTTTCCTACGCATCGGGAGCGCCCGGCGGCATCTTCCTGCCGATGCTGGCGATCGGCTCGGTGACAGGCGGGCTCATATACAGCCTGCTCACGCAGTTCGGCTATCAGTCGCCCTATCTGCCGAACTATATTCTGCTCGGTATGGCCGGACTTTTCGTCGCGGTCGTGAGGGCGCCGATCACGGGCGCCGTACTGATCACCGAGATGGCAGGGAGCTTCGTGCACTTCCCGGCCTTCATCCTTGTATCGATTGTCGCGGCCCTCACGGCGGGCGTGCTCAGGACAAAGCCGATTTACGATTCGCTCCTGGCACAGATTCCGCCGATGCGTCCCGGGCAGGAGGAACATGTGGCGATAANNACACTGCACATCCCCATGATGGAGGGCAACTCTTTTCATAGAGTGAGCGAGCTGAAAGAGTACCTGCCGGCCGAATGCATACTTGCAGGGGTCATGCGCGGAGAGGAGCGGCTTTTCCCTTACCCTTCGATGGAACTCCTGCCGGGCGACGAGGTCCTCATCGAGATCGATCAGCGCGCTGCGCCTCTGCTGAAGGAAGATCTGTTGCAACTCGGCATGTATAGAGAAGAATAGGATTTGAAAGGAGAAACGGCATGTACGAATTCTACGCACCGACAAAAATCATATTCGGGGAGGGCTGTCTTTCCGAAACGGCGCCTCAGATCAAAAAAATGGGCGCGACCCGTGTGCTTCTCGTGACCGGCAGGTCGAGCACCGCATCATCGCCCGGCTTTAAAAGCCTCTGCGGCGATCTCGACGCTGCGGGCATTCGCTGGGCCCATTTCGCGGAAGTCGGCGCCGACCCCGAAACGTCCACCGTCGACAGAGGGACGGAGGTCTACCGCGCGCAGGGCTGCGACGCCATCATCGGCTTCGGCGGCGGGAGCCCCATCGACTGCGCGAAGGGCATCGCTGCGAGCGCGGCCGAAGGACGACCGATCCGCGACTTTGTCGGCACCGGCCTGGCTTTCTCGGTGCCCGTCCCGCCGCTCGTGGCCATTCCCACAACGGCCGGCACAGGGACGGAGGTTACAAACGCAGCCGTGTTCACGGTCGTCGACGAAAACGGCCACCGCAGCANNAAAAAAGGCACCTCGAGCCAGTTCTACTTTCCCCGGCTTGCGGTCGTGGACCCCCTCCTGCACGCGAGCATGCCTCCGTCCCTCACCGCGGCGACCGGCATGGACGCCCTCACGCACGCGATCGAAGCCTATGTCAGCCGATTCCATACACCCATCAGCGACATGTACTGCCTCGAATCGATTCGCCGCATAGGACGGAGCCTGCGGACCACCTGCCGCGGTTCGGGGACGGAGNCCGTTCCGGAAGCCAGAAGCGACATGGCGATGGCCGCGACGCTGGCGGGCGTTTCTCTCTCGCAGGCCGGACTTGGCATGGTGCACGGTTTCGCCCACCCGGTCGGCGCGATGGCCGGACTTGCGCACGGCCTTGCAAACGCGATTCTGCTTCCTTTTGTGATGAACACGCTCATCCCCGATGCCGGCGAACGACTCTCCAGCATCGGACAGGCGCTTACGGGGAAAAGCGGCATCGGCGCCGGGGAATCGGTGCGCGCGATCGCCCGCCTCGGGCGCGACATCGGCATTCCCGAGAACCTTGAGGCCGCAGAAGTGCCCTCGTCCTATTTCGAGAGCATTCTGGCCGACGCCCTTTCCTACAGACGAAGAAAAGCGAGCCCGCGCGCCTTTACCGACGCGGAGCTGCGCGAGCTTCTCGGACAAATGTACAGCGGGAAAATAGAAGCATAGGCGCGGGGCGTTTCGCAGGGAAGGGCCCGGAGGATGAAGGGGCGCGGGCAGCCACTCACGGCGGCGGCCCAGCGAATGTGAGGCACGTACGAGGCGCGTGTTCCCGCGGCCCGCTAGTCCCGTTCGAACTCGAGGCGGGAGCCGCTCACGCCCTTCTTGACGACAATTCTCGAAGGAATGCGGCTGTAGAGTTCATCCACATGCGAGATAATCGCGATCGTCTTGTCGCCCCGCAGTTCCTCCAGCACGGAGATGGCGAGCGAGAGCGACTCCTCATCGAGGCTCCCGAAGCCCTCATCGATAAAGAGCGACTCGATGCGCTGCGCTCCCGCCCGCTCCTGAATCGAATCCGCCAGTCCAAGCGCCAGACTTATCGAAAGCATGAACTTCTCGCCGCCCGAGAGCGTGCCGACAGGCCGCCGCGCGCCATTCCACGCGTCGGTCACGAAGAGTTCGAGCCCGATCTTCTGATTGCCGCTGCCGCTCAAGATGTCCGCCTCGACGATGTAGCGCCCGCTGCTCATGCGGTAGAGCCGCTCGGAAGCGCGCGCGGCGATCTCCCGGAACTGAAGGCCGAGCACATAGTTCTTGAAAGGCATCTTTCTCTGGGGATTGAGGCTGCCGGAGAGCAGCCGGGCAAGTTTTTCCTGCCTGCCGAATTCTTCCGTGGCGGCAGAATATTCGCCCTTGAGCGACTCGGCACGGGAGAGCTGCTGTCGCAGCCGCTCGAGCTCCGCACTTAGGCGCGCCCGCTTGCTGCGCAGCTCGGAGCCGGAAGCGTCGAGAGCCTTTTTGCGCTCCGCGAGAGCGTCCAGGGCCGCGACGAGGGTGCGCTCTTCCTGCTCGAGTTCGAGCGGGGACAGAGGTTGCACGCGCGCGGCGAGCACTTCGTAGGATGTGCGCAGCCTCGCGTAGGAATCCCTGAAGGTTGAAAGGGCCTTCTCTTCCTCCCGTATCCGGTTCTGGGGCCAGACGGCGCGCAGGATATCCTCAATCAGATCGAGGGCCCCGGCTTCGCTGATCGCGTGCGCGGAAAAAACCGCTTCGAGCGACCTGGCAAGGCCGTTGAGACGATCTGAGTCCGGCCCGAATTTCTCTGTCTGCGGCAGACCGCGGGCAAGGGCACGCAAGGCATCTTGAATGGATGCTTCGGTGGCACGCCGGGGCCCGGGCTGGAATTGCGGATGAGGTTCCGGCGGAGGAGCCGCCCCTTCGGAAGATTCCAGGGCATGAAAGAGGTTGTCCACGTCCGCTTTCTCGGCCTCGCCGAGGAATTGCCCTAGACCGGCCGCAAGGGCCGCCCCTTTCGACGCGATCGTCGCCAGATGTATCTCGATCTCCGTGTTCGCCGCGCTGTAGGCTACCTGCCACTCCTGTGCGCGCGCTTCCGCGCCTGAAACCTCCTTCTGCAGGGAGAGGAGACGCGCTTGGGCCTCCTGGAGCCGCGGCTGGGGATCTTCGTTCCCCGCCTGTTCAACAAGAGAGCCCAGGCGGGCATCCAGTTCCGCGCATGCAATTTCGAGGGCGGCTTTTCCCTTCTGAATCCGGGCATAGTCGCGCTCGGCCTCCTCGAGTGTCCGGCGCATCTGCTGCAATTCTTCGCGCGCATCGCGATACCCTTTCAGCCTCCGCTCGAGATCACGCTGCCGCGACTTCAGGTTTGCACCGGCCGATTCGATCGCGCCTCGCGATACCTCTCCGGGGAATTCCCCCGCGTGCGCGCGCCATTCTTCCGAGATTTTCCGGGTCGCAGTCTCGAGCTCCTGCACGAATTCCGACAGGCGACTCTCCAGGTTCTCCTTGTTCTGAAGAAGAGCGGCGCGCGAAGATTTTATCGTTTCGACCGCCTCCCTCGCCTTCCTGACGCTCTCTTCATCTGGTGCGCTCTCGGGGAGACCTGCGGGCTTTGGATGTTCCCGCGAACCGCACACGGGGCAGGGCTCGCCGGCGGCCATTGAAGCGGCGAGAAGGCCGGCCTGCGCATGGCGGAGCTCTTCATCCATGCGGGCGCGATTTTTTTCGGCAGCGGCGAGGTCGCGGTCGATGGAGAGGAACAAACCTTCCGTACTCTGAATCTTACGTAAGATTTCGGAGCGCTGTGCTTCAATATTCTCCTTCTGCTCGAACAGCGCCCCTATCCGCTTGAGCGCCTCGCCCGCCACGAGATTTTTCTGCAGCTCTTCCTGGGCCCCGGGCTCTCCCGCCACAGCCCTGTCCAGCTCCGCTATGCCGTCCTTCAGCGCGGCAATGGCTTGCTCTTGCCGCACGCATTGTCCGACAGCGGCTTTCAGTCTTTGAAGTGCTTCCAGTCGCTGGCGCTCAAGCTCCGCCTTCTGCCGCCACGCTTCCAGCGCCCTCTGATAGAGAGCGGCGCGGCGCTGGAGCCCGTCCTGCGCCTCTCTGAGATGAGGCAGTCTTTTCTGCGCAGCCTCTATTTCGCTTCTGTCCGACTCAAGCCTTGCAAGCTCCGTCCCCGTGTGCAGAGCTCTTTCCAGAGCTGCGGCGACTTCGTCGCGCTGACTGTCGATCTGACCGGCGGAGCTTCCGAGCGCCGAGAGAGTCTTCGCCGCTTCGAGCCGCTTTTCGCGCTCGTCAAAGGCCGGTTTCGACCGTTCAATCTCCGAAAAGCCTCTCCAGGCCGCGAGAAGCGACTGCCAGAACGCAAGCCGTTCATTTTTTTGCGCGGTCTCGGTCTCCAGAAGAGATGCTTCCTGCGCCACTTTCTCGATTCGGGCGTCGAATTCGAGGAGAACCTTTTCCGACTCGGCCATGCGGGCAGCAGGCTCTGTCCCCAACTCATTCGATATACGCTCGAGTTCCTCGTGCCTCGCCCTCAGCGAAGCGTCCAGCTGCACAACCTTTCTGCGGGCGATCTCGGTCACTTCGTCGTAGATTCTTACATCGAAAAGCTTTTCGAGAATCTCAACCCGCTCAGTGGTCTTCATCTCGAGAAATTGCTGGAACTCTCCCTGAGGCAGCAGCACAATCTTCGAAAATTCATCGGCGCTCAGGCGCAAGAGCTCGAGCAAGGTCTGATTCACCGTCGTGGGCCGGTCGGCCAGGAGCTCATAGGTTCCCGCCTCATTCATCTGGTACAGGGAGACTTCGCCGGCGGCCTCGGATTCTTTTCCCTTCCGGTTCTGCCTTCTGTAAGGGAGGCTCCGGCATACTTTCCAGCGGGCTGACGAGGCAAAAAATTCGAATTCGACCCAGGGCCTGCTCCCTGCGGGGGAAAAGCGAGAGACGAGTTCGCGCTCGAGATTGCTCCGTCCCCCGACGGCCTCGCCGTACAGTGCATACGCGATCGCATCGAAAATGGTGGTTTTGCCGGAGCCTGTCTTGCCGTAGATGAGAAAAAAATCGTCGAGAGCGGAAAAATCTATGTCCTGGCGCTGGCGGTAGGGGCCGAAGTGTTCGAAGGAGAGTGTCAGCGGCCTCATGCGAGCTCCTGTTCCGCTTCCGAGAGGAGCGGCTCGAAAGCCTTCACCATATCTTCCGGCGGCGGCTCTTCGAGGATGCATCGTGCAAAGGAGGCGAAGTCTCTCAGGGCCGCGGCGTGGCGCGCATCCCCCTGCAACAGACCGAGCGCCTGCCGATTTTCCGTATCCGAAAGAGCTTCGTCGGCGGGCAGGCCATTGGGCCCCGTTCCGGCAGCCATTCTTTCAAAGGCTTCCTGGCGCACGGAAGCGAGATTGGGAAAATGCGCGGCAAGCTCATTGAACGCGTTATAGACAGGGTTATCATCCGTCAGGATCACTTCCACGTAATCCGAACTGAAGGGGAATGACTCCGCCGTCAGTTCCGCGAAACTGCCGCGCACGCGCCTGAACGCGCGCAGGGGCTCGAGCGTGACCGGCTCGACCTTCGGAGCCGTCGCCGCGCCGAGTTCGGTATACAGAAGGCCTTTATCGCTGCCTCCGTCCCCGAAGGACATCGCCATGGGCGCGCCCGAATACCACATCTTCGGGGACAGAGCCTGCATCCGGTGCAGGTGCCCCAGCGCGACATAGTCAAAACCATCGAATAGGGAAGCCGGCACCGCCTCCGTCCCTCCGATGAACGCGGTGTCCGATTCGGAGAGCGCGGCTCCACGGACATAGCAGTGCGCCGCGAGGATGTTCAGGTCATACTCGCCGAAACGGGGACGGAGGTGCGCGACGATACCCGCCACGCGCTCCGCCATGGAGCCGTCGCTGGGGGCATCCGCAGGCGTGTCCTCGGGCAGACTCCGCCGGAACTCATGGTAGGCGCCGTGGGTCACGAAGGGCAGCGCCCACACTGCCGCCCGCTTCCCACCCCTTTCCAGCACCAGAGCAGGGTCGCACCTTATATCGCTCACCAGATGGATGCCGACCGCTTCAAACAGTTCCGCCGCAAATGCGATGCGGCGCGGCGAGTCGTGGTTTCCCGGAATGACGAGGGTGCGGGCCTGTTCCGGCAGGGCGCGCCGAAGGTCGGCCATGAAACGGCCGAACATGGTCTGGGCGTTCTCCGAAGGAATGCTGCGGTCGAACACATCGCCCGAGATGATGACAAGATCGGGCGCACGTTCCTCCGCCCGCCGCACAATCTGGCCGAGCACATAGGCCTGATCCTCGGCGAGGTCCTGCGACCTCAGATTTTTGCCCAGATGAAGGTCGGACATATGGAGGATTTTGAATATATTGTCGGTCGACGGCATCAAAAATCTTTCCTTTCGCCATTCAGTGTAGTATGTTTTTAGGCAGGGCTCAATTCTAGGCGAGGGACGGAGGACTGTTTGCCCGGAGGCCTGCCGGCATCCCGGTGTTGCGGCCGCTGCGATGTCCCGCCTGTGACGCGCTTCATGCGCCGGGCCCGCACAATGCTCAAAAGGAGTGCTGCAATGCTGTATCGCCGATTAGGTTCCGCCGGAATCAAAGTGTCAGTGCTGTCGCTCGGCTCATGGGTCACCTATGGTTCGCAGGTCGATGTCGACTCCGCCACACCGATGATCAAATATGCTTACGACCACGGCATCAATTTCTTCGACAACGCCGAAGTCTACGCGGGCGGCAAGTCCGAAACCATCATGGGCCAGGCCTTCCGCAAACTCGGTTTCAGGCGCGGCTCATACCTCGTCTCAACCAAGCTCTTCTGGGGCATCAACGAAGGCCCGAACGAGAAGAACACTCTCAACCGCAAATATCTCCTCGAAGGCATCGAGGGGAGCCTCGACCGCCTCGGCATGAAGTATGTCGACCTCCTCTTCTGCCACCGCCCCGACCCAGACACTCCGATCGAAGAGACCGTGTGGGCCATGCACGACATCGTCTCCGCCGGCAAGGCGCTGTACTGGGGCACGAGCGAGTGGTCCGCCGAACAGATCCGCGAGGCATGGGAGATCGCCGACAGGCGCAATCTCAGGAAACCGCAGATGGAGCAGCCGCAGTACAGCATGCTCGTCCGCACAAAGGTCGAAAAGGAATTCGCGCGCCTCTACGGCGGCACCGGTCTCGGCCTCACCACATTCAGCCCTCTGGCCTCGGGCCTCCTGTCAGGCAAATACAGAGACGGCATCCCCAAGGACTCGCGCTTTGCGCTTCCGGGATATGACTGGCTCAAGGAGCGCTGGTACCACGATGAAGTCATCGCGACCATCGAAAAACTGCGCCCGATCGCCGAGTCGCTCGGCTGCACGATGAGCCAGCTCGCCATCGCCTGGGTTGCGCACAATCCGAACGTGAGCACGGTCATCACGGGCGCGAGCCGCCTCTCCCAGCTCGAAGAGAACCTCGGCGCGCTCGATGTGCTGCCGAAACTGACGCCGGATGTGCTGAATAAGATCGACGCGGCTCTGGAGCCGCTGCTTGCGCGACAGGGATGATGCCTCGGCAAAAAGAAGACACTTCCGTAAAAGTAAAAGGGGCGCGGCCTTTTAGCCATGGCGCCCCTTTTTAAAGAGCGACGCGCGGCCTTTCTCTCGGCGCCGCTTCAGCCGCGCCCCTTCATTTTGATGCCGCCCGCGGAACGAATTCCGGCGGGCGCCATCTTGGTTCTGTCCCCCTTTATGCTATCGTGCCGCCACCGGCAGCAGATACGCTCCCACTCCCTTCGTGAGCAGATCCTCATAGCCCGGAATATTCTCGACTTCCAGGGGCGCTTCGGGNTGCTCCAGATTCCAGGACGTGAGTATTTCCCCGATCGCCGTCACATGTCTGCCGACGCGCTCTTCGAGGGGGTGGCCGTTCTCGTCGTAGGGCACATAGAGCCGGCCGAGCTTGGCTGCGCGGACGTACCATTTGTCCTTGCCCGTCAGCACGAGGGCCTCGTCTGTCCGGCCGCGGAGCCGCCCCTGCGAGGCATTCGCGGTCTCCATGAGCAGCGGCAGGGTGTCGGTGAAATCGCCCAGCTCGCGGTGCGTGAGTCCGCGCAGGTTGACGGGCGAGGGTTCGAGGCTGATCTTGATGTCCTGCATTTCGAGGCCGAGCACCGTGTCCGACGCGAGCTGCATGGCCTTCGGGTGCGCGACGATCGCGTTGATGACGGGGTACTCCGGCGAAGCTTCGTGCAGGTCGACCGTTATGGTCACGTTCTGCCGTTTGATGAGCTGGACTATGCCGTAACAGACCTTCTCGGTGAGCGTGCCGTCGGGACGGCCCGGGTAGCCGCGGTTGAGGTTGCGGGTCTCGCTCCCGGAGAGTGTCTGCCCGGACGAAGCGTGGATGTAGACGTTGGGGTCGGGCCACTGGTGTATGGGGTTGGTCGCCCTCGATCCATAGCTGAATACGCGCGGTCCGTTGGGCGTCTGGATGGTGAAGCGCTGGGGCGCGCCTTCCTGCGGGTCGTTTGCGGTGAAACCGGAGGCGTTTGCGCGGGGAATGACATAGAGGGTGCCCGTCCTGGGCACGACATTCTCTATGAACAGTATTGCGGCAAGGTGCCCCGACGGTTCGTTGGGATGTGTGCCGCCGAGGATGAGCATCGACGTTCCATCGTCGGAGCCTTTCAATATATAGACTTCCGTGTCGCCGGCCGTTCCCTTCAACCCGGGAAACCATTCCGAGAGCATCTTTTTCTCGGTCACGCCGGGACCGCTCACAATCAGGTCGGGCTTTCTCATCGAGAGAAAAGAAGCGCCGGCAAGCGCCGAAGCCACAAGGGCTCCGGCAAGACAAATAATCGCTGTAATCGTATGTTTCTGCATGGCCGCCCTCATTTAATCATCAAAAGCCTGAGCAGAAGCGGCACAATCACCATGGCGGCCGTCATCTGCAGCGAAAACTTCTTCGTGTCGAAAAGCACCCAGACAGTCAGCGCGAGCACCGCCGCCAATATCACAAGATAAATATAGAACATGGGCACCCTCCTATAACACAGCCCTGATCTGCTTGGAGAACACGATGAACAGTATGGCATACACAATGATTATCAGTGTCGGAACCACAAGCTTTTTCAGCACCGTGCCATACTTCTCGAGCCCGACCACTTTGGCGGCGAAAATCGCCGCAAGCGCCGTCGGCGGCATGAAATCGCCGATGGCCGCGATCAGCGAGAGCGAAGCCGCCGCGATGATCTGGTCCTGACTCAGGAGCGCCAGCATGAAGGGCACGCCGAGGACGCTCGAAGAGCCGAAGGCCGAAATCGCGCCGAAGAGCGGAATCGAGATCGCGATCATCACATAGAGGAGGGCAGGCGGCACCGAGAGCGCATTGACCACGATAAAGCCGCGCACGCCCGTCGCCGTCATGATCTGGATGAACATGCCCACGCCCACAAGAATGCCTAGCACGGGAAGCACGTCCTCGATAGATTTCTTCGCGGACTGCAGTAGGTTGAAGCGTTTGCCCGTGATCCATGTCAGCATCGTACACAGCATGAAGATGAGCGGCATGCCGAGCCCGAATATGCTCGGCACGGCCTTGTCGAGGATCATCAGCACGAAGATGAGGATGAGCGGCGAAAAAAGCCGCCAGCCGCCATACTGGTTCAGTGTCGAAAAATCGAGCGAGGCGAGCACTTTGGAGCGATCGACGTGCCGCACCTTCCTCCAGCCGAACCAGAGCGCGAACACGATCGCGAGCGGGAAGGTGAGCAGAATGAGTGGCAGTTCAAATCCGACATAGGGCATGTCGATGCCGCCGCCGATGAGCATCGCCGGGATGTTCACCGGAGGAGCGATCATGCCCAGAATCGCCGCAATCGAAATGAGAGCTCCGGATTCGACGGCGGTCATCCCCATCGAGGCGAACATCGGCGCCACCACCGCGCCCGCCGTCAGCACCGACGCGGTCGAACTGCCCGTAATCATTCCCGGCACCATGATGACGAAGGTGAGGAGAATCATCAGAATCCCGGGCCATTTGTTGAACTTCTTGATCACCGCGGCGGTCAGAGCCTCCAGGGCCCCGGAATCCTTGAATCCGGTCATGAACATCATCGCGGTGGCGATGGTCAATATTGTATCGACATACCCAAAGGTGCCTTCAACCAGGTGCCGCACCGGATCCTGGACTCCACCGGCGAGCGCGCCCGCGACCGAGGCAACCAGCATCGACACGGACACCGGCCACTTGAGCGCAAAACAACCCGCCGCGAATACGCCGACCATCAGAATAAAAAGCCAAAATTCCTGTGACACGGTATGCCTCGCTATTTGGTAAAGGCCGCCGCCAATGGCCCGCCGACCTGCGAAATTTTCTGGACAGTATCGAGCGGTATCTTCGTTCCGCAGAGCTTCGTGAAGAGACCATCACCATTGCCCTCTTCGACGACGATGAAGTAATCGCACTGAGGCACCGCCATATTGATAAAGCGGTCGGAGAGCTCGCCGCGCCGCGCCTCACCGCCGATGTGCAGGCCAATGATCTTCATACCGCGCTTTTTGGCCTCGGCGAGCAGGGCCTTTGCCCGCTCCAGCTCCGCGTCCGCGGAAATGCCCGCGGCGCCAAGCCCCTTTGACGAACCGCCGATGACAACGATGAGGGTCTTGGCGTTCGTGCTCGCAAGCGCCTGGGCCTTTACCAGCGAATCCATGGAGAAACTGAGCTTCGCCCGGTTCATTATCGCCTTTGCCATCTCGACATCCGCGCTTTGGCCAATCGAAGTGAGGAGCGCCGGTGGTGTCGCGATCGGCGCTTTCAGGTTGAACGCCGCCAGCGAAAGCGGCATACACGCCGCCATCATCGCCGCGGCCACGATCATGATAATCTTGGAGCGTTTCATAAAAACCCCTTTCCGTGTGCAAAAACTCGAATAAAAAGCTCAACTTAAAAACAGCCGGCCCATGTTGCGGCGGCCGGCTGAAGATCACAGAGACAGCGCAGACAGCGCATGCCGCCTGCGCACGATGCAGAACTCAGAACGCTGCAGCCTGTCCGTCGCGGCGCGGGTCTGCGCCGCCGTAGAGCAAGCCCGCGTCATAATCGTAGACGATCGCGTGCACTCCGCCGAAATAGGAATCCCAGTCACCGTGAATGGAAACACCATGCCCGAGCTTCTTGATGCCGTCGAGCGCGCCGACCGGATAGCGCCCCTCGAGGTGCAGATCGCCGGACGCCGCCTGGTAGACGCGCGGGGCCAGTATCGCTTCCTGAATGGGGAATCCGAAATCGATGACATTCGAGATGACCTGCGCGACAGTCGGGAATATGCGGGTGGCGCCGGGAGAACCGATGGTCATGAACGAGCGCCCCTCCGAATCGAGGACGAGAGTCGGGCTCATGCTGGAGAGCGGCCTTTTGCCGGGCTCTACGGAGTTGACCGAACCGGGGGTCGCCACGAAGTCGTCCATCTCGTCGTTCATGATGAAGCCCCAGCCGGGGATCACGACGCCGGAGCCGAAGAAGTAGTTGATCGTCTTGGTCACGGCGACCATGTTGCCTTCCTTGTCCATCACGGAGAAGTGGGTGGTCGAGCCGGATTCGTACTTGTAGGGATCGCCGGCCTGCGGAGGATTCATCGACGCGTTCAGGTCGATCCTTGTGGCCTGTGCCTTTGCATATTCCTTGCTGGTGAGCCCGGCGAGCGGCACTTTGACGAAATCGGTGTCGCCCATGTATTTCGAGCGGTCGGCAAAGGTCAGCTTGAGGATCTCGGACCAGAGGTGTGCGGCCTGCGGAGTCTGGAAGCCGATCTTCTTCACATCGAAGTTCTCGAGGATATTGAGAATCTCGACGAGATGTGTGCCGCCGGAGGAGGCGGGCGGCACCGAGTAGACTTTGTAGCCGCGATAGTCGCCTTCAACCGCTTTGCGGACCTTTATCTGATAATTCGCGAGATCATCGAGGGTGATGATGCCGCCCCGCTTCTGGACTTCGTCGACGATGGCCTGGGCGATCTCGCCTTTATAGACGGCATCCTCGCCCTCTTTGACGATCTTCGCGAGTGTCTTGGCGAGATCGGGGTTGTAGATGACGTCGCCCATCTCGTAGGGGAGCCCGTCTTTCAGATATATCTGGGCACCGTTCTCGTATTTGACGAGCTTGCCGAAGTTGTCCTTGATGATCGATTCCAGGTTGACCGTTACGGGAATGCCCTGGAGCGCCCACTGGATGGCCGGCTGGATGACGTCGGCGCGGGTCAGTTTGCCTGAACCGTAGTGCTCGAGCGCATAGAGAAGCCCTTTTACCTCGCCGGGAACGCCGACCGAAAGCCCGCCTTCATAGGTAGATTTCGGAACGACTTTCCCGTCCGCGCCCAGATACATCGTGGGCGTGGCTTTGCCGGGGGCCATTTCGCGGAAATCGATGACGACGGGTTCGGCCATGTCTTTCAGTTTGATGATCATGAAGCCGCCGCCGCCAACGCCCGTTGCATTCGGCTCAAGGACGCCGAGCGCAAAACCGGTGGCCACCGCAGCATCGACGGCATTGCCGCCCTTCTTCAGAATGTCGATACCGACTTGCGACGCTTCCGGCTTTGCTGCGGCGACAACGCCGTTCGCTCCCACGGCAGCACGACCATACAGATTGACCGGCAACTGTGCCGATACAGCGCCGAGCACTGCGGCGAACAGCACCAATCCGAGCATGAATCTTTTCATGTGGTCTCCTTAAGTAAAAAAATAAATGATGCTTGGTATTTTCTTACACTTTCAATGTGGTGTCAATCTTTTTTCTATTACTAATTAGATATGGATTCCCCGGCATGTCCAAGCTGAACTTCGATGAGTGCGGGCGTTCCAAGACGGGCCGATTCACAGAATGTGGCGGCAAAGCGCCTCACCCCATCTTCGATGGCGGTCCGGACGGCGGGCTCTGCGAGAGTCGCCCTTGCGTGTGTCAGCAGGTCATTCGAAAGCTCGCTCTGCATGCGCGCGGCCTCTTCCTTGAGGCTGAACAGTGTATTTGTAAGAATATTCGAATTTTCGGTGATAATTTCGATCGTATCCGTGTGCACCGCCGGCAAAAGACAATCGGGGGCAGGGGTCGAGAGTGCGAGCGTATGCGCTCTGGCATCCCACTGAATCGTCCAGGCCGAGGGATCCGAAGCGGGGATGACATAGGTGATGTCGGCCACCGCGCTCAGGCGGATCCTCGCTTTGATATTGAATATTGCGAGCAGCCTGGCGGTGAATTCCTTGGAGGCTTCGTAGCGCTCCTGCGTGGTCGCCGCGACCACCATCGGCCGCGGCTCGAGCTTCTGCAGGTAGAGGGTAAACTGGGATCGTACATCGGGCCGAGGATGGGCCAGCACCTGTACGACAACAACCGTAACCACTGCGAGCACGAGAGTCAGTATCAACAGAAACACTGCCGGAGCGGAAAGACGTACACGGGCCATCGTTCAACCTCCCCAACGCTCCTCCCATTCACCGACAATCGCGGCGACCTCGTTGGCATAGACAGAGAAAAGGTGCCCGGAAGAAGCGGCCTTCTCCTTCAAAATCGAGTCGAATGCCTTGTGCGCGACCTTGATGATCGATTTCTGCGCTTCATTCCTCGACTGCACAAAAGCCTGCTGATTCGAAAGCCCNAGGCGGTGCGAGTCTTCGACCCAAGCCTCGCGCGCATGCCAATAGGCATAANNGCCCTCCTCTGCCTTCGGTTCGTCGGGGATGGGTTTCCACAATGAATAGAATCGGCTGTCCTTCAAAATCGCCGGCTTATACAGCGAGACGCAGGGATACGAGCTGTCCGTATACCATACAATCGCGCCGCCGGGCAAATATTCCACGGCCATGGACGCCGTGGTCGCGCTCTGTGGGAATATACCCGGATGGACGCAGAGATTCTTCATGCGATTGAGGAAGAGGCCGGGCTTCGGAGCTCCCTCGTGAGAGCGCAGAAGAGAAAACAGCGCTTCGATGCCCTTCTGCGGGGCATGAGCCGAATCGTCCGCAGCCAGGCGCATGAGCCCCGCCAGCGAAGTGGACCTGCGCTGCTCGCCCTTTGTAAAGAAAAGATATGGGGCATCTTCCACATGTTTTTTCCAGGAATTGCGCTGGCCCCTGCGTCCGGGGTCAGCCTCGTCAGAACACGCGGCCCTCTCATTGACGGGAGCGATTTCTTTTCGTGTCTGGGTATCGAGACGTTTGTAATCGTCCTCAATGCAGTAGGCGTTCGAGATCGCATCCACAATCATGGCTTTGCGCCAGGCCCAGCGCTTGCCGGCCGTCTCAATGACATACGCCTCTTCGGAATCCGCGGCAATAAAACTGTTGTTGTAGATGAGCCTGCCTTTGTAAGCTCCATTTCCGCCCTGGGGATACGTTTCGACGAATGAAGTGATGAAATCCACGGCCTCTTTTGCCGTCGCACAGACGGAGAGCGCCGCCCTGAGTATATCCATGCCGAGCACACCATTTTCGTCAGGCTTGAATCGCGAAAAGACCGCCTCGTTCCCGATTGCAAGAGACTTGCTGTTGATGCCCATTTCGCCGCCATTCATCCAGGACGGCTTGGAAAGCAGCACCGCATAGCCCTTGTCTGAGAATTCGACTCCCTCTCTTATGAGGACAGTCTTCGGTTCGCGCGGCGGAATGTGCACAAGCGCCTGGGGTTCTTCCGGATTTCGGTCTGAATTCTTGCCAAAGAGGACAGGTTTCCCTGCATTGTCATGCAGAACAAGAGTATCACACATGGGCTTGCATACCTCCTCGGGTGTATCGTCCCGCTGCAAGTCAACACCACCATGGTATATCAACTTTCAATATTCACGCAAGCTGAAAAGTCTGGTATCCTGAAGGGCAATGGACATTATTAAACATCACGTTAATGCGTCCCGGTGCATAGTTCTCGTATTCTTAACCCTCTTCATCACCGCACGCTCACCTGTATCTGCCCAGACCCCTGCGTCTCCCCCCAAAAATCCGCCCTCAGTCGGTGTCTTCCAGCTGAATACCCCGGGGACTCTGGCGAAAACCCAGGACATTCTGCCCGGGGTCCCATTCCCGTCGGCTTTGAGCCAGAGCGCGGTGCAGGCTTTCCTGGTGCTCCGCGACAGTGTGTACAACGGCGCTGCCCCGGAGTCTGCCGATGCACAGGCCGGTTCCCTGCTGAAGAGTATCGGCGGGCAACAGCTCCCGGCGTATGACCGGGCACTGCTCGAGGCGCGCATTGCATATCTCGCCGGCCGCTCCTGGAACGACCATAAAAACAAAAAGAAGGCGGTGCCCTGGTTCGAACAGGCCATCGATGCCGCGTACAGCATGATTGCACTGAGTGGGGAGACGCCGACTGCCCTCGTCGCGCTCGCAGAACCTCTGGGCGAACTCTCCATTTTGAAAGACCTGGGGTTTTTGATCAGCAATGGACCGAAAGTCGGTCAGTACGCGAACAAAGCGCTGGAGACCGAACCGAAGAATATCAAGGCATGGCTTCTGAAAGCGAGCGCGCTCGCCTACCCCCCGACGATCTGGGGAGGAAACTACAAAAAGGCGCTGGAGACCTACGCCGCCGTTCTGCCGATGGCCGAACAAGGTTTGCCGAAGGACGCGCTCTTCGACATCCGCGTCGGCATCGCCACCGCGTATGCCAATCTCAAGCTCTCCGAGCACGCGGCATGGTGGTTTGGGGCGGCACTCGAACTGTATCCTCAAAATCCATATGCAACAAACGAACTGGAGAAACTAGCACAATGAGCACGACAATACTCACGGCGTACGGCGTAGTCACTTTTGCTGCCTGCATATTTTTCTTCTTCATCACAGTATCGAATATTGTGTGGCTCATGCACACGCTCTCCATCGTGCCCAAAAAGGCGGGGCCCTCCGTGGCGGTGCTCATACCTGCGCGCAACGAGGCTCTGCGCATCCGTCCCTGCCTCGATTCGCTGCTTCAGCAGGATTACAGCTCCTATCAGATCTATGTGATCGACGACAATTCGACCGACGAGACCTGGGAGATTCTCAAGGACTACATGCTCCGGTACCCGCGCAAATTCAAGGCTTTCAAGGCCGAACCGCTGCCCGAAGGATGGTACGGCAAGCCTCACGCCCTCCAGGAGCTGGCCGGCCATGTCAAGGAAGACTACATGCTCTGCACCGACGCAGACACGACCCACAGGCCGGATTCCATCGGCAAGGCGATGTCCCTCGCCGAAAGATACAGTGCCGATCTGGTGACAGGGTATGTCCACCATCTCATGCCCAGCTTTGCGGAGGCTTCCGTCGTGCCTTCGATCTATCTTCTGACCATGCTCGGTTTGCCCCTGTATCTCATCTCAGGCACAAAATCTCCACTCATGAGCCATGCGATCGGGCAATTCATGCTTTTCCGGCGATCGTTCTTCGAAAAAATCGGCGGGTACGAAAAAGTGAAACACCAGGCGACGGAAGATGTAAAAATGGCGCGCGTCGTCAAAAAGCATGGCGGGAAGATAGTGTTTGCCGACCTGCGGGATATGGTCGACTGTCGCATGTATACGACATACAAGGGTGCGATTCGGGGCATTGCAAAGAACGCCTACGATTATCTCGGCAAGAATCTCATTATCCTGTTCCTGGGGACTGTGGCCGTACCGCTCATCTTTTTCATTCCGGTCATTGTATGCTTTGTCAATATTCCCTCGCTCGGGCCCGCTCTGCCTTTTCTCAAGGCGTCGGCAATCCTGTCGTTCTATACATGGGCTCTCGAGACCATCGATCGCCGCCTGCCATGGTACGTGGCATTCATCTATCCGCTTATATTCGTGAATACCCTGTCATCGCTCTGGCGCGGCTTCCGCTCGGTGAACAAAGAAGGCGGCATCGAATGGAAAGGCAGAAAAGTAAAATGAGATACCGGAAGGGTGCCCCTCTGACCTCCGACACCTCTTTTTCGCGCCTGATGGGGGATATCCTTATCGCCTTTGTCGCCCTTATCGGTCGGCCGCTGAGCCGTCTTCTGTACAGTATCAGAATCGAAACAAAAAAACCGGAGAAGTCCCGGAAATTACCCTCGCGCGCCATCCTCATCAGCAACCACTGCATGCCGCTCGACCCGGTCTTTCATGGCATGGCCGTCTTTCCGCGCCGCACGTACTTCACCCTCCTCGAGGAAACATGCGAAGCTCCCGTACTCGGCTCGCTCGTGAGGCTTTTGGGCGGCATTCCCCTCCCGAGGAGCGGAATCCGTCTCGATGATATCGAAGAAGCTGTCTCCCATGGCCTTGCAAACCGGGGTCTTGTTCATTTCTACCCGGAAGGCGAGTGCTTCATCGGCAACCAGAAAATATTCCCCTTCAAGGCGGGGGCCTTCTATTTCGCGATAAAGTCCGGTGTGCCGGTAGTCCCGTCGTCACCATTCTCAGACGGCGCAATGGAAGAAAGTCCACGCGCATCCAGGTGACCGTGCGCGTGCTCGCTCCCATTACGCCTCCCCCTTGCGGCAAAAACGCCCATGCCACGCTCGTCCGCTCGATCCAATTTTCAAACCAGGTCCACGACCTCATGCAGGCCGAAATCGAGTGCAGCGGCGGCGACAATTCCCTCTACCGCGGCCCGATGCCGCGGATCAGGGGGGTGAACGACTAGACCGAACGGCGAAGCCGAACGATTGGGGCCGCCACACATGCATTACAGAAACAGCTTCATCGACAGCGAGAGGACGTTTCTCCATTCGGGATCGGAGACCGAGCGGCCGGCGCCAGTGCCGTCTTCGTACCAGGTGTAGGAGATTCCATAGCCGGCACTGAGCTCGAAGGGGATCGTGACGCCGAGAAGCTCAGGCTTGCTGGCCGGCCGCCACGTCACCACGATATTGCCGATGTGGTTGTAGTCGTAGATGCCGTCGTGGAGGAAGCTCTTGTTGTAAGAATCGAGTTGGCTGTAATCCATGTATTTGTTGACATCGCCGTAAATTTCCGCCAGGCTTGAGTCCCAGTCCGCCTGCGGATTGTCGCCGTGCCGCACAAACCGATACTTGAGGGAGACGCGCCAGTCGGGCGCCGGCGTCACTTCAAACTTGAACAGAAATTCGTCGGAGTTCGGCGGCAGATAGTAGCCGAGGTTTTCGCCGTCCTGCGTGTACGAAGTGTCCACGCGCATCCGGTAATCCGGATACCACGTCGCATAGTGGGAATACACAAAGGGTTCGATCTTGGTGTACTGCGCCGTGAAGGTCGCGAAGGACAGCCAGGGCACCGGCACCTTCACGCCGCCCTGCAGCGCAAACATGTTGCGCGCCTTGGTGAAGAGCTCCGAGAGATTCGTGATCTCCATCTCGTCGGCATAGAACGAGGCGTAGAACTTGCCGATGCGCGGCACGAGGATCTGCCCGTCCACCTGCACGCCGAGGTTGTCAAAATCGGCGAGCTGGTTCTGGTACATCACCGAGAACAGAAGCGGCGAGAAATACCCGAGCTCGAAGCGCTTCGCGCCCACCATCGTGCTCGTCGCGGAGACCGTGAGCCAGTCGAAGGGAAAAAGTTCCATGCGCTGGAGCCCGAGCATCTTCTGGTACGAGATGGCCGTGTACTTCCCCAACGAATCCTGCGCTGTACTCTTCTCGTTACTCTCTTTTTCCCAGTTCGTGAGGGACCCCACCAGCCCCGAAACCGCAAAATATTTCGAAGGCCGGAACACCGTCTCGAACCCCACGAAGGGCCGCGCCGTCCCCGAAAGGGCAAACGAGCCCGAACCGATGCCCCAGTCCCGCCTGAAGCGCGAGAGCCTCACCATCAGTGAGCCGTTGTTGGTCTCCGCCGCGATGTCCTCGCGGATGTCGTAGCTCACCGTGGGATAGTCGAGCGTACCGTCGGAATTGCGCGGTGTCCCGAACCATATGTGGGTCGCATCCCATTCCTTCGTATAGTCGTAAGGAAGGTAGAGGTCCTCTTCGATCTTGTCGAAGGTGAAACCGGCCTCGCCCTTCATCGAGAGCCATGGGAGCGGGTCTCCTTCCAGGTACGGCACCCACCGCGAATTGAGGTGCCACATGTCCTTGAGGGCGGTCGAACTCGAACCGTCGATCAGATCGTAGAGCCCGCCTGCGTCGAGCTTCGTCGTCGCCTCGACGCGGATGCCCGCACGGGCTTTTCCGTTTTTATCTTCCCAGAGCGACTGTTCGACTCCCGTACCGGCCTTGAACTCCTCCGCATACTGGCGAATGAGGGCCCGCTCCGCGGGCGAAAACGCCTCCATGTGCCCCATCATCGTCGCCAGGAGCTCGGCGACCTGCTGGCTGGTGTACGGTTTTACCGAAGAGAGCCTCGTGATCACACCGCGCAGTTCTGCCGTTTCGATGACGGAATAGACAGGATGTCCGAGCTCCACGGCGAGATGCCCCTGCGCGGAGACCGTCGCAAGCCCCGCGCCGCCCAGCAGTATAGAAAAAAGTACTGTCAAAAAGACGGCGCGGTCCGGAAACTGCCGCGGCGTCCCGCTCTTCTGTCCGGAATTCACTCTCTCTGTCGAATTTCCCTGCTTCATTGTTTCATCCTGAATGTCATTCTGTTGCGCTCAAATCCATACTCGAGCCGGCCCTGATCGCAGAGCCACGAAAGATACGAGCGGATCGTCGACCCGACGAGTACATGCTGGTCCGCATTGAGAATTATATCATAGTGGGCGCAAACATCAGCCACAATGTCCTCGAGTGAGGCACTGTCACTGACAAGGCCGACGATGACCTCGGCGATCTCGAAGATCTTCGCGCGGTTGAGACCGACAAGCGGCCCGATGTCGCGGACCGGCTCCGCATGCGAAGGCACAAACCACGCGGCCTCGATTCTCTCTAGCATCGAGAGCGTCTCAAGCTCCGCAGCGACATCGTAGAAAAAGAAAATATGGTATTTTTCGAGAATCGGCGCTCCTGCCAGGGCATCCGCGGCAAAGAATACTTTGTCGGGNGTCATCACGCCGACCATGCCGAAGTAATGGCCCGGCAGAGAAACGATGTGCAGACTATCGGAGCCAGCTCCTGGTCCGGCGCTCTCCTGCCCGCTCTGTACGCCTTCCAGACTCGCCGTTCCCCGGGCCATTTCTGCGCCCTGAAAACCCGTCTGGCCTGTGGCAGAAAGTTTTTGGATATTCACTTCGCCCCTTTCACCGAGCGCAAGTTCGCAGGGAGGCTCGAGCAGGTGCGTCGCGCGCGACGGTGGCGCCATCAAAAAANNCTTGTTCCTGAGGGATTTCTGGGGGAAAGCTCCCGCCAGAAACGACGCCTCAAGCTGTGGGTATTGGAGAAAAGCTGCCTCCAGCCCCGTCGCTGCAATCGCGCAGCCTGTCCGCTTGTACACGGAGGCGTTGCCTCCGCAGTGGTCGGCATTGGAATGTGTGTTGAGCAGTGCCGCGAGACTCACGCCGAGACGCTCGCACTCGCGTACGATGCGCCTGCCGGAATCTTCGTCGCCGCCGGAATCGATGACGAGGGCGCGCGCAGCATCCCCCTGCCTGAAAACATAGAGGCCAAGATTGGTCGGGCCGCGGGCCACAAAGGTATTGCCCGCGAGCGGTTCAAAAACGACAGCCATATGCTATTGTTACCGCGCCTGGCGGTCGTATGCAAGCTTCTTCACATAGGTGTACTGGGTCCTTGTCCGCTCGAACCCCATACCCTCATAAAACCGATGGGCCTCGGCGCGGACTATGTTCGTCTTGAGCCTCAGAGCCGAAAGCCCCTTCTGGGTCGTCCATCGCTCGGCTTCGCGCATGAGCGCATGCCCGACCCCTTTTCCCCGGTGCTCCGCATCGACGACAAAGCCGGAAATCTCCGCAAATGTATCGAGATAGAAATGATCGACTATGTCGATGCTCGTCCAGCCGACAACCTGCCCCCCGGACTCGGCGACAATGACGCGGGCCTCATCCGAATCGATATATCGGGGCAGTCGCGCCTGAACCTCGCCGGCCGTCGTCGGATAGCCGAGCTGCGCGGAGAGCGCCGCGAGGGCCGTGCTGTCCTCCAGTCGGGCGCTGCGAATGATGAGATCTTCCATGTGTGCCTCCGATGACGAAAAAAGCGCCTGTTCGACGGCGCCCCTCGCTGGGAGCGCCCATCAGCGATCGACGCGGCCCTGCAGCGGACTGCCGATTTGGCAAAAAGCGCCGGTGGGGCGCATACGGGCGCGGCCGCTGAACCGCCCCACTGCCGCGGCCGGCGCACTTCAGCTGCGCTCCAGAAGAACAAAGCGGCCCCTGTCCCGGTGGCGCATCTGTCGCAGCCATCGGCGGTGCGTCTACCGGGGCGCCCATAGTCGGCGCCACTTTGTAGCGGGCCGCCGATTTGGCAAAACACGGCCCCAAGGGACGCCACATCCGTCGGCGCCGCGCCCTTCGATGGCGTCTTTCAGATTGTACGCGCCGGCCCGCATATAAAAAACCCCCGTGCAAAGTCGGCATCGGGGGGTAGGGTTGGCCGCCGGGGTTGGGGGGATTAGCGGCTCAAAAACCGACACCGAACATTCGCACGAGGGCACTTGAAAGTATATCGAAGGGGGACAGAGGATTCAAGGCTCGCAGGCGAGTTATTTTTTCTTCTTCAGCAAATCCGCGAAGGGGTTGTAGGTCATGCCGTCATCGCTGTCTTCGCGGGAAGGGCGCCCCCTGGGAGCCGCCCGCCCTGTCGAAGCTCTGTCCGCTGAACCGTAACCATTGGCCGCCCCCTGTGGGTTTTCACTGACGCCGCCCTTTGGCGCGCTCCCGGCGCGCCCAAAACCTGCCGCAGACGAGTCGCCTTGGCGCCCTTCTGAGCCTCTCCCACTTCCGGCGGCCTGCCCTGTCTGCGCCTTCGCCTGCGTCCTGAGCGACAGTCCGATGCGCCGCCGCACAGGATCGATGCTGATGATCGTAAATTCCTTGAGATCGCCCACGCGCAGCACTTCCATCGGATTCTTCACGAAGCGGTCGCCCATCTCGGACACATGGATGAGCGCGCTCTCCTTGATGCCGATATCGACAAAGGCGCCGAAATCGACCACGTTTTTCACCTTGCCCTTCACTTTCATGCCGGGCTGCAGGTCCTCGAACGAAAGCACTCCCTGCTGCAGAAGCGGCGGCGGCAAATCTTCGCGCGGGTCACGGTTCGGTTTCTTGAGCTCGGCGATAATGTCGTCGAGGGTGATGTCGCCGACGCCATAGTTCTCCTTGAGCGCGGCGCGCTCCTCGCGGGAGGGATCCCGGCCGGACTTCACGATCGGCTGAATTTCGGCCGCAAGCGCGTAGTTCTCCGGGTGCACCCAGCTGTTGTCGAGCGAATTCCCGCTCTCGGGAATCTTGAGAAAGCCCGCGCACTGTTCGAATGTCTTCTCGCCCAGCCCCGGAATCTCCCTGAGCAGGGAACGGTTTNNGCGGATCACGCCGCTCGCGTCGCGGAATTTGACGATTTTCCTGGCCAGACTCGTGTTGATGCCCGATACGTACCTCAAAAGCGAATAGCTCGCGGTGTTCAGATTCACGCCGACCTGGTTGACGACCGAGCCGACCACCTCGTCGAGCTGCTCCGCGAGCTGCTTCTGGTTCACGTCGTGCTGATAGAGCCCCACGCCGATGCTCTTGGGGTCGATCTTGACGAGCTCCGCGAGCGGGTCCTGAAGGCGCCGGCCTATGGAAATCGCGCCGCGGATCGTCAGGTCGAGTTCGGGAAACTCCTCGCGCGCCAGATCGCTGGCCGAATACACCGAAGCCCCGTCCTCGTCGACTACCGCAAAGCGGCACTCGAGCCTGTTCTCCGCAACCGTCTCCGCCACAAGCTTCTGCACTTCGTGACTGCCCGTGCCGTTGCCCACCGCGACCACCGACAGCCTGTGCTTCGTCACCGCCGCGGCAATGTCCTTCTTTCCCTGCTCGGGCTTCGTCTCCTGGTTGATCACGAAGTAGTCGAGGAATTTGCCCGTCTCGTCGAGCGCCGCGCATTTCGTCCCCGTCCGGATGCCCGGGTCGATGCCGAGCACGCGCGTGCCCCGCAGGGGCGGCTGCATGAGGAGATTCCGCAGATTCGTGCTGAACACCTCGATCGCGTGGGATTCCGCGTTCTCGCTGAGGTCGGAGCGGATCTCCCGGCGCACCGCCGGCAGCAGAAGGCGCGCCAGACCGTCGGTCACCGCTTCTTTGTGCTGCGCGTTCGCCGGCCGCGCCCGTTCGAGCACCCTGTCCTCGACCAGGAGGTCGTCGATTTCAATCGACACATCGAGCTCGCCCTCGCGCTCGCCGCGGTTCACCGCCAGAACNCGGTGGTGTTTCAGCGTCGACAGNGGTTCCTTGTAGTCCCAGTACATCTGGTACGTGGACTGCTCGCGCTTCTCATCGTCCCCGATGCCCTTGACCGAAAGCGCGCCGTTCTGCAGGACGACCTGCTTCACATAGGCGCGAATTTCAGTATTCTGCGAGAGCCGCTCGGCCAGAATGTCGCGAGCGCCCGCGAGCGCCTCATCCGCGTCCGCGACAGAGAGTTCGGGGTGCTCCTCATCGCTGCGGATGAAGGAAGGCGCCGCCGCCACGACCTCCTCGAGCGCCGCTGTCGCCATGAGGTCTGCCAGCGGCCCGAGCCCCTTTTCCTGCGCGAGCATGCCGCGCGTCTTCTTCTTTTTCTTGAAGGGCGCCCAGAGGTCCTCCAGCTCGGTGAGCGTCGCCGCGTTCCGGATGTTCTCGTAAAGAAAGGCGTCGAGCTTGCCGAGCGCGGACACGCCCTTGAGCACCTCGAGCCGGCGCTCCTCGAGATTCCTGTTGCTCTCGAACTTCTGAATGCAGTCGCGAACCTGTACCTCGTCGAGGTTGCCGGTGCGCTCCTTCCGGTAGCGGCTGATAAAGGGAACCGTGCTGCCTTCGGCCGCCAGGCTCAGCACCGCCTGCACCTGCGAAAGCCTGACACCGAGCTCTCCGGCTATCTTCTGCGCAATCGCGAGCTCGTCGATCGAAAGCGCGTCTATTGTACCTGCATCAAAGGTTGTCATCGAATCCATAATGAAGGTAACGTTACGGGAATACGCGGAAAATTGCAAGAACTCAGGCACTGGCGGCCGCAGACCCCATTTTTCCTCTGGCTTTTTTCACCCATATAAAATATCCTTACTGTGTACGTTCAGATTCATGCGAAACAATCTGCTATTTTCAGGGGCAATCGAATGGGCAAATTCAGTCATAAAGTTCGTACCTTTTCAGCGCTCGAGGTCGCCAAGCTCTGCGGTGTCGTCAACCAGACGGCAATCAACTGGATACGCAGCGGACACCTGAAAGCATTCAGCACGCCAGGCGGGCAGTACCGAGTCTATGCCGAAGATCTCGTCTCGTTTCTAAAAGAGCGGAACATGCGTGTCCCCGAGGAGCTGCATGAAGATCTCACCATGCCCGTCGATCCCGGCCTTGCGCTCATCGTCGACGACGACAAGGACCTCAATACCATCCTCAAACGGCTGCTCGAGCGAAAAATCGAGGAACTGCGCGTCGCCCAGGCATTCGACGGATTCGAGGCCGGCAGACTCATCGCCGAGCGACACCCCGCCATCGTGCTCCTGGATTTGAATCTGCCCGGCGTCGACGGCATCTCTCTCTGCAAAAAGATCCGCTCGGACGAATCGCTCGGCCAGCCGGCAGTCATCTCGATGACGGGAATAGCACAGGAAGAGGCTCAGCCCCGAATGATGGAAGCCGGGGCAAACGCGTTCTTTTCGAAGCCCCTCAATTTCGAAGCGCTGATTGCGAAGATCAAAGAGCTGCTCGAAGAACGCAAGAATCCCCAGGGGAAGGCTGCGGGCGGACCATGAAAGAACTGTACCGTTCGCCCGAGGGCCGCTGCATCGTGAGCGTCGGCGACATCACCACCCTTGCCTGCGACGCCATCGTCAACGCGGCGAACTCCAGCCTCCTGGGCGGAGGCGGCGTCGACGGCGCCATCCACAGGGCGGGAGGGCCGGAGATCCTCGCCGAATGCAAAGCCTTGCGCCGTGGCCCCCTACCCGACGGACTTCCGGCAGGCAAAGCCGTCGCCACGACCGCAGGGCGCCTGCCCGCCAAGCGGGTCATCCACACCGTCGGGCCAATCTGGCGCGGCGGCACTCACCACGAAGACGAAACCCTCGAATCCTGCTACCGCGAATCGCTCGCTCTCGCCGCGCGTGAAGGCCTCGAATCGGTCGCATTCCCGGCCATCTCGACCGGCGTGTACAGATTTCCCCGGGAGCGCGCCGCCAGAATCGCCTGGCGGACCGTCCGGGAATTCCTCGAAAGCGCACACAAGCCGCCGTGCGGCACTTCCCCATCCACTCCGGGCGCCCCCTGCCCGCGCACTGTCTGGTTTGTGTTCTTCTCGGATGCGGATGCCCGCCTGTTTCTGGAAACCAATGCACTCTCATAAAACTTTAAGGAAGAAAATGCCATGAAAGCCGCCGTATTTACCCAATTCCGCGCCCCCCTGACCATCTCGGACGTCCCCGACCCCGCAGCCCCCGATGACGGCGTCGTTCTGGCCGTGGATGCCACAGGCATCTGCAGGAGCGACTGGCATGGCTGGCAGGGGCACGACCCGGACATCAGGCTCCCTCACGTGCCCGGGCACGAACTGGCCGGAACAATCGTCGAGGTAGGGAAAGACATACGGAACTGGAAACGCGGCGACAGAGTGACCATGCCCTTCGTGGCCGGATGCGGGCACTGCATGCCCTGCCTCACCGGCAACCAGCAAGTCTGTGACCACCAGTTTCAGCCCGGATTCACAGGCTGGGGTTCCTTTGCCGAATTCGTGGCCATTCACTACGCCGACATGAACCTGGTGCGGCTTCCCGATACCATGGATTCCGTGACCGCCGCGAGCCTGGGCTGCCGCTTTGCGACAGCCTTTCGCGCCCTGGAAGCCCAGGCAAAAGTCCGGGCAGGAGAATGGGTTGCCATCCACGGCTGCGGAGGAGTCGGCCTCTCCGCCATCATGATCGCCGCGTCGATGGGAGCCAGGATCATCGCGACAGATATCCAGGACGACAAATTGGCCATGGCGCGCCAGCTCGGAGCGGACATCGTCATCAACGCCCACGAAGTTCCCGACGTCGTGTCCGCCATTCTCGACGCCACAGGCGGAGGAGCCCAAGTCTCCATGGACGCCCTGGGCAGCCGTCAGACCTGCTTCAATTCCATCGCCTGCCTGGCCAAGCGCGGACGCCACGTGCAGGTGGGCCTCATGCTCGCCGACCAGCGCCATCCGGAAATACCCATGGACCTTGTCGTAGCCCGCGAACTGGAAATCTACGGCAGCCACGGCATCCAGGCACACCGCTACGGCGTACTTCTGGGCATGGTCGCTTCCGGCAAACTGCACCCCGAACGCCTCATCACCGGACGCATCTCCCTCGCGCAGGGCGTCGAATTCCTGCAGAAGATGGACCGGTTCCCGGGCACGGGCATCAACGTGATCACGACGTTTTGAGGCCTACAGTACCCCCTAGTTGCCAATAAAACACAGGTATCGGGCCCTCTGTATCTGAGAATATCGTTTACTCTGCTTTGGTGAGCCACTCGTATTCGGGAATGTAAATCCTCGTTTTGTCCCAAGGGTCCCCCTTGAGATGCCGTATCATCCAGACATAGTACATCGTGAAGCCGGGGGCGGCGACTTGCTGATGCGCCTTCCCGGGGGAAATGGCGGCATAGGAACCATCGGTGCTCTTGAACACGTCATCGCCGATGAAGCAGGCCCCAAACCCTTCCGGGCGCTCAAACTGATAATAGTAAAGTTCCGGCTGCGGATGATGGTGCGGAGGATAGGAGCTCCATTTGCCGGGCTGGTTGAAAACCTCTCCCATGACCATATTGGAATACGGAGCATTGGACAGATCGAACATTGTGGAGACTATCCTGTGGCCCGTGCCATTCCACTGACCTTTTCCGAATTCCTGGTACAGACAATTCTCCGGAGTATAAAAAACCGCAGGGAATTCCCTTTCATTATCCGTCTGCTGAACAATGACCTCACTGTCTGCGAGCACTTCGATGCCCACCTTGGTATTCCTGGAGAAATGCAGACAATAGGGTTTCCGCTCGAACGGAGACTCACGCTTCCCCGCCGCAGAGGTATCATCCCAGACGAACCTCACTTCACCCCTCAGCAGCAGAATCGCCGTCTCGTTGGAGCCCTCCAGAAACTCCATCTTCTCGCCTTTCCGGCAGCGCCTCACATAGATGTTCATGAGCATCTCCGCGTTCTTCCCGTTCATCTGACACAGTATCTTTTTCCCATTCTCGAACTTAGGATTATCGAGCATATATATGGACCTCCAGTTTTTTATTGAGTACCAAATAAGGCCTATTCAAAGGTACATATATATTGTATGGATTGATCAGGATTGTGGCTAGGGAGCATATCGGATGCTGTTAACTATGAGGACTGGGATAGAGAGGCAGTTGAAGAGGCACAACGGACCCCGCGCACAATATTGAACACGGTCCGCGTCGGAGTCAGCGTTATGCTCATGTCATCCTTGAACGCTCTTATGGCTCGAAGACCACCTTCAGAGCGTCTGAATCGAAGGATTTTTTGACGGCTTCCTGCGCCTGATCCAGCTTGAAGCGGTGGGTGATAAGTTCCTTGAAGGGAAATTGCTTTCGGTAACGGTACATCATCTCAAAAGCGCGATAGTAACCGTCGTGGGGATGGTTCGTGTTGCCATAGAGCAAAACGTTTTTGGCCGCGATATGCCGGTGCACGTTCAGACTGACCTCGCCTGTGTCGGCGAAGTTGCCCGTCTCCAGGTAGGTCCCTCCGCGACGCAACATTTCGAGACCGACTCTTAGCACCTCAGGCCGTCCGACAGTCTCCACGACCACATCGGCGCCCCGTCCCTCGGACTCGCCCCGAATGGCGTCCACAAGCTCTTTGTCACTCATTCTCGACACATCTATCCCGAGGTCGGCGCCGAATTCTTTGGCAAGATCAAGCTTCATAGACATGGCGTCAAGGGCGATGATCTTGCCGGCGCCGAGCATGCGCGCCTTCGCGATCATCATCATACCTATCGCCCCAGCTCCCTGCACAACGACGGTGTCGCCGAAATGAAAACCTTTGCCGCCGAGCGCGGCATATTCCTTGGCGCGGTCGAGCAGGGCTGAAACGACAAAAAGCTCCGACATGCAAGCCAGTTCGATATCGAGATACTCGGGCACCTTGTAGACCCAGGCCTTGGGNGGCAGGTACATATACTCAGCCCAGCCGCCGACGATGAAGGGGTAGCGGTCTGAGTAGTACGTCATTCCGATACCCTGGTGATTCGGGCAGTAAGGATAAGCGTGGATGTTCCGGCAATACCAGCACTCGCCGCAGATAACGTTCGGGCAGTTTGTCACTCGATCGCCTATCTTCAGGTCCATGCCGCTGTATTCGATGTCGCTGCCTTTGCCATTCATCTCGACAACAATGCCACAGTTTTCGTGACCGTGTACTGAAGGGAACACCATGTCCTGCTCGGACTCAGTTCCTCCGTACAGCGTGGTTTCTCCATTAAACGCATGCTTGTCAGTGCCGCAGATACCCGACATTTCCATCTTCACAATGCAAGCCCCTGGCTCGAGATGATCAGGATACGGCAACTGTTGTACTTCCATTTTGCCAGGCGCCGTCATCACAGCTGCTTTCACTGTCCGAGGTCTACTCATATTCATGCTCCTTGCTTTATCCATTCTTCGATAGCTTCGTCCATCGCCAATCACATCGGGCTGGAGAGGAGGAGGTTACGCAGACCTCCTCCCCTCTAAAGTTACTTCGCCGCCGGCAAATATAGGGCGACGTTGTCCTTGGTCAAGAGAATCCCTTGTGTGACTATTCGCTTCGGCACCGATTTGCCCGCGATGATGTCGATGAGAGCCTGCAGCGCATCTGCAGCCTGCTTCTGCGGGTTCTGGTTCATGGAGACGAGCATCCGTCCTTGCGAGATGGCATTGAGGGCATCGTCATTGCCGTCGAAACCGGCGACCATCGTCTTCCCAAGGCGACCGGCCGAATCGAGAGCCTCGATCGCTCCAAGGGCCTCCTCGTCATTGTTGCAGAGAATGGCGTCGACAGTGGTATAGGTCTGCAAAAGGTTGTCCATGACTTGCATGCCCTTCGCGCGCTGATTGTCTGCTGGCTGTGAGGCAAGAAGGGTGATCCCCGGGTATTTTTTGATAACATCGGTCATCGCGCGGAGCCGGTCCGTCGTGGTCTGCGCCCCTGGCGCACCTTCCAGGATGATGACCTTTCCCTTGCCGCCAAGCTTGGACATCACGAATTCGGTGACTATGGTCATTGCATCATAGTTTTCGATCGCCGAAAAGGTAACGACCTGACCACCATTCGCATTCGTGTTGGCGAGGGCGATAGGGATGCCCGCCTTGTTGGCCCGTTCGATAACCGGCACAATCCCGGCCGAGTCTACAGGCACGAGAACTATACCGTCGACTTTGCGCTGAATAAGATCTTCGACGAGACGTGTCTGCTCTTCCAAGTTGTTGGCTTTTGTCGGCGCCAAATAAATTAGTTTCGCACCGTTTGCCTCGGCGACTTTTTCCGCACCGTCCTTCATGAGACTCCAGAAGGGGTTATCGAGCGCCTTGGTGACGAGACCGAAAGTCAGCTGTTTACCACCTGGAGCGGCGAAGGTGCATGGTACTAGGCACGCAATGGCGACTAGTGCGATGAGCGATGAGCGAATCATCGTCTTCATTTTCATAGATCTACCTCCTCGATACAAATTGGTATTAGATCCGCTATTTTTTTAAAGAAAACCGACACATTCCGCAAAGCCTCATTTCGGCNNATTCGGCGTAGTCGAGTGCAATCCTTCTCATCAATTCGTGCGCCTCTTCATCGATACATCAAACCATACAGCCAGGACGACCACGATCCCGAGGGCAAACTGCTGCCACAGGGAGGACAAATTAAGAAGGTTCATACCATTGAGCAGCACGACCATAATGAGGGCGCCGACAACGCTCCCTCCGACCGTGCCCTCGCCGCCGTACATGCTGGTGCCTCCCATCACGGGGCTCGCTATGGCAGGCAAGAGGTAAGGCTCGCCAAGGTTCTGGTCCACTGCATTCATGCGCGCTGTCAAGAGAAGGCCGGCGCAGGCCGCGAGCAGGCCACTCAGCACGTAGGCAACCAGGATCACACGATTGTTCTTGATTCCTGAAGCCTGTGCGGCCTTGGGGTTGGCTCCGACGGCATAGATTTCCCGTCCTGTTATAGTGAACTGGAGCAGGAGGAATATGAGCACAACCACGAAGGCCATGATCCAAATCGGAAGCGGCAGGCCAGCCCAGACACCACGCCCAAGATATCTGAAGCCTGTAGGGAAACCAAAGAAGGGTGAAGCTCCCATGATCGCGAAGGACAGTCCGCGAGCAATCCACAGCATGCCGTAGGTCGCGAGGGGAGGCTGGAGCTTGACTTTAGCCACAATGAGGCCGTTGATGAGGCCCGCACAGGCACCGACACCCAAGCCTGCCAGCACCGCGATCGGCCAAGGGAGGCCCGGTTTCTGCGTCAGGAAATAGGCGGTTACGACGCTGGCCAGGGTCATCACCGAGCCCACCGAAAGATCGATGCCGCCAGTCAGGAGGACACAGGTCATGCCGGTCGCCATAATGATCTGCGGCGCCGCCTGCCTGAGAACATTGATGATGTTGGCAGCCTTAAGAAAATTTGGATTGAGAAGAGTGATGACGAGCGCCAGAAGAAAAAGCGCGATCACCCGGGATAGAGGCTGCAGCACGGCCTTCAGTCTTGTCATGGTGCTGCGTTCACCATTTTTCATGCGTTACCTCCGCAGCCTTCGTTCGAGCACCATGGACAGAGCCATACCAACTATGAGCGTCATGCCTATGATGGCGAGCTGATAATACGTGGGAACTCCCACTACGTTGAGTCCATTGCGAAGGATCAGGATGAATAAGACGCCGAGTACCGTTTCTCCGGCACCTCCACGACCCGCAAACACGCCGCCGAGCACGGCAGCGGAAAATGCCTCGAATTCCATTCCCACTCCGACTGTTGGCTGTGCTGCCATCGATCGGGCTGTCACCACAATGGCGGCGAGACCGGACATCAGTCCCGCATAGCCGAACGTGAAAATCTTGAATAGCCATGAAGGCTTGCCTGCGAGCGCCAGAGCGTCCTCGTTGCCGCCGATTGCATACGCATAGACTCCAAATGGCGTAAAGCGGAGCAACACAAAGGTCACAAGAAACGCCCCTACTGCCAGCCAAATCGGTATTGGAAGCGCAAGAAAAGTCCCGTTGCCAAAATAGCCGATAGCGGGAGGCAAACCCGAGATCGTGTAGCCCTTGTTCATTCCGAGAGACAGGCCGAGTGCGATGCCCTGCGTCCCGAGGGTCGCGATGAATGACGGAATCCTCATTTTGCTCACAAAGACGCCATTCAGCATACCGAAAGCGATCCCCACGAGAAGCGTCGCCAGCAGGATGAATGCTATCGGCACGGAGGTATTCACGAGCAGCCACGCCATGATCATCCCTGAGAAGGTCATAACGGCGCCAACCGACAGGTCTATTCCACCGGCCACGGTAACCACGCACACCCCAAGTGACAGGATCATTAGAATCGAACCTTGACAGAGCATGCTGATCGCGTTGCTTAGGCTGAAGAAACGCGGCTGACAGACACCGAAAAAGATGATCATCAAAAGAAGCGCCCAGATTACGGGAGGCAGCCTCCTAAGCGAGGATCTCAAAGTATTTCTGCGGGAAAGACCCAGGCTTGCAGTGGTCATTTTTTTACCCCCATTGCGCAGCTGATGATCTCTTCAGAATTGGCAGGACGACCGAATTCTCCAACGACCATTCCTTCATGCATGACATATATGCGGTCACTCATACCGAGAATCTCCGGAAGCTCTGACGAAATCATGAGTATCGCCTTTCCTTCATTGGCGAACTTATCCATCAGACTATGTATCTCAGCTTTCGCGCCGACATCGATGCCCCGTGTAGGCTCATCGAATATGAGCACTTTTGGCTCTATCGCAAGCCATTTGGCGATGACGACTTTCTGCTGGTTGCCGCCGCTCAAATATCGGACCTGCTTCTGTAATTGGGGCGGCTGGACGCGAAGAGTGTCGACGAAGCGCTTCGCTACCTTCTGTTCCTTGCTGCGAGTGACAATCCATCCAGGGAAGAAACGCCTCAAGCCAGCCATCAACACATTACTGCTTATGGGCAGCATTCTGAAAAGACCATCTTGCTTCCGGTCCTCCGGAGCGAGGCCAATCCCCTTCGAAATGGCGACGGGAGGGCTCATCCGCGCGATGCGCTTTCCTTCCACTTCGATCGTGCCTGCCGTGCGCGGATCGAGGCCGAAGATCGCCCGTGCGGCCTCTGTCCTTCCGGCTCCCACAAGTCCAGCCACGCCCACGATCTCTCCATAACGAACCTGAAGGTTGACATCTTTGAGTTTGTCGTGCGTGCACAGCCCCTCGACACGGAGGGCGACTTCGCCCGGCTCGCGAAAATGTCGGGGGAAGAGGTCTTTGATCTCCCGGCCGACCATCATTTTCACGACACGATCGATGTGGTACTCAGCACGCGAGAGCGTTCCAATATACTGGCCATCGCGTAAAACTGTTATACGATCCCCAATCTCGGTCACTTCCTCCATTCGATGTGAGATATACACGATTCCAACACCGAGTTTTTTGAGGCGACGAATTGTCTCGAAGAGCTGATTGATCTCCCGCACCGTCAAGGCTGAAGTCGGCTCATCGAGAACGAGGACCCTCACGTCGAGAAGGAGGGCTTTGGCGATCTCAACCATCTGCTGCTGGCCAACGCCGAGCTGCCCCACAGGCGTATGCGTATCGACGCTGACGCCGATATCCTCCATTCGCTTGGCCGCCTCACGGTGCATGCTCGCTCTATCCAGAAACAGTCTCCAACGCCGTCTCTCGTGGCCGAGAAAAATGTTTTCCGCCACGTCGCGGAAGGGAACCAGATTGAATTCCTGGTAGACCATCCCGACGCCTTTAGCGCGCGCGATGGCCGGTGTCCACCAGCGCTGGGCCTCTCCGTCTACAAGTATGTCCCCTGAATCGCGCGAGTAGGCTCCTGCCAGAATCTTCATCAAGGTGGATTTTCCTGCGCCGTTTTCTCCGACGAGCACATGCACTTCGCCAGGGAAGAGGTCGAAGCTCACATTGTCCAAGGCCTTGACGCCAGGGAAAACCTTGGAGATACCTTTGAGCTGGAGAATGGCCTTTGGCTGCTCTTCCATTCTACTTCCTTATTGTGTTCTCTACTGCTTCTTGGATATACATGCTACTTAATATGTAAGCGTATAAATATGCCTTCCCCCATTGGACGGTCCCTTGATGACGGCTTCGATATCCTCCCGCCTGCGCTGTGTAACCTTCTCGATGGGGGGAAGTTCCCCGGCGGGATATTTGGTGAGAATATCGTTCACGAGTTTTTCCAGGTAATCGAGGATATGCTCTACTCCTGCTTTCGCCTTCTCAGCGCTTGCCTTGGTTGGGTCGCCGATGATTCCCTCGGGTGAGCAAATGCACTCCATACCAACGCTGCCATACGCATTGTACCACTTGATGGGACCGACGCCGTTCTCGGCGGAGTTGTTGATGTGTCCCGTCGGCAGCATGGGCGATGGTTTGGTGGCAACGGCATTCTCCTGTTTGCACAGCTCAGGAAACAGTGCAAGAGAGTAAGACTGTTCCACCTCGTCGGCGTGGATGAAGGGAGCATCGTACACGCCTCCCTGATCCTTCGTGGCGAGGTCGGTCAATCCTGTCACGGGATTCTTGGCAGCGTTCCAGAAATGAACATACAGGACGACCCCGGGGACCTGGAATTTCTTGCCGAATTTATGAATGGCCAAAGGGATGACATAGTCCTGGCCATGACCATTGACCACGATCATTTTCCGGAAACCGGTGTTCCAGAAGCCCGCAAACACGTAGCAAAGGTAATCCGCAAGGGTCTCCTCAGGTATCATGATGGTTCCCGGCATACCCAAGTGATGATACGGATGGGATCCATACCAGATAGGCTGGGCTACAGTGCATCCCGTGGCTACGGCGACCTGTTCGCATAGTCTCGTATCGAGATATGTATCCTCTCCATACGGCGCATTGGGACCATGATTCTCCGTCGAACCGACAGGGATGAGAATAACGTCGTTTTTCTTAAGCCGTTCCGCGACATCTTTGTTGGTCATGTTCTGGTAATAAACACCCTTGTTACTCTCCATATACCCACCCTTGGCAGGTATCTGCCACTTAGACATTGTACTAACCTCCGTTATGCATATTTTGCAATTTTCAGCCTTCAGTCCTGATTTCGGGTTCGCATTGTTTTAGATACTCGAGCGCTCTCCGGGCCGCGGTCTCCCCATCGGGATAGGGAAGGCATTCCACCGAGACGAAACCCTTATAGCCGATTTCCTTCAGCGCAGAAAAATAGCTTCTGAAATCAATTATTCCACTTCCGGGGTACAGGCGGGTGTTGTCCGCCACATGGAAATAGCCCAATCGCTCGCCGCAGGAACGAATCGCTTCCACAGGGTTGCTTTCTCCTATATTCATATGGAAGGTATCCAGATGGATATAACAGTTTGGAATCTCCCAACTGCCCAGAAAATCCATGGCTTCACGGACTGTAGTGAATATATTGGTCTCGTACCGATTGATGACTTCCACGAAGATCTTGACACCCTGCTCTCTGGCCTCTGTGCAGATCATCGTAAGATTACCGGCCAGTCGCTCTAGATAAGGCTGAGGATCCGTTCCTTCGGGAATAAGGCCCTTGATCCATCCAATAATTACATTGGTCTTCAGCCGGGCTGCCATTTTTATGTAGTTGCGCATGCCCTCGATCGCTGCATGGGAGATATATGGGCGGTCATCGACAAGACTCACTCCGCCCTGAGTATTGAGCCAGCCTGTAACAACAGCTGCTACCGAGACGCCACAATCGGCTGAAGTCCCAATTATCGTATCGTAATCGAGCTGAACATCCTCCCTCGTATGTAGTTCCAGGCCCTGATACCCCAAGGCTGCAGCGGTTTTGAGATTGAGACAGACGTCCCCGCGCAACAGAATGGGCGCTGTAGCGGGCGCATAATGAGCACTGGAAAGCGCATAGCTCCAAGCTTGCATCGTTCAACACCTCAAGTAAAACATAACTAAATTCATTAGCTCTTCATTTAAGTTAATTGGCAATGAACAAAGTGTAAGTCCATTAACTAGATCTGTCAAGAAATTTTTTTATACTAAATTACGCCCTCTTTCTCTCCAAAAGAGCAGCATGATATAATTATGTTATTATTTTATTGATAATTAACTGTTATGCGGCCGACGGGCACGTCCTGTGGACCCGAAATCGAGTCCAGAACAATTCAGTATTGCTTCATTTATCTTTCCGGAAGTCTCTGGCGTCGTAGACGTTTAAGAGATAAATTTACTATAGATTAACTTATTTGCGGATACTGCTTGAAAATCAGTGTTACAAAATTGTATAGTAAGTTTGCACATTTACTGTGACATCATCGTTAAGGGGTACTGCATGCCAGTCAACTCAAACGGCTCCGAAGCCGACGAGGTCAAAATAACGTTGGGCACCAGAATCAGGGCCCAGCGTGTCAAGCACAACATGAAGATATCCGATCTTGCCGAGCTGACCGGACTGACCTCCAGCACCATCAGCCAGGTAGAACGGGCGCTGATATCTCCCTCGATCGCTACGCTGAAGAAGATATGCGATGCTATGGACATCACTATCGGCTCTCTCTTTGAGGATGCCAAAGATACCTCCAGCGAAATGGAAGAGCCGGAGGAACAAGGCGCTCCGCTGGAAATCGTCCCCGATATGGCATCGCATCTAAAACTATATACGTCAGTGCATCTTATGGGTCTTTCTCCCGTTGTGCACAAGGAGAATCGGAAATTCCTCTCCCCCAGCCCCGGAATCCGCTTCTATCTGCTCAATCCCAATCTGTCCGGACCTATCGAACTCATATACAACGAGTACGATCCCGGAACCAGTACCGGACCGGCACTCTACACCCACCCCGGGAGCGAGTGCGGCCTGATTTTGTCCGGCGAACTGGTGATACAGATAAAGGATGCGACCTATGTGCTCAAAGAAGGGGATAGTATAACGTTCAACTCGTCCGAACCGCATTCAAAGCGAAATGATTCGGACACGATGTGCACGTGTATCTGGGCCAACACTCCCCCCTGGTTTTAAGTATCATGACATTTACGCCGAATCGCCGCTGGGCGGGCGATGGCCCGCCCAACTGACAGCAGAGGCGTCACTGTTCAGATTATTTTATCTCGCGATAATCTCGGCCAACTTTTCCGCGGTAAATCCGAGGTGTTTCGCGACATCTCCCGCGGGCCCCGAGGCGCCGAATCTCTCTATGGAAAAGATGTTCTCTTTCGGGGCTATGCCTTCCCACCCCTGGGCGACGCCCGCTTCGGCGACGACAATCTTCGCGGTCCCGGGGATCAGCGCGGCGCGATACTGGTCAGATTGTCTGAAAAAAGCTTCCCTGCAAGGCATGGAGACGATCCTGACGCTCTTCCGGGGGACGAGTTTGGCAGCCTCGATGGCCAGGGACACTTCGCTTCCGGTCGCCACGACGACGACATCGGGGGTACCTTTTGTATCGTGGACAATATAGGCGCCCTTCGCCATATTGGTCCGCCACCGGGGGTCATCCTTGGAAAGGAAGGGTACGTTGTTTCTGCAGAGGACGAGGACTGTCGGCCCGTCTTTTCGCTTCATGGCGATCGACCACGCCTCGGCCGTCTCTTCCCCGTCCGCAGGGCGCAGCACAAGCAGATCGGGCATCGCCCGGATGCTCGCCAGCTGCTCGATCGGCTCGTGGGTAGGACCGTCCTCGCCGACATAGATGGAATCGTGGGTCAGCACATACACGAGGGGCAGTTTCATGAGCGCCGAGAGCCTGAGCGCCGGCCGCAGATAATCGACAAAGGAAAGGAAGGTCGCGACAAAAGGCCTCAGGCCGCCGTGAAGTGCCAGGCCGTTGCCTATGGCCGCCATGGCGTGCTCGCGGATGCCAAACCTTATATAGCGTCCCGCGCGATTTCCCGGGGTATAGTCGGCGACTCCGTTCAGGGCGGAGACATTGGGAGAGGTCAGATCGGCCGATCCTCCCACGAAGTTCGGCCAGGCTGCCGCGACGGCCTGCAGGACCTTTCCCGAGGCGGCCCGCGTCGAAACCGCTTCGCCCGGGGCAAAGGAAGGCAGGCGCAGTTCAAACTGAGGTTCGCCCGAATACCAGAGGTCGAGTTCTTTTGCCAGCGCCGGCTCCTCGCGCTTCCAGGCCTCGAATTCTTTGGCCCACAGCGCGTGGCGGGATTGCAGGTCCTTTTTATAGGCGCCGAAATACTCATAGGCCTCGGGAGCGACCCAGAATTTCTGGTCTTTGGGGATGCCAAGCGCATCTTTTGCCCTGGCGAGTTCCTCTTCGCCGAGCGGCGAGCCGTGCATGCTGCTCGTGCCCTGTTTCGTCGGCGCGCCTTTCCCGATGATGCTCTTCAGAATGATGAGCTTCGGTTTATCCTGATCGGCTTTCGCCTCCGTCACCAGTTTCGCGATGCCGGGGAAATCGTACATGTCGCCCTTCAGGACCTTCCATCCATACGCTTCGTAGCGCTTCGCGACATCTTCCGTGAACGTGATGTCCGTCGGTCCATCGATCGTAATATTGTTCGAATCGTAGAAGACAATGAGTTTCCCGAGCCTGAAGTGTCCGGCAAGAGACGAAGCTTCCGAAGCGATGCCTTCCTGGAGGCAGCCGTCGCCGACAAGAACCCAGGTGTAGTGGTCAAAGATTTTGCGCTTTTCCGTATTGAATTTCGCGGCGAGCATCGTCTCTGCCATGGCCATGCCGACCGCAGTTGAGACTCCCTGCCCCAGAGGCCCCGTCGTCATCTCAATGCCGAGGTCCGCGTTGTATTCGGGATGCCCCGCGCAGGGGCTTCCGATCTTTCGGAAACGTTTGATGTCGTCGAGGCTGATGCCGAATCCCGCCATATGGAGCATAGAATAGAGAAACATCGAGCCGTGGCCGGCTGAAAGCACAAAACGGTCCCTGTCGATCCATGTGGGCTCGGATGGATCGTACTTCATCGCCTCGCCGTAGAGAAACGCACCGATTTCGGCAGCGCCGAGAGGGAGCCCCGGATGGCCGGAATTCGCTTCCTGGATGGCGTCCATCGAAAGGCTCCGTACGCTCAAGGCTATTTTTTTCAAAGCTTCCTCTTGCATGATTTCCCCTTTCTCCCTTCGTATTTATTCGACAATCGGGACCGTCAGTGTCCCGTCACTGAGTATCGCCACTTTTGCCCCCGGGCCNCGGTTTGTGAGGGCAGTGTCAACCGATTTCTGCAGAGAATCCGTTTTTTCGATAAAGGCTTTTTTCAGAGTCGTCCCATCCAGTTCGCTGTAGGCGACGAGCCGTATTCTCTTTGCCGCCTCCGCAATCTTCGCCGCCTTGTGGTAGCCGAGTTTGTAGCCGGCGGCGATCCTGTCGAGTGCATCCTGGGGGCTGGAGGCGCTTCCCAGCAGGTCCAGATAGGCGCGGTCGCCGATACCGTCCCAGCACGAGGCCACCAAAATGAGCACGCCTCCGTCCGCGACGGCCAGCGCGCCATTGTCGATCGCCTTCTGCGCCTGATAGAGGTTGATGTCCATGGGGCTCCGCGCCACGGAGATGACGACGTCGAAGCGCCGCCTCAGTTTTACGGCGAACACTTCGTTGGCCGCACGCACCGCCGCCCGGAATGATGCTCGAAGGTCTCCCGCCGTGCAGCAGACCACCTGCTGGCCTTTGTCCAGTACGGTCATAACAGAAAAAACAGGGGCCTTTATGTGGCTCAGTGCGTCTTCCAGGTCGCGGTGCACCGGGTTCTCGTCGAGGGCGAGGGAATGGGCCTGAGGCTCAAGCGCCAGTTTGTGGTTGGCCTGAATGCTCTCATAGCCGGCCACTCCCGGAAGAAAAGCCTTCCTTCCACCGGTATAGCCGGCAAAATAATGCGGCTCCACAGAGCCGATGACCAGAATTCTGTCCGCTTCAAGGACCCGCCTGTTGAGCCACAGAGGGGTGCCGGCCCGCGTCGAGCCGCAGAAGACGAGCGACGCCTTGTCCCGCGCGTCGTGCGCCTCGGTTTTCCCGCGGAAACGCCCGTAGCTCTTGCCAAAGATGAAATGGTACTCATCCTCGGTCGGGGCACGGTGGGCGCCTGTGGCGACGATGAACCTCGCGCCGCAGGCCGCCAGTCTGTCGCCGATGATATCGAGGACAGCAGATGTGGGCGTGGGCCGGGTGCCGTCATTGACGATGACGAGGGGATGCTCCGCGCCATCGAAAAACCGGTCAAGGTTGGGCGAATCCAGCGGTTTTTCAATCGCCTGGCGTATCAGCTCGGCGGGACTGCCAGGGACCTTCTTCTCGTTCGGCTCGATTATCTCGGTGTCGTCCGGCAGTTCGATCCCGAGTTTCCTGTTCCTGTAAGGCAGATCGATACGCATAATCCTTCTCAGTGATGTCGGCATTCGCCGAGGTTGCGTTCGAAGGCCTTTTCCATGGCCTCGATGAGGGGCAGGCGTTTGCCCGCGAGGAACCGCACCATCGCCCCGCCACCCGTGCACACATACCCATACTTCGAGAGATCGGTGAATTTCGTCGCCGCGCTGATCGTGTCCCCTCCCCCGATGACCGTGTAGCCCGGCGCGTCGGCGATGGCATTCCACAGCTCCCGCGTGCCGTCCGCCCAGGGCTCGCGCTCGTACATGCCCGCAGGCCCATTGACGAAGATCGAGCCCGCCGCCGCGATGTACTCCTTGAAGAGCGCGATGGTCCGGTGCCCTACGTCGGGGAACAGGCGGTCTTTGGGCAGCTGCGCAATAGCCGCCTCCGTCCGCTCCGGCTTCGCCCCCTCCTGTCCCGCATGCACGTCGTACGCAAAGTCCACAGGCAGCACATAGCGGCTGCCGAACTCCTCAAGCAGCGACTTCGCCTCGGGAATGAAGGCATCGAGGCTCCGGTCTGCGAGAAACTTGTTCACCACGGGCCCGAAGTCCTCGCCGCGCGCGAGGTGCATCACGATGCCCGTCAATCCGGCCGTGAGAATGTGGTCGGCGCTCCCCTCGGTCAACACCTTGCGCATCATGTCGAAGGCATCCGAGATCTTCGCCCCGCCCAGCACGTACACACAGGGCCGCCTCGGGTTGTCCAGGACGGACTTCAGGGCGGTGTACTCGTCCATGAGCTGCAGCCCACCCGCGCTCGGCAGCACTTCCTGGAACGCCACCATGGAGGGGCAGTTCCGGTGTGCCGCGGCGAAGGCGTCGTTCACGTAGTAGTCCGCGAGCGGCGCAAGGCTCCGTACGAGCCAGGTGTGGGTCATCTCCTGTGCCGTGAGCTTCACCACGGTTTCAAACGTGCTGATCTCTTCGATGAGGTAGCGGAGGTTGCCCAGAATGATTGCCTCGCCCGGGGACAGAGCCTTGACGGCCGCCTGGGCCGCCGGCCCGCACACGTCGTCGATGTAAGAAATGCGCCTCCCCGTGAGCCGCGACAGAATCTCCGCGTGCTCCGCGAGCGGGATGAGGTTCTGGTAGTCGAGCGTGTCGCCCTGATGGGCGATGAGCGCCACCTTCGCCCCGGCCTCCAAGAGAAGCTTCAGCGTCGGCACGGTCTTCTCGATGCGGTTGGTGTTGACGATGCGTTTGGTCGCGGGATCGATCGGAGAGTTGATGTCGGGCCTGAAAATGACGGTTTTCCCCGCCAGTTCAAGTTCGGTACAGGGTCTTATCTTAAGGCGTGGTCCTTCCATACTATTCCTTCCTTTCGCGTGGGTACCCCCGCAATCGACAGTGCAGGGCGCGGCCTCAATGCTTGGGGTGGCCGCCCCGCATCGCCACTGTTCAATGACGCGGCCTTTAGCCGAGCGTCCGCCACTTGCCAATGCCGAGATACTTGTTCGTCGTATCCGTCGCCTCAATCCGATCCTCCTGCATCCTCATGCAGGCCCGCACCGCGTCCATGTTCTCGGGGATCACCACGGCTTCCTGCGGGACGTTGATCGCAAACATGATGTCCTTCCCGCTCGTCACCACCGAGTCCTCCCAGGCCGCAATCTCGTACATGTCGCCTCTCGGATTCCCCAGGTCCCGCGCATACCGGAACAGACTCGCGTTCCCCAAAAAGCCTTCCGCAATCGACACCACCCGGATGCGTGGATGCTCCCGGAAGAACTCGATCACGTTCTCGGGCGTCAACGACTTCTTCGGCGTCGCCACCACCGTGATGATGTGCCCGTGCGTCACCGGCGTGTGCACCAGAATCCCCGTCGCCTCCACATGCGGCATGATCGTCATCAGGTCCAGGGCCTGATGGCTCGGCGCACGGTCGATCTGCAGGGCATTCGTCAGGCCCCGGTGATAGTCCCCCGGGTCCGCCACCCGCCGAATGATCGTGATCGCCACCTTTTCTATCCCCACCTTCCGGTCCAGACAGTCCACCGCCCGGATGAGGCCCGTCGTGTTGCAGCTCGTCAGCTTCAGAAACTGTGCCCCAAGTCCCTTCTCGTAGTTCGCATAGCCATGGAAGAACACATCGGCCACCGAGTTCTTCTCTCCCCCNTGGAAAATACCCTTCTTCCCGTACTTCTCGTACAGCGCNCGATTCTTCGCCCCGATGCCCGCGCTCGTCGCGTCGAGCATCACGTCGACCTGCTGCACAAGGTCCTCAAGGGTGCCGGATATGGGGATGCCCGCTGCTTCCAGCTCCTCGCGCTTGTCGGGCGCCGCGAGGAAGAACCTGTAGGGCATGCCTTTCTCGCGCAGGGCACGCACGGAGAGCGTCGGAGCCACATCGGCCACGCCCACCAGCTCCATATCTTTCTGCAGCGCCACCCCGTCCGCCAGCCGCTGCCCGATCACTCCATAGCCAGCTACTCCGACTTTCACCTTCGACATTTCAATTACCTCCTGAACGAAATCAGCATAATACCATTTTTTTACTCAGTCAATCATAATGTCTGACATTATGATTTTCTTGACATATGTTCCAATTCAAAATAATATTATCACTTAATGAGCTATCCAGAGAAAGCCTTGAGTCCAATTCAAAAAACAACCATCGTCAATCAAGTCATGGACCAGATTCGTGACTTGATATCCTCAGGCGCATATAAGCCGGGAGACAAACTCCCCACAGAAAAAGAGCTCGCTGAACAGCTCGGAGTGGGAAGATCGTCGATTCGAGAGACTATCAAGGTGTTCAACTACCTGGGAGTTTTGGAATCCAAATCGGCAAAAGGCACTTTTGTATGTTCGCGCTCTTCGATCTCCCGAGAGGTCCTGACCTGGGCCCTCCTTCTGGGGGAAGACGACATCAAGATGGTGATCGATCTGCGGGCAGCAATCGAACTCTGGAGCTACCTCCAGCTTACTGAACGATTCCACGATGCTCCTTACGACAATATGGCTCTTGTCGACGACCTCAATACCCTGCTCAATACGATGGGCAAGGCGATTGCGAACCAAGACTCCAATGCCGTCATTCAGGCTGATTATGATTTTCATCGGTGTATTATCGCGGGCGTGTCCAATTCCCTCTTCGTTGAATTCTACGATATTCTGCGCTCTNTCCTTCTCAAGGAAATAGAAGCGTCACAAAGCCGCTATATGGACCGGTCAAAAATTCTCGAAGAACACCGGGCGCTTCTCGACGCCCTCGTGTCCGGCAATCTGCAGACAGCGGCAAATGCCTATCAAGCCCATATCGACAACATCAAGAACCTTCTGNGCGTCAAGGATACGGCGCAATAATTCCTCACCGACGATAGAGTCGACGCCACTCATGTTTCGGATTCATCGCATCTGCTTCTGTCTATCGATACATCGCCATGGGGCATCAGGGGGCGACTTATCTTGAGAGGCCGCCCATCTGTATCGAAGGCTCCGCCCCGGATTTTCTTCCTTGACTTGACGCCCAAAGCCCGCTGACGGTATAGTACATTTCCGTATCGCGACCGTCGTACCGCGATGGCGCACCAGCAAGGGCCCCAGCGCCTACGGACCGGCAAGAGCCGGAGCGGCACGAGGGTTACCTTGTGGAAACGTCGCGGGAAGCGACGAAGTTTAGAACGCGACCGTCGTACAACGACGGCCTATCGCGAGGAAACCACTGCATGATCGACCAATGCCGGAGATGCACGACGGTTTCCTCTGATTTCGTGTTGCGAAAAGCAACACATCAAAATCGCGACCGTCGTATACCGGTATTACCCGAGCTTCCCAAGCTCGTGAAGCGGGTTCGACTCCCGTCGGTCGCTTACGATCTAAGTATTTATAAGCTTAGATTTATGCTTCAGCCGTATAAACGGAGAAGCACCTTATTTATCCAAAGTCACACGAAACCACACAGGCAGGTCGAGGATCAGCTCCGATATGAAAATCTGGAGAATGGGAAACACGGCGCAGACGATGAAGAAAATCACCTGAGGACGAGGACTGGCCGATTGGCCCGGAATCCGTCAAGTCAGCCGCATTCCCCTCGCTCGGTAGATCAGTAGGATTCCGTGATGAATAGCGGGATAGTCTGAACCTCTCCCGTGTATTTTCCGTTGACGGGAGCCGCCACCTCGGTATCGGGAATGGCTGGATAGGACAACATGACGTGGACCGACTTGCCCGCGAGAGCGAGGAGATGACTATCCATGCCGTATTCCCCAGACTCTTCTCGGACACGATAAAATTAACGCGCCAGGTCGCGGTTTCCTTTCTCCCGAACTTATGTTGACGGTGGCCGTGAGGGACGTGCCCTCGGGATGACTCTGAAATCTTAGGGAAGGGTCCTGCCAATCACCTGGACGAGTGCGCTCTCTTCGTAGCGAACGTTGAGGGTGTACCTGCCCGACTTCTCGAGCCTGACAGGCATCAGGTAGTAATACTGGGTCCCGAAGGTCGCGAGATCACGCTTCTCTGAGCCACAGACCGCATCTGTCCAGGTATTCAAAGGGAAGAAAGCGTCCGCTTTTCCTGTCGAGGAAGAAGGATCCGCGATCCTGGCGATCGCGTAAAGGGGCGTGGTCCAGACCTGTCCGATCAGATTCCCATCCAGCTTCCGTGTCCTGACGTCCGCATCGGGATCGGCGGGATTCCTGATCTGAGCGCGGATGACCCTCCCGGGAGAGCTCGAGGCGAAAACGAGATAGGCGGCGTTGCCCGGGCTTTTTGCCGATACGGTAAAATTCAGGAGCGCCTTCTTGCCTCCCGACGTGTTTATGACAACGGAATTCGTGAGGCCTGACGGCGCGGACGGCCGTGCGGAAGCCGGATCGTTCCCCTGTACGAACAGCAGAAGGGATTCCCCGTCGTCCCAACCGACTTCCAGAGTATAGCGCTCTCCGGGAATTACAGGAATAGAGAATACCGTCGTATAGGGAGCGCCTCCCATGGCACCCTTGAACGAGACCTCTCCGACGGAGCTTCAAGGGTGTACTCGGCGTTGAGCGTAAGCGCATTCTGCGCAAAAGCGAAGGTTGAACACAGGCACAGAGCACATAAAAGACAGCAGTATTTCATGGCTTTCCTCCATAGGGAAAAGTCATGGTCGCCGACCGCGCCTGTCAGGGCGTTGAAAAAGGCCAATACCGGTCCGCATGACCACCTTTCACCCCTCTTAGTGTCCTATAGTATACAGATTGCTTCAAGCCCGGCATGTCCCTGACATGCGGGCCAGGCTTGAGCGCAAAGCCTCTTGCGTCGCTGTTGGCGCGGTTTGTGCCGGAACGAAGTCAAGTGCACGAATGGGAGCCACCTGAATACCCTCAAGTATCGGCTCGGAAACCGTGGCCGGGAGGCCAAAGGCTTCCACAATCCTCGCGCAGAGCCACTCGTTCTCCACGGACTCCTTCATATCCGCCTGCATTATTGCCTTTCGGGCAGGAGCTGGATCGCGCCGCCCACGCAATTCCTTCCGATCTCTGCGCGCAGATCGAACGCGGTCGGACCTCAGGGAATGCCAGCCACGACCTATCATACCAAAACTCATGGATGCTTGAGGGAAGAATTGACCGCGTCCCGACACGCTCGCCGTTCATCCAGACCACGAGGCGCTTTGTCTTCGACTTCCGGTCCATGATCACCAACTCCGCAGTCGATGAGAAATACAGATAAAAGTGACGCTTCCTCCTCGATTTCTCCTGATACGAGCCAAAATCAACTTCTATCCCTCGTTGGTGTTTAGCCATTCACAATCTCAAAGACTCTCTCTCAATTCGCATAAAACTTCATTGTTTATTCAGATATACGGATTTATAATCTCTCCAAGCGCAGAAAGAGGCTCTTGTCGATAGCAGCATTGAAAATGCCTCAATTCACACAACGTTCTCCCAGGAGGTGTCCTATGTTGGTGAACCGCACACGCAATGCGAAACTGGCGTTCGGCATCGTGATGCTGACGTCCATGTTGCTGCTTTTGTCGGTGTTGCCCCTCGGAGCGGCCGAGGAGTCGTCGTACCAGTCTGGCTTTCTGGTCGGTTCCTCCCAGCAGGCCGAGATTCAGGAGCACATCGCACAAATGAAACTGGCCGCCCAAAAACGCGGGGTGGATTATGCCAAAATCCTCGTGGCGGTGAGAGAGCGGGAAGCTCTCATATTGGAGACTCTGCCGGAAAAGGCGGAATGGATGCACGGCGTCGCCGACGGATCGGGAATAGCCTACGAAGATATCCTCGTGTACAACACGGCAGACAGGCTCATGACGGGATTCGTCGGAGAGTGCACGACCTTCCTGGCCAACGGCAAAGTGCTGGCGGCGGGCGCGGGGAGCATCATATCCAAAAACCGCGATCTGGGGCCGAACACTATCTCCGAAGTCGCGAAGGAAGGGGGCCGCGATTACGCATCGACCGACCTCTATAGGGCCGCCTATATCGACATTCCTCAGACGTCCCGCACCTATTCCTTCATCGGTTCACGCTCGGCCGGTCGCTGGGGATACGGAATGGGAATAAACGAATTCCAGGTCATCGTATCGGACAACGACGCGCCCACGCGGGACGAGTTGGCCTTCACAAACGGGCTCCACGACAATGACTACGTGCGCCTCGTCCTTGAGAGAGCGAAAACGGCGCGCGAAGGGGTCGAAATCCTCACGAAACTCACCGAGAAGTATGATCAGGCCTGGAACGCCATCATGTTCGAGATAGGCGATTCCCAGGAGCTCTGGGTCGTCGAGATCACCGGCAAACGCTGGGTCGCCAGACGCTACCAGGACACCTACACGGCCAGGTCCAACCAGTTCCAGATCACGGATGACTATGAGCTCTGCTCAGATGATCTGCTTTCCTATGCCAGATCACAGGGATGGATAGGCGCCGATGTCTCGAAGATCAACTTCAGGGCTGTCTACGGCACAACGGAACTCTATCCCGAAAACAACGACAATATCATTTCACGCCCGGCGGCCGAGATACTCTACAACACCGAAATGCGCTACCAGCGGGCCATGGAACTCCTGAAGGGCATTTCGGGAAACATCTCCGCAGAGACGCTGATGCCCTGCACGCGAGACCATTACGACAGCTATCCGCTCCCCAGCGGCAAAGTGCTGACGCTGGAGCAGGTCCCCTTCTACAGCACCGATTACGTGTATGACCGGCAGGAATGGATGACTGAGTTCCCGACTCAGGACACGGTGGAAGTCTCGATATTCCCCCGCGCGATCTGCCATCACGCCCTCGAGGGAACGACGGCCGCAACAGCGATCCTGATGGCCAGACCCGATGTCCCGGATGAGCTGGGCCTCATGCTCCACGCGTACAACCAACCCTGCAACAGTCTCTTCATTCCCTTTTACGTAGGCGCATCTTCAATGGATACAAGGTACTCCACGCCGGACGCAGGCTCCCGCTTCTTCCAGATATCCAAACTGGCCTTCGGCGCATACAGGATCTACCACGAAGGCATCAGAAAGGTCTTCGATCCCTATGAAGAAAGTCTTTTCACGGAGATGCCTGCCATGGAAAAAGACTACATCGACCTGAAATCCGGAGGTCAGACGATGGCGGCCCAGGCAGCGCTCGATTCTTTCTGCATGCAGCACTGGGCGATGGGGCTCGACCTCGCCGACGCCGCGCTCAAGACGATGATCGCGACGAGCGTGGAGAGCTCGGCTTGGAAGAGATAACTTTATAACCTTCAGCTGGACGGCCTTTGGTCTTACGAGACTGGCCGCTTACACCGTTTCAAAAAACGCCGTAGTCATTGTTGACCACGGCGTTTTTATTCATGCTTTTGATCGTCCTATCCATCTTCGAACAGAGCGTCTAGGGATGCACGATCCGTTTCTCGAATTCCTCCGGCGTAAGGCCGAGGATGCCTGTTTCGAATAATTACTTCAGATACTCAGGCTGGATTGTATAGGAAGGAGGCATTGAAGGCGTCCAGTACATATTGGGCGGAACGGGGAAAACAGAGAAGCCGCCGGCCGCTGTCTTCTCCAGATGCTCGACAAGCGTATCCGTCACCATGCTGTAGGGGACCACAAAGACCAGCTCATGATTTTGGGTACCGCCAAAAATGCGATCGCCCGCGCAGGGGAACCCGACCGTCGGTTTTTGGTTGTCAATGGCAAAGCCTACACATGAGCACATCGCTCCTTCCGCCACGGTGTCTGCAGTGATCTTCTCTCCATTGTCGTACGCGCATGAATGGATCAAGCGCATCGCCTGGGCAGGATTTACATACATGAGAACAGCCTGGGGTTTGTCGGACTCATTGACTTCGGCCAGTGGTTTCACCATCACGGCGTCGTATTTTTTCCCTTTGTCGCCAATTTTGAATACATTGGACATGAATTTTTTCGATGCTTCGGGGGTACCGGTATACACACCGAGCGCCGCTTTACCCGACTCAATCACCTCGGGTGTCTTGATGAGGCCAAGGCAGGAAGCACCGAACGCGCAGATCATGCTGTCGGCGACGCCACTGTTGGCCCGGCCCTGATAGCGAGCCACCGATACCAGCTGACAGAAATTTTGCTTAATATTCTGTGGATGCCGCGGCAAATCTTTTCTGTCCTTATAGACCTGGACAGCCACCGGCTCTGTCTCTAGATGAAGAATCTCGACAATCTTTTCACTCGCCTCTCTGGGGTTCATACAAGACTCCTTTTGGGAAGTTTTTTACTCCAATCCGAAGCTGTCAGATGCAACAAACCGGGAAAAGCTTCCCGCAGATGTTGTTCGTAGACAGATCACGCCTAAAAAAATTTTAAGTGGTCATCGGATGGCTTCGGGGAGCTGAAACTCTCTTCCTGAAAATAGTATAGCACTTTTCCCCAATAGATAAAAGTAGAATGATAGACACTGAATAACACTTCACCGGCATATCGAAATCCGGCATAGTTGCATGAAGTGAGACATTGCCTTTACAATTCCAGACACGAACATCCATCGAGCGTGAAAAAGGAGATATCGGTGACAGGAACCTGCTCGAAGATACTTATATCCATTGGCAGTACCGCCTCAATCGCATTTGGGATATGGCATTTTTTTGTTCCGAAAATACGGAATGATGCTCTCCTTCATTATTGTATGGATTTGTTATTGTATCCCTTTATAATGTCCATCAAAAAATAGCGTTTGTATCTGTTCTGGCGTTGTACAATCCGTGATATAGAAAAGCTTATTAACACGCTACAAATAATAGAGTTAACAAAAAGTACCCGAAATTGCATTATACCGCAGCCGGTTCTCTCGTTACGGTCGAAGGCACTTTCTTCGGTAGATCAATATGTAAGCGCTTGAAAATGTCCTTCGCTTCGTCAGAAATGTCGGAGCAATACCACAGGCTTGTACAATGTCAACTAATGCTGCATTTTTTCTATCCGTCAATAGATGCTTTTTCTTTTGTAAACAGTTGATGGGCGGTCTCTTCTTCAGACAAAGTGCGTTTTTTTGCGGTAAAACAAAAGAAGATTATTCCGAGGACGGACCAGGCAATCAATGCGATCATCCCGCCATGGCCCATGTAGCCAGGCATTGCAGGAATGACACAATTCAAAAGAATCAAGACGCAAACGCCGCTGCCCAAAATCGAAGTAAATTCCCCATAGCGCATACGATATGGCCGGGACATCGCCGGAGCGGTTCTCCTAAGTTTATATGAACTTATGCAGGTTATTCCCCAGCCTACGACAAAGCCTGCTGAACCAAGTGTAGTAAGGGTGTCAATTATCCCGGTGCCCAGAAAGACGCCCAGTACCATAATCGCGGCGCAAAACGCATCACACATGTATGGAGTCTTGTATTTGGGATGAACTTTTTTGAAAACAGCCGGGAGAAACTGAGCTCTGGCCATTCCCAAAAGAAGTCTGGAGCCGGCGATATAAAAGCCATTCCATGTGGAAAAAAGGCCAGCCAGGGCCGAAATAAGACTGATCCCAAATAAGAGTTTCCCGAACAGATTCGGATAGAGGACCAGGAAAAGATTCGGAAAGGCAGGCCGTCCCAGTTCAATGAATCTCAGCCATGGGAGGGCACAACCTGCGGAAAGAAAGATTGAAACATAGAAGCATCCGGCACAAACGAGAACAAGGATAATAACTTTACCTATGCTTGACGGCTTAATACCTTCGGTTTCTTCTGCTCCCTGAGGGATCGTGTCAAAACCGGAGAAATAAAAAGGCGCCATGGCAAGCATCGTCAGTATTCCTGAAAGAAACGAGGTATGCTTTTTCATCTTCATGCTTTGATAGACGGGCAGAATATTTCTTATATCTAATTTTAGCAAAGCCGCAGCTATGCAGATCAGGCTNTCCCCCAGAAGCAGCACCGTCATTATCGTCTGAAATTTTGCGGCGTATCGTATCCCCCTGAAATTCAGAAAAACAATCATGGCAGCCGTTCCTACACCGATGATCGCAGAATGAAGGAATATTTTCTGACCATATATCTGGTAGAGCACAGGGCCGTCTTTCGCCCATGGAATTACAAAGGAAAGTATGTCGTTGATTGCAATCGCTTCCCAAGGCAATATGCTTATATAGGCCATCGCCACAAACCAACCCGCTATAAATGAAAGTTTAGGACCATATGCTCTGTATGCATAGGCAGTAACTCCCCCAGCAACNGGCATTGCCGGGGTCAATTCCGCAAAACACAGAGAAATTGGGATTAAAAGCACCGTACCCAAGGCAAAGCCGGTGGCTGCGGCCACCGGCCCTCCTCCGTTGATATAAAGGTTGTTGAGGGTTATAGACCAACCGACACCCACGATCGCCCCGAATCCCAGTGTAAATAAATCAACAAAGCCTAAACCTTTTTCCCCCATCTTTTCTCCATTGGCATACACTTCCCCCTGACGCTGGCTCAGGAGAGATTGAGACGCTGATTTAAGACAGTTTTTTACTGATACAGCTGTGGGATGTCAGAGTTATAATCCCTTGTCTCAAAATCATAATTCAGGTTTACTTCTTCCACCTTCATACATTTGCCATCTTTAACAACCATGTAAATGTCTTCCAGATTCATCAAGTCTGCAAGCGGATTGGAATTCAAAACGGCAATATCGGCGTTTTTCCCGACTTCAAGGGAACCTATCTCGTTTTCCAAGTCCAGAACATGCGCTCCGTTGATGGTAAACGCCTTAAGCACGTCCCATTTGCTCATGCCTCCAATCTCGTTTAGTTGTACCGCCTCATCTCCCACCACACCCAGACTATCCAGGCCTGAGGTGATGAGAACGCCCGCCCCGACTGCGTTTTGAAGGCCGGAATTACTGAAGGGGATGCCTTTTTTGTGATCTTCTATCCATTTGGGGCCACGGTCATAAATGGGATTAAGCGTCTCTGTCAGCGCCGTCATTGTTGGAGTGTATGCAATCTTCTTTTCAACCATCATTCCCGCCTGAGGTTTTGTCATCGCGCTGCCGTGTTCTATAGTATCAACGCCTGCCGCAATAGCTATCTCAAGTGGAGCGCTCCCGCTGCAATGCACGGCAACCTTCTTTTGTGCGGCATGAACAGCATCGCAAGCGGCTTTGAGTTCTGGAAGCGTGATTTCTGGCCGTGCATATTCGCCGTTAACGTATGGCTTCTCCAGGCCGTAGCTCGCGAAAATTTTTACCCACTCGTATCGGGCTGCCCTTTGCCGGGAGAGCTTGACGAATTCATCAATGCCGTCCGCATACTGTGCAAATACCGGAGGGACATGAGATCCGGTGATGGCCAACGGGCGGCCACAGGTAATTATCCTCGGTCCAATTAAGTACTTAGACTGAAACATGTACTTAAGAGTATAATCAATGTCATACAGATCGCCGCACGAGCGAATTGTAGTAATTCCCATTCTCAGTTCTGCGAGGGCATTTTTCAGAGATCGTACTGTTAATGCCGGGGCACCCAAATTCATCTGCTTCCACAGATTCCCATAGGTTCTTTTGTACATAAGATGCTGGTGCGTGTTTATCAAACCTGGCATGACATAACGTCCCCCAAGATCAATCGTTTCGTACTCCGGCTTTCTCTTTTCCACATTCTTGCCGGAAATTTTGGAAATCTTTCCACCGTCGATGAAAATACTCGCATTTTTTATCTCTTTCTTGTTAATGACATCCAATAAGACTAAATTTGTAAGTATCTTTTCCATACCTCTTTCCTCTTCTATTTCTCTATTCCATTTATATTCCAAACATGAGATTGGGAAGCCAAAGCGAAAGCTGTGGGATGAATGTAATGAACATTAAAGCAATCAATAACTCGATAAGTAATGGTACAGAAGCCTTGAAAACTTTTTCTGGCGGTATGTCAACAATCCGCGCTACGGTAAAAACGGAAAGTCCGAATGGTGGAGTGATCAGGCCTATCATAAGATTAAGAGTCATGATTACTCCTACATGAATGGGATCAATGCCAAGCGCATTTGTTACGGGAAGGATGATTGGGATAGACAGTACTAATGCCGATGTACTGGTCATGAAACACCCGAGGATGAGCAGAATTAAGTTAATCAGTAGAAGGATAATGACTTTACTTTCAGTGACTGTAAAAAGTGCAGTAATAATGACATTCGGAAGATTCTCCAGGACCATGACTTTTGAAAATACACCGCCCGCTGCCGTTACAAACAGAGTGCTCGCGCATACAGTAAAGGTGATTTTCAAACACTTAAGAATCTTTTGAAAATTCAGACGTCTTTGGATTAACCCCGCTATGAGGAAAAACAGAACAGTCAACGCACCGGTTTCGCTCGGACTGAATACCCCGAACATCATCAGAAGGACAATGGATGGCGCGGCGATCAGGGTGGGGAAGCTGCCCCAAAAGGCCTGCATCGGCGGTATGTTTCCTAGTGAATCCTTGGCCGGCCTACTGGCAAGATATTTCTTATCTAGAACCATCACTCCGAGCAAGAGTATTATTGACATGACAATTCCTGGGACAACACCGGCAATCAATGAACGGACACTTGATACTTCCGCCATCATCGCAAAAAGAAGCAATGGGACGCTGGGAGGGAATACCGGGCCTATCGTTGCGGTTGCAATGGTTAAAGCAGAAGCGTACCCTCTTGGATACCCCTCATCTTCCATGGCCTTGACTTCCATCTTGCCAAGTCCCCCAATATCCGCAATGGCAACTCCGGAGATTCCGGAAAAGATAAGGCTGATAAAGACATTGAGCCTGGCGGAATAACCTCTCTTGTTTCTCATAACTCTTTTTAAGAAGTAGAACAAGTCGTCCGTGTATCCGAGTTCATTTACCAAATTGCCCATCAAGATGAACATTGGCACGGAGATCAGAGAGAAACTGTTAAGTTGGTTATACATCGAGTACATTACCGTCGAGAGAGGGATTTCTTTCACAAAGAAATAAAGGAGTGCAGGCAACCCCATCGCGAGCGCGGCGGGCACGCCGAGGACCAAAAGAATAACAAGCAACAGAATCACGACAATCAGGATTATGCTCATGCCAGTCCCCCGCATTTTTATGTTTATTCATAAGCATTTCGATGATTCCCAGGATGATGCTCAGTAACCAAAAAACGAGGCCAGCAATCATGACCACATGAACAAAAATAATGGGAATCTGTGAGGCCTTTGCAACAACACCTCTGATTGACGGGAATAGAAGCTTTTCACTGTAAAGCAGAACAAGAGTGAAAAAAGCGGTGATAATTTTTAAGACAAGATCAATCCCAAAGCGCCATTTAGGGAATATCTTGTAAATCATCTCCATACGGATCTGTTCATTGTTCTGCTCGACAAGGCCCATTCCTGAAAAAACCATGACAATGAGCATCATCTGGCTTATCTCGTCGGTCCATTTGAATGCCCCATTCAGCACGAATCGGTTAAAGACCTGAGCCACAACAGCGCAGCAGATTACCGAGATACTCAGGCAACCCACCAGATAACAAACTTTATTACAGACATTCATGAGCTTTTTCATTTCAAGTCTCCGCTCTGTAACACCTCGGCTGACATATTCCTCTCTGTCTTCTTTAAAAAAGTACTTATCGCTACGCCCATGCATGACGCTATTTTGCTAATGCTTTAATCCTGTTGTATAAATCACCCCACTGATTAGCAAATTTATCTGCCACCGTCTTCCCCAGCTTCTCAAAAGCAGCCACATCAAGACCAGTATCGGTAGTTATCAACTTTGCTTTGTTCGCTGCGATTATTTTTGCTTTTGCTTCTGCGTTAACGTTCTCCATCATGTAGGAGATATAGGAACATGCTTCGGCCAAAGCTTCTTTTACGCATTTCTGGTCCTGGGGAGTCAGTTTGTTGTAACTCTTTTCATTCATGAAAATGCTCGCAAGTGTCCAAAGATGATTGGTCTCGACCACATATGACTGAACTTCATAAAATTTGTTATTGTAAATAGTGGAATAAGGATTTTCCTGGCCGTCAATCACTTTTGTCAACAAAGCGGTAGCGACTTCACTAAATGACATGGGAGTTGCTGTGGCACCGAAGGCATCAAATATTGCGTTATAAACAACAGAAGGGACCACCCGGATCTTCATGCCCGCCATGTCGCTCGGTTTATAAATTGGTCGGTTAGAAGTGATCTGTCGTGCACCAAGAAAAAAGGAACCCATTAGACGGACTCCCGTACTACGCATCTTGGAATTAATTTCTTTTATTATCTCAGAATCAGGATTATTTACTGCCAGCATGTGTTCAAGATTTTTATAAATATATGGGCAGTCAAGAATCGCAATAAACGGCTCCATATCGTATGCCGCGCTTGGCACCATCTGGATGAAGTCTGCAATTCCGCTTCTGCACGCCTCAATATCATAACCGGCCAAAGTTCCGCCCATGTATACTTTGATCGTAACCCTTCCATTGGTTTTATTCTTTACCAGTTCCGCAAACTTATTCGCGAATTTAGCATTATTGCTGGTAGCAGCGTTGATGTCGCTGTAACGAAGAGTGATTGTATCATAGGAACTTTTCGTTGTTCCCTGAGCGAAGAGACTTTGCCCGACAATCGAACCCACAAGGACAAAAACTAAAAACATTCCCTTTTTCACAGGAGCCCTCCTATCGAATATTCATGTCCTTATTTCAAATTTGCCCTCCCTGACAAGGATGAACAAATTAATATGCGGTATTTAATTTCTAGTCGATGATGATATCGCAGCCTCCCTGCTGGAGTTTTTGGTACACCCAGGAAAAATCATATTCGCCCTTTGATAGAATGCTTTCCCTACACTTCTTTTCCTTTTCCATGATGGCGCGTGCCATTTTCTGAAGCGCCTGCGCATACTGAGGTCTGATCACCACTACACCATCACTGTCACCTACGATAATATCTCCGGGGAAGACGACTTTTCCTCCTAGATTTATAGGTACATTGATTTCGCCCGGGCCGTTTTTCACGGGACCGTTCGGCGTCGCATTGCGGGCGAAGACGGGAAAGTCACTCTGTGACAGTTGTTGAAAATCTCTGACCGCGCCATCAATAAGAAATCCTCCTATACCTCTCTTTTTCGCCAATGTCGTCATGATTTCTCCGCACAGCGCCCTATCCGAAAAGCCACCATCGGTTATGACAATGATGTCTCCTGGCTTTGCCTGGTCAATCGCGTAATAGAACAATAGATTGTCTCCTGCGGGAACAGACACCGTAAACGCTGGCCCCAATAGCTTGGCTTTGTTTAAAGGTTTAATCGCTGAATCGATCGCCGCTGTTCTATTCATGCAATCATCAATATTGGCTACGGGGATATCTTTGAAACCTTCAATAAGTTCCTTGGACGGTCTTTTAAAGTTCTTTACAATCATATATCCTATGTTACTCACTTGACGCTCTCCAAAGTTATCGAATAGATACCATCAAAAGATTTTCTATTGTCTTTTCATATTACTATAAGCGCAGAATTAATACTTGTAAAACGAATAATTAGTATTAATAATATGCAATAAATAGATATTTAATCGGAGAGGACAATGACTATAGAAGAGATACAGACATTCCTCACTGTGGTTGAATATGGAACGGTTTCAAAGGCTGCTGAACAATTATTCCGCTCACAGTCCTCAATTAGCAAGAGAATCTTGCAATTGGAGTCAGAACTTGGTTATTTGCTTATTACCAGAGCCAAAGGTCAACGAAGAATCGAATTGACTCAAAATGGCGAAGCTTTTCTGCCCATCGCGCAGCAATGGCTCGCCCTATGGAGTGATACGCAGCGCTTAAAACTACAACAGAAGAACGAAAATCTTAGCATTGGAAGTATTGATATAGTAAATAATTATCTTTTTGTTCCTCTCTATCAAGAAATACTTTATGAATACCCAACTATCAAACTTTCTCTATATACACACCATTCTTCTGAAATCCATGGGCTGTTAACCAACAGGACAATTGATATTGGCTTTGTTTTCAGTCAGGTGAGGTATCCTGACATTATTTCAAAACCTGTGTGCAGCGAACAGATGTACCTCATTTGTAGAAATAATAGCCCGTACCATGATGATATTTCACCATCGCAGCTTTCATCCAACGATGAGATATTTCTTCGCTGGGGGCCAGATTATCAGTTGTGGCATGACAGGTTCTGGGATCCTTCTGAGCCCAATATGATCACAGTGAATACCGGATCGATGATCCCGCATTATCTTAAAGATCCAAAGAGCTGGAGTATTGCGCCACTGTCTCTCATCCGTTATGCTCAGCAAAGCTCCAGCAATCTGGTCTTCTATTCCATAAAGGACCCCCCTCCACCGCGTGTTTGTGTTCAGCTCATACATCGATATCCAAAGGAAAGCCACAAACAAACGATCACTTTTTTTGAGAAACGCCTGAAAGAGTATGTGAATAATCAGCACAACAAGGGGATGATGTCTTTGTTGCTTTAGAGGGAATGCTTGTAATCTCTTGTTTGATGTTTTTTTGTATAGAACACCGGTTGTATATACAATATTATAATGAATTAGAAGGCTCTTGCTCTCTGCCTGGCCGCTCATGATTGGAATCAAAAACTGATGGTCTTGGTCGCTTCCCCGGGACATACTTCACCGATACTACAAAACGAAGTAATTACCTTGCTGTAAGGCATACTCGATTTTTTCCAAAGTCTGTTTAGAATTAGGATAGTCTGATATCATTACCGCCGCGACGAGGTACTGCGACAGGCAGAGGGGGGCGACAAGAGAGTTCTTTATTGTGGCGCCATGAGTCCAGCAAGGGAGCACAACATCGGCATATTCATCCAGCGTTGAGTGAGAAGGACTTGAAATGATGATGGTTTTAGCGCCCGCCTTTTTTATCAACACAAGAATATTCATGGCAACACGGGAATAACGTGGAAACATATAGGCGATACAGACATCCTCTGGATGGATAGAAACGGTTTCCTCCGGATAGATACCGCCAATTCCTTGAAGAAGATGGACATTCTCCCTTACCTGTCCGAGACGGACGGCCATGTAGTGCGCTATCGAAAAGCAAGCGCGAATACCTAAAATGTAAACATTTTTCGCATTGACGATTAGTTCCACGGATCGATTGACATCGGCAACCGAAATATTCTCCAGAGTTTTATGGAGATCGGAAATATCGTTTTGAAAAGAATCGGTCAAAAGTTGTGCGAGCTGTGTATGTTCCATCGATATGTCCAGCCGCTGCGGAAGACTCACTTTTGTCTTCAGGCTGCGCTGAACCTCTTGCTGCAACGCTGAATACCCATCCAGATTGAGAGCGCGTGCAAAACGAATGATTGTGGTTGTACTTACACCGATTTGGAGAGCCAGCTTGTCCAGAGTAGTAAATGCGACCGTTTCCCAGTTTTCCAGGAGAAAATCGGCCACAATTTTGTTTGATTTGGAGAAATTTCCATATTGCTCGAGTATAGCCGGCTGCAAATCCATTTCAACTTTCCCCTTTATGCATTTTGCCTCACAGTTGAGCCAATTTCAAAAGTCAGTTGCTTTTGAAAGAGCCTCAGTTACCTTGAAACATCCAACCATAAATCTGTCTCCGCGCCGGCATCAAGCCACGGCCCCAATCTCAACGATGCAAAAACCTTGCCACAGTTGAAAAATCAAACAATTTGGCATTGGGATAGTCGTCAGAGGCTCGATACAGACAATTGAGTGAGTAAATGCGCTCCCCGCCTCTAGGCGCGCTGTTCTTGACGGCAGGTGCCTGAATGGCGACTGCCAATTCCATGACAATATCATCCACCACTCCTCCNCCGCGAGTACTTGGAATGACAAGCATATCATGGTCCTTAGCAAACCGGCAACTTTCCATTGCTTCCGTTATAGTGCCTATCTGATTTGGCTTGAAGATGAATCCTTCTGCGGCGTGCCGTTCATAGGCGAGTCTGAGGCGATTGCAATTCGTTACGATCAAGTCATCGCCGACCACGATTGTCCTCGTAAGCTCTTTTACGGCCCTGCTGAAGCCTTCCCAGTCATTCTCGTCCAGAATATCTTCGACATACAGGAAGTTGTATTTCTCCGTCAATTCTTTAATACGCCCGATCATCTCATCGCGATCAATTTGCCGGTTATTATAAAGGTAAGTATTTGTAATAGAATCATATTGGGAGCTCGATGCACAATCAATGGCATAGGCTATCTTGTCCTCAAATCCGAGGGAAACGACTGCCTCATGAAGCAAGGCCATTGCGACTTCTGGGTCACACGTCGGGGCCGACCAACCATAGGCATGCCCCATTTCAGCAATTCCGTCTCCCCGGAAACGACCAATGACCTCACCGACCCGTCTGAAAACAGCAGCAGCCATTTCAATGGCCTCTGCCATGGATTTCGCTCCATATGGCGAAAAGGTGAATTCCTGAATGGCCATGGGCAGTCGTTCAGAATGTCCGCCATTGATGGAATTGAAAGTTGGCAAAGGAAGTTGCGTGATTTCCTTGCCGGCAAAGTAGCGATAAAGATCGGTCTTGAGCGAAGCGGCCGCGGCTCTGGCGCAAGCCACGGATACGCTATAGATCGTGTTACCGCCGAGTTTTGATTTGTTTTCCGTTCCATCTAGTTCAATCATCCGATGATCGATTCCTTGCTGATCCAACACATCCATACCGATCAAGGCCGGCCCGACGAAGGAGTTGATAAGTTCGACGGCTCGATAGACACTCATGCCGTTGAAATGCTTCGGATCATTGTCCCGCATCACGAAAGACTCGTATGAGCCCACCGACGTACCTGTCGGGGCCGCCCCGCGCCCGTAGAATCCGTCGCGCGTAATAACGTCCACCTCTACCACAGGTCGCATTCGGCAATCCATGACCTGCCGTGCATGTATAGATTTGATTTGAGTTCCAGACACGTTAATAATCCTTTCCTATTGCTTTTGTTCGGGGACAAACATCAAGTTAAGGTCGCAAAGATTGGTTCCCGTATTACCCGTCATCACACCGCTGTTCAGGGAAACCAACGCCTCATTGGTTGCATGCTCATGCAAGGATTCGAATAGGCTGATTCCTGCCGCACGGGCCATGCCGGCGGTCTGGGAATCGGCGATCCCGCCTGCGAATACCGTCGTCCCGTCGGTTCCTTCGGAATCTATCGACAACAAGGCAGCGCCTGGGATGTTTTCGGCAGCGATGGCGAAACCGCTCACCATCTCCTGTGACGGGCCGCCATGTCCGCGAATCAGGCTATCATCTTCAATCTTAGTGCTAGCCTCGCCTGCACTAATGATCAGGCATGGCGCGGCAATGGGATGGCCAAAACGCTGTATCTCTCTTGCGATGGACGCAAGCAGGGTTCCAACTTCACGAGCCTCTCCTTCGACAAACGAAGATAGAATTAAAGTACGGATCTCCATTTCGGAAGCGACCGCCTGCGCATAAAGGCACATGTCGGGGACTGTATTGATTATGTAATAGGTAAAGCCGGAAAAGTCCTTGGGAGTCTCATCATTCGGCCCACTGTTGCTGAAATAAGAAACGACACGAGGAGGCAACCGATGCTCGAGGAAATATTTTTTTATTGTCCATCGGGCTTCATCGAGTGTCGTGTCATCACAACCGATGGGAGTCGCTGGATAGTGTTTCACGGGAACCGAAATATCGCCGGTCGGGCTCGATGCCAACGAATCACGGATGGCAAAACCGATCATCTCGGCTCCCTTTTGGTGGATACGCTGCGCCAGCCTGCCTCCGTTAATTCGGGAAATATGCCGTCTGATGGAGTTTATCTCCCGAATATTCGCGCCACATTTTAGCAAAACATCGGTCGTCACTATTTCATCTTCCAAGCTTATGCCGTCGACAGGACAGCTCAGCAAGGCGGAACTGCCACCGCTCATGACGCAGAAAAAAAGGTCATCTGATCCGGCACGTTCAACAAGCCTCAGCATTGCAAGCGATGCTTCGTGGCTTTCCCTGTTGGGGACGGGATGTCCGCCCACAAAAACATCTGTCCGAACAAAATGGTCACTTGACTCCAGCACCTTTACCGAGACAATTGCGGCGGTCAAATAGTCTCCGAGGATCTCCTCAACCGCCATTGCCATAGCGTTGCACGCCTTACCCGCGCCGAGAAGATACACGTTACGCTTCAGGGACAGATCTATTGTTCGTACCCCGATATGAAGAAATTTTCCATCACGACGCATGAAGCCCTTGATCCGCTGATATGAATCCAGCCGCGAAAGAGTTTTTTCCGCGACGTCTATCAGAATCCGCTTAGATTCGACATCGCCCTCCGAGAGCAAGTCCTCTCTGTTTTTAATCTTCACCGGATTGACTCCTGCCCTTCTTTGCCTTTATGGTCTTGAAGTTTTTCACGAAAGCACTGATTATGACAAACATGGCGAGCAGAATCACCGCAAGCGATACGGGGCGGGTAAAGAAAATGGAATAATTCCCCTGGCTAATCTGGAGGGATCGCCGGACTTCGCTTTCGAACATCGAGCCGAGGATCAGTCCAAGGACGGCCGGAGCGATGGGGAAGCCGCCTTTTACCATGAGATAGCCCAAGCCGCCAAGTACCAACCCGACAATCACATCAAAGAAATTATTCCGCAAGGCGAAACAGCCAATCAATGACAGCACGACGAGTGTTCCGCTGAGATAACTCACGGGGACACTGAGGATCTTGACGAAGAATTTGATGCCGACAAGTTGAAACAAGACCATGAATATCGTCGCGAGAAGCACACAGGTGAAAATTGCGCCAACGATATCAGGATTCTTCATAAAGAGAGACGGACCGGGAGCATAGCCATGAATTATGAGTCCACCCATCATGACAGCGGTGACACTGTCGCCGGGAATCCCCAAGGTCAGCATGGGCACAAGAGCGCCGCCACAGACAGCATTGTTGGCGGTTTCCGACGCAATGACGCCATCGATATTGCCCGTTCCGAACGAGTCCGGGTCCTTGGAGAAGCGTTTAGCCTGATCGTAAGCGATGTAGGCGGCAATGCCACTCCCGGTCGCCGGTATGATTCCGACAATGGTGCCAATGATGCTGGAACGAATTATGTTGACCATGTGCTTGAGTTGCATGCGCAAGGACGGAACAAAAGTTCTGAGAGCAATGGAAAGGGGTTGCGGATTGCCCTTGCCGGTACAACCCTGCAGTATCTCCGGCAGAGAGAAAAAGCCGATTATCGCCGGAAGCGTATCGATGCCGCTGAGTAAATTGATATTGCCGAAGGTAAAACGAAGGCTGCCATATATCGGGTCAAGCCCAATACAGGATATCATGATCCCGAATAGTCCGGAAAGAATTCCTTTGGCTATCGATTTCCCCGACACTGCGGAAATGATGGTGAGACCAAAAAAGGCGAGCGCGGCGTATTCCGGAGAGCTAAAGCTCAGGCATACGCTTGCGAGCATCGGCGCGAGGGTGATCAGCACAACCCACGAAATGACGCTCCCCCATCCGGACGCAAAGGCGGCCCAACCAAGGGCCTCGGCTCCACGGCCCTGTTTGGCCAAGGGATATCCGTCAAAGACGGTACATACAGAGGCGGGAGTTCCGGGAATATGGAGAAGTATGGCAGACACCGCACCTCCGGCGATTCCACCAATATAGCATCCCAACATCATGCCCAATGCATTGGCCGCAGGCATCGTGTACGTTATGGGAATCAGAAGAGCGACGCCCATCGTCGCGGTCAGGCCAGGCAACGCTCCAAAGATGAGGCCAAACAGCGTACCGACCGCAACCAACAACAAGAGCTGTGGCTCGGTGACGACTTTTAACGCTTCCCCAAAGATTGCGAAATAATCGATCATGACGACATTCTCCTTTCACTCAATGTATTATTCCAAGCGAAATGAGTAATGGCTCGGACAATGAAACCTTGAAGAGAATTTTGAAGACAAGGACAACCACACAGGAGATTCCCAGACCGATCAGCGCGCAGTTCGTCCATTTGAGATCAGGATCGATCACCTTTGCCTGAATACTGATATACAACCATGTCGCGATGGAAAAGCTGACATATTTCCAGACTATTACGTATGCAATTATCAAAAGGCTCGTGATCAGAGTACGAAAATCGGAACGATTCTTTGATGAAGCGGTGTCGTCTGTCCTTTCTCTCCTCGTCATAAGATTCTTCACCGTCACATACAGGCTGAAGCCGAGCATCCCGAACAGAACGATCTTGGGAAAGTCCATCGCGGACATCATGCCTTCAGATGCGACCGACTTGGTGTTAAATGCCGTGAACAGGAAAAAAAGTGAAAGGACAGCAAAAAAAACAGCGACGATCAATTCGTATATTTTTTTACTTTTCTCCATTGGGAGGCCTCCTTTTCAAAATTCTAGTCGTGGCGGGACAATCCATCCCGCCACTAAAGAACCAAATCATGTGATTTCGCCCGTTTACTGGATAGGAAATTCCTTTGCTCCGACCTCAAAACCTCGGTTGACGTTTTGAATGTATTGATTCAGGTCTTCTTCCCCCTTGAGATCGGGAATCGTGAATCCTCGCTGCGCCGCGAATTCCTTGTATTTATCGCTTGCAAGCACCTCACGGAACATACTCATCAATTTTGTTTTCACTTTTGGATCAAGTCCCTTTGGAGCGACGATAAAACTCGCCTGAGTAATTTTCCCAAGCGAAAACACGTCGTAGCCCAACTCTGCGGCGGTGGGCGTATTCGGGATGACCGGTGAGCGTTTTTCGGCAAAGACAACCAGAGGAAGAATGCTTCCCTCTTTGACCTGCGTCATGATGTCGCCGATGTTGGAAATGCCGACATCGATGTGACCTCCGAGAATCTCGGTGACTACCCTTGAGGCGCCGTCGAAGGGAATGGCCGTAAATTTCGTCCCTGCCTCGCGCTGTAGCAGACTGGAAAAGATATATGAGGTCGTAAAGGTCCCCGATTTCCCGAATTTTATTGAACCAGGGTTGGCCTTGTTGGTTTCGAGGACCTGTCGAAGACTCGAGTACTTTGAATTGGCCTTGGTGTACATTGTGATTGGTTCTTCGACCGCGACACAGATTAGCTCCATCCTGTCAAGCTTCAGGTCAATCATGTGCTGCGCGATAAGCGCGAGATAAGAAGACGAAGCATAGCCCAGCGTATATCCGTCAGGCCTGGCTGAGAGCGCCTGTGTAATACCAACACCGCTGCTACCGCCCGCGACATTCTCCACCACGATGTTTACATTAAATTTTTCCTTAAACAATGGCTGCAAAAACCTTGCATTTATGTCATTTGCCCCTCCCGGACTCCAAGGGACAATCAACTTTATTTCCCTTGTCGGGAAGTTAATCGTGCTCTTAGAGGACGGTGCACCATAACCCGGCATGAGCATTGCGATCAACAAGGCGATCTGTGTGGCATACAAAACAACCTTTTTCATCTTGGTACTCTCCTTTGGCTTGTAATATTTCATCTGACTTGACCACGCAGGTCAGTCAAATTACCCTCATTATCAAAAGACAACTCAATAGGCTGAGCATCAACGAATACATTTTTCAACTGACGAACATCAGGAAGCAAGGCTTCGGAGATCAGCATGTCATCCATGCGAAGGGTGTTCTTGATGCGAATTATGCGTGGCCGCTCATAATCCACATCGTATGCCGCAAGAATGCCTGCCCGGATAGCGTCATAGTCATTCTCCATAATGAGGGGCATCCGGACAGCCATCGGAGTCCGAGAGGTAATGGCGTTTGGGTAGGTCCTGAAGAAGTCTATCTTCTCAAAAAAACGGCGCGTCGCGAAATCCGCAAGACCCATGCCGCTTGCCGCTCCGCAGGTCTCATCGGTCAGATCAAGTACGGCAATACACTTGGCGCCGGGGCGCGCAGCCATGTGAGCCGAGGTAAAACGCTGGATAATATTGCTGTCCATCCCAGTACCGGCGATGTTCTTGCCCATTTCATCGACCACCAAAAGGTCGATCTCTTCAATCGGCAGACGCGGCAAGAAGGACTGGGCAAATGAAAGCAACTCGGGTTCCTCGCGCAATACAAGGTCTTTTGGAATCGCCCGAATCCTGCAAGTTTTGTCATAGGCATTNTCAATGACGGCTACACTGAAAAGTAGATTTGATTTTTCGATAGATACCTTGCCAAAACGTTTCAGGGATTCTCCCATTACATGCATGCCAAGCCGGTGGCAGGCATCGGCGCCTTTTTGATTGCCAAGTCCTATCACATTCATCTTCACAATGCCGCTCTCATATGGGCCGCGAAAACTCGTATGAGGCTTGATCCGGACGATCGATACCGTATAGTCGGCTTGGGCGGCAAACCGGTCGAAATAAACCGGCTCCCCCTTTTCAGTCTTTCCGATAACCACCGTATCCATTGTGCTCCGGAAAGGAACTCCCATCAGTTCCGGAGTGACGCCGAGATGGTTCAACATGGCGGCCTGGTTTTCAGCCAAGGCACCCCCCTGACTTCCCATCGCGGGCACAATGAAAACATTCGCCCCNCGCTCTTTGAGCAGATCCACGACGGTATGCACGATTTCTGGAAGTTTGTTGATCCCGCGGCTTCCGACCGCAACCGCCACGGATCGGTCTCGCACCCTCTCCAGACATCCGCTCGCGATCATCGCACGCCGTGTCTCATTGGCCACATCACCAATGTCTTCGGAGGGGAAAGTCTGTCGCAATCGAAAAAACTTAGGTATTTTGGCATTCTCAAGAAGTACGTCATATCTGCCCATCTCTGGATACCTCTTCTTTCTGGACACCTCTTCCCGTGGACAATACTTGTTGCTCTCATCGAGCGCTTTGTCGAATCCGCAGGGAGCAGCATGGCCAGAAACATCTTTGACAGAAAGCGGTGATTCAGTTCTGTACTTTACAATACATATTGTATTATATGATACTTATTTTGTCAAACCTTTTTTCATTGACACCCTTAAAGAAAAACAGCAAAGAAAGTTATTAAAAATCTATTCCCACTGTATGAATATGATCTAGTTGAGTTCGAGGACATTCCCTACAATGAATATGGAATTCTCGGCCCATCGCGGTATAAANACTGGGAAGAAAAGAGTACAAATTTAAATATCTGGTGGGAAGACCATAAACAACGATTCCCCTCCATTATCTACAGACACAAGGAACCGGTCGGTTTCTGCCTTATAGCCCGTCCGGCTGAACCCTATGAAGGCATAGATAACTATCTGGTAGAATTCTTTATTTTAAAAAACTACAGAAACCAGGGTATCGGCAGAAGCATCGCAAAAGAAATAATCAATACATACGGCGGAGTCTGGACACTGCGCGTATTACCGGAAAACAGGAGCGCGTATACGTTCTGGAAAAACACACTCGCGGAGATAGGGAAGCCTCTTGAATACCGGGAATATGCCGATGAAGATGAAATGAACTGTATCGATTTCAAATTCCAAGAAAAATCAAATGCACTATGCCGCCACAAAGAAAACCGCTGCGGAACTTATTTATGAACGAGCCGACGCAAGCAAACCCAATATGGGGCTAAAGTCATGGACTGGAGGAAGAGTCCTCAAGTGTGATATAGGAACGGCAAAAAATTATCTCTCCGCGAAGAGATTGACACTCTCAATCGAATAACTGTGATGTTTCTTGATCAAGCCGAATTCAGGGCAAAACGTCGTCAGGATATTCACATGTCAGACTGGGAAACATTCCTTGATAAATTCTCGCTGATACTGAATTGCCGGTTCTTTCTGGTCCTGGTTCGATGAGCCATGATCGAACAATAGAAAAAGCAGAGCGACAGTATGACGAATTCGCCGAACGACGGCGTATCGAAACGGAAACCAAAGCCGAAGCGCACTATCTATATAGAGGATTTGCGTCAGTCCGCGGAAACGATAGAAGCGATACGCAATAAAAAAGCAAGGGGCACTCCTCAATGAGGAGGCCCCCGTTACTCATTCTACTCCAGGTAGATGAGCTATATTAGCTATAATGCAGATGTGACAAAATGGCAAGAATATCCCGTCAATCCGGGGAAAGGCCCAAAACGAACTGTCAAATTTTATTTGACAGTTCGAACTCGTTGATGGAGAATGAGTTGTGATGTTTTCAAACGATGAGCTTCTCAACATTCTCGACCATCTGCGACGCCAAGCATCGGAAAACGAGGTTTTCGAGTTCAAGGAAGCAAAGGCCGACTTCAGCTTTGAGGAACTCGGCCAGTATTTCTCCGCACTTTCAAACGAGGCGAACTTAAGAGGCGAGAAGTACGCGTGGCTCGCGCTCGGCATCCGCGACAAAGATAGAGCGATTGTCGGGACACAGTATCGCACCAGTCGCCTAAAACTGGACTCATTAAAAAAAGGAATCGCGGACCAAACAGTCGATAGAATTACCTTCATCGAGATATTTGAGGTGATGGTCGAGGATAAACGAGTCATCATGTTCCAGATCCCCGCCGCTCCGCACGGCATCCCCGTCTCATTCAAGGGCCACTACTACGCCAGGGAAGGCGAATCGCTCGCTCCACTCTCTATTGAAAAAATCGAACGAATACGGGCTCAAAGTACACAACAGGACTGGAGCGCCGTCGTCATTCCCGAAGCGACAATCGACGACCTCGACCCGCTCGCGCTCGCCAAAGCGCGCACAAATTACGCGGAAAATTTCCCGGAGAAGGCCGAGGAGATCAAATCCTGGGATGACCTCACCTTTCTGAATAAGGCAAAGCTCACCAAAAGAGGAAAAATCACCCGCGCCGCGCTCATCCTCCTCGGCAGGGAGGAAGCGGAATATTTCATAAATCCATCGGAAGCGAAGATTCGCTGGGTTTTGAAGGATCTCAAGAACCAGGAAAAGGACTACGAGACCTTTTCGATGCCCTTCCTGCTGTCGGTCGAAAAAGTCCATCAGAAAATCCGAAATCTGAAGTACCGCTACATGAAAGACGGGACGCTTTTCCCCGAAGAGGTTCTGAAATACGAGCCCTTTGTGATACGGGAGGCGCTGAACAACTGTATAGCTCACCAGGATTACGAAAAATGCGGACGAATCAATGTCATCGAGGTCGAGGATGAAAAAATCATCTTCACGAACCTGGGAGAATTCATTCCCGGCTCGGTGGAAAAGGTCGTCATGGAGGACGCGCCCGAGGAAACCTACCGAAATCCCTTCCTCGTCACCGCGATGCTCAATTTAAAGATGGTCGATACCGCGGGCGGGGGCATCAAAAAAATGTTCAACTTCCAGCGAAGCCGCTATTTTCCGCTTCCCGATTACGAACTGACGGAAAAAAGGGTTAAGGTCACCATCACCGGCAAGGTCCTCGACATGGAATTCGCGAGAGTCCTGGCCAAAAATCCGGATTTGACGCTCGAGGAAATTATCATGCTGGATAAGGTACAAAAGCAGCATTCGTTGCTTGAGTCCGAGGTTTCTCACCTGAAAAAACTCGGCTTGATTGAAGGTCGCAAGCCCAACTATTTCATTTCGTCCAAAGTATCGTCCCGCACGACAGATGTTGACCTTAAAACCCAATATGTCAAGCAGAAAGCTTTTGATGATGACCACTACCGTTCGATGATCCTGGAATACATTCGGACATATGGAACGGCGACGAGGAAAGGAATTGACAGTCTCCTCATGGACAAGCTTTCGGTACTACTCGATAACAAGCAAAAACAGAACAAAATTAGTAATCTGTTAGGCTCTTTGCGACGAGAACACGTAATTAAAAACGAAGGAACAACAAATAAACCTAAATATATTTATATAAGAACATAAATTAATAAATACCTTTATGAGAACTTATGAGAACTTTTTGCAAAACAGGGGAGGCTATCATGAGCAACCACGACGAAAAGGCCTTCGAAACCGCGATTGAGCGCTCGCTCACCGGGCGCGGGGGCTATCGGAAGCGCGACTACACGCACTTCGACAGAGGCCTCTGCCTCGATACGGAGGCTTTCGTCGAATTCGTCAGGGCGACTCAGCCGAAGGAGTGGGACTACCTCTTTAATATTCACAAGGACTTGACGGAAAAGGTGCTCATCGATGATCTGGCGCGGGAACTCTACGCGGAGCGCGGCGGAACGCTGGGCGTGCTACGGCCGCACTATTCAGGCCGCGTATTTCGCTCCGGCTTCGGGCATGAACCCCGAAACGCGCAGGCTCTACGGCGCCAACATTCTTTCGGTGACCCGCCAGGCGCATTTTTCGACCAAACACGAGCGGAGCGTGGACACTGTGCTCTGCGTCAACGAGCCCAAGGAAATCGAGGCGTCCTTCCAGCCCTACTACGAGCGAACAATCGCAGACAAAGACATCGACTACCACAAGCTCTACGATCTGTCCGCGAAGCTCGACGGCTTCCACATATACTATCCCGACGAGGTCGCGGAGTATTGCCGCTTCTTTCTCGCGCACCAGGGGAGAGAGGCCGGCGATGACCACGCCAGATGAACCGGATCATCGACGCCGCGGTGGCGAGGTTTTACGAAAAGACCAAAGACGAAAAAGAGGAATTCCGTTCTCTGCTGGGCTCATTCAAGAATCTCTACGCTTTTCTGGCCCAGATCATTCCTTTTACGACACCGACCTCGAAAGGCTCTATTGCTATCTTCGCGCGCTCCAGCTCAAACTGCCATGGCGCGGGTACAGCTCCCCATCGATCTCGATGGCAAGGTCGCGCTCAAGTATTACCGCCTCCAGCTGATATCCGAAGGAAAGATACCGCTTGTCAAAGAAACACAGGGCGCCGTCTATGGCCCGGATGAAGTGGGAACCGGCGGCGAAGGTATATCGAAAGAGAAGCTGTCGAAAATCATCGATATCCTCAACGAGCACTTCAAGACCAATTTCACAAGCACCGACGAACTTCTCTTCGAATCGTTCAAGGAGGACGCCGAGGGTGACCGGCAGGTGCGCGAAGCCGCCGCGGTTAACACGATGGACAACTTCAAGTATGTCTTCAACCACCGCCTCGACGATTTTGTCGTGGACCGCCTGGACCAGAATGGAGCCATCGGCGCGCGGATACTGAACGATCCGGCATTCAGGAAGGTCGTCTCGGACTATCTCGCCCAGCAGGTCTACGACTCGATCCGGGGAAAGATGGGTTTAGCAGAAGCGAAAGAGAAGGCTCATGTCTGACAGAGAAGTGATCAGCGCTTACAGCGACGCGTGGCCCGAGCAATTCAGGATAATCGCGTCGTATCTGGAAGGCCACTTGCAAACCTATAAATCCATAGAACACGTCGGCAGCACCTCAATCCCGGGCATGGATGGAAAGTCCATTATCGACATCGATATAGAAATTGAAACGGCGGACGATTTTACCGCGATAAGGGAAGAGCTTGTGCGCATAGGGTATGTCTACGCGGGAAATCAGGGAATCGAAGGCCAGGAGGTGTTCAAAAGGAGCGGGCAGGAAAGTGGCATTTTGGACACCATTCCTCATCATCTGTATGTCTGCCCGAGTGATAGCGAAGAATTCAGGCGCCATATAAAGTTCCGCGATACCCTGCGGAAAAACAAAGAACTGCGCGATGAGTACAACAGAATAAAGCATGAAATAATCCAANAAGTGGGAAATNATAATCGGCAGGCCTACGTGGACATGAAGGAAAGAGAATACCAGGCTTTTTTTGAAAAAGTGCTCAAGACATGAGGAGCGGTCCAATGGGCCGGTGGCCGGGGCCGGCTGTTTGGCAGCTTATGTTTGACAGTTCATATACGAAAACTGTCGTCGCCTTCTCAATCATTTATTTCCCGCGAAGAATCAGCGGCGCGTACTTTTCGATCCTGGACTCGCGGGTCTTGGCCTGCTTCGGCGCCAAGAAATAGAGGAGGTAGGCCCTTCGACATCCCGGGGTCAGTGCGTCGAAGGCGGTTTTCAGCCCGGGTGTCGCGTCCAGCTTCCTATGAAATTCCTCTGANATCGCGAAGTCCTCGGTCTTTTTGAATCCCATCTTGGCGCCCGATTGCCCCACTTCGCTGGCCTCGCGGATATACGCCTCCAGAAGGGGTTCTTTCTCGACTATTTCCCGGGGCCCGGTGAAGCGAATCTGACGGCTCGCCTGCACGTTTTCCGACTGCTTAATCAGAATGCCCTCGGGGTCCTTCAACAGGGCGCCCTTGAAAAACAACAGCGCGCAGTATTCCTTGAATCCATGGATTAACACGACGTTCCTGTTCGGAAGCGTGTAACAGGGAAAGCTCCACTTCAGGTCTTCGGTTAGCCCTGAGTCGAGTGCGATCACGCGCAACACGCCGGATTACCGCGATATCGCGGATTTTGCTCTGAAAAGCAACCAGAAAGCATGCTCCAGAATCGCCGATTCGCGGTCATAAAGGAAGATATCCGCCGGCTCCATGGCCTTCCGCCATAGCGCGTCGTATCCATCAATTCCCAAATAACACGCTGAAAAATAGATCCACTTCAGATTTCCCTTTGGAAACGACGCGAACTGCCCGAAAGTGTAGGGCCGCAGCGGTCTGGTGGTGTACACTTTTCCGTCGTCGCCGTGCGACAGCACCGCGACATAGCTCGCGGCCGCGAGGCTCGCCGCCAAAGTCTTTTCCTCAAGGGGGAGCGCCGCGACCTGAATGTGCCGCGGCCGCAGCTCAAGCGCGAGCGGAGTCGCCAGTTCCCTCACCATCCATTCGCTCATGGAGCCTCTGTCGTACAGAATGGTCATGTCAGCCGGCCCATCGTTCCGCAGAGGATTCGCCACGAACATGAGGAGCGTGTTTATAAGCGCGGCGCCGCACAGCACGCCGATAAGGCCGTTGATTGCGACGCAGAGGTAATTCGACCGTGAGAATAAACCATAGAGTTTTCCCCTGCGCCGCGCGGAGGGATACATGGCGCTCACCATAATCCACACGACGCACGCGATTGGAATGGATACCATAAGCCAAGGATATATCCGGGAATACAAGGCACAGATTCCGGACGAACAGCCAAGAATGATGAGGCTTTGCTTAATCAAAAACAGAAGTAAAAGGACAAACGCGCAGCACGACAGCTCCGAGAGCGCCAGCTTCCAGTGCCCGCGATTGTTTCGTTTATTCCGATGGTCATCCATATCGTGCAGTATGACAGAACGAGTCGCCCGCAGAAAAGCCGGGGCCGCCCAAAACTGTCTTTGGCTCGCGGCCACAGCCCTCAAGGTCCTTGAGTATTGTCGTGCAGAGATTAACTTTGCGCCACGCTGCCCGTATGGTATACTATTCCTGCGTTGTGAAATAACGATGGTAAAAACTGAAGGGAACAATGGAACAGACTGCAACAGGAAACCTTTTCTTTGAGCATCCCATCCTCAACTCTCCCTACGAATACCCCGACAGGAACAAGGTAACCTCGTGCTCGGCTCGTGGGCTTCTTCACACCACTAAGGCAAAGACGCCGCCAGACGTGTCGCCCGATCGGTCGGAGTGTATGGCGTCACGACGAGATGTGCTTCACCCGGGTTGCCCTCCGCGGGCTCCGGAGGCTGAGCCTCACGCGCGAAAAATCGCCTTTAGGAAAAATCAGATTGGTGGATACCCTCTCACCGCCATCGATGAACATCTGCCAGACGCTTTGATCGTACCAGATCGACAGGCTTCGCGCCGCCGACGCCGGCAGTGCAATTCGCTGGACTTCCTTGACTCCAGGCAAGAAATGAGTGCCCACGGCGCTTCGTCCNAGGGTGAGTTCGGCCCCGTCGCAGGTAGCAGCGAGGCCGATCGACAGACGGTCACCTTCATCGCTCTCGAATTCGAGGAGGAATGAATCGAGGTTATGCGATATGAATGAAATTTCGAGAGGCCCATTGGGAAGCCTGGCTTCAACACGCGCGGTGAGCGGCCCGCAGAAGAGTATTTTCGGAGGCTTCGCGTAGGATGCAATTTCTTCAACCGGATGCTGGACGATGACGGCCGAACCATTCCGGCGCTCCACGCTCAGTTCACGGGGAAGCGAGAGGATGCCGCGCCAGAAGCCGCCCGTGGGAATCTTGTCCGAATAGAGGGAATTGCTCACCCAGGAAAGGATGACGATACGGTCTGAGCCGGGCAGGTACCACGACTGGCTCGCATAGCAGTCCTGGCCGTAATCGAGCCACTCGAAGCGGCCACGCTCGAGAGCTTCAAAAGCGGTTCCGTCAAAATGTCCGGGCACGAGCAGTTCACCCGACCCGCCCATAGGGTTGCCGTTCGAGACTGAAAGCTTCAGCAGCCACAGNTCGCGCTCCTCCCGGCCCGGCCACGCTTCCGGAACATGCAGAAGGTCCGGGCATTCNCAGATACAGTCCTGTGGTCCCGCCTCGCCGATTCCAAATTCGCTCAAGCGCCGCCAATCCTTCAAATTATTGCTTCCATAGAAGAAGACACGATCGCCGCCCGACAGGACCATGACCCACTTTCCTGTCTTTCTGGAGCGCAGGACCTTCGGATCGCGGAAGTCGACGATGCCCGGGTTCTTCAGGATCGGATTGCCTGCATACTTCGTCCAGGTCCTGCCTCTGTCGCGGCTGTAGGCGAGGCACTGCTCCTGCTCGTTGCGGTCGGTTCCGGCGACTCGCCTGAAAGCCGTGTAGAAGGCGATGAGGCCCGCGCCTCCATCGAAGAAGCCGCTGTCATCATCCTCATCGACTACGGCGCATCCCGAGAAGATCATTCCCTTCTCGTCCGGACGCAGGGCGATATCGAGCTCCTTCCATTCCACCATGTCTGTGCTGACCGCGTGGCCCCAATGCATGGGTCCCCATTCTATGCCATAAGGGTAATACTGAAAGAAAAGGTGGTACTCTCCTGCGAAGAAGACAAGGCCGTTCGGATCGTTGAGCCATCCGCGAGCGACAGAAAAGGAGAGCCTGGGCCGGCGAGAGATCGGTTTCACTGTGACACCTCGAATCGTCCTTACTTGATTGCACCGGCGATGATGCCTCTGAGGATGAATCGCTGCGAAAACATATACAGAATGATCACGGGGACCATGGTCATCACGAGGGAGGCGAGGAGACAGCCGTAGTTCACGGTGTAGGTACCGTAGAAATAGTATGTGGACAGGGGCAGGGTGCGGCTCGCCTGGTTGAGAAGGACCAGAGAGGGCAGGAGGAAATCGTTCCATATCCAGAGGACGTCGAGGATTACGACCGTCATGATCACCGGCTGGAGCAGGGGCAGGATGATCCTGAAAAAGACGGCATACCTGCCGCAGCCATCGATAATCGCGGCCTCCTCGAGCTCACGGGGAATAGCCTTGATGAAACCGTGGAAAAGAAAAATAGCGAAGGGAGCCCCGAAGCCGATGTACATGAAGACGAGGACCCAGCGGTTGTTCAGCATCCCTATTGAGCCATAGATCTTCAGAAGGGGGATCATGATGGCCTGAAAGGGGATGATCATGGCGGCCACCATCGTCAGATATAAGAAAGTGCTGAGTTTGGTCTTGTTGCGGACCAGATAGTGTGCGCACATCGAACTCAGCAGGACGATAGCCGCCACACTCGCTGCCGTAATGATGAGCGAATTGCCGAAGGCCCGCATGAATTTCATCTTTTCAAAGGCCATTCGGTAATTCTCCCAGTAGAAGCTGGAAGGAGGAGCTATCGGTGAGGAGATGACCTCCGTGTCGCGCTTGAGCGAATTGAGGACCACCATGAAAAAAGGAAACATGTACAGAATGAAGAGGACGAGGAGGAACAAAGTTTTTATGGCCGAAGCCGCCCTGGCTGGCGCAAGCCGGACTGTGCGTGTGCTCACATTTCCACCTCTTTTCTCTTGCCGAAATAGACCTGCGCAAGGCTGACACCGGCAACTATGAAAAACAAAAAGATGGCCTCGGCCTGGCCGGGTCCGTATTGGCGGGACAGAAAGGCCGTCTGATAGACGTTCATGGAAATGAGGGTTGTGCTCCTGTAAGGGCCTCCGTTCGTCAGCGACAGGTTGAGATCGTAGACCATAAAGCAGCGCTGAATAGTCAGGAAAAAACAGACAATGACCGATGGCCGTATCAAAGGAAGGATGATCCTTCTCAGTTTGGCCCAGGAGCCCGCGCCCTCGATGGAGGCGGCTTCGAGCAGTTCGTCGGGGACGCTCACGAGGCCGGCGATGTAGATGACCATCATATAGCCCGAGTACTGCCAGACCGTGACGATGACCAGCGCCCAGAATGCCTTGTTCGGGTCGGAGAGCCAGGATGTGGAGAAGAGCTGCCATCCCATCGCTCTGCCCATCTGGGGGAATACCCGTGAGAAAATGAACTGCCAGACAAAACCGAGGACGATACCCCCTATCAGATTCGGAGTGAAGAAACCCGCCCTGAAGAAGCCGCTGGCCTTAACGCCGCTCGTGAGGATATACGCGAGAAGAAATGCCACGGCATTGGTGAGCAATACCCCGACGATAGCGTAGCGCAGAGTCAGCCAGAGCGAAGTCCAGAAGACCGGATCGAAGACAGCCGTCCTGTAGTTTTGGAATCCGACGAAAGCGAAGCTGTTGGCCTGTCCATCCCAGTTCGTAAACGTCAAAAAGATGCCATACAGAAAAGGAAGGACCATGACGACCGCGAAGATCAGTGTCGTCGGCCCCGCAAACATGAAAAAAGTCCCTATTCTCTCCCCCAGCTTCCTCTGTCGGACCATGGCTCCCGCTTCCTTCCGCCGTCCGGCCCGGGGCGGGAATTACGGCCCACGCCGGGTCATCGAACGGCCTGATTTTATAGCATGATTTTATTTCGTCGACTTCCAGAAGTCGTTGATCTCTGTATACAGTCTGCGCCGGTCGATTTTGCCGGCCAGATACTTCTGCATCGAAGCACCGACCTTGGACCAATGATCCGGAGCCGGTATGCTCACCCAGAAAAGGGTATTCTTTTGGGCGACATAGGTACGGATGGACTCGGAGAGTGGATGAGGGGCGGTAGGAGACAGGGTGATATTCCTGAAGGCAGGGATGATACTGCAAGTGTTGACGAGGGCGTCCTGCCCGCTCTTGCTGTAGACCAGCCAATCGAGGAATGTGCGCGCGGCTGCCTGCTGCTCGGGAGTGTTCTGCATTTTGTCGATTCCGATGTACTTGGTGACCCCGACGGGAATTCCGGAGTTGCCAAAGTCCGATGCATTGTTGCTTAAGGGTACGGGGATAAAGCCGAAGCCGTTCTGGTCGGAGGCAAAGCTGCTCAACGCGGGCCAGGCCCAGTCGCCCATAAAGTAGAAACCCACCTTGCCGCGGCCCAGAAGCGCCGGACATTCGTCCAGGGTGATGGCCAGCGGGTCGGACTTACCGGCATTGTACTTCTTCATGACATCGAAGGTGTCGAGAAGGCCGACGAAAGCCTTGTTCTTCGCGACGTCGGCCCTGCCTGTCTTGAGATCGGCGATGAAACTCTCGAGGCCGGCCTGGTTCCTGGCGGTGACCGAATAGGCGACACCCAGAAAATGGGCGGCAAGCGACCAATCCATNGGCGCGATGATCAGGGCATCGACACCGCTGGCCTGAACCTTTTTGAAGGCTTCCTCCAAAGCCGCGGTCGTATGAATCTTCGTCGGATCGACGCCCGCCTTGGCCAGGACGGCCTTGTTGTAGATCAGCCCGTAGCCTTCGACCGTCAGAGGAAAGGCCATGATGGCGCCGCTCTTGGTCTTCACGGCCTCGAAATCGTCGGTGCTGTCCTTCACCCATTTCTCGTTCCTCAGGTCCAGAAACTTCTCGGCAAAGAGAGGAATATCGGCAGGATCCATCATCGCGAGGCTGGGNGCGTTCCCGGACGCATAGAGCGTCGACAGAGCCTGAAATGGACTTTCGCTGGCCTGCACCGGCTGAATTTCGAGGGTGATGCCAGAGCTTTCGGCCGAAAAGACCTTGGCCACGTCTTCGAGCTGCGCCTGAATCTCGGCCTTCGTGTTGAGCAGCGTGATATGGACATCGGCAAAGGCAGAGAACGAGAAAAGAGAAAGAATAAGAAGCATTGCAACTACTCTTTTTCTTGTCATAGCGACCTCCTGATTGAACTCATTATAGGGGAGCATTCTGGATATGTCAACCGATTATCCGACAACCGGTTGACATATTCGGCTTGTTTTGCATTTTCTTTTACGCTATTATATGTGAATATGGCTCATACACCAAAGATAAACGATGTGGCCGCGCGGGCCGGCGTCACCGTAACGACCGTATCCCGCTTCCTCAACAAGCGGGGATACATGAGCGAAGCTACGCGAAAGAACATCGAGCGGGCAATGGAGGAGCTTGGGTATGTCCCGAACGAGATCGCCAGATCGCTCTACCGCCAAAAATCGAACATCATCGGCCTCATCATACCGACCGCAAGCCATCCCTTCTTCGGCGAGATGACTTCCTCCATCGAGAAGTACGCCTACGAGGCTGGATACAGAATACTTCTCTGCAACTCCCGTATGGACAAGGACAAAGAGAGAGGCTACATCGAAATGCTGCGGCGCAACAAAGTCGACGGCATCATCATGGCGAGCCATACTCTCGAGGTGGACGAATACCGCAATCTGGGCATGTCGATAGTCACGATGGACAGGAAAATAGGCGACAACATCCCCTATGTCACTTCGGACAATTACAGAGGAGGATATCTCGCCACACGGCACCTCCTCGACCGGGGCTGCCGGAAACTCGCCTATTTCAGCGGGAACCTCAGCCTCGACCTCTTCCCGAACAAACGCTGCGAAGCCTTTCTCGCCGAGACCAAAGCCGCAGGAGTAGAATCGATCGTGATTCAGACAGGCCTCGATGTCTTCGACTTTTCACAATACAAGACCATTGTCAACGAACTCTTTGAGAAGCATCCCGATGTGGATGGAGCCTTTGTGAGCGACATCGAGGCGGCCCATGTTTTCCAGGCCTGCGCGCGCCTCGGCAAGCGCGTGCCCCAGGATGTCAAAGTCGTCGGCTACGACGATATTTCCATCGCTTCCCTCCTCGTCCCCTGCCTCACGACCGTTCACCAGCCGATAGACGAAATGGCGAAAAAAGCCGTGGACATACTCCTTGCCGAGATCGCCGGAGCCCCGGTCCAGATCGCCAACGTAATGCCCGTCTCGCTCGTGGAGAGGGAGAGCACGTAAGGGGCCGCACAAGGTCCGGCGACGTATCATAATATTATTCTCTCAAATATTGCCTTATGGTTCTGATTGCGGGATAATATGCGCACAAGCACAAGCGTAAAAAGACCAGAGGGCACAGATGCCAAATCCTTTTTTCGAACGCCCGATCCTCAACTCACCCTATGAATACCCCAGAAGACACTGGGAACTCGATGCGGACGGCCAGCCGACCCAGAAGATCATGGAGGCACGGCGCAGGGCCGAGTTCATCACACCGATTCCCAAGCCGCGCAAGAGGAAAGGCGCGTCCGAGCAGCCTCAGCTCATCTTCGACGAGGGCAAGGGCCTGTCTACCGAGAAGCAACAGTACGATCCCACCGCAGTGATCAACCAGGTACGCAGTCACGTGGACGAGTGGCGGTCTTTGGCCGACAAAAACGACTGGCACGTGACACCCGAAACGGCGCGCCTCCTCGAACACTGGCGCCACCATCAGTTTTCGGGCCTCAAGCCCTTTTTCTGTCAGATCGAGGCGGTCGAGACCGCCATCTGGCTCACCGAAGTTGCTCCAACCCTTGGCAAGACAGGCGACACATTCCTCGAATATCTCGCAGCGGCCAACGAGGACGCGAACCCCGGCCTGCCCCGTCTGGCCCTCAAGCTGGCGACGGGCGCCGGCAAGACGACCGTCATGGCCATGATCATCGCGTGGCAGACCATCAACGCGGTGCGGCATCCGCAAAGCAAGCGTTTTACGCGCGGTTTTCTCGTCGTGACGCCGGGCATCACCATCCGCGACCGGCTCCGCGTCCTCAAGCCGAACGACCCCGACAGCTACTACGCCAGCCGGGAACTCGTGCCTTCCGACATGCTCCCCGACCTCGACAAGGCCAAGATCATCATCACGAACTATCACGCCTTCATTCCCAGGGAGCGCATGGAGGTATCGAAGGGGGGCCGCTCGCTGCTCCAGGGGACGGGCGCGCCTCTCCAGACACTCGAGACCGAGGGCCAGGTGCTCCAGCGGGTCATGCCGGAACTCATGGGGCTACGGAACATCATCGCGATCAACGACGAGGCTCACCACTGCTACCGCGGAAAACCCGACGGCGAGGCGAAACTCTCCGCCGACGAAAAAAAGGAAGCCGAAGAGCACAACAAAGCCGCGCGGGTGTGGATATCGGGCCTCGAGAGCGTAAACCGGAAAATAGGGCTCGCACGCGTATTCGATCTCTCGGCGACGCCTTTTTTCTTAAGCGGCTCGGGCTACGCCGAAGGCACGCTCTTCCCTTGGACGATGTGCGACTTTTCGTTGATGGACGCCATCGAGTGTGGCATCGTCAAACTGCCGCGCGTGCCGGTCGCCGACAATATCCCCGGCGGGNATATGCCCAAATTCCGCAACCTCTGGGAGCACATCCGGGCCCGCATGCCGAGAAAAGGCCGCGGGAACGCCGGCCAGCTCGACCCCTTAGCAATTCCTGTGGAGCTCCAGACGGTCCTCGAGGCGCTCTACGGTCACTACAGGAAGACCTTCGACCTCTGGGAGGCTGCGGGCATCGGAGTGCCACCCTGTTTCATCATCGTCTGCAACAACACCTCCACCTCCAAACTGGTATACGACTATGTCTCGGGCTTCTGGCGCGAAACCGAAGACGGCAGAAAACTGTTCGAGAATGGTCGCCTGCCGCTTTTCCGCAACTACGGCGAGGATGGAAAGTCCATAGGCCGGCCCCACACGCTCCTCATCGACTCCGAGCAGCTCGAGTCCGGCGACGCGCTGGAAAAGAATTTCCGGGACGCCGCCTCGGACGAAATCGACCGATTCCGCCGCGAGATTGTGGAGCGCACCGGCGATATTCGGCAGGCCGACAACATCACCGACCAGGACATTCTGCGCGAAGTCATGAATACCGTGGGAAAGCCCGGACGTCTGGGCGATTCGATACGCTGCGTGGTCTCCGTCGCGATGCTCACCGAAGGCTGGGACGCGAACACCGTCACCCACGTGCTGGGCGTGCGCGCTTTCGGTACCCAGCTCCTCTGCGAGCAGGTCATCGGCCGCGCCCTGCGCCGGCAGTCCTACGAGATGGACGAGGACGGCCACTTCTGCGTGGAGTACGCCGACGTGCTCGGCATCCCCTTCGACTTCACGGCCAAGCCGGTAATCGCGCCGCCCCAGCCGCCCCGCCCGGTGGTCCATGTGCGCGCGGTCAGCCCCGAGCGCGACGCCCTCGAAATAGTCTTCCCGCGGGTGCAGGGGTACCGCATCGAGCTGCCCGAAGAGCGGCTCAGCGCCACATTCAACGAAGATTCTGTGCTCGAACTCACGCCCGACCTTGTGGGGCCATCTGTCACACGCAACTCGGGCATCATCGGCGAAGCCATAGACCTCCGCCTCGACCACCTCGAAAAGGTGCGCGAGCCCACGATTCTCTTCAAGCTCACCCAGAGGCTCATCGAGACCAAGTGGCGCGATCCGGGCGAAGAGCCGAAACTCTACCTCTTCGGCCAGCTCAAACGCATCACCAAACAGTGGCTCGACACCTGCCTCGTCTGCTCGGGCGGCACCTACCCCGCGCAGCTTCTGTATCAGGAGCTTGCCGACATGGCCTGCGAGCGCATCACGGCAGGGATTTCGAGAGCATTCGCGGGCGAGCGTCCGGTCAAGGCGGTGCTCGATCCCTACAACCCGACGGGCTCGACCATCCACGTGAATTTCACCACGACCAAGCGCCTGCGCTGGGAAACCGACGCGCGGCGCTGCCACGTCAACTGGATTATCCTCGACTCCGACTGGGAGGCCGAATTCTGCCGCGTCGCCGAGTCCCACCCGAATGTCCTTGCCTACGTCAAGAACCAGAACCTGGGCTTCGAAGTACCCTACCGCTACGGCTCGGAGACGAGGACCTATCTGCCCGACTTCATCGTCCTCCTCGACGACGGCCACGGCGCGGACGATCCCCTGCACCTCGTCGTCGAAATAAAAGGCTACCGCCGCGAGGACGCCAAGGAAAAGAAATCCACCATGGAGAACTACTGGATTCCCGGCGTGAACAACCTGAAAAGCTACGGACGCTGGGCCTTCGCCGAGTTCACCGACGTCTACCGGATGGAGGCGGATTTTGAAACAAGGACGGGAGAGGCGTTCTCGGCCATGATCGACGGGACGGTCTTACAAGGAGGTACGGCGCAATGACTAATTCCCATCTTGCGCAATATCACGCAGTCCTGCGCAATCTTACGCAATTCAGGTGCATAAAACGTGCAAACCGGTGCAAAACATAAATATATAACTACTGTTATGAAAAAGGATTAATGATAATGAACAGGTGCAAAAACACGCAATTGTGGAAAAGGATATAGCGATGGCGAATCAGACGTCGAAGAAATCGGTTGAGACTTTTAGATGTGACGAGGCAATGCATATATGATAAAGAACATGTCAGATTTAAATATCGATGCCATTCTTCGGAGCTCATATGCGTGAGACCAAAGCTGTCAAAATGTACTTCTTCGTCGATGAGTCTGGGGATCCTACAATCCTCGGACGAAGGGGCAAGAACTTGATGAATGAAGGGCTGGTGAGCAAAACATTCATGGTTGGCTATGTCGAAATTTCTGATCCAAAGGAGCTTACCAGACGTCTTGATGCGTTGCGAGATGAAATAGTAAAAGACGAATACCTCTCGGGAGTACCTTCTCTGGCAAGCACCAGTAATGCTTTTCATGCGAACAAGGACTGCGCCGAAGTAAAAGAACGGGTCTTCCGTTTGCTAAAAAGGGAAGATTTCAGAGCCTTCATAGTGGTAGCCCGAAAGAATGAGGCGTTGTTCAGGAAAAAATTCGATTTAAAACCTGACAAACTCTATCAATACCTTGTTTCAAAGCTTTTTGAAAACCGCCTCCACCTGTACAAGCATATCGATATCTACTTCGCGTCCATGGGAAACATTGTTCGCGAACGTACCATGTGGAACGCCATTAACGAAGCCATAGCCTCGTTTGAGAAAAAATGGAAGAAACAAAACAGCAATGAGATCAGGGTTTTTGTTCAGCAGTCTTCACAGTTGCCTATGCTACAGGTTGTCGATTATGTCTTGTGGACCGTCAATCGGGCATATGAGAGAAACGATTTCCGATATTACCGATTCTTGAGTGAAAAGATATCGCTTATCCAGGATGTGTTCGATGTGGAGAAATATCCCCACACGTATTATACACCGCAGGATCCGTTGGATCCTAAAAAAATGAGTCCTGTCGGAGGCTAGGTTCCTTACGAAACGCAAGGCATGAAGCCTGCTTTCACCTTCCAAGGACTCATATAAAGTATAACAGTTTTTGTCGAGAATGCAAGATGGAGAATCAAAATAAAAGCTTCAATTTCGGAGCATGGCAGAGAAAGTAGTGGTTAAGAGGGCAGACAAATGACGAACCATACGTCGAAGAAATCGGTTGAGACTTTCAGGCACGGCGAGGCAACGCGCACGAACATACCGACCGCGGAATATCAGTCCGTGATGAACGCGAAGGAGGAAACGCCGCTCCGCATCGCGTACGAGCGCCGGAACCGCGACCTCGACCCGCAGCTCGTGTGGCGGGGCAAGGATTCGCAGGACTGGTCAGACCTCGTGGTCAGCGCGCCGCCGCTCTACATTCAGGAGAAGATTCACCCTAAAGTGCTCATCGACGACCTGATGCGCAGGACAGAGGAGACGAAAAAGTCGGAGGACTCCCAGCCCGAGCTCTTCTCGGACTTCAACGGCCTCGTGGACGAGAACGCGCGCACCGAGTTCTACCAGCACGAGGGACACTGGACCAACCGCATGATTCTCGGCGACTCGCTGCAGGTCATGGCCTCACTCGCCGAGCGCGAGGGCCTGCGCGGCAAGGTGCAGTGCATCTACATGGACCCGCCCTACGGCATCAAGTTCAATTCGAACTTCCAGTGGTCCACCACGAGCCGCGACGTGAAGGACGGCAATCCCGACCACATCACGCGCGAGCCCGAGCAGGTAAAGGCCTTTCGCGACACCTGGCGCGACGGCACCCACTCCTACCTCACCTACCTGCGCGACCGTCTGACCGTGGCGCGCGACCTCCTTTCGGATTCCGGCTCGATCTTCGTCCAGATCGGCGACGAGAACGTGCATCGCGTGCGCTGCCTGATGGATGAGGTGTTTGGGGAGGAGAATTTTGTCTCTCTTATTTCGGTTGCAAAAACGATGGGTGCGACATCAAGCCTAATTCCAAATACTATTGATTTTATCTTGTGGTTCAGCAAAGACATAACAAGATGTAAATACCGAAAGCTATTTATTCCCAAAAAACTTGGCGAAGAAGGCACAGAGAAAAATACTCACATGTTCAAAATGATTTAGGGAAAGTGCGCCACTTAACTGAGGAAGAATAAAAGGGTATACAGCTTTTATCCTCACATGAAATACCTTTTCTCTATGAAGATATAAACCTCACAAACGGGCAGCGACAGCATTCGTTTCCCTGTATTTTTCCAAANNAAAAGAATTTACACCATCAAAAGCCGTGGCTGGCGCACAAGTGAAGAAGGCATAAAACGAATCAATAAAGCAAACCGGTTACTATCACATGATAAAGTATTAATGTTTAAACGATTTTTGACAGATTTTCCTGCTGGTACTNTAACAAATGCCTGGATGGATACTTCGTCAGGCTCAAGCACAACGGACCCTAAAATTTATGTGGTACAGACAAGAACAACAATANTCGAGCGTTGTCTCCTCATGACCACCGACNCCGGCGACCTCGTCCTCGACCCCACCTGCGGCTCGGGCACGACCGCCTACGTCGCGGAGCAGTGGGGCAGGCGCTGGATCACCATCGACACATCGCGCGTGGCGCTCGCGCTCGCCAGGGCGAGAATCATGGGCGCGCGCTACCCCTACTACCTCCTTGTGGACAGCCGGGAGGGGCAGCTCAAGGAGGCAGAGCTAAAGGGCGAGGCGCCGTCGAGCCAGCCCGTGTTCGGCAATCTCCGCCGCGGCTTTGTCTACGAATGGGTGCCGCACATCACGCTCAAGTCGATCGCGAACAACGCGGAAATCGACGTGATATGGGAAAAGTATCAGACGACGCTCGAACCGCTGCGGGCCGAGCTCAACTCGCTCCTCGGTAAAGATTGGGAGGAGTGGGAGATCCCGCGCGAGGCTGGCGCATCATGGCCCGTCGCCGCCAAGGAGGCTCACAAAAAATGGTGGGAATCGCGCATCGCGCGTCAGAAAGAAATCGACGCATCGATCGCGGCTAAGGCGGAGTTCGAATATCTCTACGACAAGCCTTACGATGACAAAAAGAAGGTTCGCGTGGCGGGGCCCTTCACCGTGGAGAGTCTCTNNTCGCCGCACCGTGTGCTCGATGTGGACGAGGATGGCGAATTCATTGATACCCCATCCGAGGCCGAACCGGGCTACGGCGAAGCGCGCGATTTCACCCAGATGATCCTCGAAAACCTGAGGGTCGCGGGCGTCCAACAGGCCCACGTGGACGATAAGATCGTCTTTACCTCGCTCACGCCCTGGCCCGGCGACCTTATCTGCGCGGAAGGGCGCTATATCGAAGGCGGCTCACAGGCCAGTGATGATGTGAACGTGAAGCCCGAAAAGCGCGCCGCGATCTTCGTGGGCCCCGAATTCGGCACCGTGTCGCGCCCCGACCTGGTGGCCGCGGCCCGCGAGGCGGGCGACGCCGGCTTCGACATCCTCATCACCTGCGCCTTCAACTACGACGCGCACTCCACCGAATTCTCCAAGCTTGGGCGCATCCAAGTTCTCAAAGCCCGCATGAACGCCGACCTCCATATGGCCGACGACCTCCGCAACAACGGCAAAGGCAATCTCTTCGTCATCTTCGGCGAACCCGACGTCGAATCCTGCCCGCCTCCCGACGACCAGATACGCGTCAAAGTGAAGGGCGTGGACGTCTTCCACCCCAACACCGGCGAAGTCCGCTCCGACGGCCCCGACGGCATCGCCTGCTGGTTCATCGACACCGACTACAACGAAGAAAGCTTCTTCGTCCGCCAGGCCTACTTCCTCGGCGCCAACGACCCCTACACCGCCCTCAAAACCAGCCTCCGCGCCGAAGTCAACGAAGACGCCTGGTCCACCCTGCGCAGCGACACCTCCCGCCCCTTCGCCAAACCCGCCTCCGGTCGCATCGCGGTGAAGGTTATAAATCATTTAGGGGATGAAGTGATGAAGGTGTTTAGGGTGTAGATATCAATTGAAAAGCTGTAAGGAAAATGATTTATGTCCAATACTTATTTACCAATGCAAGTCCGAAGAGATTTATGGATAGCAGCTGCTGGAAGATGCGAGTTTCGTGGTTGTAATAAACCAATTACTGACTTAGCAATAGAAAAGCTGTAGAGTCTATGTTATACTAAAGCATGGAACAAGAAGATGGACGGAAGCTGTCGAAAGCAGCATTGGAAGATCGAAGAAAGATCATAATAAGGATGAAACAGCAAGGAAAATCAATGCAGGATGTCCAGGAAGCTGTGGGGATGAGCCACACGGCGGTCAGTAAAACCTGGAGCATTTTTCTTGCACACGGCCAGGCAGTGGCGATCAAGGGCAAGCCAAGGGGGCGACAATTCGGCGAAGACCGACACCTGAGCCCTGAGCAAGAAAAAGAGATAAAGAAAAAGATTATTGACCGGAGACCCGAGCAGCTGAAACTTGATTTTGCCCTATGGACCCGTGAAGCGGTTCGAATGCTCATCCAGAATGAATACCAATTCACGATGCCGATACGCACTGTTGGAGAATACCTGAAACGATGGGGATTCACACCACAGAAGCCGGTGAAGTTTGCGTATGAACGTAAACCTGAAAAAGTAAAAGCATGGCTTGAGGAAGAATTCCCTGCGATCAAGGATCGAGCCAAGCAGGAGAATGCTGAAATCTACTGGGGCGACGAGACGGGCCTACGCGCTGGTGATGTGAGGTGCCGTGGCTATGCTCCCAAAGGCAAGACACCGGTGGTCCAGGCAACCGCAAAATACGAAAACCTGAGTATGGTCTCGGCGATCACGAATAAAGGGCATGTCCACTGGATGATCGTTGAGGGAGGAGTAAACATCGAAAAATTCATTGAGTTCCTCGATGCCTTGGTGAGGGATGCTCCACGAAAAGTATTCCTGGTTCTGGATAACCTGAAAGTGCATCATGCGACGATCGTCACGGACTGGGTTTCGGCACACAAAGAAAAAATCGAATTGTTTTTCCTTCCTGCATACAGTCCTGATTTGAATCCTGACGAACATTTGAATGCCGACCTGAAGCAAGGTGTAGGGTCGCGCACACCGGTCAGGACAAAAGCAAATCTGAAAGCATCAGCGACAAACCATATGAGGATGTTACTCCGAAGTCCTGAAAGGATAATCTCGTATTTCCGAAATCCAGCAATTCACTATGCTTCAAGCAGCTTTTAAATTGCCGGGTCAGTAATCGGAATTTCATCACACAAGAACACGTCCTTCTTGGCGAATATTGTCATATTATTTCCGATAGTTCGATCGGGCCTCGAGGTGACAAAAATCTTTCTGAGGAGCTTTCAAAATCGGCGGACAATTTAATGCTTTGTTGCCCGACTTGTCACAAAACCATTGACGATTCTGCTCTTGTTGGAAATTATAACGTTGAATTACTTCGTGAAATGAAATTACACATGAGTATAATATTCAAAAAATATACGACGCCACAAATGTTCGAAATGGAGTAGTACTAATAGTTATTTCAAAGATAAATAATACCATCAGCCAGATTACATATAACGCGTCTCAGTATGCGATTCTACAAAACAGCAACTATTCGATTTTTCCAGTATATCCACCTGAAATCATTAATCTTTCAACTGGCGTTGAACAGTCGGTACTACGAATAAATCAGGTAAAATATAGTACTATAAGGTATTAAGCTCTAGGGTTCATGTTTTTTCTAGTCTTACAAACTATTTCATGTTTTATCGAGCTCCGCAGCCCATAGCTTGGGAGGTTCTTTCACCGCCAGCGCGTTGAAAAGCGTTTTTGAATCATTGCTTAAGGCTGTCGTGTACCAGAATGTCCCGGCTTTCGTGCCGATCCTGCCAAGACGGATCGAATCAATCATGCCAATGATCTTGTGCCAGGTAAGACCTGATTCATTTTCTGCATAGCGAACCACGACCATGGCGAGCCAGCATAAAAGCACATGGGCGCGAATTCTTTCTTCCAGACGATGATACACAGGCCTGAGATCAAGGATATTTTTCATGTCGCGGAATACCCGTTCCACCTCCGACAATTGTTTGTATCCTGCAACAACATCCTCAGCAGAAAGGGTCATGTCGGACGTGCTTATCAAAAACTTGCCATCCAGAAGCTCTTCCGACGCGATCTTCTCGGTATTCAAAAAGAGTCTCCCGTGTTCGTCCTGTCGAATATATCTTCCATAGGCGCTATGGCTTCGCAATATACAGGCTTGCTTGGTATGCGCCTCGCCTGAAAGTTGTGTAAGCTCATCGAGCTTTTGCTGCACAACGACGACAATATCATCTCGTATCTTCTTGTCCCTGGATGCACTTTCAGGATTCCTGACCACAATATATCGACGCATGGCGGCCGTACCTTCGTCGGTGATCACCTCCTTGATCGAAAGGCCATTCGCAAGTGTCTTATAGCGACCCTTGCGATGGAGCGCCTCCACGCTGACTCCAGCACTCCCCGTTCGCAGCTTCTCACCTATGATATAATGCCCTGCGCATCGCCGCAGGACCCTTCGGTTATCGCTGGAGTTGAACCCCGCATCTTCCACCATGATGATGTTCCCAAGATTCCACTTCCCAAGATCCCGCTTTACTTCTTCCACGATATTCTGGTCACTGGTATTCCCCGGGAACACCCAGCACCGTACCGGTATTCCTCCACGGGTTACCGCAAAGGCAATGGATATAAGCGGCAGCTCAGGGTGATTGTCCTTGCTATGTCCCCGTTTCCGCACTCCTTCTTCGCCAAGGTCTTCATGGTCGATTTCGAAGAAGGTATTCGTAGTATCCAAAAACAAAAGATCAACATCGAGATCCATATTCTTGGATACTTCCTGAAAGATGGCATGTTGAAGCTGTTCCGATGAGCCAACAAGCAGATCCATGGCACGGTAGAGCTGGTGCACCTCCACGCTCGGGAGCCCTGGAATATAAGTATTCTTTTCTACCCAGTGTTCAATTGAAAGCTTTGAACCAGGGGAAAGGATTCGGGAGGAGACCATGGCAAACATGAGCCGTTCCACGGGCGTTTTATATGCTCTATCGTCGAGAAGCCCTTCGACAGCCTTGTTCATCCCCAAACGTCGCCACAATGCATCCAGAAGCCAGATACCACCAAAATCACGGGCTTCGAGAAAGGTGAGCGCTTCCTCGCCAATGGCACTGCCCAAGGATGGTTCAATTCCCAATTCACCATGAGGAAGAAGCGTCGATAAAGTGACGATAAGCTTTCTGACCGCGTCGACATCGACATCTTCAGGTTTTCCGAAGTTGTAGAGGACGATAGTTTTTGGTTTTCCGGTCTTTTCATCTCTCACGCTTTGAATAAGCTGCACATAGTGGTAGGTTTTGGAGCCCTGAACGGAGGTTGTGGTTCGTATATTCATAGTAATACATAGTATAGACTAATTATTCTTATTTGTATAGATATTAGTTTATATCTAGTATTACACCTTTAATTGTTTTGTGTGACGCGTACAATCACTTATTTGCTTTACCATAAGTAGTTGCTCTGAACCCTTAGTCATTTGCTCGCTAAACACTGTACAACGCCAGTTCAAGTATTACATATGGAGAATCATCGACAGCTTTCTATCAAGCAGCAGAGAAAAAGATACAGTATAGAATATCCTCAATTATTGATCGTATGTGTGATTGGGAGATTGAGCACTTAGACATTTTTGCATTAGCTCAAATACCAATATTAACATATCTTGGCTATGTTATTGGTGATAGAATTGATTGTACAATCTATCAAGCTCAAAGAAATAGTATAAACAAATGGCTTTGGCCAAAGACCATAAATTCACAAAGACCAAAATTTTCGTACACTATTCTACCTGATTATAGAACTATCGAGATTATTGCTATAGTTATGAGTATTAGTGCCAAGGTAAATCATGAGGATGTTTTTAAAGCACTTGGAGACATTCCTATTGTCGACTTTTTTGTTGATAACCCTACTACAGAAGTAGTAGATAGCCCAGATATTCAGCGAGATTTTTCCATCAAATTCCGATTACTAATGTCGATAATTTTTGAAACGCATAGTAATGCAGAGGTACACATCTTTCCCGCAATTCCAAATTCGCTAGCTATTGAAATGGGCCGGTGTATAAATCCTCATGCACTTAATAAAATCTGGCTATGGAACAGGGTTAATGGAGTATTTATTAAAGCCCTATGCTTATAAGAACTCTAGAGTGGCTTATCGTTTTCCCCCTTAACTAAAGGATGTTCGCCACCTCCCATCCATTCTCCTGTTGCTAGCCATATTTCATAGAAAAGCAGCCATTCAGAAATCCAGGGAAGTACCGTATCTGATAGCTGCATATTACTGTTCCACTCATTATAAGCTGCACGGAATAAACATAACTCGGCACCATTAAACACATGAGGCAATTTTCGCCCTTCAGCCTTCGCCTCGGCAACGATATCTGGCTTAAGTACGTAAATTTTGGGGAGCTGCCCTAATCGATATTCTAATCTTATTAAGTAAGAACGACTTCTTGCTGATGGCTGCAAAGTGGCTTCCCATATCAAGCAATGATTTACGATGATTGATTGTTGAGGATGAATTAGAGAATCTAGATGGAATTGCTGACTCCCGAGATTAATACAAGTCTTTGGAATCATTCTCGCCATAAAAAGTATGATCCTTTACTTTTTGTGTTCCATCTGCTCCCAGTGTCCCAGTACCAGCAGCAAAGAAAAGCTTGCCTTCATTTCGCAGAGAAAACACTTCTTCACCATATGATTTTATGACTCTTTTGGCAGCATCGCTTCCATAGGCGTTGGCCATTGACTCATATAGTTTATGAATACCCTTGGGCTGTTTGATTTCTTGAAATTCTCGATGGAGAACTTCTATCCATTCAAAAAATGCTTTTGCTTTTACATTATTGTTCTCATGCCACTTGTCAGCAAAATTTTCCTGTTGGTTTATTGGATTAGGAATATACCATTCCCAATATCCTTCGGCATTCCAACGTCTAGTAATCAATGATTGCTTTTTCATTTGTTCGCTTAATATCCAGGCGCCTTTCTTGTCGCCTAAATACTCAGAGTAGCTATATAGTGCTTCTATGGCATTGAATAACGCTTCTGCTGTGCTGGTTTCTCCGCTATACACCTTGGCAGACAAGGTCGTAATGATCATCGAAATTGGTTTGTTCTCTGGTGAGGCTGCAAACTGAATATCTCTATGCCTTTTTAATAATTGTACCATTCTCTGCAATGGAGTCCTAACGAGGATATCCGGTACAGCTTCTATACTGTCATACAAGGCTTTCCCAGATTCATCCATTGCAGTTTCTAGAAATCTCTGCTTTTGGCTTTGAGAAAAAACAGCCGTTGTAGTATTGCAAGATTTAAACCACTTTGCAAAGCCTCTCGGATTACTAGATCTCCATGAATATTCATGAGTGTTTTTTGATAGATCAGTAATTGCGACTTCCCCATCTCCTCCATTAGATTTGCATGGCAATATGTCNATATGGAAGGGCAGTTTATCACTGGGTGCATATAGAAGGGTCCAACACCTTCTTCCCTCTGGACTCATTTTTTCTCGATAAATATCATGTGCTTGTAGCCTATTGCCAATATTCTGCTTTACTCTCGATGGAAGAGCCGAAGCGCTGTATATGCTTTCGCATACAAGATCAATGTCAAAATCCGATTCTTTCCCTTCCCGTATAGGGCGAACCACAGTGCCAAGATTAAAGGAGCCTTGGGGATATATGTCTGGTGCATTAAGACAAAATGGATATTGTTTTTCTAGAAATCCATCACTAAGCCACTTCCCAACAGAATTGTAGCTTTCAACAGCTCTCTGATAATCTGTCGGAGAAATGTCAATTTCATTCCCGAGCTTATCAAGTATAGAACTGTACTCTTCTAGTATACTAGTCATTACTCCTCCTTCTCCTCTTACTAATCACAGATGGATTAGGCCTTTGTTTGTGAGAAACAGCAACTTTACTTCACATAAATAAATAACAGTTTCAATTATAAAAGAATTATGCTGATATATCGCGTTCATTGCTTTTCTTTACGTACTCCTTTGAACGGTTTCCCTTCCTGTTTCTGTTCTATAAATCTGCCAGTTTCTGTATCNCGCTTCGTCCAGTTCTCATTGACCAGATTTTGAACTTGGGAGCGTCCGCGAACAGCGCCATTGCGGTGACCATCGTGCGAAGGAGGGTTGGTTGCCATAATGATACCTCACTTTATGTTTTATATAGCTCAACGAGCTTATACAAATAATAGATATTTGCGGTAGACAAGTCAAGTTTTATATACTATATTTGTAAACACACGGAGGACTTTCCCATGCCGTCATCTTTTGGCCAGAGACTCAAGGCCGCCCGAGTAATGGCCGGCTTCTCAATGGATGCCCTTATTTNNACCAAGATGGAACATAGAGTATCCAAGCAGGCCATTAGTAAATATGAAAACGACCTTATGTCTCCTGATAGCGCGATTCTCATTGCCTTGAGTGACGCTCTTGGAGTGAAGCCAGATTATTTCTTTTCCAAATATGAAATAGCTGTCGACTCCATAAACTTCCGGAAAAAGGCCGCCTTGGGTAAAAAAGCTGTGGAAACCCTGAAGGCCCGGATCAAAAACACTATAGAGCGATATTCCGAACTTGAATCGTTCTTTCCGGCTTCTCCCCCCTTCACCAACCCCCTTTCAGACTGTGTGATCTCCAGCCTTGACGATATTTGGGAAGCTGCCATGGAATTGCGGAAAGCTTGGGGTCTCGGATCAGAAGGACCGATCGGATATGTGATCGACTGCCTCGAAGAGCATTCCATACGGGTACTCGAAATCGACGGAGGGCAGGGCTTCGATGGACTTTCGGGGTGGGTAAATCAGTCTCCATTCATCATCTTGAATTCGACTGCACCCTCCGATCGCAAACGTCTTACGGCGCTCCATGAGTTTGCTCATCTCTCCCTAAACTTCTCTGATTCCCTATCCGATTCGGAAAGGGAGAAGCTTTGCCATTCTTTTGGCGGTGTGTTCCTGCTGCCTCGGGATGTTCTCATAAAAGAATTGGGATCGAAACGCCTGGAGATATCATTCTTCGAACTCGACAGACTCAAGAAACAATACGGCATTTCAATGCAGGCCATCATGTACCGGGCAAAGCAAGAAGAAATTATCTCCGAGTATATCTACGAATCTTTTAGTCACGAGATAAGCGCCAGGAACTGGCGAAAACAGGAACCGAACCCCTATCCGATCGACGAGCATCCACTGCGTTTTGATCAGCTCCTTCACAGGGCAATTTCTGAAGAGATGGTATCGGTATCAAAAGCGGCATATCTTGCCAACACTTCGATAGAAGATATTCGTCGTCAGGAGCTCCTGAAAGATGACACTGCTCATCCATGACGCGAATGTCCTCATCATAGAAAAGGTGGAGCAGTTGAGGGCAATAAATTCTCGTCCACCTATCCTTCACCAGTTCGCCGACGGAGGCCCAGGGGACGAGGGTTATGTCCTTCCATTTCATACTTTGCTCGCCGGCGTAGGCGAGAGCGCAGTCGGCTGGCGCGGCTCCAGAGTAGCGCATCCAGGACTCAAGGCCTTTGGCGAGTTCCGGAGCGAAGGTCTTGCCCGACTTGATTTCGATCGCCTTCAGCTTCGGCCCGCCCTCGTACACAACATCGACTTCCGTACCGACGTTATCGCGCCAGAAGTAGATATCGGGAGTGAATCCCCGGTTGCAGCGCGCCTTGAGAAGCTCCGCCACGACGAATGACTCAAAAATATTGCCTCGGTTTGGATGTACGAAGAGCTCCTCTGCCGTTCTGATGCCGAGAAGCCGCGTTGCCAGGCCTGTATCCACGAAATAGAGCTTGGGGCTTTTAACGAGGCGCTTGCCGTAGTTCTTGTGATACGGCCGGAGCAGATACACAATGCCGCTCGCCTCCATCACCGAAAGCCAGGCTCGGGCCGTATTGTGCGACAGACCGCAATCAGTCGCGAGTGCGTTCAGGTTGAGAAGCTGACCAACACGAGACGCGCACATTTTCACGAAGGTCTGAAACTGGCCGAGATCCTTCACATTGAGTATGGAGCGCACATCGCGTTCAACATAGGAGGTGAGATAGTTAGTGTACCAGTCGTAGGGGCTCAGTTCGCGGTCGTAGAGGGGTGGATAGAATCCTTTCACCATCGCCTCGAAGGGATCGGACGGAAGCCTCCCNGCATAAGCGAGCTCCTCTGTCGAGAAGGGAAGTAGCGAAACGAAGGCCGCNCGCCCCGCGAGCGACTCGGTGACTCCGGCGAGGAGGTCGAACTGCTGCGAGCCGGTCACAACGTAGGTGCCTGGCCGTGGATCGGCGTCAACCGCGGTTTTGAGGTAGGCGAAGATCTCGGGCACTGCCTGTGCTTCGTCGAGAATGAGACCATCGCGATAGCTATCGAGAAGGCCGCGGGGATCCTCCCTCGCCAGGCGGGCGATATCGGGATCCTCGAGCGAAATATANGGTTTTTCTGGAAATGCAGCCTTGGCTAGAGTGGTTTTACCCGACTGTCGCGGACCGGTGATGCAGAGCACCGGGAAACCCTTCTCAAGGCGTTTGAGGGTATCCGCCGCTTGTCTCGCTATCATGGTCTTATTGTACTCTGTTTTTACAAAATGTCAATTAAAATGACAATTTGTAAAAACATAAAGAACAATATCGCTGGTCTGGTGTCTTGTAGTTCAGATTCCGGTAAAACCGATGCTGGTTATGGAATTCAGAAAAAGATCATTTCTTTCATGGCCGCAGAGGGTGGCTATGCAAAGGCCAAAACGCTACGGGATGAAGGCGTCCACTCAAGCCAACTTTCTGCCCTTGTAAAAGCGGGCGTTCTCGTACGCCTCAAACGTGGCCTCTACGCCCTCGCCAATGGTACAGAGCGGTCTGAACTTCTCGATATTCAGAAGGCTATCCCGGGCGGAATCTTTTGTCTTGGTACGGCGCTTTCGATACATGGAATCGGTACTTGGGAACCGCCAGAGATACAGCTTGCCATCCGCCGCGATTATCGGATAGCTATTCCAGAATCTCCTCCAATCAGACTATTCTCATTCTCAAAGGCGCGGTTCGAGCTGGGAATCATTGAAAAAAGTGTTGGCGCAGGCACCATTAGAGTCTACGACCGCGAGAAAACCATCTGCGATATCATTCGTTTCCGGAATGCCCTTGGTATGGATATCGCGATGGAAGCACTTCGTGCATATCTACAAGAGCATAGCAGAAATATCCCTCAGCTGCTGGAATATTCGAAACTGCTCCGCATGGAAGGCTCGATGCGCGGTTATCTTGAGGCGTTAGTATGACAGGAAGAGAAGCTTCCATCAGGGCACGGCTCAAGACTGTGGCCGCAGAGAAAGGAATTACCTTCCAGTATGCGACAATGCTCTACATGCATGAAGGATTTCTGGGACGTCGCCTATCTGCTTGAACACTATGACATCTCGGATATGGAACTCCTACAGGCATTGAGGGCCACCTTCCAAAGACGAAATACACTTACCCCAACGAAGCCAGCTGTGTTTTCTTCGGCCTTCGCAAGTTCCGATACGGCTCTGGTTCAATGGAGAGCATTTATGAGACGCTCTCATCTGTCTTTCAGAGAGTGGGCTGATGTACTTTCGATTATTCGAGCTCGACTAGAACCTTTGTATAGAGATATTCAAAAGTAGATTTCATTTTTATGTGCAGGCACGTGTGACTTTTCCCTTCGCGCTTCTACCCCTTCACCTATTCGCCGACGGATGCCCAGGGAACGGGGGCTATATCCTTCCATTTCATGCTCTGCCCGCCGGCGTAGGCCAGGGCGCAGTCAGCTGGCTTGGCTCCGGAGTAGCGCATCCAGGACTCGAGCCCTTTGGCAAATTCCGGCGCGAAGGTCTTGCCCGACTTGATCTCAATCGCCTTTACCTTCGGTCCATCTTCGTACACAACATCGACCTCTGTGCCGGCACTGTCGCGCCAGAAGTAAATATCGGTTTCCGCTTTCGTACAAATTGTCAATGCCGTTGACAATTTGCATAAACCGGCCCTGCGATGTATTGAATTTTTCCAGATCATCCTCACAGCAATTGCTCGCGCGCACGCGACATAGTAGATTGATTCATCATGAAAGGTCACAGAGGCAGGTGCGTCGATGGAAACAAGTATTCGAAATGAGACCGAATCCGACTACAGAAGGGTCGAAGAAATCACTAGGGAAGCGTTCTGGAATCTGCATGTCCCCGGATGCGACGAACACTATCTCGCTCATGTCATGCGCACGCATAGAGACTTCATCAAGGACCTTGACTATGTCGTCCTGGTCGACGGGGAGCTCGTGGGCAATATCATGTTCGCGAGATCGTCTGTCGTCAATGAGAAGAACGCGGCAGTAGAAGTACTCACCTTCGGACCGGTGAGCGTGCTTCCCGAGTACCAGAAAAAGGGAATAGGATCATCGCTGATACGGCACGCGATGCGGCGGGCGGGCGAAATGGGGTACACAGCCGTCATAATATATGGCAATCCCAAGAACTACTGCCGGCATGGTTTCAAGAGCTCAAAGGATTACGGCATTTCGGCGGCGGATGGGAAATATCCTTTCAGCCTGCTCACGCTTGAGCTCGTAAAAGGGACGTTCGCGGATCACGCGTGGCGATTTTTCGAGAGCGACGTGTACAATATCGATGAACATGAGGCGGAAGAATTCGACAGGACATTCGGGCATAAGGAAAAAGGCTATCGATATACGCAGGTTGAGTTCTCCATAGCGCGCAGGGCGTTTATCGAATAATTCAGGCTGAGGAAGATGATGAGGATCGCGCAGGCGATCACCATCGTCTGGATACGGATGACATCGGCCAATGGCCCGAAGATGACCATGCCGAGCGGCATGAAGCCAGTGAACATCAGGTTGACCAGGCTGAAGACTCTGCCCGTCATGGACGGGTCGGTTTTTTCCTGAACCATGGTAAAAATCGCGGTCTGGGCGGCCGGTATCGTCATGCCGATAAGGAACATGAGCCCGGCAAAAAGCCAGAACGCTTCGGCAAACCCGACGGCGAGAGAGGCCGCTCCATAGACCATCATTCCCAGGAACAGCGTCGTATTCCGGTTTTTGAAACCTCCCGTCGCGCCGAGCAGCAGCCCTCCGATGAAGGCCCCCGCAAAGCCAACAGTCTCATTGATCGTCAGAAACATCACGCTGTCGCCGAAAGTCCTCTTGATCATGAGCGCCGTCAGGAACCCCGAGGGAACACACAGAAAAATGTATGCGCCGTAGGTGGCGAGCAACCTCCTGAGGAACCGATGATTCCATGTGAACATGAGGCCCTCCTTCATTTCCGTAAACACGGACGTGGGCCCCGTTCTTTCTGTCGGCTGATGCCTCGGGATTTTTATCAGGAACAATATGCCGATGCCGAGAATCGCGGTGATCACGTCGATGAACAGGATGTCGTGGATCGGGCCGAAGGACATGATGGCGCCGGCGGCGATGGGNGCGACAAACTGGACCGCCGACTGGATGCTCCCGTTGATGCCGTTTACCCGCGCCAGCCTGTCTCCGGAGACAAGCTGCGGGATGACCGCGTTGACGGCGGGAGTCTGTATGCCACTGCCCAGGGAGCGGATGGCCGCGACAATGACGATGGCCGGCAGAGCGACCTCGCCCGCAGCCCCCGACATCATGGACAGCGCTAGCAGGAGCGTCGTCACGGCGATGACTGCGTCGGAGGCTATGATGAGATGTTTTCTGTTGTAGCGATCGGCCCAGACCCCGCCGAACAGGGACATGATCATCTGGGGCAGAAAAGCCGCCATCGTCAGAACACTGACCCATACGCCCGATGAGGTCTTCAATGTCACATGCCAGATCAATGCCATCTGTACAATCTGCGACCCAAAGAGAGAGATGCCCTGACCGGCCAAAAACGCCGCCGTCTTTCGCCGCCACTGCGCTTGCTGTGTATTTTCAGAACACATGCAATTTCCTCCAGAGGGAGAAGCATAGCGTCGTTGTTTTTAGTGGTGGCTTACTGGAGGGTTTGATTTTTACGATTTCATGATGCGCGAGAGCAACCGATTTTAAAAGTGGCTTATTTACAATGTTTTTCAGGGGCGTCGGGTTCCCAAGCGCGGGCACGCATGTGTGCCCGCCCGGGCCTTGCCTGAGCATGTCCATCATTTCCGACGCGTCCCGCTCAGCCATAGTAAGCGCGCTGATGTAGCGGTCCGTGGCGTGAACGATGTCCTCCTCTTCGCCGGGCGTATCGATCGCCTCGCGGATATTCATGTCTCCCTCGTCCAGGCGATTCAGCATGCGCAGAATGGACATCATGGAATAGTGCGCGTTTCTGAGGATGCCGATGATTTTCAGGCGGTTCATCTCTCTGTGCCGGTATTGCCTGAGTCCGCCGGATGTCCTTGGCACCCGGATCAGGCCATTCCTTTCCCAATCGCGCAGAACGTCTACCGTGACGCCGAGGGCTCCGGCCGTGTCATGTCTGCCGCTAAACACAGGGGTTTCGTCGGGCGTACCTATGTCGCCGAGGATGTTCTGCGCAATGAGGATCGCTTCTTCGGCCTTTGCCTGTTCTTCCCGGAGATGTTCNCGGTACTGCTCCGCGCGCCGATATGCCTCTCCGGCATCGCCCGCGGCCGCCGTCTTTACGATTTCATAGGCCTCCCGTCTGAGCCTGTCGCTGATGATCTCCGCGCGGAAGGCGGCACGCAGGAGCCGGAGTTGCGCGAGATGCCGGTCGTCGAAAACACGATAGCCGTTCTTGGCCCTCGGTACCGTGGGGAGCAGCCCTATCCGCTCATAGAACCGTACCGTGTTCGGATGGACGCCGATCAAAGCCGCTATCTGGGCTGTGGAGTAGGTTTTCAAGAGGCATCCTTCTCCATCTTCCCTCTTGCGAAACCTTCCAGAAATTGCGCGACTGCCGCGCCGTCCGGCGGACAGCCTTTGACCGAAGCGAGCGCGCCGCGGGCGCACGCCCCGCAGCCGATGCCTTCGTACCGCTGTCCGCGGAAGCCTCTCCCGACGGCGATGCGCGACTCTGTCATGTCGGCAAGCGCGGCGTCGAGTTTTTTCAAAAGGCCCCTCTCCTCCATGCGGGCCAGACCGTGCACAAGCGCCGCGCAGCAGGCCGAGCATGCCGAACGCTCGTCGATGCGGGCCGCCAGGGCTTTCACGCGCCCCGATCGCGGAGATGTGGCCGGAGCCGCTTCCTTGTCGCCCAGCTCGGTGATACGAGCCGCCGACAAATCCGCCGAGCCAACCCCGTATCGCTCGGCAAGCCCGATATACGCCACCTCCGAGGGATTGTGGCCCAGAAGCCTGCATGCATAGGCGTCCAGGAGCACCGGATCGAGGCCAGCCACGAGGCGGTTCATCGGCACGGGGTTGCCTCCCTCCTCGAAATCGAGGTCGCCGCAGATCGCGTCCGCGAGGATGAATCCCGGCCTGAGCACGCGGTTCAGCCTGGCGATAGGCTCATGCAGGCCCAGTTCGTGGAACCTCCTCTTTTCGTCGTCGGGCATGCAGCCCTTGAGGTTCTTGAGGGCGCAGGTGACTGTCGTCTGGCAATGGCCCTTGACGACTGGCAGGTTGATGATGAAATCGGCGGCCATCGCCTGATCGCACACCGCGACCTTCAGTCCGCCTCCCGCGTCGTAACGTTTCCATGAATCCAGTTGAAGGTCGATGAGGGGAACTCCAAGGCTGGCGGAGAGTTCCTTGCAGCCAGCCGCCACGAAGGCCTTGGCCGTGCTGTCCCCCACCCACGAACCCTCCATGATCGAGATGCGCTCGTAGCCCTTCTCGCGCAGATACTCGACGACGGCTCTCACGATCTCGGGATGCGTCGTCGCTCCCGACGACGCGGGTTTGGACACGACAAGGTTGGGTTTGAGGGCAATGCGCGCGCCCGGCTTTATCAGCGTTTCAATCCTGGCGGCCGCGAGGGCTTCGCGCGTCATGGCGGCCGGATCGCCGCCATGCACCACGATGAGTTCGTTCTTCAGCATACGGAAAGGCTAGCAGAAAGAACGCGGCCCATGAAGGCCCTGTGGTGCCCGACACGAGCGGCAAAGTCACAGGTGGCCTGGAGACTTGCTCGTTTGGGGAAGACTGAAGAGAATCTTCTTGTTATAATATGGCGGATGCAATATACTATTATTCTTAATTCCAGATTAATGGAGGTATCCTCATGATTGGAACCAATGAGCTACTCATTATCGCTTTGGTGATTTTGGTCCTTTTCGGCGCGAGCGCAATTCCCAAATTCGCGCGTTCGCTTGGCCAGGCCAAGAAGGAATTCGACAAAGGATCCAAGGATGGCTTCGACAGCAAGGATGAGGAAAAGAAGAACACCGCCTCTTCGGAGGATAGCAAGAAAAGCGCGTCCTGATCCGTCAAAATGACAAAAAAAGACCCCAATCCCGACAAGGAGATGACGATTCTCGACCACATCACCGAGCTCAGGAATCGTGTCCTTGTCTCTTTCCTCTTCTTCGCCATCGGCACAGTTGTCGCCTTCATTTTCTACGGGAAGCTGATCGCCCTCCTCACCGTGCAGTTCGATTCGGTCAAGAGCGGGCTGAGTATGACGCTGTTCGCGAATTCCATCGCCGAAGGATTCCTCGTTCAGCTGAAGACGGCTGCGATTTTCGGCCTCATCTTCTCCCTGCCCGTCCATGTGATCAACATCGTGCAGTTCGTGTTTCCCGGAATCGACCAGAAATACCACAAAATCATTGTCGCCGGACTCCTGATCAGCTTCTTCCTCGCTGCGTTCGGCGCCTATCTGGCATATTTCCGGATCATCCCGTTCTCGATCCGTTTTCTCACCAACAACATCTTCATCCCGAACCGTGTGGGCGTCCTGCTCAACTATCAGCAGAGCATCAGCTACGTCCTCTCCTTCCTTCTGTGGGCGATCATCACTTTTCAGGCGCCCCTCGTGCTCGAAATTCTTCTGGCCCTGAATGTCCTCCAGAGGAAGGCTGTGTTCAAAGCAAGCCGCTACGTGATTGTGGGCATCGTCGTCCTCGCGGCCGTCATCACTCCATCCGTGGACCCGGTGAGCCAGCTCGCCATCGCGGCTCCCCTTGTCGCGCTCTATTTTCTCGCGATTCTCGTGGCGAAAATATTCAAATGGGGGGAAGACTGATGTTCGGTATCGGATGGTCGGAGCTCGCCGTCATTCTCTGCGTCGCCATCATCTTCATTCAGCCCCGCGATCTCCCCAAGCTGTTCAGAAAACTCGGAAAGCTTTACGGGCAGGTGAAGAAAGCCTACGCAGAGATTACCGCCACAAAGGACCAGTTTGTGAAGGACATCGAGGCGGCCGCGGTCCTCGAGGAGGAGAAGGAAAAGGCATCTTCCGGCGGCGATGCCGCCATCGCGCCAGCATCAGTGTCTTCTTCCGGCAGCGCCGCCACACCCGAACCAGAACCTCAGAATGTGGGCAAGCCGGAAGAAACGAATGCCCGGGCCGCCATCTCCGCTGAACAAACTCCGTCAGACCCGGACACATCCAGCCCGCCGGAAGCCGGCCCCATCGACTGACGACCGGCGCGACGAACGCACATAGACAAAACGGCTTATCGGCCGCGCAGTCATCAAGACAGACAAGCCTGGCTGTAACCGAAATGGTTTATCGACCGTAGCCGCTATCTAAAAGAGCAAGGCGTGACATTGTCGGCCAGCTCTCCGAAATAATTGAAATCTCTCCTGTTCTTAAAGCTCTCCTCATATTTCACTGGAATTATGTGTTCATCCTAATTATCTCAAGGAGGAACTCATGAAAAACCGTTCCAGGCTCATCACCCTGATACTGGCTCTTTTCCTGACCATCGGCGCCGCCTTTGGACAGGGCGCCCAGGCCAAGTATGTATTCCTGTTCATCGGCGACGGCATGGCCCTCGCCCAGGTAAGCGCGGCCGAAATCTATACCAGGGCTCTCGTCGGCAGGGAACCCGGATTCAACAGACTCGGCTTCACCCAGTTCCCCGCTCAGGGAATCGCCACCACCTACGACTCCAGCTCCATCATCACCGACTCCGCCTCCGCGATAACCGCCATCGCGACGGGCAACAAGACTCTCAGCGGAGTCATCAACATGGATGTCGGCAAGACGAAAAAGTTCAAGACGATAGCCGAATACGCCAAGGATAACGGAATGAAGGTGGGCGTGGTGACGACGGTCTCCCTCGACCATGCGACCCCCGCCGGTTACTACGCAAAGGTTCCCTCCCGCAGCGACTACTACGATATCAGCCTCCAGCTGGTAGCCTCGGGCTTCGATTACTTCGGCGGCGGCGGTTTCCTTCAGCCCAAGGGCAAGAACGGCGACAAGCCCGACATCATCGACCTCGCCAAGAAGAACGGCTATACCTTCGTGAACAGCGTCGCCGCTTTCCGGGCCCTCACTCCCTCGGCCGGCAAGGTCCTCGCGGTCAACCCCACGCTCCAGGATTCCATGGCCATGCCCTACGAAATCGACCGCGATTCCAGGGATCTCTCCCTGGCGGACTACGTCTCGAAGGGCATCGAATTCCTCGACAATCCCAGGGGCTTCTTCTTTGCCGTTGAGGGGGGCAAAATCGACTGGGCCTGCCACGCCAACGACGCGGCCGCATCAATCAACGACACGCTTGCCCTCGACAGGGCAATCACGCGAGCCGTGGAATTCCAAAAAAAGCATCCCGAGGAGACCCTCATCATCGTAACGGGCGATCACGAGACGGGCGGCATGAGCATCGGGTTCGCGGGCACCCAGTACTCCACCTTCTTCGAAAAGGTATTCCTCCAGCAGGGCTCGTATGTGGCCTTCAATGACAATGTCCTTACACCCTACAAGAAGCGGAGCACTCTGGCCACGGCCAAACTCAACGACCTTCTGCCCACGATCAAGGACTTCTTCGGCATCGACTACGAGAAGCTGGACGACGCATCCAAGGAAATGCTCCAGCGTTCCTTCGTCCGCTCGATGAAGGGCGAAGTCGAGCGTGCGCCGCAGGAGAGCGTCTACCAGCTCTACGGCGGCTATGAGCCTCTCACCGTCACCCTCACCCACCTCGCCAATCAGGCCGCGGGCATAGGCTGGACCACCTATTCGCACACGGGTGTTCCCGTTCCGGTCTACGCTCTCGGATCCAATCAGGTACTCTTCAATGGGTATTACGACAATACCGACCTGTTCTATAAAATGGCGACGGCCATGGGAATAAAAGTCCCTGGCGCCGCAGTGGCCTTAAAATGATCGCCTAAGCCCGGCACCGAAAATCGAGCGCAATATAAGAAAGATTTAAATAATCGCAGGGCCCGGGGCCCACAGCCCCGGGCCTTTTCGATAGAAGAGGAAGAAAACCATGAAACTGTGGAAGACGATTCTGGATTATTTCCTCTCCACCTGGAGAGGACCAGGGTGGGCGGATATCGCCTTCACCATCGTCGCCCTGGTCGCCACTATCATTCTGGCCGTCATACCCACCGGGTACGAGAAAAAAAGCGATACGGCGCTGCGGGTCAAGGTTCTCGTGCTCAGCACCCAGGACGAAGAGGTGCACAATTACGGCGTCGTGATGCAGGGAGAGCAGACCGCCAGAGTTCGCGTCCTGGGAGGGAAATACCTCGGCCAGGAGCTCGAGGCTGTCAATATTCTCTATGGAAAGCCCGAGATGGACAAAATGTACAGACCGGGCGACCGCGTTCTCGCGGTCATCGACCTGGCCGAGAATGGGGGAAAACCGGTCGCGGTCACCCTCACCGACCACTATCGGCTGGACTGGGAATTCGGGCTGATCGCCGTCTTTTTCCTCCTTCTCCTCCTCTTCGGCGGATGGACCGGGCTGAAGAGCGGGGTATCCTTCGCCTTCTCGGCCATCGCCATATGGAAGCTCCTCATTCCCGCCCTGCTCGCGGGGACTTCCCCCATCGTCGCCAGCCTTGGCACCGTGACTATCCTCACGGCCGTCATCGTCTTCCTTGTGGCCGGCTTCACGACCACGGGGCTCGCCGCCTTTCTCGGCAGTCTCCTGGGAATGGCCGCGAGCGCCATTCTGGCCCTGCTGGTCTCGGGACCCTACAATCTGAACGGGTCGGTGCGCCCCTTCTCCGAAACCCTCAGATTCGGGGGCTTCGAGCATCTCGATATCACCCAGCTCTTCCTCGCCGGGACTATCCTGGCTTCCTCCGGCGCGCTGATGGACCTCGCCATCGACATTTCCGCCGCACTCGAGGAAGTCCATATCAAAAGGCCCGATCTTTCGTTCAAGGCTCTCGCCCTCTCGGGGCTGTCGGTAAGCAGGAAAGTCACGAGCACCATGTTCACGACGCTCATCCTCGCGTACACGGGCAGCTACACGAGCCTTCTCATGGTCTTCATGGCCCAGGGTGTGCCCATGGCGAATTTTTTCAATATCTCCTATGTGTCGAGCGAAATATTCCAGACGATGATCGGCACCTTCGGCCTTCTCTCCATAGCCCCTCTCACGGCGCTGATCGGCGCGGCCCTCTTCACAAGAAAGAAAAATTCCATGGCAAAGGACGAAACCATTGTGGAATACCGGCGTCTGGAGAAAGAGGGTGCCCTACATCTTGAAAGTAAGCCCGATGCCTGATTTCGGGGCAAACTGCCTAAAATCGGAAAGTTAAGACAGTCTTCCCGGTCCGAACGCGGAGTCTCTCATTCGGCCCGCAGATACTCGGTGCAGAGAAGAAAAAGTGGGGCGGCGTCTTCCTCGAGCGCGGGAAACCGCCCGATCGGCTCAAGGAATCTGTTGTCCGTCCTGTCGTCGTTGCACTGGGAGACTTCGCCCGTCAGGACTGGGCCGCAGCCTTTTTCTCCCCAAAAAGAGTGATAGAGACGCTGCGTCAGCGTGATGCTCTCTCCGGGCCGGAGGCGCACCGTCGCGCCCGCGGGGAGAGTCTGCCGGCGGCCGTCCATAGAAACGGAAACAGGCGTGTCGGCCAGCTTTTCGTCGTCGTCCGCGTTGTAAAGCCGGACCATCAGGTTGCCGCCGCCGCGATTGATGATGTCTTCCATCTTCGACCAGTGGAAATGCATGGGAGTGACCTGCTCCTCGCGGACGATCATGATTTTTTCCGCGTAGGTCTTTTTGTAGCGCGCGTCGTCGATGCTTCCGTTCCGTAGCGTAATGAGGAGAAGCCCCGTTCTGAAAAAATCGCCGGAGCCAAAATCGGTGATGTCCCATCCGAGCATGGTGTCGCGAATCTCATCGTACTCCGCGCCCCTGTTCTTCCAGTCCTCCGGCGACCACAGAACGAATGGCGGCACCGAAAAGCCCTGAGCATCGAGAAAAGCGAGAGCATCGCGCATGATCGCATTTATTTTCGACCGTTTCATTTTTTTGCTCCCAACACAGATTCTGTTCAGCGAAAGACCGTCGCGGCGAGGCGGAGTGCCGCTTTTTTCCCCCACTTCAGGCAGGAGTCATCGACCGATATTTTTCCAGAGTTATGAGCCCTTTGGGAACCCCTCCCGAAAGAGCAATTTCCATGTCGGACAGAATCAGTTCGGCCATCTTCCGCCGCCAGTACACGGAGGTCCCCGCGCAGTGCGGCGTGGCGATGACGTTCGGCAGAGAGCGGAGGACACTGCCCGAAGGGAGAGGTTCCTCGCGGAACACATCGAGGACTGCCGCGATGCGGCCGGTCTTCAGCTCGTCGATCAGCGCGTCTTCGTCGACGACCGCCCCGCGCGCGGTATTCATGAGGATAGCCCCGTCCCTCAGTCTGGAGAGCCTCTCCCTGTTCATGAACCCTCGCGTCGCGTCGCTCAGGGTCATGTGCAGGGAGACCACGTCGCAGGAGAGAACTTCCTCCTCGGAGGATAGCGCGAATCCNGCCCTGGCCGCAACTTCCGGCGAACAGTGGGATGAGCACACGAGCACCTTCACATCGAAGGGCTTGAGCAGGTCGATAAAGATCTGGGCAGTGGCGCCGTATCCGAAGAGTCCTATGCGGCATCCGTTTATCCCGTCCACCACATCATTGTTGCCCTGCCATCCACCCGACCGCATATTGGCCAGGGTCCGGCAGATATTCCATCGGGCCATGAGCAGTGTCATGAGGCAGTATTCGCCTACGGAGCGCGCAAGCGCGAGATTTGCGTTGGTAAGGACGATTCCCCGGGAAAAGAAATCCTCGTCGACCAGCCATCGAACCGTGCCCGCACAGTGGCCCACGAAGCGCAGGCGGTCGGCGTTTTTCAGCACGAGCGACGACAGCCTCGGCGATCCCCATCCCGTGATGCAGGCGTCCTTGCCGCGGATCGCCAGCGCGAACTCCTGCTCCGTCAACTCGCGGCCGAGCTCATTCCACTCCACATCGGCGAAGGACGCGATTTTTTCGCGGAAATCGCGTCCAAACATGTGAGCCTTGAGAACTCCGTCCGGAATGGTGATGAGTACGCGGGGCCTACTAGCACACATGGGTAAGGCCTACGGTATACGGCTCGATGATCTCGTCGATCACTCGCTTCTGCGCTTGGGTGAGGGGCTCCACCGGCAGCGACACTGTCCCGTCGCCGAAACCGAAGCGCGCCGCGAGATATTTCATCGCCGCGAGCCAGGATTTCCCGGCGAACAGGGTCTTCCGAACGCGCCATATCTCTTTCTGCAGCTCTCCGGCCTTTGCCACGTCGCGTCTCTGGCAGGCCTTGTAGAGGTCGATAAACAAGGTGGGGAAGAAGTTCGCGAGACCGGGGACGCAGCCGTCGGCGCCGAACATCATGGCCGCCGCGCAAAGCTCCTCCGCGCCGTTGAAAAGACTCACCCTCGTTCCCTCAAGGTGATAGATATCGCGCTGCAGCTGCTCGAAGTCGGCGCAGCTGTTCTTGTACGCGACGACATTGTCGATCTCGGCGATCCTGCGGATCGTGGCGGGAAGTATGTTCGAATGCGTCATCGGGGGAATATTGTAGACAATTATGTCATTGCCCGTCGCCGCGCACACCGCGTCGTAGTGTCTGACGATTTCGTCCTGGCAGGTATTCTGCAGATAGAACGTGGGAGCCACCACGAATTTTTCGATACCCAGAGGCTCGAGGGCATGGAGGCGCTCGATGACTCTCGCCGTGCTCGGCTCGATGACTCCGCAGAGCAGGGGAACCCGGCCGCCGATGATCCGCTTCGTCTCCACCGCGAGTCGGTCGCATGTCGTCGGCGTGACGTTCATCGCCTCGCCCGAGCTGCCGAGTATGAATATACCGTCTACTCCGCGCGCTATAAGGAACTCGATAAGTTTTTCAAGCGCGTCGGTATCGAGGCTGTAATCGCTCTTCAGCGGCGTTATGAGCGGCGGAATGATGCCGGAAAGTTTTCTCCCCGGAAGATTGTTCGTGTTCATGTCGTATCTCCTCAGTAGTTGAATCACAAAAGCACACCCCGGCTCTTGAGTGTTTCGCGGAGCAGGCCGGGATCAAGGTCTCTCGATGCTTTGCCGCTGCTCGCGGAAAGCGCGGCCGCTGTTCCCGCCGCTTCGCCGATGGCGGAACAGATCGGCATTATCCGGATCGACGCCATGGCCTGGCGCGTCGTGGAAATGGAACGCCCCGCCACCAGAAGGTTCTCCGCCCGCAGGGGAACCATGCAGCGGTAGGGAATATAGTAAGGGCCTTCGATAAACTCGAATGACCAGCCCATATCCTTTCCCGAGTGGACATCCGTATGGCCCCACTTGGTGCGGACGACCGCGTCGGGGAAGTGGGTTCCGGACTTGATGTCGTCGATCGTCAAAGTGTATTCGCCGCGGATGCGCCGCGATTCGCGCACGCCGATCTGCGTCGCGCTCTGCATTATGAAAGCATCCCGACAGCCTGGAATATATTTTTTGATGAAACGGAATATTTCCTGTAAATACCGGCGTTCCACGATTTCGAGTTTCGTCAGGTCGCCGGCGTCCACGGGATTCATGCCGGGCAGACGGATGGCGTTGACGTGAAAACTGCCTTCGAGAGGCAAGACCACCATGCCGACGCCCGATTCGGGTAGGGGAATGGTCAGATCGCCGGCCTTCCGCGCCTCGCGTATGAGCGAGTAGAAACCCTGGACAATCGATGTCTTCCGTGCGTCGCGTATGTATTTCCCCTGGCGGGGGTGCATGCCCAGCTCGCCAGGATTCTCCTCGAGATAGCCGTACAATTGCTCCATGTGCACGCCGCCGATGTTGAAGCAGAGCGTGGACGACATGCATCCGCCTTCCTCCTTGGTCGCCATGTCGAATGGCACCCCCGCCTGGCAGGCCACATCCGCGTCGCCCGTGGCGTCGACCACCACGTCGGCGTCGAATTTTTGCTCCCCGGATTTGTTGCACGCGATTATCCCCGTCACGCGGCCACCGCGGACGCGTGTCTTTCCGACCCAGGAGTGAAAAAGAAGGCCGACCTTGCTGGAAAGCAGCAAATCGAGGGCCACGTTTTTAAACTCCTCCGCGTCGATGCCGCAGCCGCCCTGCCAGAACCTGAAAGGCATCTCGACGCCTTCCATGTCGAACTCTTTCACGGCTCCGCGCTCGGCGAGACGGTCGTAAAGCTCCCGCGCGATTCCCGAGGCCTCGATCTGTTTGATGGGATCATAGTGCGCGACAAGGCCGGCGGTGAGCATGCCGCCGACAAAGCCATAGCGCTCGACCAGCAGGGTGGAAGCGCCCGCCCGCGCGGCGGCGAGCGCGGCGGCTATTCCCGCGGCGCCTCCGCCCGCGACGATCACGTTGTATTTCATTGTCTTTCCTTCTTTTTCGGTCGCGGCCCGCTGGTCTGTCAGAGGCTTACCGCGGCGCCTTTTTTCGCGGAAGCGAGAGCCGCCTCCAGAATTCTCTGGGAGCGCAGCGCGTCCTCGAGCGTGGCGCCGCCAGCTTCCTCGCCGGCGACCGCCCGGAGGACGTCCGCCATCTCCTGTTCAAACGCGTTCACTTCGGCGGGGACGAACGACTCCACTCTGGCCGGCGAGAACACCGCGACAGAGCCGTTGCGCTTGCCCGCCACATACCCCTTCTCGCCGATGAACTGGAACACGAAATCGTGTTTCCCCTGNATCGGCGGGAAGCCCGGCATGTAGCCGCCAACGATGAGCGCCTTTCGTCCCTCGGCGTAGTCGAGCTCGACCATGGACTTGTCCTCGCCGCTCTTCCCAAGCTCGTAACTGCTCGTCATCCGGACCGAACGCGGAAGTCTGCCGAACAGCCAGCCGGCGATGTCGAAGGAGTGGATGAGCAGCTCGGTGGTCACGCCGATGTCCATATACCAGGGCGGCTCAGAACTGGGTTGAAAGTGGCTGATGAAGACATACCGAAGGGCGCCTATCTCACTGGACCGGACAATCTCCGCCGCGGCGGCGTACACGCTCTCGTAGCGCATCTTGAAACCGATCCTGAAGACCACGCCCGCATCGGAAACGGCCTTCGCCGCCGCGCGCGCCTCGCTCATGTCGACGACAAAAGGCTTCTCGCACACGATGGCGCACTTTTTGGCGCAGGCGCGAAGGATGGCATCCAGGTGGCCGGCTCCGGGAGTACAGATCGATACGATGTCCGGGGAATGCGCCCCGAGCAGCTCGCCGAGCCCCGAGTATGCCGCGCAGCCAAAACGGCGCGCGAGCTCTCCGGCCCGCGCGGAATCGCGGTCGCAGACCGCCTCCACCTCGACGCCCTTCGCCTTGTACGCGGCCGCGTGGGTGGAACCCATGACACCGCAGCCGGCGATTGCAACTTTCATGTTCAGACTCCTTATCTTCAACTCTCAGCCCTTTACGGCTCCCGCCGTGAGGCCGGAAACGATGTGCTTCGAGAAACACAGGAAAAAGATCAGCGAAGGCACGACCAGCATGGCCGACCAGGCGAGTACGGGGCCCCACTCCATCATCTCTCCGCCCTTCACGGAATAGAGGGCGACAGGAAGCGTCTTGGTGACGTCGGAATTTGCCAGAACGAAGGCGTACAGGAACTCGTTCCACGAATTGATGAACGTAAAGGTCGCTGCCGTGACCACGGCAGGCATCGCGAGCGGAAGTATGATCTGGGTGAAGACGCGGAGATTGCTCGCGCCGTCCACCTTCGCCGCCTCCTCGATGTCCTTGGGAATAGTCTTGAAATAGCTGACGAGCATCCACGCCGAAAACGGAAAGGAAAAGGTTATGTACGTAAGGATGAGCCCGAAATGAGTGTTCGCAAGTCCTATCCCGTTCACGATCTGAAACAGGGGAATGACCAGAATGATCGGCGGGAACATGTAGGCCACGAGAATGGCCTTCGAAAACAGATTCTTGCCGCGGTACCCGCCCCGCGTGATGCTGTAGGCGGCCATGCAGCCGATCGCCACGCTGAGGAGCGTCGACCCGAGGGCGGTGATGACGCTGTTCCGGAAATACTGAAAGAATTTGGAATAGTTCAGCACCTTCTGGAACCACTCGAGGGTGAACGTCTTGGGCAAGAAGAGCGGGGGCCTCGCGAACAGCTCGCTGTAGGGCCGGAGCGCCGAAGAGAGGAGATGGAAGAAGGGGAAAACGGCCACCACGAATATTATGACCACGACAAGATAGCAGACCGCCTTCCCGGCAATTNNCTCGAGATGGTCATGGACTTTGTCATTCATCCGCCTCCTGGTCGTTGATTTTGAACAGCTTGAAGTAGAGCGCGATNNGAACAGAGAAACAAAAACCAGCAGCAGAATGGTTATCGCCGAGCCCCTTCCCATTGCCATCCGTTTCCATGCCGTAAAATATGCGTAGATGGGGACCGTCTGGCTGGAGATGTTCGGCCCTCCCCCCGTCGTCAGGAAAATGAAATCGTAGTTGTTGAACACCCATATGGTCCTGAGAATCAGGAGAACGCCGATGATGCGCCTGAGGCCCGGAAACACGATGTAGCGGAGCTCCTGAAAGAAATTGACGCCTTCGATTCTGCCCACTTCGTAGTATTCGACGGGGATGGTCTGCAGCCCCGCGCAAAAGGACAGCATGATGAAAGGAAAACCGAACCATATGTTCATCGCGATGACCGAGGCCAGGGCGGTGGATTTCATGCTGAACCAGGGAATCGGGTCGCTGATGATGCCGATTTTCATCAGAATGAAATTGAGGATGCCGAAGGAAGGATCGAGCATCCAGCTCCAGAGGAAGGTGAGGGCAATCGAGGGGAATGTCCAGGGGATGAGGAATGCGGTTCTGAAGAAAGTACGCCCCTTCGTTATCCGCTGCAGGGCCAGCGCCGAGATAAAGCCGAGCACGAATTGGCCGAGTATCGAAAAGAAAGTGTAGACGAGACTGTTCAAAAGACTGACCCAGAACTCGCTTCCCTGAAGCACCGTTTTGTAGTTTTTCAGACCGACGAACTTGTTCGCGCTCATCGTGAGCATCGAAAGGTTCGTCATGCTGTTGTACAAAGTGAGAAGCGCGGGATAGACGACAAGAAGCGCCAGGCAGATCAGGGCGGGAACAATGAAGAGCTGCGCGAGATGATCGTCCAGATATTTGAGGAGTCCCTTCTTTCCAATTTTATTGCCTTGTCCGTTTTTCATCGTTGCTGTCTATGCTTCCTTTCATTTGACTGAGTGCGGTCGCGCGGTCCCGGCATTTCTCGCGGAGAAACCTCCGGGCGGGCGCGACACCGGCCACACCGTCCGGAGGAAAACAATTCAGGGAAAACGAGGGTTGACTCACTTCCAGCCGAGCACCTCTTTCTGCTCGTCCACCGCCGCCTGCATCTTGCGCGCGCAATCCGCGACCGCCTTTTCGACCGACACGCCGTTCGTGATGATCTGATGGAACATCTCTTCCACATAGCCGCTGGTGGTCACCGAGGCGAAGGGATTGACGCCGTACTCGAAACCGATAGACCATCCGCGCCCAATGCCTTTATTCTGCAGCTCGACGCATTTTTTGACGAGCGGGTCCTTGAGCCTCTCGTCTTTCCAGTATGAGCTGGTCGGAGCGATGATGCTCTTCAGAGTGGGATTCATGCCGGGAAGGATCGATTTCAGGAAATACACGTAATTGTCTTCCTCAAAGAGGAAGGCGACAAACTTATTCGCAGTGGCGATGTTCGGTGTATTGCCGATGACGATCGGGAAGGTCGTGATGTACCAGGAGGGCGGTTCCGCCACGTCGAGGTTCGCGGCGACCTGGGGAGCGTTGAGCACCGCGTTGTTGATCGTGAAGGCGCTGTCGATGGTCATGAGTGTGGCCCCGGTATTGAGCAGGGTGAACTGGTCGTTGATCATGTAATCCATCGCGTTCGGCATCGAGCCCACCTTGTACATATCGATGAGGAACTTCACCGCTTTGATCGTCTCGGGAGAGTTGAAAACTATATTGAAGTCCTTGTCGAAATATCGGGCGCCGACGGTCCGCATGAAGATGTCGAGCATGAAGGCCGAACCGTAGTCGGACTTGTTGAACAGCTGCTGGAAAGCGTAGTGGGGCGGATCGTTGATGGCCTTGCTGACATTCAGGTAATCCTGCATCGTTAGCGGAGGGGTCTGCGACTTCTTCGCCAGGGCGTCCTTGCGGTAGATGAGGAGCCGCGAGTGGGCATAGTGAGGAACGCCTATGTAGTTGCCCTTGTAGTACTGCTCCTTGAGCGCGCCTTCGAGAAATTTGTCGGAGCCGCCGATCAGCTTGATGGCGTCGTTGGCGGGAACCGTGGCGTGGGCGAAATACATGGAAGTCGCCTGATCGGGCAGGCAGATCATGACGTCGGGCATCGCCTTCGCGGCGAAGGCGGCCCGCCACTTTTCAGCCTGATTGGGCCAGGTGACGACTTCGTACTCGACCTTGATGCCGGTCTTTTCGGTAAAACGGCGGCCAATCTCGTTCATGGCGTCGATCCGCGCCTTCTGACTGTAGCCGTGCCACACCCTAAGCACCAGCGTGGACGAACTTGCGCCATTGCTCTGGGAAAACGACAGAGTAATGGCGAGCATCAACATAAGAACGATAATCACTCTTCTTTTCATTGTGCAATCCTCCTTGAAATAACACGTGATATATCTAAGCAGATATCATAACCCTCATCCCCGAATCTGTCAATAAAAATTGACCTGTATTTTCGATACTCTAAAACTGCAGATTCAAGTTATGAAAAGATGGAAGAATCCGTCTCTTAAAATAAATCACTTGATATATCATAGCATATTTAGTATCCTCAAATCATGGAAGCATCAGAAAACGCTGCTGTGGAACAGAAAATCATCTCAAAACACTCGCTCTCCCAGTACATTTATGACCGCCTTCTGGACAAGTTTCAGCGAAACGAGCTCGTTCCCGGAAATATTCTGAACCGGAGGGAAATCGCGCAGGAGTTCGGCGTAAGCGTGGCGCCTGTCCTGGAAGCCCTGCTTCAGCTGGAAATGGAAGGTTTCGTCGAGAGCATACCGCGTAAGGGCACCATAGTCAAACCGATCCGCGAAGAAGACGTATTCGGCCAGCTGATGCTCAGGGAGGCCGTAGAGTGCCAGGCAGCCCTCCTCTACTGCGGCGAAAAAGTGCGGACAAAACGAAATGAACTATCCGTACTGGCCGAAAAACTCGAGCAGTCCGAACCCGACGCTCCCGATCACTGGCAGGAAGACATCATCTTCCACCGCACTCTCGTCGCGCTGTCGGAATGTCCCGCCCTGGTCAGGGAGTACGACCGGCTGATTCATTTGAGCAACTTCTACCAAATGAACCGCATTCTTGTTCCTATGGACTACATGGAGCGGCGCAACCATCTCGAACTGATCGCGCAACTCGAAATCGACGATCCCGATCACGCGATGAAGGCCATCCGAGAACATCTCAGGAGCGGCAAACAGCATCTTTTCAAGGACCGTATATGAAAGCCGCCGGGCATATAGAGGAGAAATCAGTATGAAAAAAACTATCCGGGCCGTTTTCCTCATCCTTTCACTGGCCTTTTTTCTCTCATCCTGCGCAACCACGAAGCATTTTACGGTACAGATCGACAGTATCGGCAGTGATCTTTATCAGGAACAAAAGACCTATATCGCTGTTCCCACCGATAAAGATGTCAGCGCCGATGACCTGCGGTTCAAAGAATATGCCGGATATATCAGAAAGATCCTCGCCAAGAAAGGGTATATGGAGGTGAATTCCACGGACGATGCCAATATCATAGTGTACCTTACCTATGGCGTTGGTGATCCTGAACTGCATACGTATGCCTACAGCCTGCCTGTGTATGGCCAGGTCGGGATCATTGCTTCTCCGGGCCCGGCTCCGGGGCATCCCGGCCAACCCCCACGCAAACCGCCGTTTGAACATTTCAGCCCAATATTCGGAATAGTCGGGACAAAAACAGAATATCAGACCGTCACAACGTACTTCAGGTACTGTAAAATTGAGGCTTTCGATCTCAGTCTCTACAGGACAACAAACACGGAAAAGCAGCTGTGGTCGACTATTATTACGAGCCGGGGAGAAAGCGATGACTTGCGCATGGTGATGCCGTACATGATCGCGGCGGCCGAGCAATACATCGGCCTCGACACAGGCAGAAAAGTGGAAGTCGTCATCGACGAAAAGGACGAGAGGGCCTCGTATCTGAAGAGATAGATTCGAAAAGTTCGTTGGGCTGTCCGTTTCCGTGGCATCTTCTTTTTTGGGGCCGCCTTTTCGGGCACACAATGTCCAGACAACACGGCGCGAGCATATTTTCTCTCTTATTTCGCCAATTTTAACGAGATATAAGTATATTCTCGATTTATTCGCCATATAATGCGAATTATGACACTTTGGGAGAATTGTCATGGAACTGAACAATATATTGACAGACGTCGCAGGCTAGTGACTCTCTCCCTGCGCAGTGCGGCGCGTCTTCGTCGACGACCGCGCCGTGGGATGAACCGTATTCTGGTCCGCGACAAAAGCGATCAGAGAACATCTTCGGAGCGGTAAGCAGCATCTCTTTAAGGATCGCATCCATTAGATCAAAGAAAGTCCCCTTTCCCAATAGCCGAGAATGGTGTCCATCTCCTCGTTCATGAGAGAGTCGGGCTTCTTCAGCTCCGGATGTAAGTCGTACCACTCGAGCGAACGGCGGACGCCCTCCCTGAATGATATACGCGGTCTGAATTCCGGCACGAAACGCCGGATCTTCGAATTGTCGAAGAGGACGCTGACCGCCTTGTCGCCGAGAAGTCCCGCGCCCCGCTCGGGGTTGATCCTGGCGATATAATCCGAGGGGATATGCACGATTCTAGGGCTGACGCCGAGCGCATCGCCGATGATCGTATGGATCGCGTCCCAGGTGAGATGTTCGTCCGAAGTGATGTGAAAGGCCTCCGAAAGAGCGGCGGGGTTGCCGAGGAGCCCGACGAGGCCCGTCGCAAAGTCGGAAGCATGGGTAAGTGTCCAGAGAGACTGGCCGTCGCCCGGCACTATCACTTCCCTGCCTTCCAGGATCCTCCAGGCGAGACCATAGGAGGCTGAACCGAAACAGCCGGGAATCCAGCCGTTGTCATAGGTATGGGAGGGACGGACGATGGTGTAGGGAAAGGACCTCGAGTCGGGCCCGTCGGTCAGTACTCTCTCGCAGGCGGCCTTCAGTCGCGAATACTCCCAGAAGGGATTCTCGAGCGGGGTATCCTCGGTGATCATCGGCGTAACGGAGGGTTTCTGGTACGCCGAACAGGTGCTTATGAACACATACTGATCCGTGACGCCGCCGAAGACTCTGATATCGGCCTCGACATGCTCCGGCCGGAATGCCAGGAACTGGACGACACTGTCGAAGCGCAAGCCTCCAATGGCGGCCCGGACAGCCTGGCTATCTCTGATATCGGCCCTGAGGACCTTCACCTCCGGCCTTTCCCTTTCCGGTCTGTTTCCCCTATTGAGATGAAAGACCTCGAAACCTTTCCGCAGCGCCTGATCAGTGCAGGCTGCCGAAATGTTGCCGGTTCCTCCCACGAAAAGCACGCGCATGAACTCACCTCGTTTTCATTCAGATTTTTGTTGACAACTGACGTCTTACAACGTAAGATTAAAGAGAACACTCCGGTTTTGTCAAGAATAATTACATGGGAGAGTAAGGATGTTCGAATTCATCCCTGAAGAAATTGCCGAAAAAAAGCACCGCGTCAGGACTTTGATGGAAGAACTCAAGCTGGACGCCATCTACCTCAAGAAAAGTTCGAATTTTGCCTGGGTGACGGGAGGCGGCTACAATATCGTGGGCATGGCGACTGAGATGNGGGTCGCAGGTGTCCTTATCAACGCCGACCGCGAGTATATTGTGTGCAGCAATATCGAGGCGCCCAGGATGGAAAAAGAGGAGCGTCTGACTGAGCAGGGATATACCATCGCCGCTTTCCCCTGGAACGAAGATCGGGAAGCATCGATCGTGCAGTCGCTTGCCGGCGGAAGCCTCGGTGCGGATCATGCGTTCCCCGGCACCACCGATATATCCGCCAGGCTAAACCCTCTGCGTTACTCGCTGACGTCCTGGGAAGTCGAGCGGTACCGGCGCCAGGCGCTGGACACGGCCCGGATCGCGGAGGAGACGGCGCTGACCATCAGGCCGGGCGATGAGGAGAGGGCGGTGATTGGCCGGCTTTCGGAGCGGCTGTGGAGTTCCGGCATGGATTTTATCGTGGCATTCTGCGCCGCGGACGAACGGATCGCCCTCTTCAGACATCCTGTCGCCACGGACAAAAGAATCAAAAAACGGGCGATGATAAGCGTCAACTCGAGAAAGCGCGGCCTCATCGTCTCCATCACCCGCTTTGTGCAGTTCGGGAAAGTGCCCGCCGAATTCCAAAAGCTCTACGAGGATACGGTCTATATCGACACGGCGATGATGGCGGCCACGATACCCGGTTTGCCCGCGTCGGAGGTCTACGCCGCAGCCCTGCGTGCCTACGCCGAAAAGGGCTATCCCGAAGAGTATAGGCTTCACCACCAGGGTGGCGCCATAGGCTATATCGGGCGGGACTACAGGGTAACCGCGCGGACAAGGGACATCATTCAGGAAAATCAGGCTTTTACCTGGAATCCGTCCATAACGGGGGCGAAGAGCGAGGACACGATGCTCGCCACAAAAGCAGGCCCCGTCGTCCTGTCTGAGCCCGCCCTGTTCCCCGTAATGATTGTCGGAAGAAACGGCTACCGGTTCCGCAGGCCCGGAATCATGGAATTGTAGGGCAGAACGTTCTGCCCTTGGAACATACTATTAAGGAGGAGTGATAAAACATTAGGAAGCAGCGGCGAGAAAGAATACACTGTCACGGAGAGCATCCGGGACGGGAAGGCAAAAGTTCGTCATGATGAATGGTCAAAAAAGACCGGGAAGGAGAATGAAGAGCTTTCGCCGCATCATTCAATGACCTGCGAGGTCGGATAGGAGAATGGAGCTTCATCGCCGAAACGACCCGACTCCGGATGGAGGAGAGGGAATGAGGATAGATATCGGAGTGGATCTGCACACGACGCAGTTCACGGTGTACGCGCGAGGAGAAGAGAAGTTGGGAGTCAATGGGCAGTATCTGACCAACGAAGAAGGGTACATGACGTTTTTACGGAAGCTGGGAGCGTGGACGCGGAGCGGCCATGATGTTCGGATCGGCGTTGAGTCGACGGGGAACACGAGGTACTTCAAGCACCGGATGGAAGAGAAGGGGTATCCGGTCATCGTCATCAACACGATGAAGTTCAAAGTGATCCACGAGTCGGTGAAGAAGACGGATAAGCATGACGCGGCGACCATCGCCGAGTTTCTGTCGAAGGATATGCTGCCGGAGTCGAGATTGTGTTCGGAGGCAAGTGAGCACCTCAGGCGGCTATTGAAAGTGCGAAGCACGTTGGTGAGGGCACGGGTGACGGTGAAGAACCAGATTCACGGATTGTTGGTATCCATGGGGATGAAAGACACGAAGGCGAGCCTGCAAAGCACGCGAGGGCGCCAGAAGATTCTGGACACCCTCGCAGGAGCGGGAAACGGACTCGTAGTCCAACCGCTGGTTGCAACGATAGACCGGCTGAGTGAAAACGTCAAGGCGATCGAGGGTGAGATAGAGAAGCTGGTGGCAGGAGATAAGGTGGTAGAGTTATTACAGACGATTCCCGGCTGCGGGCCTATCACGGCGAGTAGCATTCGTGCGTACACGGACGATATACAGCGATTTGCGAATCATAAGAAGTATGCCTCCTATGCGGGATTGGCACCTTGGGTTCAGTGTTCGAATGAGACGGAGCATTACGGCAGGATAACGAAACGTGGTCCTGAAGAGCTGCGGACTGCCTTTGTGCAGCTGGTGATGGGCATTCGGCGAAGTCGACAGAGTGCCTCGTGGCGACTGATGGAACGGTATGAAGCGATGAAGAGGGTGAAGGGATCGGGGAAGTCGATCATTGCGACGGCAAGGAAGCTGTCGAGGATAGTGTGGGTAATGTTGACGAGGGGGGAGGAATTTAATGTGAGCTTGATGACTGACAGGAAGTTGGAAAGTGGAGCGAAATCCATGCGGACTTCTACAGTCACGTTAAGTGCATAATCTCGGCCTGGCCGAGTGAACAATATTTGATCTGGAGTCAACCTGGGGGTTGATGTTTTATAGGAGGTCTTTAATATGAAAATGAGGAAACTGGTACTCTTCATTTCCGCGCTTTTTCTTCTCGCTTCGCTGTGCGCCGGAGCGCAGACAAAGGGAAAATTCCCCGAAAGGGAGATCGAGATCATGGTGCCCTGGTCGGCTGGAGGGGCCACTGACCTTATGGTTCGCATCTTTTCGCCGGTCATCCAGAAATATCTGGGTGTCCCTATCCTTGTCACCAACAAGCCGGGCGGGGCGGCGGTTCCGGGCTATGTCGAGGCCATGACGAAGAAGGCCGACGGCTATTATCTCGTCGCCTGGGCGACACCCTCCATCACCATCACGCACATGCAGAAGACACCCTACGACGCCAACAGTTTCGAACCCATACTGAACGTCGTGATGGCGCCCGTCTGGTTTCTGGCCCCAGCGTCTTCGCCGTATAATACTCTGAAGGATTTGGTGGAAGACGCGAAAAAGAGGCCCGGAAGGATCAACCTCGGCAACGCGGGCGCGGGCGGCGGGACGCACATGATCGCCCTGGCCTTTGAGTCCTCAGCCGGCGTCAAGTTCAACCACGTGCCTTACTCGGGCGGAGCTCCGGCGGTCACGGCGGCGGTCGCCGGCCAGGTGGATGTAATCACCTGCGGGCCTCCCGAGGGCGTACCGCAGCTCGAGGCCGGCCAGCTGAAATGCCTGGGCGTCTTTTCGGAAAAACGCCTCGCGGAATTCCCCGATTATCCGACGGCTATGGAGCTCGGCTACGACTTCGCCATGGGACAGTGGCGCGGGCTCGCGGCGCCGAAGGGAACCGATCCGGCGCGGATCAAAATTCTCCACGACGCCTTCAAGGCGGCGATGGCGGACCCCGAGTTCATCAAGCTCGCCGCGCAATCGGGGCTTCTTCTCGATTACCGCAATACCGAGGATTTCAGGAAGCTTATACAGAAGGAAGACGCCTACTACATGAAAATCGTGAAAGAGAACAAATTGGGCAGTAAATATTGAGACTTGGCCGTGACCGGCAGGCCCGCGCCGCCGGTCACGAGACCCAAGGTAAACCTTTTCCAGACGCTCAAGGAACCGGAGGTTTTCGCCAACATGGGCAAGATCGATATTGTGTGCGGCCTTATCGCCGGGGCTCTCGCCATTCTCTTTTTTATCGGGACTCTCTCCTTCCCCAAATCGAGCATCGGCATCAATCCCAGGGTATACCCTTTTGTCGTCATTTTCTCCACGTTTGCGCTCTCCGCGACGCTGGTGGCCCAGGGTTTCCTGAAACAGAAGCGGACAAAGAACCCTCCCGCGAAAACCTTGCCGCGCGGGACGACGGCGCTGAAACTCATCGCTCTGGCCGCCGGGATGCTGATCTATGTCTTTGCCCTTGAACCATTGGGCTACATCGTCGTCACGCCCCTCCTGATGGCGCTGACGATGCTGCTCTTCGGCGAACGCAAGCCGCTCAAGATCGTCGCCGTGTCGGCACTGGTATCGATTGCCCTGTACTGGGTCTTCCGGACCGTCTTCCGCGTGCCCCTGCCGCGCTCGGTCATCTGGTGAGAGGAGGTCTTCCATGGCGGGAATAATCAACGCGCTGGTCTATGTCCTCGGCAATCTGCACTTCCTCATCATCGGTGTTGCAGCCGGAATCATCGTCGGCGCGATTCCCGGGCTGTCGGGCTCGACGGGCATCATTTTGATGCTGCCTTTCCTCATCTACATAGATCCTCCGTCGGCGCTCATCATGATGAGCGGCCTCTTCTGCGGATCGATGTTCGGAGGCTCCATCACGAGTATTCTGGTTTCGACGCCCGGTACCCCTTCGGCGGCCGCGACCGTTCTGGACGGCTATCCGCTCGCGAAAAAGGGGCAGGCGGGCAAGGCCATGGGTACCGCCCTGGTAGCTTCGACAATGGGCGGCATCTTCTCCACGCTCTGCCTCATCTTCCTCGCACCTCAGCTTGCGAAGATCGCCCTGAAATTCGGCCCCTCCGAATATTTCGCTCTCATGATCTTCGGCCTCACCATCATGGCGAGCGTCTCTTCCTCATCCCTCACGAAAGGCCTGCTCTCGGGTTTTCTGGGACTTCTCCTCTCGATGGTCGGACTGAATCCTACGTTGGGCACGGAGCGCTTCACCTTCGGCGTTACCCGATTCCTCACGGGCTTCTCCATGATGCCCGTACTCATCGGACTCTTCGCCATTTCCGAAGTCCTGACTCAACTGGAACTCTTCAGCGAAGGCAAGATCATCCAGCTTTCGAAAAAACACAAGATTGGATCCATCATGCCCACGCGGAAGGAGATGAAGGGGCTTTGGAAGGTCATACTCGGCTCTTCCGTCCTCGGAACGATCATCGGAATCATCCCGGCGACCGGAGGCGCCATCGCCTCATTCATGGCCTACAACGAGACCAAGCGGTTCTCGAAGGACCCGGAGTCCTTTGGCAAAGGCGCGCTTGCGGGCGTGGCGGCGCCTGAAGCGGCCAACAACGCCACGACGGGCGGCGCGATGATTCCCCTCCTCACCCTGGGGATCCCCGGCGATGTCGTGACCTCTGTCATGCTGGGCGCCCTCATGATCATCGGGGTCCAGCCGGGACCTCTCCTTTTCTCCCAGTCACCCCAGATCGTCACCGATCTTTTTGTCGGATTCATGCTCGCGCAGTTCCTCATGCTGGTCCTGGGGTACCTAAGCATCCGCGCATCGAACCTCATTCTCAGGGTGCCTCTCGGCGTCCTCTACCCCGTGATCCTCTGCTTCTGCCTTCTGGGCGCCTATTCCCTGGGCAACAGCGTCTATGACGTGGGACTCGCCTTCGTGTTCGGGATCGTCGGTTATTTCATGAAGAAATACGGTTTTTCGGCGCCTTCGGTGATACTGGGCCTCATTCTGGGACCGATCGCCGAGCAGGAACTCGGCAAGGCGCTGATCATCTCACACGGAGACTGGACGGTGCTGGTGCGCTCACCCCTCTCGCTCATGTTCTATGCCTTCGCTCTGGCGTCTCTGGTCTATTCGCTCGGGATATTCAAAAAAAAGAAAAAGACGGTCTGATCTACGCCCTAGAGACCTGCTTTGCAATGGTCCGCCTGTAGCTCGCCTCGAGATGACTCTGCATCGCGTCGTAGGACCTCTCCGGATCGCGGGCGGCGATCGCTTCATAGATGACTTTATGCTCCTCAAAGGCGTGGCGATGGTCCTCGCTTGTCCGGGGGCATCCCGGTACGTCTTCACGATCGATTCCATGATGATGGGGATGATGCGCATGATGACGGGGTTTCTCGTCGCCTCGGCGATGCTCCTGTGGAAATCGAGTTCAGTGTGTATCTCCACCTTATGCTGATAGACGACTTCTTCCATCGCCTTAACGCTCGCAGCTATCTTCGCGATGTCGTTGTCGTCGGCCTTCTGCGCGGCGAGGCGGGCGGCACCGGGCTCTATGATGAGACGTGCCTCGATGAGGGTGAGACGGAGGTTGGGCGTAGTGATGAAGTCCAGCCCCAGAGGATCTTCCGCGATGCCGGGTTCCTGCGAAACATAGGTGCCTTTGCCCCGGCGGATCTCAATGATGCCCTGCGAGACGAGCGCCTTGACCGCCTCCCTGACGGTCGGACGGGAAACGGAGAAGAGTGCGCAGAGCTCGAGCTCGTTGGGAAGTTTTTCGCCCGGCTTCAGTTTCTCGTCGCGGATGAGTTCCTTGATGTGGGAGGCGACCTCCTGCGACCGCTGTTTTTCAGACGACAGGTTCGTATACATAATTCCTCATTCTATGATTATTATACTGCCGAAAAAAGAATCAACAAGCCTTATGGAAAAGCACTGGACTTCCTCGCCTCTATATCCGTTTTTCGCGGTCATAGGGAAGTCCCAGCTCGGCGGGACCCTTGATGGCAGAGCTCCGCGTGAATGCCAGAACAACAATCACCAGTACATAGGGAAACATAACCGCAAATTCGTAGGGGAACTTGATCCCCAGGACCTGAATCGAGAGCTGCAGAGATTGCGCTATGCTGAACAAAAGACTTCCTCCGAGAATCCGGTAGGGGTCCCAACCGCCGAAGTAAACGAGGGCAACCGCGATGAAACCGCGCCCCGCGACGATATCGTCGGCGAACATTTTGGCCTGGCCAAGGGAAAGATAAGCCCCGGCAATGCCGGCGAATAAACCACCCACCGCCAGCGCCTGGTATCTCGTGCGCTGTACGTTTATGGCCATTGTATCGGCCGGGCGGGGAGAGGTGCCCACGGCACGCACCTTGAGGCCCCAGGGGGTCTTGAAGAGGATATAGTGGCTCAAGGGGACAAAAAGAAAGGCGATGTAGGCCAGTATGTTCATATTGAAAAAGACGGGACCAATGAACGGAATTTTCGACAGAAAAGGAATCGGACAGTTGGGAAGTCCGGGAGCCCCTGCCACTCCTCCAACGAAGTGTCTGAAAAGCGTGCCCGCCGTGCCTGTGCCGAGCATCTGCAGGCCAATGCCCGCAATCCCCTGCGGGGCATGAAAGGTGACGGTGGCAAGTGCAAACAGCAAACCGAAAAGGGCCCCGGCGACTCCGGCCACAATTATTCCCATGAGGTTTGCATAGGGTGTCATGGCGGTATTCTGAAGATAGTACGCACATATAAAGCCCAGGAAGGCTCCCATCGACATGATACCTTCGCATCCGAGATTGAAGATGCCGGCTCTCTGGTTAAACATTTCGCCCAGCGACGCCAAAAGAAGCGATACCGAGAAAGGAATGCCGATAGAGAGAATATTGAGAACAATATTGAATAGTGTCATCGCTTCGCCTCGACTTTCCCGCTTTCTTCATCCCCTGCTCTCTGTCCGCCAGGATGGCCCCTGAAGCGCAAAAACCGGCGCGCGAACTTTTCCCTGGCATAAGGATCGTTGATGACCATCTTCGCGGAAATGATGCTCAATATGACCGCGCCCTGAAGGACAGACACCATATTGGCCGGAATCGACATAATGCGCTGAGTCATGTCGGTACCGACAAGCAGAACACCGAAGAACAGAGCGGCGGGGATGATTCCTCCAGGATGTAGACCTCCGAAAAGGGCGACGACGATGCCGGAAAAACCATAGCCGGAAGAAATGCCTTCTATAGCNCTGCGGTGAACGGCCGTCACTTCGACCGCCCCCGCCAGGCCGGCGAAGGCGCCCGCCAGAACCATGGCGAAAAAAAGAGCGGACTCAACATTGATGCCTCCGTAGCGCGCGGCTTTTGCGCTGGCGCCGGCCGCCCGCAGCTTGAAGCCCGAGGTCGTGCGCCACAGGAGGATATAGACAAAAATCGCCAGGACAACGGCCAGCACGATACCCCAATGCAGTCTGGTCCCGGGTATGATTCTGTCGATCCACGCGCTTTTCGGCAGGCGCACCGACTGTGGAGTGCCTGAACCTGTCTGCAGTTCGGCCGGATCGATCATCGGTCCGCGAAGAAGATAGCCATAGAGCTGTGCGGCGATATAGTTGAGCATCACGGTGGACAGGATTTCGTTTACTCCGAGCTTCGCCCTGAGATACCCGGCGATCGAGGCCCACAGCGCTCCGCCCGCGGCACCCGCCAGAAGAACCAGAGGCACAAGAATGCCCTTGGGCAAATCCGGCCACGCCAGGGCCACCGCGGTCGCCGAAATGATCCCCATCTGAATCTGACCTTCGGCGCCGATGTTTAAAATGCCCGCACGAAATGATATTGCGATTCCGAGCGCCACGAGGATGAGAGGCACCGTCCTCACGAGGACTTCCGTGATGCCAAAGAGGTCCTTCAGCGGCTCAGTCAGTATGACTTTGTAAGTCTGAATTACATCGGCACCGAGGATAGTCAGGACAATAGCGCCGATTCCCACGGCCGCAAGCACGGCGACAAACGATACCAGAGAGATATACGCCACTCGCGCCGATGTTTTCATACTTTCACCCTGGCCTCCGGCCGAATGCCCGCCATCAAAAGGCCGAGNCGCGGCCGTGTCGCGTCGCGGCCCGCCAGCGTATCGAGTATCTTCCCCTTGAAGATGACGGCAATCCGGTCACAAAGATTCATGAGCTCATCGAGTTCCTCCGAGATCAGAAAAATCGCGACACCCTTTGCGCGCAGCTCGAGAAGGCGTGTATGGATGAACTCCTCGGCTCCCATGTCCAGACCGCGGGTCGGATAGACCGCAATCAGGGCCTTCGGCTCCCTGGCGAGTTCCCGCGCCAGGATTACTTTCTGGATGTTCCCTCCTGAAAGNGAGCCCGTCGCGCTGTTTACCGATGAACACCGGATGTCGAACCGTTTCTGAAGCAAGGCTGCGTTCTGTTCTTCTTTCCGGGATTTTATGAATACTCCGCGCGAAAATCCGGANGAGGCAAAATCCTTCAGAATCAAATTTTCCTTGACAGAAAAGGACGACACGATTCCTTCGTTGTTGCGGTCCTCGGGAATGTAACCGAGCCCCGCATCGATTATCTCGCGGGGACTGCGATTGGTCAGATCTGTACCCATGAGGGATATCCTGCCCTTCTCGACCCTGCGCAGCCCNGCAAGCGCATCGGCGAGTTCCTTCTGCCCGTTGCCGGAAACCCCCGCCAGGCCGAGAATTTCGCCCGACCGGACCGAAAAGCCAAGGCCGTCGAGCGCGAGAAATCCCCGGTCGGATTTCACTTTGAGGTCCTGCACAACGAGACTCTCTTCGCCGCAGCCATCGACGCACTCATTCCACGGAAGGACGACCTCGTGTCCCGTCATCAGGGCGGCCAGGCCTGCCGCCGTCTGCCCCGCCGTTGTTCCCTTGAACACGATTCTGCCGTGGCGTAGGATCACCACCTTGTCCGAAAGAGCCGTCACCTCGGCCAGCTTGTGACTGATGAAAATAATCGACATGTCCGAGGCCATCCGCCGGAGAAGGACGATGAGTTCATCTGTTTCCTGAGGCGTGAGGGCGCTTGTCGGTTCATCGAGAATGAGAAAACGCGCGCCGAAGCAAAGTGTCTTTATAAGCTCGACGCGCTGCTGCTCGCCGACGGAAAGCTGCCAGACATAGGCATCGGGCTGGACAGGAAGGTTGTAACGTTCGGAAATCTCGGTGATGCGTTTTTCGACGCCTGGAAGATCGAGCCGGAAATATTTATGACTCTCCTTGAGACCGAGAGCGATGTTTTCCGCGACGGTCATGTTCGGCACGAGCATGAAATGCTGATGGACCATCCCAATGCCCGCGGCAAAGGCGTCGGCCGGCACCCTGAACCGCACCGGCCGGCCATTGATGAAAATCTTGCCCTCATCGGGCTGATACAGTCCCATGAGTATATTCATGAGCGTGGTTTTGCCCGCGCCATTTTCACCCACTAAAGCCAGTATCTCATTTTCACCTACTGCAAGATCTATGGAATCACAGGCCACGATGCCGGGAAANCGCTTGGTTATCCCTTCAGCCCTCAGTTCNCTGATCTTCTCACTTGTCGGCCCATTCATCTATTTCACACTCTGCCAATCGATGGAGAGCTTGCCGGAAGAAATATCGGCCTTGGCCTTTTCGGCGGCCTTGCGGACATCGGCGGTAAGAATGGGGCCGATCTTGTCGTTGAACTGATAGATGAAANNGCCCTCGTTGGCGAAATTGAGGGGAATGCATTCACCGCCAAGGACGCCGGCCTGTCTCTTGTCGATGAGATTCTCCACGACAGCCTCGTACGCATAGCTTGCCGCCGCAATGACCTTGTAGCCTTCGGGGATACCCAGCTGGGCGGTGTCCTGGCCTACCCACCAAATCGCCTTGTCCTTGTATTCGGCCACTGCCCGCAACGCCCCGAGCGCCTGCTGCGCCGAACCGGTGAGGACATCGGCGCCCGCTTTTATCTGCGTATGCGCAAGCTCCGCAGCCTTGACATAATCACCAAAACTCCCGGTATAGGCAACCTGCACCTGAGCTTTGGGNTTCACCGAACGGACGCCCAGAACGAAGCCGCGGTTATAGCGGGCGGCATCGCCGCCATCGACAGGACCCACGAGGCCGATGATATTCGTTTTCGTCACAAGACCAGCGATAACACCATTGATGTAGCCGGTCTCCTCGCTCTCCGGCATATAGGTGAACACATTCCTGGGGCCGATTTCACCCGATGTCCCGAAGGCGAACGTGGTCTTGGGGAATTCCTCTGCCATCTCGAGCATCAGATTCTTGTACTGGGCTCCATGCCCGATGATTATATCGTAACCTTTGGCGACATACTGGCGGGCCGCAGAACCGGCATCGACCGGCTTCATCTTTTCACTGTAGCTATACTCTACAAGGGAAGAGCCATATTTCTTCTGTACCGCCATGATGGCATCGTGCATCGACTGACACCAGCCTTTGTCATCGACCGTCGATTCGACGATCATGGCGATCTTTATCTTGTTNTTGGGTACAGCATACACCGACCCAAAAGCGACACAAAGTGCAAGCATCATANNCAGCACTAAGCGTTTCATTGGTTTCCTCCTCGAGAAAAGGACTGAAAACGATGGAATCGACTATATCACGGCCCCCTGGGCCGAGCAAGAACTTATCCGCTGCCATGGAGGCGAATTCCCGCATACTACAGAAAGAGACACAACATAATCTTGCTCTTGTTTTTCCGCTCCTTTCCGAAGTATCCTGACGGTATGCCCCCGAAAAACGACATTGAATCCGGCAAGCTGAAAATCGGCGACAACTGGAACGTCATAAGTATCATCGCGCTTTCGCAGAACAACCCGCTCAAAGCCATCGCGGAGTTCGTGGAGAACTCCATCGATGCCGNNGGCGCCAAGAATGTGACCATTGTCCGTGGCAAACAGAAAAACGACCACTATATAAAAGTCATCGACGACGGCTGCGGTATAAAGGATTTCCGCTATGTGGCGACGCACGTCGGTGATTCCATAAAGCGGGAACTCAAGCGCAAGGGGAACACCGATCTCCAGGGGGAATTCGGGATAGGTCTGCTTTCGTTCTGGACGGTGGGAGAAACCTGTACGCTTACCTCGACGGGGGAGGACGGCGTGGTGCGGAGCATGCGGCTCGTGAAAGGCAACCCTTCCTACGCGATACGCGAAACAGGAACGCTTTTCGGAAGGCAGGGGACGGAACTCACCATAAGTTCTGTCCTGGCGGGTGTGCGCTCTCTTTCCGGCGACAAGATACAGAACTTCCTCGCCTCCGAACTCCGCGACCGCATAACGAAGAGCGGCGTGCGAATCCGCATCATCGATCATGCGTCGCGGCGGGAGCTCGTGGTCGAACCTCGCAAGTTCAAGGGCAGACTCCTCCATCAGCTTCCCGAAGTACACTGCCCTTTCGGCGAAATCTATCTGGAACTCTATATGGCCGAATCGCCGCAGGACGCGGTGGTTGGACTGCAAAAACGAGGTACGCGCGTGCTTCCCGACATATCCCGTCTCGACTGTTTCTCGCATCCACCCTGGAACACTCGGCAGATTGAAGGGCTCATCGATGTGCCATTTCTCCAGCTTACGCCGGGAACACGGGACGGAGTCGTCCAGGACGAAGCGTATAATTCCTTCTGCGTCGCCATCGCTCCCATCGAAGAAGCGCTGAACGGACTCCTTGAAGAACAGCGGCGCGCGGAGGAAGAAGAGGCGAGCAGACAAGTGTTACATCGTGTAACGCGCGCCTTCCGCGAAGCCTTTCTTCATTTGCCGACCGAGGATTACAGCTGGCTCGCGGCCAGAACCAGCGATGCAAGGAAGAGTGCCAAAGCCGGGCCCCGAGGAGTGGACGGTATGGGGGTAGACGCGGCGGACTCCGGCAACGTGGAGGGGCGGACGCCCTCCGGGGCAAGCGAAGAGCCCACCGGAAGTTCCGGGATGGATGCTTCATTTGGCGAATACATCCCGGAACCTCTTGAGAAAAAGAGGTTGCAAAAAGAATTTTTTGAGTATGCCGGGCCGCTCTACAAGCTCACTATCTTCCCGGCTTCCTCGGTGATCGGTGTCGGGGAGCGGAAAAAGCTCAGGGCCGTGGCGCGGGACCGCTCGGGACGCATGGTTGAGGGCGATATCTCCTTCGTGTGGCATATTGCCGAAGGTGGCGGTTCGCTTGAAGGCGTCGACTCGGTATATGCCGAATACACGGCGCCGGAGGAACCCTGTGTCGCCACGATCGAAGTGAGGGCGATCCAGGGGGAAACAGTTGTGGCGGCGAGCGCACTTGTGACGGTCACGGCGAACCTTGTCAAGCGACCAATGGGAATGGAAGGAGCAATGCGACGGGGGCTTCCAGGCTACAGCTACCAGAAAGCGCCTGGCCAGCTATGGCGCTCCAAATATGATGTAGACCAATCGGTCATTTTCATCAACAATGCCCACGCGGATTTTATCTACGCATCGCGCCAGCCCATGACAAAACTTCGCTATATAACCCGCCTGTTCGCCAAGGAACTCGTGCTTGCCAATTTTCCGGAGGCGACAAAAGAAGAAATTCTGGAACGCCTGGTTGAACTCACCCTCTATACAGAAGAGAATCTTAAATAAGGACGCGCAAGCGCCGGCACAAAACGCCTAAGCGATCTGGCGTAAGTCCGCTGTTCTGTTTTTTTCGCCAATTTTGACGAAATATACTTTTATTACGATATAACTCGCGCTATAATACGAATTATGGAAACTCTCTGGAGATTATTATGAACCTGGACACCTCATTGACAGACTCGGCGGTACTGGAAGAGCTGGGGAAGCGCCTTGCGCGCGCGCGCATTGCCGCACCCCTCACCCAGGCAGAGCTGGCTGATCGCGCGGCCGTGGGCAAACGCACGGTAGAGCGCATAGAGACAGGCAAATCGGTCCAGCTGATCAGCCTGATAAGGGTCCTGCGTGTCCTGGACCTCCTTGAGGCCTTCGATGCGATAGGGCCTGAAGAAGGACCAAGTCCAATGGAGATGCTCGAGCGGCGGGGGAAGGTTCGGCGGCGCGTTTCTTCCCGCTCATCCCGCGCAAAAAACGTGGCCGAAAAGCCATGGGCCTGGGGTGACGAGCGATGAGTTCCCTCGCTGAAGTTCGGCTCTGGGGCACCAGAATAGGCGCAGTCTCTCTGCAGGATGGCGAGGATGTCGCCGATTTTCAGTACAGCGACGAGTTTCTGGGAAGCGGCATCGAGCTCTCGCCGCTCGTCATGCCTTTGTCCGGCCGCGTGTACCGGTTCNCCGCGCTCCCGCGCGGCACCTTCCACGGTCTGCCGGGGCTGCTGGCCGATTCCCTGCCCGACCGGTTCGGCAACGCGCTGATCGACGCATGGCTTGCGAGGCAGGGGAGAAGACCCGATTCTTTCAATGCGGTGGAACGGCTTTGCTACACCGGGAAACGGGGCATGGGCGCTCTGGAATTCGTGCCTTCCACAGGGCCTGAGGCAAGGCAGACACAGCGGATCGAAGTGGAAAACCTCGTGAGGCTCGCATCGCAGGTTCTGCAGGAGAGGGAGGATCTGCGCGTCTCGCTCTCCGGCAACACCGACAGCGACGCCGGCCGCGCCGAGNGCTTCGGAGGGGGCGCCAAAAGCGACGATGACAAAGCCCTGCTCCAGATTCTGCGCGTGGGGACATCGGCCGGCGGGGCGCGGGCCAAGGCGGTCATCGCGTGGAACCCGCGGACGAACGAAGTGCGCTCGGGCCAACTTGATGCTCCTCCCGGATTCGAGCACTGGCTCATCAAATTCGATGGAGTTTCGTCCAACCGGGACAAGGAGCTGGACGACCCCAAGGGCTTCTGCACCGTGGAGTACGCATACCACCTCATGGCGCGGGCGGCGGGTATCGTCATGACCGAATGCCGGCTTCTCGAAGAGCACGGCCGCAGGCACTTCATGACACGGCGCTTCGACAGAACCGCGGATGGTCAAAAAATCCACATGCAGAGTCTCGGCGCGCTTGCGCACTTCGACTACAATACGGCGGGCGCCTACAGCTATGAACAAGCTTTCGCCACGATACGGGCACTAGGAGCGGCAACGGACGATATGGAACAGCAGTACCGGAGGATGGTGTTCAACATCATGGCCCGCAACCAGGATGACCACGTCAAGAACATCTCGTTTCTGATGGACCGGAGCGGACGGTGGATGCTCGCACCGGCCTACGACCTGACCTTCAGCTACAGGCCTTCCGGCGTATGGACAGGCACGCATCAGATGACGGTGAACGGCCGGCGCGACGGCTTTGCCTGGAACGACCTCAAGACGGCCGCCGGTGTCGCGGGCCTCAAGCGAGGAAGGGCCGAGGATATAGCCCGCGAGGTCCACGGTGTCGTCGTCCGCTGGCCGGAGTTCGCCGACGCGGCGGGCGTTGTGCCCGCCCAGAGAGAGGCCATTCTCGCCAACCTCCGGCTGTCCAAGGAGCTGTTACCGTGAAGAAAAGCAGAGAAAATGCCGACTCGGGCGCGGCGCGCGCGGACGTTCCAAAGCTATCGGGCACACAGGTGGCGCGCTCAGGCTCTAGAGAACGGCCTGGCACGGGAGCGGCGCAGGCCGGTACATCGGCCGGCATGTCAACGCCCACCGGCAGGGAGCCCGTCGTCGAAGTGCTTATAAGGGGCGCCCCTTCTGTCGGCATACATGGAGGCTCTGCGGCCAGCGAGGCGCCCATACGCGTCGCCCCTCCCGTCGTCGAGGTCGCCGAAATTCTCGTGCGGCGCTACGGGATCTGGCCCGATGAAAGCGCAGGACCGGTCATAGACCAGCTCGTGTGGTTTCTCCTGAGCACGCGGACCACGGTCGAAAACTGCGATGCGGCCTATGCCGCCCTGCGCGGCGGTTTTTCCGGCTGGGACGAGGTGGCTGAAGTCAGAGAGGAGGCGCTCTATGGCCCCTTGCGTCCCGCCGGCCTCTACCGCGCCAGGGCCAAAAATCTGCGTGCGGCTCTGTCGGCCATACGGGAGCGCTTCGGCTCCGCCAGCCTCGAACCCTTGCGCCTCTGGCCCGACAGCGAGTGCGAGACTTTTCTGCTCGGCCTTCCCGGCGTGGGGCTCAAGGTGGCAAGGTGCGTCATGTCGTTTGGCCTTGGCAGGCCGGTGCTGGCGGTCGACACCCACATCTGGCGCGTGACGCGGCGCCTCGGCTGGCACAATTTTCAGGGAGATGCACCCTCGCGCCGCGGGGCCGATCACCTCAACGCGCTCATGCCTGCGGGACTCGATGTTCTCTCGCTGCACGTCGACCTCATCCGCCTGGGGCGCGAGTTCTGCCCATCGGGCGAACCTCGGTGCGGGGACTGCNCCCTTCGAGCGATATGTACGACAGCCGGAACGGAGGCTTTGGGCGCTCGGGGCGAGTCCGACGAATCGCCCGACCAATCCTATGGTTTCAAAAAATCCCAGCCTGAACTATAGTACAAGTACGGAGAAAACTATGGAGAGTGTAAAACGCATAGCGCTCGTCGCCCACGACAATGAGAAACGCGGGCTTGCGGAATGGGTGGAGTACAACTGGCAGACTCTCATCAAACACGATCTCATATCGACCGGCACCACGGGGCACCTCATCGAAGAGACTATAACAGCCAAGGCGGATGGCGTTCGCCCGGAGAATCTTCGCCTCACCATCCTGAAGTCGGGGCCCCTGGGCGGGGACCAGCAGATCGGCGCCTTCATCGCCGAGGGCAAAATCGACATCATGATCTTTTTCTGGGATCCGATGTCGCCCCACCCCCACGATGTCGACGTCAAGGCTCTCCTGAGAGTCGCCGTGCTCTACAACATTCCTATGGCCTGCAACCGGTCGACTGCCGATTTTCTCATCTCGAGTCCTCTCTTCGGTGACAGCTACGAACCTCAGGTCAAAGACTACGGAGACTATCTCGCCAGACCGCTCGGCTGAGAGGGGCAGTTTCACACGATGCGTATCATCGCCGATCTCCACATCCATTCGCACTACTCGCGCGCCACAAGCCCCAAACTCACGCTGCCCTATCTGGAGCGCTGGGCGCGCATCAAAGGAATAGACCTCGTCGGCACGGGCGACTGCACGCACCCGGCCTGGCTCGCTGAGCTCAGGGAAGAGCTTGAGCCGGCCGAAGAAGGCTTCTTCAAGTTCAAACCGGCGCTGCAGCGCGAGTTCGATTCGGGCGAAGCGCTGGCGGAGGGCCTGCCCGAGCCTCCAGGGGACAGGCCTGTGCGCTTTGTTCTCACGGGCGAGATAAGCACGATCTACAGCCGGGGCGGCAGGACGCGCAAGGTCCACCACGTCGTGATCCTGCCGGATTTCGCAGCCGCGGCCGCCTTCCAGACCAGGCTTGAGCGGATGGGCAACATATCCTCCGACGGAAGGCCCATACTCGGCGTGGACTCGCGCGATCTCTTCGCCGCGCTTCTGGATGCCGACGAGCGCTCCATCCTCGTGCCGGCCCACATCTGGACACCCTGGTTCTCGGCCCTCGGCGCCAACTCCGGCTTCGATTCCATCGAAGAATGCTATGGCGACCTCACTTCCCGCATCGGCGCGATAGAGACGGGCCTGTCCTCGAACCCGCCCATGAACTGGGCGGTGAGCTCCCTGGACCGCTTCGGGATCATATCGAACTCGGACGCCCACTCGCCGGAAAAACTGGGCCGCGAAGCGACGGTCTTCGACATGGAGCATTCCTTCGCCGGCCTCGCAGAGGCGCTCTCCGGCGGCGGCCTGGCGGGCAGGATTGTCGAGACAGTCGAATTCTTTCCCCAAGAGGGGAAATACCACTACGACGGCCACCGCGCGTGCGGCGTGGTGCTGTCCCCCGCGGAGAGTCTGGCGCTCAAGGGGCGCTGTCCCGTATGCGGTAAGCCGCTCACCCCGGGAGTCATGCGCCGCGTCGCGGAGCTTGCCGACAGGCCCGTGGACGAGACGGCGCCCTGCCCTCAGGATTACGCGGGCACCAACCGCAGGCCGTACAGGTCCCTCATTCCTCTGCCCGAACTGCTCGCCGAGCTCCTCGGCACGGGAAGCGGGTCGAAGAAGGTCGCCGCTGCCTACGGCGCCCTCGTGAAGCGCGAGGGAAGCGAGTTTTCTCTTCTTCTGGACCGAAGCGAGTCCGAGATCGAATCGATGGGGACATCCGGTGTCTCGGGCGAACTTTTGGCCATGGCCATCGGCCGCATGCGCTCGGGGCAGGTCTCCATAAAGCCGGGGTACGACGGCGAGTACGGCGTCATTCACGCTTTCGCGCCGGGAGAGCGCATCGAGCCGAAGGCAGAAGCGGGGCTCTTCGACGACGAAACGGGTGCCGGCGGAGAGAAAGACGGAGCACCGGCCGGAGCGCCGAAAACCCCGGAACAGACGCAGCGCCCACCAGAGCAGTCGGCCACAGAGAAGGGCGAGGCGTCGTCCGCACCTTCAACGCCGACCTCCGTCCCCGCGACGAGGCACAGGCCACACGCCGAAATGCGCTCCCCGGAGCCGCGCACTGCGACCAACATCGACAACGCCGAGCCGCAGGGCGGAGGAAGGGCCACAGCCGGCGCCGCAGAAGCGGCAGGCACCTCGGCCACATCCGGTGCGGCAGAAGCAGAAAGCGCCGCGGGATTACGGGCCGCAGAATCACGGGCCGAAGTCGGCGCCGCGGGGCAGGGCGCGCCCAACCCGGTCCCGGCCGCTCCGGCAGCCTTCAGCCTCGACGCCGCGCAGGAATCTGCGGTGAATCACCCGGGCGGGCCCGCCCTCATCGTGGCGGGGCCGGGCACGGGCAAGACCGCCGTTCTCGCGCTGCGCATCGCGCGCCTTGTGGAGGGAGGGCTCGATCCTTCATCGATTCTGGCGATCACCTTTACGAACAAGGCGGCGGCGGAACTCCGCGAGCGCATCCAAAGGACTATCGGCAAAGAGCGGGCGGCCCGGCTCACGGCGGCGACCTTCCATGCTTTCTGTCTTTCGGTGCTGAGAGAACATGCGGCCGAAGTATCCCTGCCGCCCGACTTTGTCATACTCGACGAAGAAGAAAGGGAAGCCTTCCTGAAATCGGCTGCCGCGCCCGCCAAGGGCGGCGCCGGCCGCGGACGTCAGAAACTTCGGCGCCTCGCCTCATACATAGAGGAGCGCAAGCGCTTTCTCCTTCTGCCGNGGGACCGTATGCCCCGTCTGGGCCCCGCCGCTCCCGGCGGCCTCGCCGAACTGGCCACAGAGCTCGGAGTGCCGCCTTTCGATGCCGACCTGGATGCGGCATATGCGCACTACAGAAACGAGCTCAGGGAAGCGCACGCCCTCGATTTCGACGACCTCGTCGCGNGGACTGTCCGGCTCCTCGCAGCCCGGCCGGAGATGCTTTCGGCCTACCGCAGCCGCTTCCGCTCCGTCTTCGTGGACGAGTACCAGGACGTCAACTTCGCCCAGTACGCGCTGATACGCCTCCTCGCACCCGCCGCGGACTCCACCGATCTCTGCGTCATAGGGGACCCGAACCAGGCGATCTACGGGTTCCGCGGCTCGGACCGGCGCTTTATCGAACGCTTTCTGGCGGACTACCCCGACGCCGCAGTCTACCGCCTGGCCCGGAGCTTCCGCTGCGCCCAGGGCATCATCGGCGCGGCGGGCCGCCTCGTGGGAGCCGAACTGGGTGGCTCCGGGGCCGCCGTCGCTCTCTCGAGGTGCGAATTCCCGACCGAAGCTTCGGAGGCCGAAGGCATAGCGCGCGAGATAGACCGGCTCATCGGCGGCACACGCTTCTTCGCCATCGATTCGGGGGTCGCAGGCTTTTCCAGAGACACGCACAACGCCTCTCAGGAAGGCCAGACTCTGTCGAGTCTCGGCGAATGCGCGATCCTCATCCGCGCGGCTGCGCTCGCCCCGCCGATAGAGAAGGCTCTCCTCGACCACGGCATACCCTACAGGTTCATCGGAGAGAGACCTTGGTGGGAGGAAGAGCCCGTCAGATCGGTGCTCAGCCTGGTGCGCGCCGCGGTCCGGCCGGATACGCAGACGGGGAGAGGGCACGTGGCCGGCGGCGCTGAAATCGGGAATATCGCGGGAGGGGCACGGCCCGCAGGGGGACACAATATCCCACAGCAGTTGGTCCCCGCAGAAGAGGCGCTCCGCGCGCGGCTCTCCGGGCTCTCTCCTGTCGAGGCGGTGCGCGCCGCGATCGATCTTCTGGGCGGGAAACAAGCGACGCGACTGTCAAGACATCCANAGCCAGCCGCACTCGCCGGCCCCGAATCTTCCCTGGAGCGCCTCGTCGTCCAGGCCTCGCTGTATCCCGACCTGGCGTCGTTCCTCGACGACCTTGCGCTGGGCAGCCCCCAGGACGGCTACGAGGCGCATGGAGAGTGCGTCTCGCTCATGACCATGCACGCCGCCAAGGGACTCGAATTCGACTATGTCTTCGTGGCGGGCCTTGAAGAGGGGCTCCTGCCTTTCACGCTCTTCGGGGAGCGCGGCGGCGCAGGCGGCTCCAAAAAAGAACAAAAAAATGGGGACGGAGGAGAAGCCTCCGGGCACGACAACACCCGCCTCGAAGAGAGGGTCGAGGAAGAGCGCAGACTCCTCTATGTGGCGATGACTCGCGCCAGGGTCGGCCTCTACCTCTCCTGGGCCCGCTCGCGGCACTTTCTCGGCCGCAGGCTCAGCCTTGCGCCCAGCCGCTTCCTCGCCCGGATCGAGGACCTCGTACCCATGGTCGAGCGCAGCGCCCCCAAAAAACCGAAGGATTCGCAGCCCGAGCTCTTCTGAACGCCGTACTCGACTCGGCCCACTGGCGGTGCCTTGACGGACTCCGTCGATTCAGCCCGCCATTTTCGGGAGCAGGGATTGCCAGGCATCCATGAAGCGCAGAAACGCATCCACGCGCGACCGGAGCTGGGCGACGGGAGGAGACTCTGCGGCGATGGCGTTGTTCAGGAATTCCACACATTCGTTGCGGTCGGTATCCACAAAATGGAGCGCGGCCCGTATGCTCGACGAAACTGCCTTATACTCCAGGTCGTCCCCGGTAAAATAGCCGAGGAANTTCCCCAGCGATTCGGGCTCAAAGCCAAAAGCGCGGACTTTCTCCCTCATGTATCTGAAATGGAGGATGTCCTGGCGCTGGCGCGTCCAGTAGTTGTGGCTGCGCTCGGGCGGCAGGTGCAGAAGGATGAGCCCCTGGTCGAAAAACAGGGGCAGGCCACAGTACCTTGCGTTGAGCACATAGTCGTCGTCTTCTCCCCGAGTGCCGTAGGGGTCAAAGGGAACCTGCAGAAAAAGCCCCGCATTCAGGACCATGTTCCCCCCGAAGGCTATTTTGGACTCCGAAAGCTGGTTTTTCTCTTCGAGCGCTCTCTTGACCTCCCTGTTGAAGAGCTCGTCCTTGGGCCATCCCTGCAGGGCTTCCGATATCTGCCCGTCGTAGAATTTGTTGCCCTTCGAGTCGACGACACAGCCCGTCTTGCCCAGGACTGTCGTTCCTCCCCACGGTTCGCCCATGAACCTGAGCGCCGCATCGCGGTAGTGCGGATCGATGCACTCGTCGTCGTCGATCATGAGTATGGTGTCGAAACCATGGAGGGCCGCGTATAAAAGCCCCATATTGCGCACCCCGCCGTAGCTGTCCATGTGTATGGCCTCCAGGAGAGGGGCGGGGAAGCCCCCATCCCGCAGCCTTTGGCGTATCGAGAGGAGGTCGGCCGAGTCAAAGACATGGATATTCAGACTGCGGTTTCGGGATATCTCCTTCACCCTGGCTTCGATGCGGCTGTCGGTGGGCGCCGGGAAGATGATGACCGGATCCGGGTAGCCGCTGGCCTCGATATTCTCCAGCGTTCTGCCGAGCGTCCCCGCCTCGCCTATGGGGATGGGATGATCGAAAATTTTCCAGGAGGGAATGTCGGGAGTGGACCAGTATGTCGGAATGATCATGCACTGTGCCATAGTGTGCCCTTTCTGTATGTTCCAAGTTGGTTGAATAAAAAACCAACACTAGAATTGCACTGTTTTGTCCAACTGTCAAGATTTTTCTGTGGCTACGGCGGCGCCTCACAGAGCCATGGCCGTCAACTTAAATTTGATTATATTCTATTATTTAGAATTGAAATAATATGTTTTTTCTTCGCCATTCGGCCAACTTCCTGCCCGAGCATGAGCCCGGCTAAGCTCCTTGCAACATTCCACATAATTTTCCTTGACAACCCGGAAAAACCATGCTAATACATGAGGTTAGTTGGGAATCACAATTAACCATGATGAGAGGGAACGAGGTCCCGAATGCCAAAGACAAAGAATAGCTCAAGGATTCTGCGCACCATTTGGCAATATCCGGAGAGCAGCCGGGCAGAGGTGGCCAGTCATCTCGGTCTCGACAAATCGACGGTTACACTGGAAGTCGCCAGCCTCCTCGAGCAGGGCGCCATAAGCGAACTTCCGCAGGGGCCCTCGGGGAAGTATGGCGGCAGAAAGCCGATCCCCCTCATCATCAACAAGGATTATGGCTACATCATCGGCATTGCCGTGCAGAGCGGTCATTATTCCGCCGTGGCAGTCAATCTGGCCGGCGAGATACTGGAAGTCAAAGAGGAAGATGAATCCATCACCAGAGAGAATCTTGCCCCTTCCATCCAGGCTATCTATTGGGAATTGAAGAGCCGCCTGGGCAAGTATCCGGGAACAATTCTGGGTGTCGGGCTGGGCGCCGGCGGCCTCATCAATCCGAATGACGGGACGGTGGAATTTTCCGTCCCCCTAAAAGTATCGGAACCTCTCAATGTCGTGGAGACGCTTTCGAAAAAGCTGAACGTCCCCTTCTTTATCGAAAACAATGCCAACTGCTGCGCATGGAGCGAGCTGGCCTTTCACAAGAATATCGAGCTGAGGAACATTCTCTTTGCGCTGATCGAATTCAGGCAGGCTCTTGTGCCGCACGCCGAATACGGCGGTGTCGGCGTCGGATTCGGGCTCGTGCTGAACGGCAAGGTTCATTATGGCTCGAACTACTTCGCGGGGGAGTTCCGGAGCGTCCTCTGTACGGAGAACAACGGCATTCAGGTCTCATGCCCAAAAGAAGACCTGAGTCAGATTCTGAGGGACCCGTCCGTGCTGGAAAAATTCGTCACCGAACTGGCCCGGAACATCGCGATGCTGGTGAACACGCTGGACTGCGACAGCGTCTTTATAGGCGGCGACATCGAGGACAGCGGGCTCGATTTCTGCCAGATACTCGAAAAGGCAATCCAGGACAACTGGATGTACCCGGTCAGGCGGCACATGAAAATCCAGTATTCGTCGATGGGTGCGAAAGCGGTGGCCTTTGGTGCCGCAGGGATGCTGCTCAACCGCCTCTTCGCAACGAACCAGTTCCCGGCCTGACCGCGGGAATAGGCCCAATTATCAAGGTAAGATACCAGGCTTGAGTCTGGCTCATATAACCAACTGGAGGCAATCTGGGATGAAAAAAATTTGTTCGGCTCTTGTGTTTTTGCTCATCCTGTCCATGGGAGCATATGCCCAAAAGACAACGCTCACGGTATACGACTATATCGATGCCACCGCGCCGGGCTATGCCGAAAATGAGGCAATCTGGCAAAAGTTCATCGACGAAAACCCCGATATCACCATCGTGAAGGAAGAGCTTTCGAATGAACCTTTCCATCAGAAACTCGCCGCATACGTGGCGGCGGGGACCCTGCCCGACATCATCTACATGTATCCGTCCGGCAGGTCCACGATGCTCCATGAGCAGAAGCTCGTGAAGGACCTCGCGCCGCTCCTCGGGAAGGACTTCCTTTCCAACTTCATCCCTTCGGTGACCGATCCGTCGGGACAGAAAGGCAAATACCTCGCGGAGCTCCCGCAGAGCATCTCGTACACGACGGTCATGTTCACCAACACCAAGCTCCTCTCCGAGCTTGGCCTCAAGGTGCCCGCCACCTACGCCGAGCTCAAGGCGATGGTGCCGAAGCTCAGGGCCAAGGGAATCCGCCCCGTACTCATGGCCAACAAAGACGACTGGGTCATGCAGTCCTGTCTTTTCTCCACCATCGTCGGCCGCATGCTCGGCGATGACTGGATCGACAAGGCATTGGCCGGCAAGGTCAAATTCACCGACAAGGAATTCATACAGGCGCTGGAATTCGTGCAGACAATGTACAAGGACGGCGTCATCGGAAGAGACACCATCCAGATATCCTATGGCGAAGCTCCCGCCCTCTTTGCCGAGGGTAAGGCGGCCTTCTTTATCGACGGCGATTGGCGCCAGAATGCCTTCCTGACGGACCCTGCCTCAGGGAAAGCCCTTATCGACCCGAAGCGCCAGCAGACCGACTTCGAGTTCTACAATTTCCCGGCCATTCCCGGCGAGAAAAACCCCGGCGTCGGTTCGGCGGTACTGGGCTGCGGATACGGCATCTCGGCCTCGATTCCGGCCGGTTCCGATAAGGAAAAAGCGGCGGTGCGGCTCCTCAAGTACCTCTATTCGGCCGATGTCCAGCGGCAGTATCTCGAACTGGGCCGGTACATCACTTCCAGAAAGGACGTGAAGAGCGACAAGCTCGAGCCCTTTACCCTGAAAATGGCTGAGTACCACGATTCAGTGCCGAAGACATGCTATGTGCTCGACGGTGCCCTCGATACCAGCATCTACACACCGCTCAATCTCGGTCTCCAGCAGATCGGGCTCGGCACAAAGACACCGCAGGAAGTTGCGCAGAGCATTCAGGTGGCGGTCGATGCGTGGAGAGCTTCCCACAAATAAAAACTCCGCGTGACAGAGGACAGACTGCAGTGCGGGCTCGGAACCATTCCGGTACGAGCCCGCAATTTTAGGGGCATGAAGTGAACGGCAGAGCTACAAAAACGGCAAAGGACAGAAGGGCATATTGGGCGATGGTGTTGCCGTCGTTCCTGATATATCTTTTTGTGTTCGGCTTCNCGATTATCCTGGCAATCGTGCTTTCGCTCTCCAACTACGGCGGAGGCAAAATGTTCGGCGGCGCTCCATGGAGAATTACGGGATTCCAGCAATACCTGCGGCTCTTCACCGACCCCTACTTCTGGAACGCACTCAAGAACAACATCTATATAGTGCTGATCTCGGTGTTCGGGCAACTGCCCTTGGGGTTCATATTCGCATACCTGATCTACCGGAAAACGGTCAAGTTCGGAGAATTCTGGCAGGGTGTTCTCTATGTCCCCGCGATGATCTCCACGATTGTCGTCGGCATTCTGTGGAGCATCATCTTCTCGCCGTACGGGCCTATCGCCGACACCGCCAATCATTATTATGCCGACGCATATTCGGCAAAAATCTCGGGAATTTTCCAGGCCACCGGAGGGCTTTCGGACCCCGATGCGCTGACCGAGCGGATCATAAAGGCGAGCCCTTCGACCATAAACACGGTATTCTCGGATCCTTCCGTCGATCTCAAGGATTTTTTGCTGAGCTATGAGCCCGGGGATACGGTCACGCTCCAGAAAGACCTCGTGAACCTGCTGGCCNCCCGATGGAATGCCGATTTCCTGTCCAGGAACAATGTCGCGATGATTCCGATCTGTTTTGTCACCCTCTGGATGTGGGTCGGCACGTATCTGCTCATCTTTCTCGCCAATATGCAGAAAATAGAGAGAAGCATCATCGAGGCCGCACAGATCGACGGGGCTTCGGAAATGCAGATCATGGGAAGGATCGTGCTCCCGAGCCTTTCCAAAGTGATCGCGAACTCTGCCATTCTCTGCATATCGGGGTCCTTGAGCGGTTTCGCCCTCATCCTCGCCATGACGGGCGGAGGCCCTGCGCGGGTCACGCAGGTACTTTCCATATATATGTACGACAAGGCCTTTATGGGCGCCCCGGATTATCCCCTCGCCAACGCGATCGCCATCATGATCGTGCTCTTCAGCTTGCTCCTGGTGGCCCTCATGTTTGCGTTCGAACGGCGCTTCGGCGGGAAGGAGTAGCGCGATGCATCAAAAATCGATCAGGCCGGGGACAGTTCTGGGAAAAGCGGCGGCATACATCGTGATGGGCGTGTTCGCCTTCATGACCGTGTACCCCCTGGTGTGGCTGTTTCTCAATTCATTCAAGACAACGACCGAATTCCGGACCAACATGATGGGCCTGCCGATCGACTGGACTCTCGACAACTACATCTCTTCCTGGAGAATAGGCGCATTCGACAAACTGATAGGGAACTCGATACTGTATACGCTGGGCTCCACAGTCGGAATCACGTTCTTCTCCCTCCTCACCGGCTTCGCCTTTGCGAAGATCAAATCGAAGGCTACCGGCTTTATCTACGGCAGCTTCATCATAGGCATCCTTCTCACCATCCAGTCGCTCATGGTTCCGCTGTTCCTGGAAGTGACGTCCATCGACAGAGGAATAGGGAACATTCTGCGATCTCTGGGGCTTATCGGACCGGGGGAGTTCCGCCTTTTCCACAACACGCGCTTCGGCGTCCTGATAATCTATATCGGCTCCGCCCTGCCTGTCGGCATCTACATGTGCACCGAGTATATCCGGGGCATTCCCGGTGCGATCATCGAAGCCGCCCAGATCGACGGGGCAGGCTATTTCCGGATTTTCCGCTCCGTCATCGTCGGCATGTCGAAGCCGATCGCGATGACTCTGTCGATACTGAACATTCCTCTTCTCTGGAACGAATTTGCACTGATCAACATCCTGGTGAGCGAAACGAGCCTCAAATCGCTGCCGCTGGGCATCTACAAGTTTTCGGGCGGCCTGTCCTCGGATTACGGAAAACAGTTCGCCGCCCTCGTCATCGGCATGCTGCCCATGCTGCTCTTCTACATCGCATTTCGCAGGCAGATAACCGCCGGTGTGTCGATGGGGGCTCTGAAGGAATAGCCTCCCCAGCAGCACGGCGCGACAGAGCAATTGCACAGCCATGCAAATTACAGCCGCGATTGGCCGGACTCTTCCTGTCTTTCTATTTCTGCGCCTGATCCTCTATATATGCATTCAGCCCCTCAATAAAGGCATCGGGATCTGCCACCTTCTTGATGCTCAGCAGATTCCCCAGACTCTGGGGAAAGGCGCCCGAGCAACTGATGGGAGAAACACCGTGCTGGATGAAATAAGAGACCACGCCCCTGATTTTCACTATCTCTTCGACTTGGGTATCCTTTGTGATACGCATAATGCCATACGTCAATGAATCGGGGCCGTCCGGCTTTCCGGACAGCCCCAAAAGGCCGATCAGTACAGGCCGACCTTCTTCTCGCTGAGGCTTATGAAGATGTTCTTCTTCTGCGTGTAGTGCTCGAGTATCATCTTGTGGGTTTCGCGCCCTATGCCCGACTTTTTGTAGCCGCCGAAGGGGGCATGGGCCGGCAGGCTGTTGTAGTTGTTGACCCACATGCGCCCCGTCTCGATCGCACGGGCGACTCGGAAAGCGCGGTTGATATCCTTGGTCCAGACGGCGCCGCCGAGGCCGTATTCGCTGTCGTTGGCCATCTTTATCACGTCCGCCTCGTCCTTGAACTTGATGAAGCACACCACTGGTCCGAATATTTCCTCCTGAGCTATACGCATCTTGTTGTTGACTTCCGTGAAAATAGTCGGAGCGATAAAGCAACCCTTGTCGAGGCCGCGTTCGGTGAGCCGGTAGCCGCCCGTCGCCACCTTGGCTCCTTCTTTTTTGCCGACCTCGATGTAGCCGAGAATTTTTTCCACCTGCACTTCGTTGATCTGGGACCCCATCTGAGTGCCGTCCTCCCAGGGCAGGCCGACTTTCACTTTCTCGAAGGCCGCGACCGCTTCCTTGAGGAATTTGTCGTAGATCGCCTCGTGCACAAAGACCCGCGAACCCGCACAGCAGACCTGGCCCTGGTTGAAAAGAATGCCGATCTGAAGGCCTTCGATCGCCTTCTCCCATGGGCAATCGGGGAAGAAAATGTTGGCGGATTTCCCGCCCAGCTCGAGGGTGGCGGGGATAATTTTCTTCGCCGCGGCTTCGGCGATGGAGTATCCTACCTCCGTGGAGCCCGTAAAGGCGAGTTTCCGGAATCCGGGGTGTTCGAGCATGTAGTTCCCCGTCGTGGAACCCCGACCGGTCACGACATTGACCACCCCCGGAGGCAGCACTTCCGCGAGCAGCTTGGCGAGCTCGAGAATGCTCAGGGGCGTTTCCGAAGAAGGCTTGATAACGACACAGTCGCCGGCGGCCAGGGCCGGCGCCAGTTTCCACGCCGCCATGGTGAGCGGGAAGTTCCAGGGGATGATCTGCCCGACAACACCTATCGGCTCGCGCAGGATGAGGCTCATGGTGTCCTTGTCGATCATTGTCGCCGCGCCCTCTTCGGCGCGCACGACGCCCGCGAAGTAACGGAAATGATCGATGCTCAGAGGGATGTCGATGGCGCGCGTCTCGCGGATGGGCTTCCCGTTGTCCAGCGTTTCGACCATTGCGAGCTTTTCGGCGTTGGCCTCCATGAGATCGGCGATCTTGAGCAGGATGCGCTGCCGCTCCTGCGGATTCACGTCCTTCCACGTCTCAAAGGCCCGCCATGCGGCGCTCACGGCTCTGTCGATATCGCCCTTGTCCGCCTCGGCGCATGTAGCGAGAAGCTTTCCGTCCGCAGGACAGTGTGTCTCGAACTTTTTCCCGCCGCCTTCGACCCATTTCCCATCGATGAAGAGCTTGTAGTTCTCGTCGACATACCTGGTCATACCTACCTCCTCTCCATATGATAAAATTAAAATCGCACAGCGAGTTGTACCCATCTCTACGTATACGGACACAATACATGGATGTATATTTTTTTATCGGTACAGATAATTATACCACCGATTCCCAAACCAACAAGTAGAATTGTTGATAAAAATTCCTTATCCTGATTAGAATTCCTGATTCTTTTAATATTCTTTTTTATTGTTCACGGATGATAAAATGAATACAATAATTGGCGGCACTTGCGGGCATTTGCAGGGTGGCGTACCGGGCGCTTTGTCACTATTTCATGACTGCATCGTGCAAGGGGGATAGAAATGATAGTGTGTGGCGGTTTTCGCGGATCATGTCGAAGAACGCCTCCACCACCGTGGGATCAAACTGGTTTCCGCTGCAGCACTCGATCTCTGCCACGATCTGTGGAGGCGACAGCGCCTTGCGGTAAAATCTGTCGCTGATCATCGCATCGATGCTGTCGGCAAGAGTGAGAATCCTGGAAAAGAGGGGAATCTCTTCCTTTTTCAGACCCCGCGGGTATCCATGACCATCCCAGCGCTCATGATGGGCCAGAATCAAATCCGCCAGTTCCGAGATTCCGCCAATCGGCCGTATCAGTTCGTACCCGATCGCGGAGTGTCGTCTGATGTCTTCCCATTCCAGGGCTGTCAGGGGACCCTGTTTGAATAAAACGGCATCGCTGATGCCCAATTTGCCGGCATCGTGCAGAACCCCCAATGCGCCGATGACCGACACATCGCGGGGTACAAAGCCCATCGTCTTTCCGAGATCCATGCAGACTGCACTCACACGGTGGACGTGGGGAAGCATCGTCGGGAAGCGGGTCTGGAGCATTTTGACGACTGCATAGACCGCATACATATCATCGATAACTTCGGCGGTACAATGCTCTGTATCGAGCAGATCCGTTACTCTCGTGTAGCAATCGAGCAGGAGTTTGTCCTCCAAAGGGCAGGAGGCATAAAGTTTGGACAGAGTCTCTCTGATCGCAGTTATCTTGAGGATGTCTATCTCCCGTCGCACCCGGGCAGCAAGTCTGCCGGTACAGGCATCCGTGTTCCAAGTCTTTCCCCCCTCAGTAACTGTCCGACAGAAACGCTTTGCATCCCCAGCTTTCATGGCATCCCCTTCCTACGTTATGATCTTTCTCTTTTTGCCTCACTTCTATTACCGATTACCACAATTTTCCATGGTAAAAACATGAAGAAAAAAGGCAAAAAAAATGAAGACATTAAATTCACAGCATGGACGTTGTGAAGGAAAAACCGTATGTCAGCTCCGCGTCTCCACCGAGGTGATCCCGTGCGATATGGCATACTTTGTGAGTTCGGCGATGCTCTTGAGCCCAAGCTTGTCGGAAATATGCTTGCGGTGGGCATCGATCGTGTTGACCGTCACGCAGAGAATGCCGGCGATTTCCTTGTTGCTCTTGCCCTCGGCCAACAGCTGGAGCACCTCGCGCTCGCGGCTCGACAAAGGGTCCTTCTCCGCCTGAGAATATTGACTGAGATTGTCAATGTAATCGTCGAGCAGCATTTCCTTCACGGAGTGGCTGATATAGCGACGGCCGCTGGTGACCGATATAACCGCTTCCAGAAGTTCCTTAAAACTGGCCCCTTTCAGCACATAGCCCGCTGCTCCGGCCCTGAACATATTCTGGGCAAACTGACGGTCAGTGTGCATCGAGAGGGCCAGCACTTTCGATTCCGGCGCCTTTTCGTGGATCCTCCGCGTCGCTTCAATGCCATTGAGACAAGGCATGCCGACATCCATCAGAACGACATCCGGACGATGTTCAAGTGTGAGGCGAACAGCCTCTATGCCATCCTCGGCTTCGGCGACAACAATGTAGCCCCGCTGGCTTTCAAACAAGAGTTTGAGGCCTTCCCGCATCAGTTTGTGGTCGTCCGCGATGAGAATCCTCACCATAACGCATACTCAATTGATGGGAGCGATAAGGTCAATGTAGGTACCCTCCCCCATCCGGGATTCTATGGTCAGCGCTCCCCCTATGGCCCGAATGCGTTCCCTCACACTAAAAAGCCCGAAACCCCGGTATGTCCTATTTTTGTCGAGACTGGCCACATCGAAGCCAATGCCGTTATCGACGAGGCGAAGCACTATCCGCGCACCTTCGTTCCGAAGCGAGAGCTCCATGCGGCTCGCCCTGGCATGACGGACACAGTTCCGCATCAGCTCCTGGGCGCAGCGGTAAATAAGAATTCTTTCGTCGTCGGGCATGGAAGAGACTTCTTCGCCGGTAAACACGAACTCTAGGCCATTCTCCCGGCAGATTTTCTCTCCTTCATTGCGGAGGGCACTCGACAATCCAAACCTGTAGAGCACGGGAGGGCTCAGATCGAAGATCATGCTGCGGGTCTGTTCTATGGTCCGGTCGATAAGGTCGTACACTTGATCGAATTCATGGCCGGACAAAGGCGCCGGAGGAGAATAGGATATTGCCTCCAGCTTCATCTTCATCATGGCGAGGTTCTGGCCGACCTCATCGTGCAGATAGGAGGCGAACTGTTTACGCTCCCGCTCTTCGATCCGGGTGATCTCCAGAGAGAGCTTCCGGAGTCTGTCTTCGCTCCGCCTCTTTTCGGTGGTGTCGTACATGACCGAACACAGCAGCGGCTGCTGTTCCTGATGCAGGAAGTCCACGAAGACTTCCATGTCGGCGATCTTTCCATCCGCAGTGCGGTGTTTGAGAAAAAAATGCCTCTGCTGGGAGGACAATACCTTCTGGAAGTTCTTCCTGATCGATGCCTCATCGAGCAGTTCGATATCGCCAATCTTTTTCCCGATGAGCTCTCCCCGTGGCCAACCGTAGAATTCGACCGCTCCCCTGCTCGCCTTCTCAATCTGCATCGTCCGCGGGTTCAGAACAAGAATTATTGCATCTGTATTGCTGAGAAAATCATCAAGACTGTGCTCATCGTACCCGGCAGAAGGTAAATGAGAAGTCTCCCTGCGGGTAGACACCGTTTGTCCTCCTTTCTATCTACTTCCCCAGTATTGAATTTATTATCACTTTCCGTGGGAGGACAATTATGGATTTTGATAATTATGCATTGGGAAAAAATGAATGGTGATTTTCATGACTTGCCCCATATTATTTGATGATCGTCCTTTTCCGGCANTTGACTTAGATTCTATCTGCGCTATCATCGAAACTATGAACCAACATGAAATTATTTCGCCGATCGAGCTCCTGGACGACCGGGGGCACATCACCGAGGAAGGGTGGGCGCGGCGGCAGTTGTGGCGCTATGACCGGTCGCGCATCAAAGCTCCCTGGTACCGGATCAAGGAATGGGATTACTACTGCGTGCTGTCACAAAAGCGCGGATATGGCATGGCATGTACGGTGTCCGACCTGGGGTATGTAGGGATGATCAGCATTGTCTGGCTCGATTTTGTGAAGCGCAGCTTCGTACCCGTCGACAGTCTCAGGCTGCTTCCCCGGGGCACGACGGGTTTTTCGTCCTCTTCTTCGCAGGGCGATCTGCGCTACGAAGACAAAAAACTGAGTATCTCCTATATTCTCGGTAAAGGCCAGCGCCGCATCGTCGCTGACTGTCCTTCCTTCGGAGAGGGAAAGGGGCTGCACTGCGATCTTGTGCTCGGGCAGGACCCGGATGCGGACAGCATGAACATCGCCACCTCCTGGAAAGAGAACAGGCGCGCCTTTTACTATAACCAGAAAATAAACTGCATGCCCGCGCGCGGCGAGGTCACGATCGGGAAGGAGCACTATGCCTTTGAGCCTGACGATTCGTTCGGCGTGCTGGATTGGGGCCGGGGATACTGGCTCTACCGGAACCGCTGGTACTGGGGTTCGGCTTCCGGGCTGTACGAGGGCGTTCCTCTGGGTTGGAACATCGGATATGGGTTTACCGACAGAACGCCTGCATCCGAAAACATGGTGTTTTACGGGGGCAGGGCTCATAAGCTCGAGGAAATCGAATTCCACATCGACCTGAACGATTACATGTCTCCCTGGAAGATCACCAGCAGCGACGGCCGCTTCGAGATGGACTTCGAGCCGGTACTGAACCGCCACAGCGACATAAAACTGCTCGCCATATCGTCGATCCAGAACCAGCTCTTCGGTTATTATTCGGGCAAGCTCATCCTCGACGACGGCCGCGTGCTCAAGGTCGACAGGCTGCTCGGCCTGGCCGAGGATGTACGGAATACATGGTAGCCTCTGGTGGCACACAATGAAGATTACGGTTGAATATATCGGCTTTTTGAAGGTGGAAGGCGTCAAGTCGGGATCCATCCTGGAATTCCCCGACGGAACCTCGGCGGCCGGTATTCTCGACAGTCTCGGGCTGACCGGCCCGTACCGCAAATACATTATTCCCATTGTGAACAACGAGCGCTCGCCCCAGGAAAGGGTGCTGAAGGACGGAGACCGCCTCTTTATCTATCTGCCGGTCGGGGGCGGCTGACCGTGGCGGCGAAAGCGCCCGACTGGCTTTCCCGCAACCCGCCGGCCCTCCAAAAAATCACGGGCAAGCGTGTGGGCATCATCGGTCTCGGCGGCCTCGGCTCGAACATCACGATGATGCTCGCGCGGGCGGGCGTGACCTCCTTCAGGCTGGTCGACTTCGACACAGTCTCCATCGAGAACCTGAACCGCCAGCACTACTTTCTCCACCATCTCGGACAGAAAAAGACCCTCGCCCTCGCCGCGCAGCTTCGCGAACTGACGCCTTCCCTCACCCTCGAGCTTCTGGATCAACGGATCGAAGAACATGACCTCGAGGACTTCTGCCGCGGCTGCGATGTCCTCGTCGAAGCGGTGGACGATGCGGCCACGAAAGCCATGCTGTTCTCCTGGTTCGTGCGGCATAGTCCGAGCCTCTGGCTCGTCACCGCCTCAGGTCTGGGGAGCCTCGGGCCCGCCAACGAAATCCGCACTGTCCGGCTCGCCGAACGGATCGTCGCCTGCGGCGACTTCGTGACCTCCTCGGAGGGGCAGAACGGCGTCTGCGCACCCCGCGTCATGGTCGCCGCGGCCCATCAGGCCCTGGCCGTCCTCCGTATTCTGACCGGAATGGAACCCTGAGGCAAAGCCATGTCTGCATGCGGACCTCTTCATCGTGTTTGTGGCATTGACTCCATGTTCCCCACGGCCTATAAGGAATTATGAGGCCCGTTTCTTTCAGAAAAAGTTTCATAACTGCCTTTCTTATCGTCATATGCCTCGCATATCTCCTGTTCGTCGCCGAACGGTTCTGGACAATCCGGAACAATGAGCTCGAAAAAATACACCTGTTTGGACTTCCGGCGGCTCAGACGCTGGCCCGCTCCATAGAAATCAGACTCAACGAAAGAATGCAATTCTCTCAGAACATTGCGCGTGAAATTGAAAACTACGGGGTGCGCGACAGGGAAAATCAGACAACCCTCGACGAAATCCAATTCAGGAACAGCGAAACAATCACGGGGATGGGAATCCTGGACCGGTACGGCACGGCCCTCTATTACGCTCCTCTGCTTGATCCGGAGGGCAAACCCAACATCGGCAAAAATTTCTCCGACAGGGAATACTTCATCGCGGCGGAAAAGACGGGAGAGGCAATTATCGGACATGTGCTCATGGGAAGAGGCAGCCATCGGTTCTCCATTCCTCTCCTGATTCCTCTGAAAAAGGGGAATGAGACCGAAGGCTACCTGACGACCGGACTGGACTTAGTCATCGTACGGGAGCTGGCCGAAAGCTTCGAAACAGAGAGAATGATGCGCCTCACCCTCGTCGACGACAGGGGAATCGTCCTTTCGCTGCCCACGATGAAAGATTTTGAGGCCCAAATGGCCGACCTTTCCGGATCCTCAATATTCGCGGAAGCCCAGCGGCAGCCCTCGGGGCTGTGCTATTTCACCTCTCTTGTGGACAGTAGGAATAAACTGNGGGCCTATTCCAGACTGAACAATGGATGGGTGGTGTGGATCTCCTATGACCTGGACGAAATGGATGCGGACATACTGGCCAACATGCGGGGATTCGTGCTGGTAAGTCTTATCTTCCTGGGAATCTCCGTTTTTTTGATCATCATTATTGTCAATCTGATTTCCAAGCCGATACTGAGCATTGCCCAGGCCGCGGGAAAGTTTTCTGAAAACAGTGACAGTTTCGACCTCCTCGATGCCCGGCAAAAAAAGATCACCGCCAGATTCAAGGAAACAGAACTCCTGAGCACTTCCCTCCAGACAATGCTTGCAAAGCTCAATGACTACAATCAGCACCTCGACAGGATGGTGGCCGAAAAGACCCGCGAACTCGATGAAGCAAACACCCGGCTTCAGATCAAGACGCGGGAAGCGGAATCGGCGAACAAGGCAAAATCGGATTTTCTCGCGAGCATGTCCNATGAACTCAGGACCCCTCTCAACTCGATTCTCGGATTCGCCGAACTGCTGCTGATGGATGAGTCCATCCGGGGTCCGACGAGGGAATACCTCGGCTATATTTCCCAGAGTGCCCACCATCTGCTCGATCTCATCAACGATATCCTGGACCTGTCGAAAATCGAGGCAGGGAAACTGGAACCTTTCTTCGAATCGCTGGACCCAAACAAGATCGCGGAGGAAACGGCCCTGCTGTTCAAGGAAAAAGCGATGAGACACCGGATTAGCTTCTCCGTAAGAGTGGAAGAGGGTATCCCCCTGATACAGGGAGACAGAAGGATGATCAAACAGATACTGTTCAATGTGGTGGGTAATTCTTTCAAATTTACCGCAGACGGGGGCGAAATCAGTGTCTGCGCCCGAAAACACGCCGCGGACGGAAAGGAATATGTCCAGTTCGAAGCCCATGATTCAGGAATAGGCATACCCAAAAGCGAACAGGGCAAACTTTTTCAACCTTTTGTCACTCTGGATACCAATGTGCTGAATAAGCAGAAAGGGACAGGGCTGGGCCTTGCGCTCTGCCGGAGGCTCGCGGAACTGCACCATGGTGCCATCTGGCTGGAAAGCGAAGAAGGTATCGGCACCAGCGTCTTTTTTATCATTCCAGTCGTAAAGGAGGGATGAACATATGGCCCGCATTTTGGTGATAGACGACAATCAACTCAATCTCAAGCTCTTCGACGCGATACTGAAAAAAGCAGGCCACGATGTCGTGCTTGCGGAGGATGGCCTCGATGGCGTGCAGAAGGCGCTCAAGATTGTCCCCGAACTGATTCTCATGGATGTCCAGATGCCTATCATGGGAGGCATCGAGGCGCTCAAAATCCTGAAGGAATCAAAATCGACAAAATCGATACCTGTCATCGCGATTACGAGTTTCGCCATGAAGGGAGACCAGGAAAAAATGCTTTCGGAAGGATTCGATGCCTATATCGCCAAACCCATCGATCCAAGGGCATTGANNTGGATGTTGTCGCCAAAATACTAGAGGTACACCATGAACAGGGAGGAAAAGAGACAAAAGATTCTGATTGTCGACGATGAACCGCTGAACAGGGCGCTTTTTCGGTCGATCCTGAAAGAGTACGACATAAGCGAGGCCAGGAACGGGCTGGAAGGCCTGGAGATGGTACGGCAGATCAACCCCGATCTCATCCTCATGGACATCATGATGCCGGAAATGGACGGGATCGAGGCGACGGAAAGACTTAAGCAGGACCCGGGCACGAACCGGATCCCTGTCATCATCATCTCCGCCATTCAGGAGACGGATATCAGGATAAAAGCCCTGCAGTCGGGCGGCAACGATTTCATCCTGAAGCCGATCTTCGCCGAAGAACTGCTCATCAGAGTACGAAACCTCCTGAAAATAAAGGAATTTGAAGATTTCGTCCTGCGGCACAATACGCTTCTCCAGGAAGAGGTTGAACGAAAGACCGCGGAATTGAAGAACGCGTTCATCGATTCCGTCTACCGGCTCACCCTCGCGGCGGAATACAAAGACGAAATGACATATTCACACATCAGGCGCACCAGCCATTACACAAAACTCATGGCGGAACACTTGGGGTTTTCCGAAAAAGAAACGGAACTTATGTTCCTCGCCGCCCCGCTGCACGACATCGGCAAGATGGGGATACCAGACAGCATCCTCACCAAACCGGGAAAGCTGACGCCCGAGGAGTTCGAGATAATAAAGACCCATACGACTCTTGGCGAAAAATTGCTCAAAGACTCACCTTCGGAGATCATGCAGGTCGGTGCGAAAATCGCGATCAGTCACCACGAACGCTTTGACGGCACTGGCTATCCGAAAGGGCTGAAAGGCACCGATATCCCCATCGAAGGGAGAATATTCAACATCATCGACCAGTACGATGCCCTCCGGAGTCCCAGACCCTACAAGCCGGCGCTCAGCCACGACACGACATTCAGGATACTTACGGAGGGAGACGACAGAACCAGTCCCCAACACTTCGATTTCCAGGTACTGAAGGCTTTCATCGCGCTCCACAGGCTTTTTGACGAAATCTTCGAGGAAAACAGAGATTGAGAGAAGGCGCCGCCGAAGTCTCCGCTCCGCGGTCAGGCCTCGACGCTTTTGACAGAAAGGCCGGAAAATTCCTCCTCGGCCTGTTTGCCAAGAGCCCGCAGGACGAATATCATGGCAACGATGAGGGCCACAGGGAACAGAATCCAGAGAAGGCTGTGCCCCAGGGTTACCTGGTAGAAAAGCGTGGCCGCCGACCAGGATATGACGGCGATGTACGCGGTCGCTATAAGGGTATACTTGATCCCCATCTCCCTCGTCATGGCGCCGAAGGCTGCCACACAGGGGAGGTACAACAGCACAAAGAGGAGATAGGAGTAGGCCTGAAGCGGACCGCCAGTGAAGTTGGCTCGCAAGCCAGCGTACACGCTCGCCTCGGCGCCGACCTCCTCCGCCACCGCTTCCTCGTCGCTGCCCACAACCCCGACCCCCAGGGGGTCGCCGAGGCTGCTGCCGATGCCCGCAAGGTTGTCGGGGATCGTGGCGAGCGCGGCGACAATGCCGCCCCAAAAATCAAAGCGCTCTTCTTCTACTGCTGCGGCACCCTCTTCCGCCGCCGGGGCTTCCTCTGCCTGGGCCGCGATATTCTGGCTGTAAAGAGAAGAGATGGTGCCGATCACCGCCTCTTTCGCCAGAATTCCGGTGAGGATGCCCACCGATGCGGGCCAGTTCTCCTTTTCGACGCCCATGGGCTCAAAGACCGGCGTGATCGCCCTGCCCACTTGGGAGAGAACCGACTTGGGGCTGTCCTCGTTTCCGAAGCTTCCGTCGGTGCCCAGGGAATTGAGTACGGCCAGGACAGTGACGATGGGAACTATATATTTCGCCCTGCTCATGAAGGCCATCAGCCTGCGCCACGAATACTGCAGCACGTTGCCCATTACGGGCCTGTGATACGACGGAAGCTCCATGACGAAGTAGGAAGCCTCTCCCCTGAAAAGCGTACGCTTGAGGATGAGGCCCGTGATTATCGATACAAGTATTCCCACAATATAGAGAGAGAAGACCATGGTGCCCGCCGCCGCACCGAAGAAGGCCGCGCCGAAGAGGGCGTACACCGGCAGCCGTGCGCCGCACGACATGAAGGGATTCATGAAAATCGTGAGGTACCGGTCGCGCTTGTTCTCGAGGGTCCTCGTGGCCATGATGGCCGGCACATTGCAGCCGAAGCCCACGAGCATGGGGACAAAGGATTTGCCGGGCAGACCCACCCAGCGCATGAAGCGGTCCATGACAAAGGCCGCCCTGGCCATGTAACCAGAGTCTTCGAGGAGAGAGAGCAGAAAGAACATGACGAATATGGGCGGGATAAATGTAATGACCGTCTGGAGCCCTCCGCCTATGCCGTTTGCGAGGATGACTCTGAGCCAGGAAGGTGTATTCCAGCTTTCAAGCAGGTGGCCGAAACCATCCACGAAGACAGTGGCACCCAGGCCATCGAAGAAATCGATGAAGGCGCCTCCCACATTGATGGTGATCCAGAACAGCAGATACATGATGAGAAGGAAAACCGGAATGCCCAGCCAACGGTTCAGCACTACTTTGTCGATCGCCTCTGTCGCGGTTTTCTTGGCGTTGGCGTGCTGCATGCTCTTCGAGGCGACCGTCTGAATGAAGGCGTAGCGCGCCTCGGCGAGAGCGACGTCTGCGGAGTCCTTGAGGATCTTTTCGACCTCCGCAATCGCGGCCTCGATTTCTGCCTCCGTGGCAACCCCGGCGGATACCACCTGTTCGATCGCCCAGGTGTCTCTCTCGAGGAGCTTGAGGGCGAGCCACCGGCCGTTTGTGCCCAATTTCCGGGCCATGCCCGAAAGCCGTTCGCTCCAGTTTTTCGCGAAAAGCTCGGCCTGATACGGGGCCTCGACCAGCGTGGTTGGATTCCGCTTCCCTCTCCAGGCCCTCTCGATGGCCCGAATNGCCTTGGCGGCCTCCTGTCTGTCGCTGGCGACCGTGCCGACGACGGGGCAGCCGAGTCTGTCGGAGAGCGCCTGATAGTCCACCGAAATGCCCCGCGCCTTTGCCAGGTCCACCATATTGACCACCACGACGAGAGGCACCTGAAGGTCGAGAAGCTGTGTGGTGAGAAAGAGATTGCGCTCCAGATTGGTGGCGTCCACGATATCCACGATGAGACCGGGCTCGCCGGACAGGATATAATCCCTCGCGACGCGCTCGTCTTCGGAAGCCGCAAAGAGGGCATAGATACCCGGCAGATCGACGAGGGTCACCCTCTCCTTACCAAATTTCAGAACACCTTCTTTTTTCTCGACCGTAACGCCCGGCCAGTTGCCGACCCGCTGGTCGCTCCCCGTGAGCGCGTTGAAGAGCGTCGTCTTGCCGCAGTTGGGATTGCCCACGACCGCTATTGTTGTTCCTTTTTCTATCATTTTTTCTCCCCCACAACGAGGACCTCGGCTTCCGCCTTTCTCAGCGAGAGCTCGTATCCACGGACCTCTATGCCTATAGGATCGCCCAAAGGGGCAACTTTTACGATTTTTACGACGCTCCCCTTCGTGAGCCCCATCGCAAGCAACTTGTTCCTGTAGCTGTGGTCACCCTGGGCATAACCGAGCACGACCACACTGTCGCCTATGCTGTAATCTCTAAGCTTGTCCTTCACTGTGCGCCTCCTNTCAGGTACCGCAGACACTCGCCTCACGGTGATCATGGCTGCGCTCTTTGCATCCAGCATGAATTTCCCTCCTCTGTTTATCTCCACAAGGAAAGGTCGCCCTCTCCCTCCTTCAAGGACTCTCAGTCTGGTGCCGGGCATGAGGCCGAGCGACATCATTCTGCCGCGAAAAGCCGGCGTGTCGCACCGAAGCGCGATAAATACGTATTCTTCTCCCGACGAGGTTTCGGAAAGAACGAGCTCCGATGCTCTCTGCGCGGCTCTGTCAGCTCTACCCCACAAACCTCTGTGGCCGTGTCTCCATCTTCCTCCTCCCAGGAACCGTGGTTGGCATCCCAGGAGCAGGCGTCGAACTTCTCCATGTATTCCCTTTCTTTCTTAATAAAGATGAATGTTATAAGGTTGCAAAATAATGCAACTGATAATGATAATCATTATCAGTTGCATTATTGAAACATAGAACGATAGAACTGTCAAGTGTTTATAGGGCCAAAAAGACAATCTGTCATGGTGCCAGAGCGGCCGCACGCAGCGGCGGGCGATCGGAACTTACCTGTCGGAGCGCTGGTTTTGCCTGGGCCTCTGCCCGAGCCAGAGTATCGATGTGACAAGCCTGGGATAGAGCCGCGAGCCCAGGTCTTTTCCGTTCGTGGAATCGACCTGATCGGTCGCCGCAAAGTCGGCGCTGCCGGTTTTGAGCCAGGAAGCATGGACAGAGTCCCGCGCCACGCACTCGCCGCCGATGCCCAGAATCTGCTCCGCCACATACTGGTTCAGGAATATTTTGCTGAGCCATGTGTTTCTGCTCGTCGAAGAGAGCTTCCACCCTCCGGAGCTCTCGTCGATGCATATTCCNGGAACAAGAACGGTTGCGAAGTGTCGCTTGAGGGCCCGCACGAGGTTCCCATAAGGCCCGTCGGGGCGGACAGCCTCCGGAGCGCCGCAGAAAGCCGGATAAGCCAGCCCNTCGATCGCGGGGATGATGCAGGAGCGGTTGTCGCTCTCGAACACGGCCGGAATAAAGCCTTCGGGGTCGAGCATGTTGGCGGTGATGGTAGCCGCAGCCGCGACAGCGGCTGCCGAGGCCTCCCGCGACTCCTCTGTCTCTCTCCCGTCGATCTTCCTGAACAGAGCATCGAGGCAGACGAAGGCCGCCCAGGCCTTCACGGCCAGGTAGAGATTGTTGCGCGCCTGTCCAAGGCTGATGTCGAGGGAATCGTAGGTCGTGATCTCGGCCCCGCCCTCACAACGGTCGGAGTCTCTGTCCATAATCCCGTCGCCGTTCGCGTCGCGCGCAATGATGGACCTGAGGCAGGAGCTCAGCCTCTTGCGCTTGTCCCGCGCCCAACTCCAGTTCTCCGTGAGATTCGTATAGAGACAGGCCGAAATCGTCCAGTTGAGGGTCTCCTCGTAACTCATGAAGCTGAAGCAATCTGTCAGCCCGGGCAGTTCATATGCCGATCGTCCCCGGGGCGTGAAACAGTTGTCCACTCCCTGGTCGTGGACAAAGGCCAGGCCCAGGGAATCTTCGTAGGTGGAATATTCTTCCAGCGATTCCAGTTCATTGCGGAGTGTCCAGGGAGAAAAGCGGACTTCCCAGAAGGCCTGGTCTATGGTGAGGTCGAGAGTATTCATCATCTGATATTCGCCCTCATTGACGAGGAAGACAGGCTCGCCCGTCTCGGACAGGAGAAGTTCGGTGTTGGCCAGATAGCTGTGGGCAGCCTGGGCGAGAAGGAAGCGGCGGCCCTCCGGGAGAGACGACGACTCGAGAAGGTCATCGAGCCTCTGGGCCCTGAAGAGGGATTCTTCCGCCTCATCGAGGGCGTTTTCGAGGACATCCTCGAGGTCTCTGAAGAGGCAGGTATAGTAGGCGTAGGCGCGCCGGCCCGAGGTTATGATGCCGTCGCGGAACACCCCNAGCGCAATGACGTACTCGGCCCTGCAGCCCGGGGCTATCGTAAAGCGCAGGCCCCCCTCGGAGGCCAAACGGCGGAGAGAGCGTTTGCCGTTGAAGGCGGCATCGACCACGGACCAATCCATCACTTCCTCGACATCGGCGCCGGGNCGTATGGCAAAGCCGAAACAGGCGTCAGAGGCCATACCGAGGAGGGCCGCATCGGTGGAATCCGAGAGGGGACGGCGGACCCCCTGCATGCCGAAAAGGCCTGTCATCGGCCCCTTGCCGCCGCTGTTGTCGAACGAAAGCCGAATGAGCATAGAAGGCCTGAAGGCCGAACGGGCCGAAGCCCGCGAGACAGAGCCCGGGTCCGGCACTTCCCCGAAGAAGGAAAAGACACGGAAACTCATCCGCGCCGTGCGCCACTCTTCGCCCGACAGGTATATGAAACGCTCCATCTCCTCGGGCTTGAAACTTATGGCGCGCCTGTAGTGCTCGTCGATGCTCTGGGACGATTCGTCGGCGTGGTAGGCAGCGGCGCCGAGGCCATACTTTCTTCCNGAAGAGAAGGGAAAAAGGTGGGGCTCTTCCCGGCCTACGCGGTACCCGACAAAAAGGCCGGTCTCGGGTGGTCGGACATCTCCGACGACGACTCCCGCTCCNCGGCCGATACGTCCGAGGACGAGCGAAGCGTACGCGCCCCATATGCCGTGCAAAGAATAATAGTCTATCTCGTGTCTCTGTGGTTCCATCGCTTGGATTCCCCATAGGCGTCTCGCGGAGGTGCGCGATGATGCATGTGTACAGGATATATTCGTGGCGCCCCCGTGATCAGTGGGATTTTTGCCGTTTTGACCATCGGCCTTTTTACCTAAGCCCCAAAATCAGGTGCGCGCGAAACCCACTCGACGGCGAACTTGCGCAGGTCTGCGGCCGAAGGCAAATAGAGTTTGTCCTTGATGTGCTCCCTGTAGGCGTTCACTGTCTTCACCGAGATGCCAAGCTTCTCCGCTATCTCCGTGGCGCCGTATCCCTTTCCGATGAGGGTGAAGACCTCCAGTTCGCGGTCGGAGAGCCTGCTCACGGGATCGGGGTCATTTTTGCCTCCCACGAAATCTGCAAGCAGACGCTCTCTCAGCTCCTCGCTCACCGCAATGCGGCCGGCGAGGACATCCTCCACCGCCTTGAGGAGAATGCCCGGATTCTGGTGTTTCATGACGAAACCGCGGGCGCCTGCCTTGAGCGCCCGTTCGCCATAGAGATTCTCCTCGTGCATCGACACGACGAGGATGAGAGTTTCGGGATATTCGTTCCTGATGAAGTGCATGAGCTCCAGGCCGCTCTGTCCCTGAAGGGATATGTCCACGATGGCGAGGCGGGGCCTTGTGGAGGCCAACAGCTCGACAGCCTCGGGAACGCTGCCCGCCTCTCCCACGCACTCGAGGTGCAGCTCTTCGGAGATGAGAGTCGTCACTCCCTGACGATAGAGAGGATGATCGTCCACAACGATAAAAGTCCGCCGTATCGACATATGCTACCTCGCCACCCTGCATGCGACCGTGGTCCCCGTCTCCTTCGACCGGATCCGGAGTTCGGCGCCTATCACGCTGGCCCTGTATTTCATGATCTGCAGTCCCATCCCTCCCTCCTCCTGGGCTCCTCCCTGGGGGATGCCCACNCCATTGTCGGCCACTTCCACCGTGATGTTCTCGCGGTCCATGTAGAGGCCTATCCTGATCTCCGAAGCTTTCGAATGCTTCAGCGCGTTGCTGAGGGCTTCCTGCACGATCCTGAAGAGGTGCAGGGCTTTCTGGGAGTCGCGGACACAGAAGCCCCTCGTGACTTCGAGCCTGATCGCGGACTGACGCCCCTTCCGGGCGGCGGAGACCAGATTCTCGATCGCGGGGACAATGCCCTTGGCTTCGAGTTCGACAGGGTACAGACCGCGGGCCATGTCCTTGGCCTTGGCGGCGGTCTCGCCCGCCCGCCGCGCTATGGCGGCCGCCTCTTCGCTCTCGGCCCTGAGCCCGGCGCGGACCAGTCTCCCNTCCAGCACGGCGGCCATAATCCCGAGCACCGCAATGTCCTGGCAGAGGTTGTCGTGGATGTCGCGCCCTATGTCGCCCATAATGAAGTTGGAGATGCTGAGGATTTCCCTNTCCAGTTTCTTTCTTCCCGCGATCTCCTCCATGAGGCGCTGGTTGGCGGCCGAGAGCTCGAGGGTCCTGAGACGGACGTTTTTCTCCAGCTCTTTTTCCCTGTCCTTTTCGGCAGCCATGAGGATGGCGCCTTTGATGGCGCTCGATACCTGGTCGCGGAGGGCGACGTACATGCGGCGGTCCGTGGAATCGGCCGTACAGATCAGGTATCCGAGGCGGTCATCGCCGAAACAGAGCGGCTCGCAGACATAGGCCTTCCAGCCCCCGGGAAGGCCGCCGGGTATGAGTTCGGCCGTTCTGAAGCGCATCCCCTGGGGAGAAAGAATGTGGACACTGTCGCCGACGGCGGTCAGCATGAGCTTCGACCATTCGGGAGACGGGCCTCTCGACTCGAAAAGGCTGAGCCAGCAACCGCTTATGCCCAGCTCCCTGACGCCGTGGGCTATCTTTCGGAGGATGTCTTCCATGCCAAAGGACGAGACGAGATACGATTCTATATCCCTCAGTATCGCCGCCCGCTTTTCCGCGAGGAGCCTGGCGGAGGCCAGATAACGGCACTCCCCTTCGGCAATCGCGAGGAGGGCCTTTTCCTTCAGCTCCGGAGGAATGGCCTGCCTTCTCAGACGCCCCGGATTTCTGCCCGCGTGTATCTCGCGCTTGACGGCGGCAGAGATGGGCTTGATTCCTTCCAGGGCGATCCCCTCCTCCTGCGGCGGGGCCTCTTCGGATTCGGGCGAGTAGAGACATCCGCAGGATTCTCTCGTGACAAAGGAGACAGGGAGGCAGACCTGCGGCTCTTCGGGGATCAGGCCAAGCTTGGCTGCCAGACGGCGCACCGCCAGTCGTCCGAGTGCCGCGGTCGGTTGGCGGACGGTGGTGAGCGGCGGCGTCGAGAAGCGGCTGTCCTCAGTGTCGTCGAACCCCGTGAGGGACAGGTCTCCGGGCACGTCGATGCCCCGGGCGGAGAGGGCCGAGAGCGCGCCGAAGGCCATAAGATCATTGGCGGCCACAATCGCGTCGATCGTCGGNCCGGCCGGCAGGTCTTTCTGTGCATCCAGGAATTCAGCCACCCTCTCCCGGGCATCCTCCTCCGTAAAATTGCCGTAGACGACTTCGGGCTTCGCGTCCGGAAGAAGCCGCCCAAGGCTCGAAAAGAACTCGGCCTTTCGGGCCTCCGATTCGATGTGCTCTCTCGGGCCGGCGAGGAAAAGGAAGTGTCTGCGTCCGTGAACATAGACCAGGTGCTCGACGATGGAACTCATGCCGCCCGAGGGGTCCACGCAGACGCCGGCTATGCCGGGGTACTCGATCCCTATGGTGACAAGGGGCATATCGCCGAAGCCTTTGAGGAAGGCCATCTGCTCNTTCGAGGATATGTAGGTTCCGATGACGTTGGACATGACGATGAGGCCCGCTATGTCGCTCCGCTTGGCCAGAGCGAAGGCGATGTTGTCGAGCGCCTCGTAGCCGACGGGGCTGCTTATGCGCTGGCCGCCAAAAAAAATGAGGGAGGCGCCCAACGCCTCGGCCTCGGCCGATGCACCCATCCACACGGCATGCTGATATGCCTCGTCGAAGCGGGCAGCGAGGAAGCCTATGAAAGGCCCCTGCTTCGACTTTCTCTCGCTTCCTGCGCGCATAATCATTTCAGGATACTACCGCCCCCCACCCCTGTCTACGCACGAGACATCGGAGAAAACGGCTCTGCCGCGCTGGCAGTAGAGTCCGAAGAAAACGCCGGTAAAGCTCTGGCGCCAGGTGCCTTCGGTGCAGAGGCCGGCCGTCATTCCCGTTCCCAGCCTGAAACGGCTGGCGTCGCACTCGCAGGAAAAAGAATACATCTCGAGGTCCGCGCTGATCCCAAGCCGTACCCTGCCTTTTTCGGGCAGGGGAACGGCGGGGCCTTCGACGACGATGTCGTGTACCCTTTTCCTTAGGCAGGCCGCTCTCCCTCCGCCGCGCCTGGCCACAAAGGCCTCGTAGTGGTAGCTGTCGTCGTAGTAGGCCGCGACGCCCGCCTCCGAACCTTCGGCACCGGGCTCGAATTCCATGGTCGCCTCAAAGACACAGTCGAATGCAGACTGGGGGCGTCCCACGAAGGCGGGCGTCGCTGTTTCGTCGGAGAGCCCCGCCTCTCCGCTTCCCAGGACAAGGCCGCCACGCGCTCCTGCCAGGGCCAACCCTTCGGGCCTGCCCCGGAGAAAGCTCCACTCGCGCGACAGCTTGGGGCCCCGAAACTCGTCGCGCCAGCCGGCGACCGCGCAGCCGGGTTCGACGGACGCAGCTCCGTCCCCGGGGAGGGGGCCGTCCATCTCAGACTCGAGCCTTCCTCCGCTGCCCACGACGGGCCAACCTTCCGCATCCCACGTGAGAGGGGCGAGAAAAGTTTCGCGGCCCAGATTGTGGAGGGGCGGCCCGAGCGGGCGGACGCCGAGGCAGAGCATCCACGAATTGCCCCCGCCGTCGTCCACTATATCGCCGTGGCCGACACACTGAATCGGACTGCGCGCGCAGTCGCGGTGGCTCAGTATGGGATTGCGGGGNCAGGCTTCCCAGGGCCCCCAGGGCGAGTCGGCTCGGAATACCGTCGCCATATGCCCGTACTCCGTACCTCCTTCCGCAAGAAGAAGGTAATAGCGCCCTTCGCGACTGTAGAGGTGGGGCCCCTCCGGCCAGCGGCCGCCCGAGCCGCGGCTGATCAGCCGCGGCTCCTCGAGCATTTCCCCCGAGTCGGGATCGATGACGGAGAGTGCGATGCCGAAGCCCGCCTCTCCTTCTCCAGGCTCTCCATGCCCGGGTCCGGCAGTCAGGTCCCCCACTTCTCCTCCCGTACAGAGATAGGCCGCGCCGTCTTCGTCGAAGAAGAGAGAGGGATCGATGCCGCGCTGCGCTATGGGGAGAGGCTTCGACCATGGGCCTTCCGGGCGCTCCGCCTGTATGATGAAGTTGCCCAGACGATCCACCTCGGTACAGGTGATATAGAAGCGGCCGCGATGCTCCCGTATGGTCGGAGCGAAGAGCCCCCGGGAAGCCGGTGTGCCGGACAAGTCCAACTGCTCCCGGCTCGAAATCCCATGGCCGATCAGCTCCCACTCCGCGAGATTGGACGATCTCCAGACAGGGAGCCCCGGAAAGTAGTGAAAACTCGAGGTGACAAGGTAGAACGTGCCACCGACCCTGCAGACGCTGGGGTCGGGATGAAAGCCGGGCAACACGGGATTCCTGTATCGCATAACGCTATTTTATTCTTTTATCGCGCCCGCCAGAGTGCCCCTGATGATCCAGCGGTGCCCGATGATGTAGAGAATGAGCGTGGGCGCCGCCGAAATGATGGCCGCGGCGGCGTATCTCGGCATTCTGTCCGTGCCGTAGGCATTCAGGAAAGAGGCGATGCGGAGCTGCATCGTAAAATTGTCCTGGTTGGTCAGGAGAATGAGGCTCAAAAGGTAATCGTTCCAGGCNCCGATAAAGACGAGGAGTATGGCGAGAACTGTCGCCGGCTGGGCGAGGGGNAGCATGACGCGGAAGAGGACCGACCAGTGCCCCGCCCCGTCGATCCGGGCAGCCTCGGCCAGCTCGTTCGGCAGGCTCCTGAAAAAAGAGCGGTAAATCAAGGTCCAGAAGGGTATGCCAAAGGCCGCCATAGGAAGGAAAAGGCCATACAGAGTATCGTTGATTTTCATCGCCACCTCCATCTTGTAGAGGGGCACGAGCACCATCTGCACCGGAATGAAATACCCGATGAGAATTAAATAGAAGAGAATCTCCGTGAGGCGGTTTCTGTAGCGTGCGAAGACATAGCCCGCCAGCGCCGCGGGGGGTATGGTGCAGGCAATGGATCCGATGCAGACCATGAGAGTGTTGATCAGGCCCCTGTCTATTCTCACCGCCTTCCATGCATCTATAAAGTTTTTAATCTGGAAGGACTTGGGCCAGGCCCAGGGGTGGTAGGCAAACTCGAGCTGGGTCTTGGCGGCAAAGAGGAAGGGGATGACAAAGGGGAAAATGACAAAAAGCGCAAGGACGGAGAGTACCACGGTGACGATGATTTCAGCCGGTCTGTGGCGCCTTTTTATTCCTCCGCGGCGGCGGGTTCTGCCCGGATTGACAGCTGCCGTATTCAAATCGCCCATATCATGTGTCCTTTTTCTTGCCGAGGGTGAACTGAATGATCGTGAAGACCAGGGAGAGCACAAAGATCACCACACCGATGGCCGCCGCCTTGCCGTAGTTCCAGTTGACGAAGCCGTGGCGGTAGAGGCTTATGCCCAGAGTGACCGTGGCATAGCCGGGACCCCCCGTCGTCATGAGGTAGGGCAGATCGAAAAGCTTGAGGCTCCCCACCGTACACAGCACGGCGCAGATGCGTATCGCGTAGGAGAGGTCGGGCAGGACGATGCTCCACGCATAGCGCAGGGCAGAGGCGCCATCCAGCTCGGCCGCCTCGCGCAGGTCGCGCGGTATCTGCTCCATTCTCGCCATAAAGTAGATGATGTAGAAACCCGAATAGGCCCAGGTTGCGATCACGAAGACAGACCAGAAGGCGAGCTTCGGATTGCCGAGAAAATCGGTGGATGCGAGCCATTTCCAGCCGAGCACCTTGCCGATCGTCACAAGAATACCGTAATTGGGCGCAAAGACCATCTTTCCCAGCATGGCGGTGATCGCCGAGGGCAGAATATTGGCCAGATAGAAGATCGCTCTCAGGGTACCGCTCATCCTGTTCGAATAGTAGGTGAGCCCGAAGGCAATAAAGAAAGAGAGGGGCAGCTGTATCACAATGCTCCAGAAAACCCAGGAGAACACATGGCGCAGCCCTGCAAGAAATTCCTCGTCCGCAAACAGTTTTCTGTAGCTGTCGAGCCCTACAAACACCTCCTCGGACAGCCCCGAGGTCTTCATCTGCGATATTCTGAACGTTTCGACAATGGGGTAGTAGAGGAAAACGGCGAGGAAAAGGAGGGCAGGAAGAACGCAGAGGAAGACGAAGAGGGTAGTCCCCCGCTCGCGCTTCCGGCCCTTCCCTTGAGAGGCTGATCGCCCGGCTGTGACAACCATCCACGACCTCCACAACGTAAAATTATACTGCAACTATCCCAAGAGGTGGGCAGAATTCAAGGGCAGTACAGACAACAAGAGGGCGCGGTTTCCCGCGCCCCCTTTTGGGACATTTTTATTTTTTTACAGGGCCTATGTTCTCGACGCAGAGCGCCTCGAAGGAAGTGAGCGCTTTCCTGACATCGGTCTCGGACAGGAAGAAACTCTGGATCGTGTCGTTGAGTGGAGATGTTACCGAAGGAGGAAGGTCCTGGTCCCACCAGAAGGTGACCGTCTTGGCGGACGCGAAGACCGCGGACGCCTGGGTGGTCAACTGGGACTTTGCCTTGACGCCGGGCACCGAGCAGATTCGTCCGGGGTCGGACTGGCAGGCTTCGACGCTCATGGCGTATTTCATGAACTTGACGACCGCATCCTTCTTGGATGCTGCGGCCTTTGTCGCGGCAAACCCGATATCCGTCATCCCCATGATGTCATAGGCCGTCCCGACGCCGCCCGACTTGAAGGCGGGGAAGGCATAGAACCCCAGGGTCTGATCGGTAAATTCCGGGTTGGAGTACTGCGCGCACATCCATGATCCGGTGATGTGCATCGCCGCCTTGCCGGTGGCCATGAGCTGCTGGGCATCGCCGTAGGCCTCTCCCAATGGAGTGGAGCCGAAGTATCCTTTTTTGATCCAGATCTGATAGAGCTGGGCAGCCTTGACGAACGGGTCGGAATTGTAGGGAATCTTCCGGGCTGAGGCCTGGGCCGAAGCGTCGCCGCCATAGCGGTTCGTCAGGTACATGTAGAGGGCGAGGGCGGGCCATTTGTCTTTTTCGCCGCAGGCAAAAGGCTGTATCTCCTTGGAGAGAAGCGTATCGCAGACCTTGTCGAACTCCTCCACAGTCGTGGGGACTTTCAAACCGTAGGTTTTGAAGATGCCCTCATTGACGAAAATCCCGGCCACGGCGAAGAAAGGCGCCACTCCGTATATCTTGCCCTTCCACGTCATCGCCTGCTGTGCGGCGACACTGCCCGGCACCGATTTCAGTTCGGCGGTCAAATCGAGAAGATGGCCGGCGTCCGCGTAGCCGCCCATGACAGAACCTCCCCATGTCTGGAAAATATCGGGGAGCCCCGAACCCGAGGCCATCGTGATCTTGGTCTTATCCGCGAGCCCCGGATCGCCGAGCGCGACATAGTCGATCTTTATGTCGGGGTTTTTGGCCTGGAATCCTGCGATGAGGTCCCTCACATAGACATGGTCGGCCGAATCATCCGGAATATCCCGACCCCAGATCGTCAATGTGACATTGGCGGCGAAGAGCGAAGGTACTGCGATCAAACCGAACAAAAGACAGATCAGAACAAGAACATTGAATTTCTTCATGCGTGTTCCTCCGGTATCTGCGAATAAGCGCGGGCAAACATCACCCGCACTTTTTATTACCTTACTATTCATTTTTTGATACCGAAATAGGGTAAACGCCGCATTGCAAGGTAGGATATTTTACCTATATTCTTCTTCTATGCAGAAGAAGCCTATCATTGTGGTCGTCGACGGGCTCGGCGGAGGGATTGGGGCCCAGCTGTGCTCAAAAGTCCGACAGACTTTCGGCCAGCGCGTCGAAATTTTGGCCCTCGGCACAAACTCCACGGCGACGGAGCAAATGCTGAAGGCCGGTGCCGACCGCGGCGCGAGCGGCGAGAACGCCATACGGGTTTCGATCGGTCTGGGACAGGTCATCCTCGGCCCTATCGGGATAGTGATTCCCGATTCCATGATGGGGGAAATAACGCCGGCGATGGCCCAGGCCGTCATGGGGGCGAACGGCAAGAAAATATTGCTCCCGGTGAACCAGCCGCACTTCGTCCTTGCCGGCCTGCCTCCCGCACCACTGTCGAAGGGCATCGACGAAGTGGTGGACCTCCTTGCCTCCGAGCTTGCGGATGTGGTAGAAAATAACTGAGAAAAGCCTCCGGCCCGAAGGCCGGAGCCCGCGAATTGTATCCGCGGATCGTCCTTTGGAACGTGACTGAGAAGCGTCGCCTCCCGGTCCCGCGTCGAGACCGAAGTGTCCGGAACACTCCATATGGTGCGCACGAAGCCTGCCTGTATTTTTTAATTTCAAGGGATTTTTATGGCTATCCGACATTCTCATCATGGAACAGCGGCCTTTCTGGCGCTGCTCTGCCTTCTTGTCCTGCCGCTTGCGGCCCAGGAAGAACCCGTCATCGCCTCCACCTCGTGGGTGCAGGCCTTCGTGATCGCCGCAGGGGCGAAAAACGTCGTGACGATCGCTCCTTTTGAGCTCCAGCATCCGCCCGAATACGAGATCAAACCATCCGATCTCCTCGCCGTGCAGCATGCATCGCTGATTGTCTATTCCGGCTACGAAAAATTCGCGAAGAAACTGGCGGAAACTGCCCAAAACAAAAACCTGAGGATACTGGCGGTCTACACCGACAACGTTCCCTCCACCATAATCGCCGAATCGAAAAAAATTGCGGAGGCCCTGGGCACGACCGCAGAACAGGCAAAATGGGCGCAGTCATTCACTTCCTTTACAGAGAACTTGCGCTCCGAAGTCGCCGCCCTGCCCGATAAAAAGGTCGTTGTCCAAGCCTACATGAAGACCTTCGTGGACTGGCTGGGCCTCGACGTCGTGGGGACCTTCGGCCCCGGAGAGCCTTCGCCGGCTGTCGTCCTCGATCTCATAAAGAAGAAACCGGCCATGGTGCTGGACAATTATCACAACCCCGGGGGCAAAGCCCTCGCTGAAAGCCTTGGCGTGCCATATGTGCTTCTCATCAATTTTCCCGGAAAAGATGGCACGCGCACGATCGAAGATGTATTCCTGTACAACGAGAAAGCTATCCTGCAACAAAATGGGAAATAGGATGGTGACAGGCGCCCCGGACAAAGCGAAAGACAACATGGACTTTGGCACGACAGATGAAGCCGCGCGCGACGGACCGGACAGCAGTAGGTCGGACGCAAATGAATAGCTATCCGGATGAGGCCACTCGCGGCTGGCTGCCCGTCCTGTCGGCAAAAGAGCTCTCCATAGGGTACCGCCGGGCCGAACCGGTCGTGCGCGGCATCTGCGTCGATTTCCCTGCGTCGCCACCGAGAGCCAAGGTCCTCGGCTTCGTCGGCCCCAACGGCGCCGGCAAGACGACGCTCCTCAAAACCTGCCTCGGGCTTCTGCCCCCTCTCGGCGGCGAACTCCGGCTTCTGGGCGTCGACACCCGGAAGGCCTCCTTTGCGGAGACGCGGAAGAGGCTCGCGTATATTCCGCAGAACCGTCCGGAGGGAAGTTCGGGGCAGCTGCGGATATCGGTGCGGGAGGCGGTCTCGTTCGGGCGGCTGGGCAGATGCGGAATGACCGGCCGGTTCGGCCGCGCCGACCGCGAGGCGGTGGAAGCCGCCATCGACTACTGCGGCCTCGAAGACCTCGCCGGCAGAGCGGTCCAGGACCTTTCGGGAGGACAGTTTCAGCGGGTGTCGATCGCGCGCGCCATGGCGGCGGAACCGGCGCTCTACCTCTTCGACGAACCCGGCTCCTACCTCGACCAGGAAGGGCAGGCGGCCATGCGAAGCCTCATGCTCTCGCTGGCGGAATCGGGCATTCCCCTGATCATCGTCACCCACGACCGCACGCTCATAGCCCTGTGCGATTCGCTCCTCCTCTTCGAGAAAAGAACCGCGAGGCTTCTCGACGCCGGCGCCTTTCTCGCTGATACGAAAGGACAGGACATATGATGGAACTGCTGCAGATTCCGGCCTTCAGCCGGGCGATCGTAGCGCTGTTCGCCTGCGGGGCGGCCTTTCCCCTGCTTGGAATATACATACTCTCGCTGGACCTGATCCCCGTCCGGTTCGGAGTGATGCACCTCTCGCTGCTCGGCGCGACCGTCGGCCTCATCGTCGGCGTCGATCCGATGTTCTTCGCGGTGCTGTTCTCCATCGCCGCAGGCTTTGTCGTCTCCGGCCTGAGCTCGCGCGCGTCGGGCGGCACTTCCGGCGGCGCAATGGCCCTCCTGATGACCGCCAGCCTCGGCATCGTGTTCATCCTGTTCTACAAGACCAACATCCATGCCATCGAAGCCTTCAACCTTTTCTGGGGCAACGTGCTCGCCCTCGACAGAACAGAAGTCTACCTCGTCGCAATCGTCTCGGCCCTGATTCTGGCCGGCACCATCCGCTTCCTCAGGCCGATCGCCGCGGTACTCTTCGACAGGGAGACGGCATTCGCCTTCGGCTTTCCCTCAACAGTCGTCTATACGGGGATTCTGGTGATGGTCTGCGCGGGCATCGGCCTCGGCATCCGGATCACCGGAGCGCTCATGGTCGACGCCGTGACACTGCTCCCCGCGCTCGCGGCGCAGTCCCTCAAGAAAAACTTCAGGCCCACGATGGCGCTCGCATCGATCTTCGGCGTGTGCATCAACCTGACAGGCTTCGCCCTCGCCATAGTCTTCGACCTGCCGACGAGCCCCGCCATCATCGTCGTGGGCAGCGCCGTCGTCCTTGGATGCAAGCTCGCGGTGCGATTACGGAAAGGGGTAGAGAGGAGCTTGTGACGGGGCTCCCCCTGAGGCTGCCGCCTTCAGGTCTCTTCTTACTCGAGAAGGAAGTTCACAGCACGCCCGAAGGCCCGATAATCGTCGACAATGACGAAACGTATACCGGACGTGTATACCTGCCTGTCGCCCCCTCCCGGTTCCCAGTCATCGCCGAAGAAGACGACTTCACACAAGTCGATCCCATGGACACCGCAGTATTTCTCCAGGGCAAAACATTTATCGAAAGGCGCAGGAACCAGATCGAACGAGGAGGACCCTCCCACGAATACGGTGTACTCAGGGAAAGAGGAAGTAACATAGGGATACATCGACCTTCTCTTCTCCCGTGTCGGGTCGAAAGCGAGCTTGTCCCGGATGTCTGCCGCTGTACCCAGCAAAGGAATGGTCACCATGCCGGAATCGTGGAACTCGACCGTCTCCCCGGTATACGATGTATAGTCAAATCTGCGTCGAATTTTTTCGACTCTCTCTGTGATGCCCGGACGGTCGGGTTCGACGACGTCATGCCTGCAGATTTCAACCTGCCCGGTCGCAGCGTTGTAACGGGAGACCTCCATCCCGTAGTTCCCGATTATGTCGATGGGATAGTTTCTCATCTGCCGATGAATCCGCCTGCAGCCCCCTGCACCGACCATCAGCAGCGAGTACTTGGCCCGGAGCTCGTCCAAGACGCGCCTGTTTGCTTCCTCGAGGGGNCTGCGGTGCTGGGTTAGCGTCCCATCAAGGTCAAGGGCTATCAGTCTGATCCGTTCCGTGCTCATTATTGTTCCATCCGAGTCACATTCTCACATCCTCGGATTTGCTTATGAGCAGATAGAGGAGCAGGGCGAGCGAAGTCAGTGCGGTGAGAATGGCAGAGAAAGCGCAGGCCAACCCATAATTCCCCCGCGATATGGCGACATAGGCCGACATCGTCAGTGTGATCGTCTTGTTGTTGTAAAGGATTATGGAGCTCGAAAGCTCAGTGACGATGGACACCCAGCTCAGAATGGCCCCCGACAATATGCCGTTGGCCATCATCGGCACCGTGATCTGGAAAAAGGTCTTAATCTTTGAGGCGCCGAGACTGATGGATGCCTCCTCGATGCTCATAGGTATTTGCATCAAGGTCGCGTTCGCGGAGCGGATCGCGTACGGCATCCTCCGGATGACGAAGGACACTATCATGATCGCCATAGTGCCGGTGAGAACAAGCGGCTTGCTGCCGAAGGCCATGACTAGGGCGATGCCGATGACCGATCCGGGCATGATGTATGGCAACATCGACATCGTGTCGATCGCGTGATTCAGAATGCCTGGCCGGCGAACCACCAGATAGGCGATAAGAACAGCGAGAAGAATAATGATCGCCAATGAGCCGAAACTCAGAAAAAGCGTGTTCAGGCAGGAGCGTTCAAGCAGCTTTGATGCCGCGAGACGGTAATTCACGAGCGAGTAGCCTTCCTTGAACACCGCCTGATCGCAGTTCCTGAATGACAGATAAATGACGTACAACTGCGGNATAAAAGCGACCGCAACGAGGGTATAACAATAGGCGTACATCAGAAAACCGCTGAGACCTTTCGGCCGTTTCTTCTCAATCGGGTGCAGCGCGCTGATCGAAAATTTGTACTTGCTCGTGGCCCATTTCTGGATGAAGAAGATCGCGGCGGTGATCACAATCGCGATAACGCTGATCGCAGCCGCGAAATTGTGGTTCGTGCCGTTTTCGCCAAGGTACTGGTTGTAAATCTCCACGGGGAAGGTGCGATACCCTTCTCCAATGAGGAGAGGTGTTCCGAAATCGGCGAACGCCCTCATAAAGACCAGCAAGCTGGCGGCCAAAATAGTAGGCATCGAAAGGTTGATCACCACCTTGAAGAAACGCCGGAGACCGACGCAGCCCAAATTGCTCGAAGCCTCCATGAGCGTATTGTCGATGTTCTTAAAAGCTCCGTTCATATAGATGAAGACGAGGGGNAAGAGCTTGAAGGACTGGACAAGGAGAACTCCGCCAAAGCCATATATACTTCCCAGTTCGAGCCCCAGGGTATCCCTGAAGAACGTTGTTATGACGCCCGATCGTCCAAGAAGAAGTATCCATGAATACGCGCCGATGAAAGGAGCCGACATGCAGCACAAGATGCTTATCACGAAAAGAAACTTCGCGCCTTTCAGACGATAGAACGAATAGAAATACGCAATAGGAATCCCGAGCAGCAGCGTGCATGCTGTGACGGCGAGCGACACCTTGAAGCTGTTGAAGACCGTTTTGCTGTAGTAGGCTTGCGAGAAGAACTTTACGAACTGCCCGAGCCCGAAATTCCCTTTTGAATCGACGACGGATGCTTTCAGTATCCCGAACATCGGGTAAAGAAGGAAAAGTGCAAACAGGACCATGAAGACAATAGATACCGCCAGCCACCCGTCGTATTTTTATGTTTTCTCATCCTTCGCCTCTCGTAGCGGATGACGCACCCTCACTGCGCATCGTTGCAGACGCCTTTTAAAATATTGATCGATCCATCCTCGGTGAATACATTCACCTTTTCCGCGTCGATACCGAGGTGCACCTGCATTCCNGCGCGCAGTGTATGCTCAATGGTCGACTCCTGGACAACCTCAATTTCAAGCCCATTTTCCAGATGCAAGAAATAGTGNGTGTTCTGTCCAAGGAAGACGCAGTCGTCGATGACGGCGGGATCCCCTTGCTGGCGGCTCCCTCANATCCGCAGTTCCTGAGCNCGCACGGAGACGATGATCTTCTGNTTCGAGACATACTGCTTTTGAATGTTGTCCAGGGCGACCTCGTAATCACCGATTTTGGCGAAGGGAAGGCCATTCCTGAAAGTAAGGCGCCCTTCCAGCAGGTTCGATCTGCCTATAAACGAAGAGACAAAAAGGTTGAAAGGCCGCTGATAGATACTCTTCGGCGTGCCAAGGTGCTGAATTACGCCGGCCTTCATGACGGCTATTCTATCCGAGACAGCCATAGCCNNTTCCTGGTCGTGCGTGACATAAACGGTCGTGATGCCGAGGTTTTGATGTATGCTCTTAATGACCGTCCGCATCTCGATACGCAGTTTTGCGTCCAGATTGGAGAGCGGCTCGTCCATCAACAGCACCTGAGGCTGAATGCACAGCGCNCGCGCGAGAGCGACGCGCTGCTGCTGGCCNCCTGAAAGTTTGTCCGGCATCCGGTCCGCGAGCATGTCCATCTGCATCAATTTGAGGAATTCATCGGTCCGCCGCTTTATTTCGGTCTTCGAAAGCCTTTGGTTTTTCAGGCCAAATTCTACGTTTTTCCGTACTGACAGGTGAGGGAAGATCGCGTAATTCTGAAATACCATGCCGATATTCCGCTTCGCGGGATCAAGTTCGTTGATTTTCTGGTCACCAAAATAGAAATCGCCGCCATCGATGGGCGTGAACCCCGCTATCATTCGGAGGAACGTCGTTTTGCCGCACCCGGAAGGACCGAGCAGGGTCAAAAATTCCCCTTCTTTGATTTCCAGGCTCAGATCAGGAATGATTGTATTATCACCAAACTTCTTGAAAGCGTGCCGCACAGAAATGTTCACACTCACAACTGCCTCTTCCTCTCGAACTACGCGACCGCCTTCCTTTCGGCGGGCGATCGCTGCGAATTACATCATGCTGGGCATGAGAGAAATAATGCTATGAGAGAGGATCTCGAGCGCCGTCACGGCCTTGCCGTGCACGTCCGCGGGATCCTCTCTCTTCAATATAAAAAGTCAGAGAACCATCTCTACGTCAACCATGGATGGAAGCGAACAGTTTGTTCCACTTCTCCAAGACCATTTCTTTATTCTTGATGAGCCAGTTCACATCGCGCTTGATCCATTTGATCTCTGAGGTGGGAGGCAAATAGGTTACGCTGTACTTTGCTTTCGGGTTCGTAAATCTGATGGTACCGACATTGCCCAGGACAGATTGCCCCTCCGCGCTCATCAGATAATTGACCATGGCCTTCGCCGCGTTCATGTGGGAAGCTCCCTTTATGATGGCACACCCAAACGCGGAGGCAGAGACGCCCTCCTTCGGATAGACCATACGAATGTTCTTCGCGCCGGACTTGAGAAGCGTTGAGGCTCCATCCTCGTAGGTCAGACCGACGACATACTCTCCGGACTGGACACTCTTGAAACAAACAGAGGAGGATGTCGAGATGACGAGTCCGTTCTTCATGAGCGCCTGGATGTAGTCCCAGGATTCCTTGCTGTCGTAGCCGAACACGGCCATGATGTTGCTGAGATTGTTCCATGCTGCAGAGGAAGAGTTGGGATCGGAGAAGACGATCTTTCCCTTGAGCGCAGGATTCAAGAGGTCCGCGTATCCCGTGATTTTGAGACCGAGCTTCTTTTCGAGATCGGTATTTATGCATAAGACCGGCGTGGAAAGATGGTCAAGGCTATAGAAGCCGTTGTTCGACCTATAGTCACTCATGACCTCGTTTTCGTAGTCGGAAAGCCAGTGCTCGAAGATGTCACTGTTCTCGTCCCCGTCGCTGTTGGCCAATCCGCCCCACATCAGGTCTCCCTGGGGATTGTTCTTTTCTGCCCTGATTCTGGCGACGAGTTCGCCCGCCGAGCCGTTGACCACTTCGACCTTAATCTCCGGATATTTCTTGTTGAATCCAGTAAGAAGGTTGTTTATATCGTTCTCGGTCATTGTCGAGTAGAGAACCAGCGATTTGCCCAGATCGTTGGGGGCACCGAACGCGGCCATGGTGAGAGCTGCCAACGCCACCATCAATGTCAAGCGCCGTTTCATGTCATTTGCTCCTTTAGATTTCAACTTTGCCACGCATACACGTGCTATCTCGCATATCATATCATTGATCACCAAAAAGTCAAACATTTTTTAACATTAAAATGTTCTTTTTGTGTTATTTTACTTGACTTAACTAACATTAGCTCTATAATGGCCTCGTGAAACGAACAAAAACACACACATTGCCATCTGAGGAACAACTCGATACCGCCGTCAACCTCTACGACCGCGGCATCCTCGACCGGCTGCATAGTATTTTAGAGCCTTTGTTCGGCCATGGTCCTTACTTGATCATCACCGATGGGACAATATGGAAGGCGGTAGGAAATCGCTTTGCGAACTTTTTTGAACACGAGCCCGGCACGGCACTCTATGTCCTGCCTTCATTTCCCCCTCCCTACGCAGCGGACACACTTCTGGCGAATATCTCTGCGATGCTGGCTACCGCGGGCGCAATCCCCGTCGCCTTAGGATCGGGAACAATCAACGATCTCGTAAAGCGAGCCTCGTTCGAAAACAGTATCCGGTACGTATGTATCCCCACCGCCCCATCGGTTGACGGATTCACCTCCTTCGGAGCGGCTATAACAGTCGAAGGTTTCAAGACGACACTCGAGTGCCCTCCTCCCCTCTGCGTGGTTGCGGACGAGGACATCATCGTCAACGCGCCTGTCGGACTGATAGCCTCGGGATACGGCGACATCATGGCCAAACTGTTGGGGGGAGCCGATTGGATTATTGCCGATGCCATGGGGATAGAAGCAATCGATCCCGATGTCTGGAAACTTGCCCAGGACGCCGCAGTGGCGCTGTTCCCGCGGGGAAAGGAAATCCACGAAGGTTCGCCGGAGGCCATCAGCATTCTCTACAAAGGGCTGATCTCCACCGGCCTCGCCATACAGCGGTACAAGGACTCGAGGCCCGCGTCGGGAACTGAGCATCTCCTCTCGCACACCTGGGAAATGTTGCATTGTTCAGGAGACATGGAAGCATTTTCGCACGGCTTCAAGGTAGCTGTCGGATCCCTCATCTCTTCGGCCTTCATGAGCGAACTTTTTGGAGAGAAAGGTGTCCTGCGGGCCTTTATTGAGCAGAACGGATTCTCCCCGCATGAGGATCTGCTGCGCTACCGCTTGGGCATCGCCGATCTGTTGGAGGCAGAAGGACCGCTGAAGACGAAGATCGTGGACACAATCGCCGCGAAGACCCCTTCCGAACTCGAGCTTCACTCGAGGGCGGAGCGGGCACGGCAGGTATGGCCGGAACTTGCAAAGAAAGTTGTCCGGCAAATCCCGGTCTTCCCTGACTTGAAAAAAGCTTTCAGTGATGCATCCTGCCCCACGGAGCCGGGGCAAATCGGGTTATCCCGTAGCGACTGCATAAAAAGTCTAAAAATTGCTTCCCTCATACGCCGACGCTACACAGTGCTCGACCTGGCCTCCGAGTTGGGGGCACTTGACGCGGCGGCCGATATCGTGTTCTCCTCAAAATACTTCACCGACTTCGCCCAGGAATGATGAGGAGATCATGAGCAGTGGAGAAAGTAAGTCGAGTCCCGCGCCACATCAGCGACAGACGATCATCTACTCTCTGGTGCGGCAGAAGGGCTCCGTCAGAGTCTCGGAACTAGCTACCTCTCTCAACGTCACGGAGATGACAATCCGCCGAGATCTCGAACTGCTCGAAGGAAAAGGCCTCATAGAGCGCATCCATGGGGGCGCCATCTACAACGACCGGATAGGCCTTGAGCCTCTGTTTGCGCAGAAAAGCGTCCTGAAGCAAGCGGAAAAGCGTGCCATTGGGGCACTCGCGGCGACCCTCATTGAAGAGGGCGACATGGTCTTCGTCAATTCCGGATCCACGACGATAGAATTCCTCAAACAGCTCGAGACGCCTCGTGTCAGCGTGATAACCAATAATCCTCTGGCCCCGATCTACGTCCACTCCGGATCGGTCAATGTCATCCTCACCGGAGGTGAGATTAGACACGAATCGCTGACACTCGTCGGCGAGTTGGCAGTAAAGGCGATAAAAAGCGTCTATGCCAACAAAGCTGTCATAGGGATCGACGGCTTCAGCATCAAGTACGGGCTCACGACCTCGACGCAAACGGAGGCATGGATCAACCGGCTGATGATAACGAACACGCGCGGCTCGGTCATTCTTGTCGCCGACTCGAGCAAATTAGGGAGAGTCGCAAACTTCAAAACGGCACCGCTGAGCTCTGTGTCGATCATCGTCACCGATTCTGGGATAGACTCGGTGAACCTCGAAGAGTTCGACCGTCTCGGCATCAAGGTCCTCACGGCTTCCGTCGCTGGGTGATGTCTCCTCTGCCGCCCTTTGAACACGACGATTTCCCGACTATAATACCTGAACATTGTGATCAAGTAGGACAAAACCACATGAAACCAACAGATACATCCAAGGTCATACATTTTATCGAGAACTATGTCCCCGACGCCATGCACGAGACGAAGACGCCGGGGTGCAGCGTCGCGGTGATAAGCGGCGCGGACATCGTCTATGAAGGCGGGTTTGGGTGGAGAAATCTCGAGCTCTCTCTTCCGGCGACTCCGGATACGCTCTATGGCATTGGTTCCTGCACAAAGGCCTTTGTCGCCACCGCGATTCTCCTTTTATCCGAACGGGGGAAGCTGAGCCTCGACGATCCTGTGGACCGCTATATTCCTTTCAGGCTTCGTGCCTCAAAGGGCCCCATACTGATCCGTCACCTGCTCTCGCATTCTTCGGGTCTGCCCGCGCTCTCGACGTCGGAGATACTCATAAGAAAGGGGCTGGGGGTGAACGAGGGCTTCCCTCTGGCCGACAGCGGCGATTTTTACCGCTGGGTCAACGGAGCCCAGGAGGAGATGACGCCGGGGCCGGGCGAGCGTTTTTTCTACAGCAACGAAAGCTACAGAATGCTCGGGCACATTGTGCAGTCTTTGGCTGATATGCCTTTCCATGAGTTTATCGCTGAAAATATCCTGGGTCCGCTCGGGATGGCGCGTTCCTCCTTTGTCCGTTCCCGCTATGAGAGCGATGCCGACAGAATACAGCCCTATCTGGCAAAGACAGACGGCAGTGTGGTGCCCGCCCCGTTCCCCTATCCGGATGTCGCCTTGAACCCCGCATCTTCATTCATGTTCGCGGCCGGCGGGCTCGTCTCCTCGGTGCGCGACATGGCAAAATTCGTGGCGGCCAATCTGCCGGCCAGCACGACAAGACTGTTGACTCCCGCGTCTCTGGAAAGCATGCAGGAGAGTCATATTGCCGGGCCCGCCTCGCACTATGGGGAAAACGGCTATGGCTATGGCTGGTTTATCACGAAAGACTTTCTCGGCACCCGCATGGTGGCCCACGGCGGATCGATCGACGTTTCCACAGCATACACCGCCTTCCTCCCGCAGAAAGGCGTGGGCGCGGTGATTCTCGCCAACACCTCGGGGATGCCTCACGCCGCCATCGCCGAAGGCATCTTCGCTGCGCTCCTCGGCCTCGATCCTCTTAAGACAATCCCTCCACTGGGCATAAAAAAAAGAATGAATGCCTTATCCGGCACCTACAAGGCCTACCGCGGCGCAAATACCGCGCGCGTCTTCCCGAAGGCGGGGCTTCTCTACCTGGAACAGAAGGATGTCTTTCAGGAATCGATCGTACCTCTCATTCCGGAAGACGACGCTGTGGCGAGCTATCGCTTCTATATCTTCACGGAAGGCGAGCGCCAGCCCGTGGAGTTCCAGCCGACGCCGGACGGCTTCGATCTCTATGTGGAAAGAAACAGATACCACAAGGCCCGATAAAGAGCCTCGCTGGGTCCAGGGCGCCCTATGAATTGAGGGGAAAGTGGCACTTCGCGAAGTGCCCTGGCTGAAGCTCGGAGAGAACCGGCTCTTTCGTCCTGCAGATCTCCTGGGCCTGCGGGCAGCGGGGGTGAAACCTGCAGCCGGAAGGCACATGGATGGGGCTCGGGATTTCCCCGCTCAGAATCTTTCCGCTCCAGTGTTCGCTCGGCGCGGGAGGGGGGACCGAGTCGATCAGCAGGCGGGCGTAGGGGTGAGCCGTCCTCGAAAAAATATCGTCCTTGGAGCCCATCTCCACAATTTGCCCCAGGTACATCACCGCGACATCGTCGGCCATGTAGTCGATGACCGCGAGATCGTGGGTGATGAGCATGTAGGTGAGGGCGAAGTCCCGCTTGAGCTCTTTGAGCATCTTGAGAATGATTGCCTGCACCGACACGTCCAGGGCCGAGGTGGGTTCGTCCAGGACTATGAACTCCGGCTTTAAAACGAGCGCTCGGGCTATGGCGATCCGCTGTCTCTGGCCGCCGGAGAATTCGTGGGGATAGCGGTACATGTGCTCTTCCCGCAGGCCGACCAGGGTCAGAATATTCTTGACGCGCTCGTCGATTTCCTGGGAAGAGAGCTGAAAATGGATCTTCAGGCCTTCGCCGATGAGTTTCTTCACCACTTTCCGGGGATGCAGGGAATTGTAGGGGTCCTGGGATATGATCTGCATCCGACGTCTGAAGAGCCTCAATTCCTGGTTTGACAGGGACATCAAGTCGGTGTCGCCGAACACCACGGAGCCGCCCGTCGCCTCGATGAGACGCAGAATGACGCGGCCGAGCGTCGTCTTGCCTGAACCCGATTCTCCCACGATGCCGAACACGGTATTCTTCCGGATCGCGAAATCGCAGTCGTCGACCGCTTTCACATAGAGAGGACGGGAATAAAAATTCTTCTTGACGGCAAACAGTTTTTTCAGGTGCTTCGCCTGAATCAGAATATCTCTGTTTTCCCTTTCCGTGGTTGCTTGCATCGGCATAATTCCTCTCACTGGTCCTGCTGGTACAGGAAACACGCCACATGATGCCTGTCTGTTTCCGCTTCTCCGCGGGCCGGCTCAAAGCGCGGCTGAGCCTTGTCGCACTCCGGCCTGCGATACGGACAGCGCGGGTGGAAGCGGCACCCGTCCGGGGGAGCGATCAGATCGGGCACAATGCCGGGGATGCTCTGCAGCTCGTCGGTCTTGCCGATCTTCGGCACCGCCTTCAGAAGCCCTTTCGTGTAGGGATGAAGCGGATTGTTGAAAATCACCCGAATCGATCCGTATTCCACGACATTTCCCGCGTACATCACCGCGATAAAATCGCAGAACTGGGCGGCGACCCCCATCGCGTGCGTGATGAGCAATACCGCGGTCTGCGTCTCCCTCACGAGGCTGTTGAGAAGGTTCAGTATCTGGGCCTGAATCGTGACGTCGAGCGCGGATGTCGGCTCGTCGGCGATCAGAAGTTTCGGCTTCGAGGACAGGGCCATCGCGATCATGACTCTCTGGGCCATGCCGCCGCTCAATTCATGGGGATAGAGGTTCTCGGTCCTCTGCCAGTCCAGCCCCACATGGCTCAGCATGTCGCGCATTATCTGAATGGAAGAGATTCTTTGGACCCCGACCCTTCCCTGCGGCCGATTCCCGGAGGCCGGGCCGCCCTTGCGGGAGGCCTGCACTGAAGCCGCGGACTTCCGCTGGCATTCGATGTTCTCCACGATCTGGGCTCCCACCTTCATCACCGGGTTGAGCGCGGCCACCGGCTCCTGGAATATCATCGCGATGTCTTTTCCGCGAATAGCGTTGAGGACATTTTCCGGCAATAAGACCAGGTCCCTGTCTTCAAAAAGAATGCTCCCCCCGGTTATCCTTCCCGGCTCTTCGATCAGCCGCATGACCGACAGCGCGGTCACCGACTTGCCGCAGCCCGTCTCGCCGACGACGCCCAGGCGCTCGCCGTGGTTCATCCAGAGCTCGACACCGTTGAGGGCCTTGACCTGTCCCGCGTAGGTGTCGAAGACAACCTTCAGGCCCGAGACATCAAGCAAATCACCCCTTCGACGCTGCATCGTCATCTCCTGATCCTCGGGTCGAGAATGTCCCGTATGCCGTCGCCGAGCAGATTGAAGCCGAGCACGGTGATCGCGATCGCCATTCCGGGAAAGGCGGTTATCCACCAGTTGTTCATGAGGTAACTGCGCCCGTCGCTGACTATCGCGCCCCATTCGGGCAGGGGAGGCTGGGCGCCCAGGCCCAGGAAGCCCAGGCTGGCCGCGGTGAGGATAATGGTTCCCATTCTCATGGTGAGCTGCACGATGACGGGCGAAATGGACATGGGGAGCACGTGGAACATCATTATCTTGAAGTCGCTCGCGCCGACGGCCTTAATCGCCTCGATATAGGGCTGGGACCTGACCTTGATCGCCTCCGCGCGGGCAAGCCGGGCGTACACCGTCCACTCCACGAGCGATATGGCGACAATCGCATTCGTGAGCGTCGGCCGCAGTGCGGCGGCGAAGGCCATCGCGAGCACCAGCCGTGGAAAGGCGAGAAAAATGTCGGTGATCCTCATGAGTATCTCATCGACAACACCGCCGAAATAGCCCGCCACAATCCCCACAACCAATCCAATGGCGATGCTGATGACCGAAATGATGAAAATGATCTGCACCTCGATGCGGCTTCCCATGATCACACGGCTGAGCACGTCCCTGCCGAACTGATCGAGCCCGAAGGGATGCGCCGCGCTCGGCGCCTCCAGCTTGCGGGAGAGGTCCGTCGCTATCGGGTCATAGGGCGCGAGGAGAGGCGCAAACAGCGCAATGAGGAGAAACAGGCCTATTATCACCGTTCCGATTAACGCGAGCGGCGTCTTTTTCCAGAGATAGACGCTGTGCTTCACATCGTCCAGCATTGGCCCTCTTTCGTACATAAATCTCTTGAAGAAAGAAGCCTTGGCGGAATCGGCTGCCGAAGATGTTTTTTTCATATCCGCTCCTTATGACCTCATCCTCGGATCTACCGCCGCATAGAGGATATCCACAGCAAGATTGACGACCGAATAAATCAGGGCTATGAAAATGGTGCCGCCGCTTATCGCCGGATAATCGAGCGTCAGCAGTGAGTTGACGATATATCTTCCCAAGCCGGGCCAGCTGAAAATCGTCTCCGTGAGCACGGCGCCGCTCAAGAGCCCTCCGAACTCGAGGCCGATGATGGTGATGACGGGGATGAGGGCGTTTTTCAGGGCATGGCGCAGAATAACCACCTTCCTTGGCAGACCTTTCGCGCGCGCGGTGCGGATGTAGTTCTGGTGCAGCACGTCCAGCATGCTCGCGCGCATGATGCGCGCTATGGAGGCGGTGCTGCTGTAGCCAAGGATGAAGGTCGGCAGAATGAGATGCTTTATCCCGTTGAAAAAGACATCCCACTCTCCATGGATCGCCGCGTCCAGAAGAATGAATCCGGTGGTTCGCGTAGGAAAGAGGAACATATCGTACTGCCCCCCGCTGGGGAGCCACCCGAGTCTATAGTAAAAAATCAGTATCAGTATCAGACCGAGCCAGAAGCCCGGCAGTGATATTCCCAGTATTGAGAAGACGCGCGAGAAGTGATCGATGAAGCGATTTCTGAAGACCGCGGACAAGAGGCCTAAAACAATCCCCAGGACGACCGCAAATATAATGGAAGAGATTGCGAGTTCAATGGTCGCGGGCAGGAATTCCATGATGTCGGTCATGACGGGGCGGCTGCTCACCAGGGAGTTCCCCAGATTCCCGCGGAATATGCCGCCCAGGTAATCGAGCAGCTGCGCAAATATCGGCTTGTCGAGACCCAACTGATGCCTCATGGCGTCTACGGTCTCCGGAGGCGCGTTGCCTCCCAGAATGGCCCCCACCGGATCGGCGGGGATTATCCGGGTGACGACGAACACTATGATGAGCACTCCAAAAATGACCAGAACCATGAGCGACAATCGTTTTATAATGAAGCTGCCCAGTTCCATCGCGACACTTTTCCTTACTGATTATGAGAATAAAGGATTGCTCCAGCCAGGGGAAGCCGGCTGGAGCATAAAAGCAATACTCTCCGACGCTATTACTTGCTGATCAGAGTAAAGTCGCAGTGCACGTTGTACCCTTCAAAGGCTTTTTCATAGCCTTTTACCTCTTTTCTGATGCCCCAATACTCAATGGGCTGATACAGCATCGCAAAGGGTCCGTTGTCCTGCCAGTATTTTACGAGGTCATAGTATATCTGCGCACGCTTCTGTTCGTTGATCTCCTTCCCGGCGGCGCTGGCCATGGCCGCGGCTTTGTCGTCGATCCACGCGTTTCGCCACGCCAGCTGCTTTACGGTATAATCGGCAAAGGGCTTGGCGAGCGCATCGGCGTCCGGATAATCGATTCCCCATCCGGCGACGATCATCTGCAGACTCTGATTGCGGTATTTGTCGTACATCTGGGCCGCCTGCATGATGACGATGCTGCTCTTTATGCCGAGGTCGGCGAGGTTGGACTGCACGACGACGGCCTGTGCGCGGCGGACCTCGGACTCGTTGGTGACAATCTCGACCTCAAAACCATTGGCGTATCCGGCGTCCGCCAGGAGCTTCTTCGCCTTTGCGACATCGCGGGTGAAGGGGTTGCTCTCTTTGTAGCCGAAATAGCCGATCGCGAGGAATTGCTGGTTCTTGATCGCAAAACCTTCGCGGACCTTGTTGATGATGGCGTCGTAATCGATGGCGTATTTGATCGCCTGCCGGACTCTCACATCCTTGAAGGGGCCCCAGCTCGCATTCACGGCGACGTACTCCAGCGACTGTGCCGGCGTGGAAACGAGCGACACGTCTCCGCCCTTAGTGTCTCTCAGAGAAGCGGCCTGTTCCACCGTGATCTGCCAGGCGACATCCACATCGCCTTTTTTCAGCAGGAGATAGCGGTCGGACGCTTCGGGGACATCGCGCATCAGGATCGTCTTGATCGCCGGCTGGTCGCCGTAGTAATTCTTGTTCTCCGCCAGGACAATCTGAGTCTTCCGTCTCCACTCCTTCAGGACATAGGGGCCGGCGCCCGCGCTGTGGTCGGTGAGCCACGCCAATCCCATATCTCCGTTCGTCTCGTGCGCCTTCACTTCTTTTTCATTGAGGACACCGCCGATATTCGCGGCCAGCACGGAGAGGACGACGTTGGAAGGAGCGCCGTTCGTCGTGATGGTGACGGTCGTGTCGTTCACGGCTTTGATGCTGTCTTCGGTGAGGCCCAGGGTATCCGTAAAGAGCCAGGCCGGCGACTTGTTGAGTTTGATGGCCCTTCTGTACGAATATTCGACGTCCGAAGCCTTGACCGTATCGCCGTTGGCGAATTTCACGCCTTTCCTAAGGTAGAATGTCCAGACTTTGCCGTCCTGCGACTGCTCCCACTTCTCGGCGAGATCCGCCACAGGCGTGAATGCGTCGTTCACCACTCTGAGCGTGACAAGGTTTGCATAGATATTCTTGACATAGATTGAGGGTTCCACTTCAAAGCATACCCCCGGATCAAATGTCTTGAATATCTCGGTATTGCTTGCCAACACAAGAGTATCCTTGGGTATATTGGCCGCCGCGACGAACGAAATCGCCACCAGAAGAAACAAGCCGACAAGACCCATTCCTTTTCTCTTCATGTATTGCCCCCTTTTCCATTCACCTATGGAATCAGCAATTACATTGATTGGCCGGCAACGCCGGCCATGCGGTTTCGGCGAGGGATGCCCGCATGCCATCCATGTATAAAATAGGCATTTTATCTCCTGGGTTTCTGCAAAGCAAGGCCCTTTTTAAATATTTATGCAGTTCATGGTGCTTTTTCATATTCTCAGCGCCGATATATTCCTGGGTAAATATGTCTTTCCCTTAATTCGTTCTTTCTTCAAGCTGGAAGAGATAGGTCCCATGCATTCATCCTTGGAGAATGGCCCCCTACTCTTTCAGGGAAATGTTGAAGAGCGAGTGGCCGAAATACTTCATTGTGTCGCCACTGATCGATGAACCCGTGAAGTACGTTTCAAGAATCAGGTAATTCAGGACGGTCGTAAAGACATTGGGAGTTCCATTTGTTTTACTTGAAATGATCCAGACATCATTTTGCATCCAGTCGGTATCGTCGGGCATATTCATCCAGTCATATCGGAAGTATCCGGTTCCCTGTATGCCTCTGGCAGTTTTCTTGTACTCATAGCGGCTGCAAGCCATGTCGGGCTCATAAAGGCCCTTGTCGTCAAGGATAACTGTATCGTACAAAAGCCCATCGTTGTCGTATTGGACGAACGATGATTGAACCTCTTTGGAAAAACGCCAGCGGAATACCCTTGTGCTCTCAGTCTCGTATTCATACCATTCAGCCTCTTTTGAGGCAAAAATCAATGCAACTGTGCGATCTTCAACGTTTTTCTTCTCTTTTTCTGTATCAATGAGCTCTTCTCGGTGTAGCTTGATCGTGTAACGGCCTCGTTAGGGTTGATGATATCCCCACTAGGAGAAAGATTGGCCTCATCCATACTCCACCGCATTGAGATGTCTGTCAGCGGACCATTCCATTTATTAATAAAATAGTAGGTATTATTTATAAAATTGTACGTACAACTCTGCGCCTCATAGGAGACACGGAAGGCTGTCTTGGGCTTCCCCGGATCGGCCCCATTGGCCAGGCGGAGCTCGGATATTCGGCCCGAAGCATCAAGGTAGACCTCGAAATACTGACTTTTGGGGCCCAGTATTGGATCGCCCTTCGCATCTTGCTCAAGGCCGCGATAGAGGATGAAAGCTGGCGACATCTGACCGCTCAGGGCCATAGTTAGAATCAAAAAAAATAGAACAAAGGAAAACAGCTTTTTCATCATGTTCTCCTCCTGGAAGGCAATAGATAAAGCGAAGCTAGACAACAACGCCCTGCTCTGCTTGGCGCGACCACGTCCGGTTAGTCTTTCCTGTTATGAATGGTAATAACAGCCCCTTCCCGTTCGGTGGCCATCGTATCCTCAAAGCGGTCCCAGTCCGACCGTACGCCCGCACAGCCGAAAGTATAGGAACTGGTCGTCGCATGTATGAAGTAGTCGTTCATATCCACAATCTTGCCATTAACCACTGTGGGAACAGTAACATCAATGTGGTAGCCCGTCACTATTTTGCCGTTATAGAGGACTGTGGATACCTTATGGGTCCCGCAGGGGAGCGGGACAGGTGTGTAGCCTGGTTCTCCAGTCCGTGGTGATTTTTGTGCTCGTGTCGTCCCTTTGACATAATAGTCTTCCATCTTCACTCCTTTTTCGGTGACAACCACATGAAAATCACCCTGGGCATTGTACGATGCATAGATATGAGTAAATCCTCCGGAGATCTGCTCCAATGAAGCCTCATCGATCAGAATCCCCTCCACATCGGTAAAGTCAGTTGCGACAACCGCCGGCTCCTCCGCAATCGCTCAGCTCGCACATGATATTCCCATTACAAGTGTCAGCATTAGGTTGAGGCCTGTCTTTTTCATACATACCTCCTCAATTTTTGTGCTTTCTGGTCAGAAGACAGCTTAATTGTATTCCTCTCATGCTATAAGTCAAGAAAATTCCATCATGAGAAGAAGCATCAAATGAGTAAATACCTTTTATTCTTTTCCCTTATTCTATATGAAATTAATGACTAAAAATCCTCCACTTCATTATTATATTATGCACTTGGCCGCGTCTTTTTCATATTCTCAGCACCGACATCGCCCTGCCGCCGCCATACCCTATCCAGCGCGTTTCGCGGGGCGAGAGCGGAATTTCGCTGCCGATGCCCTGGCGGGCGAGTATCTCAAGCGCCGGGAGCTCGGCGAGCCGGTATTCTGCCGGCCTGGCGCCGAAATTCTGCAGGCAGAGCACATAGCGCCCTCCGCGGTCGGGGCCTCTCGCCAGGGCAAAGACGGGGCCAGTGGCGGGCAGTATTTTCTGCGGCACTTCGGGGGCAAAGGGGCCTTCGTTCCTGCGGAATGCGAGCATCTTTTCGAAACCGGCATAGACGGCCGCGCGCAGGGAGTGCGCATCGCTCAACGCTGCCTCAACCCGGTCGATGCGGGGCTTTTCGCGGTTGATCGCCCGCCTGTATCCGTACAGGCGGGGGCCTTCCGTCCACTGTTCGGAGCCGATCCAGCTGTGGAAATACACGGCCGGCAACCCGGCAAGCGCAAAAAGGACCGCGTGGCAGCACAGAAAAGTGCGGGCCCGCTCTTCGGCGGTGCCCAGCGAAGGCGGCGCCACCGCGCTCAGGTAGGAACAGTTTATCTCATAGGGCATGGGGCCCGACCTTGTATCCTTGTACGACAGGAGGGAGCCCCGCTCCAGGACCGCATCCAGAGTCTTCTGAAAGCTCGTGTCGTCGATGAGCCCTTTGGTGGGCAGGACACCGACTCCGTCGTGGCTCGCAAGAAAATTGAAGAACACGGGGCCTTCTCCCGGTGCGGGGAGCGTGCGGGCCCAGTCTCTGAGAGGCCCCGCGTCCTCCGACACCGCCGCGTGCAGCGTCAGAGGAGGCAGGGCGAAATTGTACACCAGGTGAGCCTCGTCGCCCTCGCCGAAATACGACAGATTTTCCTCGTGCGGGACATTCGTCTCCGTGAGAATGAGCACATCGAGCTCCAGACAGTCGATGAGCGCCCGCAACAGTTTGACGATGGCGTGCGTCTTGGGATGGTGAATGCAGCTCGTCCCGTCTTCCTTCCAGATGTATGCAACCGCGTCGAGGCGCACCATCCGGGCCCCATGCTGAATGTATTCAAAGAAAATCTTTATGAATTCGAGCAACACCTCTGGGTTGGCAAAATTGTAGTCGACCTGGTCCGCGCTGAAGGTGGTCCACACGGAGACTGTCGTGCCGTCCTCTCTGAGAAAAGGCGTCAAAAGTGGCTGCGTCCTGGGCCGGAACACCGGAGAAACGTCGAAGTCCGCGGGCCTGGTGATATACCAGTCCCTGTGTGACGGTTCGTCTTTAAGGAATGACTGAAACCACGGACTCTGGACGCTCCCGTGGTTGAGCACGAGGTCGAAGACGAGCCTGTATTCTCGGGCGAGCGGGGCAATATCGCCCCAAGTTCCAAGATGCGGGGCTATTTTCCTGTAATTGATGATCGAAAACCCGTCGTCGGATGAATATGGATGAAACGGCAGGATGTGCAGATAGCTGAAACTTCCACGATTCCTCCGCTCAAGGAATCCCCTGAGCCGCGCCAGCGCCGTCGGCGAAGCCCCCCCGCCGGCTCCATCCTCGTCGCTATTGGGTGCCTCTTCGCCATTCGGCGATGAGCCGGAGGATGGCGACAGAATATCGCCGTACGCAATGAGGCATGCATCCTTTTCCGACAGCGGTTCGCGATGGGCGGCCGGGCCGCTCTGCGCCAGCCCCCTTGGAATGAGGCGCAACAGGGCATCGAAGGTTCGCGCGCCCTGTTCGCGGCCATAGAGAAAAACCAGCAAATCCTCAATCTTTTTCAGGCGGCTCTCATTCATCGGCAGTTCCTTGCAGCATATCGAGGATGATCGTGGACCAGCTCTGGTGTTCCGGACAGGAGCGGCCATATTTCTCTCCCGGCCCTCCCGTGAGGGGATTGAAGAATTCGCAGAATCCCGATTTTTCCACGAGCGCGAGGCTGTCGCGCACTATCACGGCCGCCGCGTCCGCCCGGCCGTAGGCTAAGAGGCTCCTCCACACAAGCCAGTTGAGGGAGAGCCAGACATTGCCGCGCCAATACTCTCCGGGATCGAAGAGAGGATCGAAACGGGAGGTCGAGGCCACCTTGTATGGCGTCGCGAAGGCGCCCACAGGGTCTAACAGCCGCGTGGAGATCGTGTCCGCCTCGGCACGCGAAAGGCACTGTCCGAACATGAGCACGAATGTTCCCGCATGGTCGACGGAGCTCTTCTCTTCGGCGGCTCCGAGCAGATCGTGCGCACGGAGCTCGCCATTTTCGAAGGAGACCATCTTGTCGTGCACCGCCTGCCGGACGGCCCGGGCGCGCGCCTCGAGCTCCTCCGCTTCCGAAGCTTCCTGCAGTTCATCCGCGATTTCGGCCAGCGCCATCAGATCGGCCGTCCGGATCGCGTTGAAATCCGCGGGCTCCACGTAGAAGCCTCCGGGGACCTGGGCGAGCCTTTGGGCGTCATAACCCTGGGCCGCACAGAGGGCGACAAGGTCTTTTCTTCTCTGCTCCAGGGCGCGGAGCCCGGCCGCGCCGCGCGGATGCAGGCCCATGAGCCCGTCCCAGCGCTGGGAGGCGTCCCAGCCGCTCTCCCAGGGGTGAATGATCGCCACAAGGTTGTCGTGATCGTCGTCGCGGCGCCTGTCGAACCAGTCGTGGTAGGCGCGCAGTTTCGGATAGAGCCTTGCCAGTATGCCTCTGTCCGGCGCTCTTTGGTGCACGGCGAGCGCCGCAACCGAGATGAGCGGCGGCTGCGTGATCGTGCTGCAGTCCCTCTGCCCGAAGAGCCGCTGCGCCGCCACGGCCCCGTTTTCTTCCAGGTGCGACATGTGGGGGACCATGCCCGCATCGGGCCCTTCGTCGGGCTGATGCACAAAGAGGCTCTGCAGCTCCTCCCAGGCCATGCCGGGGTCGAACCAGCGGTAGGCAATCGCGTGAAAGCAGGAATCCCAGAGCCACTGGGGCAGATAGGTCCCCTTCTCCCGCGCCGGACATGTGTAACGGTAGGGAAGTTTTTCAAGTACGCTCCGGTCGGGCAGGTTGCCCTTCAGGACTCCGGAGCAGCGTTCAATCCACGCCTGTCGTGTCTGCATGGGTATCCGGCCTCAGGAAAGACTGATCCGCTTTGTGGTCTGCACATCGTAGAGCATGACTTTGGCCGGATCGATCTTCAGCGACACCTTCTGGCCGATCCGGATATCGACATCGCCCTCGAGCATGATCTTCCACTCGCTGCCGAGCACGTGCGAGACGAGGATCGTGTAGGCTCCCTGCGGTTCGACGATCTCGATCGATGTTTCGTTGATGCCGTTGGGTTCGACGATGCCGATGTTTTCCGGCCGCACCGCCAGAAAGACCTCTCCGCCCGTCAGACGCCCGATGGCGGGGAAGGCGCTCTGGTCTCCCAGATCGAGGGCCGCCCCGGCATCCTTTGCAGCCGCGACAAGCCGCCCCCGGGTCGACGCCAGCGCGACTCTCTGGATGTTCGCGGGAGGCGTGCCCATAAACTGGGCGGTGAAGAGGCTCCCGCACTCGCTGTATATCTCGCGGGTCGAACCCACCTGCTCGATCCGGCCCTCGTTCATGACCACGATGCGGTCGGCGAGCGCCATCGCTTCGGCCTGGTCGTGCGTGACGAAAATGGTGGTCGCGCCGGTGTTCCGGTGTATTTCCTTCAGAAAAGTCCGCACGGACACGCGCAGCTTGGCGTCCAGATTCGAAAGCGGCTCATCCATCAGCGAAAGCTTCGAGTTGACCGCCAGGGCGCGGGCCACGGCGACCCTCTGCCGCTGTCCGCCCGAAAGCTGCGCCGGATAGCGGTCCAGGTAATCGGCGATATTGCAGATTCTGGCCACTTCCTGCACTTTCGAGGCGATGCCCTTCTTGTCCATCTTCCTCAGCCTGAGCGGATAGGCGATATTCTCGGCCACCGTCATGTGGGGCCACACCGCGTAGGACTGAAAGATCATGGAGATGTTCCGCTGCCTCGGCGGCAGGCGGGTGATGTCCTTTCCGTCGAGGATTATCGAGCCCTCCGTGACTTCCTCGAGGCCGGCGAGCATGCGGAGCGTCGTCGTCTTGCCGCAGCCCGAAGGACCGAGCAGTACGACGAATTCGCCTTTCTCTATCTCCAGATCGAGATCCTTCACCGCGGTGACACCGTTGGGATAGGTTTTCTTCAGCGAACTCAGTTTCAGATAGGACACCGTATTCCTCCGTTATAGCGCGACCCTGCCCCAGAGCTGGTTGATATAATTCTTAATGATAAATGTAAATACAAGCGAAGGCAGGAGCAGCACCACCGCGCCCGCCGCAGGCAGATTGGGAATCGTGGATGAGCCGACGGTCCTGTAGACCAGGAGAGCGAGCGTAGGATTGTTGTTCGTCATGATGAGGGCAGTGATCGAATCGTTCCACGCCGCCAGGAAGGCATACAGGGAAGAGGCGACTATCGCGGGAAAAGCCAGCGGAAAGGTGATCGTGAGCAGCGTTTTCAGCCTGGTCGCCCCGAACACCATGGCCGCCTCCTCCAGCTCCACGCTTATGCCCTTGAAAATCGAACTGGTGATCCACGCGGTCAGGGCTATGTTCGGCACCGAATACACGATCGCCAGCGCGAAAGGCGTGTCGTACAGATTCATGCGTATTATGTACACGACGAGGGGCAGGGACAGAGCGACGGCTGGGAACATTCTGACCACGAGGAGGCTCGTGCTGAATGTGTTGCTGAACCTGAACTTGTACCGGGCAAGTATGTAGCCGGTGACCCCGCCCAGCACGAGCGAAATGAGGATGGTCCAGCCGGCGGCCTTGAGCGAGTTGACCAGGGCGCGCATCGTGCCTTCGGCCAGGATGAAGAACACCACATAGTTGCGGAAAAAAATCNNCTTCTTCAGCTTTATCGGGATCGCCTGATCCGCATCTTTTGCCTTGCCGAAGAGCGCCTCCACCTCCGGAGGCGAAATCAGCACGTTCAGCTGACTCTTGCAGTAGAGCGAGAAATCCGAGGCGTCCGAAGTGGTCTTGACCGCCTCGAAGTCCGCGCCTTTCTTTATCAGCAGAGTATAGTTCTCCGTGTCGGGGTTGTAACGGAGCCGTGCGGGATAGGAGAAGGTCGGGAATATCTTCGCCGGGAACTGATACGCCTCGTAGTTCGAGGCGAAGGATATCGTCAGAAAATAGAGGACGGGCAACAGGACCACGCTCGCGACCGTCACCAGAATGAGGAGGAACACGGTTCGCGACCACAGTTTTCCGGGGCGTATGCTCATGCGGTCTCACCTCCCTTCTGATTGTCTCCGGAAGCGCGGAGATACATGGACACGGAGATCAGGACTATGGCGGCGACAATGACGGAGATGGTATACGCGTCCTTGCGCGCATACTTCGCGAACGTGATGACATCGACATTGTAGGCGATGCGTTCGACGAGGAAGGGCACCACGTTGTAGCCGAAGATCATGACCGCGATGAGCCAGACCTGGACCGCGGCGATCATTCTCAGGATCATCGCCGTGATGATGGTCGGCTTCATGATCGGGAAAACGATATCTTTTAAGGTCTGAAATTTGTTCGCCCCGAAAACCCAGCCCGCCTCCTCGAATTCCTTGTTGAAGTTCTGGAGCCCCGCCAGAAGAATGATCATCACGGAGGGCAGAACGGTCCAGGTGTCGACAATGATGAGGAGGAGAACCGCGTTGAGGTTGCGGAACGACATCCAGTCCACGGGGTTTGCCGGATTCATCAGGCCCAGGGCGCACAGAAAGGAATTTATCCACCCGAAGCGGTAGAGGCCTGTCTTCCAGAGAATGCCGACCGCAGCCGGCGGAAATGCCATGGGAATAAGCGTTATGAAGAGCACCAGATTGGAAAAGCGGAATTTTCTGTTCAGCCAGAGCGCGAGCGCAAATGCGAGCACGAACTGAAGGACGGCGGAACCGAGGGTGAACAGCACGGTATTGAAAAACGCCGTCCGGACGGCCCCCTGCGAAAAAAGCCTCACATAGTTCGAGAACGTAAATACGCCCTCTTTGTCGGTGAAGGACTCGATGATGACGCTGATGGTCGGCCGTATCCAGAAGGCGGCGTAGTAGACCACCACGGGCACCAGAAACCATACGGGGCTTTTGAAAAACCCGCTCCGCCGCGGTACACGCATGGGCTATTACCTCACTAAAAATCAGGCAGAGAATGCCGCCCGCCAGAGGGCCGGCACGGCGGCACCCTTCAGCCTTTCAGCTCACTCTACCTTGAGGCTCTCAAGGTCTTTCTGCTTCTGATCCAGGTACTGCTTATTGATGTCCCTGCCGGCGAGGATGTCGCCGATGAGCTGCTCGTAGAGCGCCTTGACCTGGCCGAAGTCCTGGTACTCCGCGACCCTCACTCTGTCGATGAGCGTCGGCCCGGTCAGCGTCGCGAGCCCCATCTTCATGATCTGGTCGGAAGGATCGTCCTTCAGCTTGGAGATGATCTCCGCCTTCGACGGAATCCATGGGCCGGTGTTCTTCATCACTGCATAGAGGATATCATCGCGCAGGAAAAACTCAACAAATTTCTCCGCCGCAGCCTTGTGGGTCGAGCCGGCGACAATGCCGATGCCGTGCCCGCCGATGATCGTCCCGCGCTTCCCTGAGCCGCCGATCGGCACGGGGGCGACCACGAATTTGTCCGGCGCCTGGCTGAACGACGCGTTCGCGTATGCCTGATGGAACACGGTGATCCACGCCTCCTCGGTGGCCAGCGACGCGGTGGGGAAGTCGATGGTCGGCGACGAAGGCAGTATTCCGTCCTTCATCGACGCGATCACCTTAAAAGCTGCCTGCGCAGCGGGAGTGTTGAATGCCGGCACGTACTTGTCGCCGTAGGCGAGCTGCACAGCGTTGAACTCATAGGTGGCGAATTTGCCCGCGAGGGCGGGGAACACGTATTTCGGCAGGCCTGTCTCTTTCTTGATCAAGCGGACCCATTCGGCCAGCTGCTCCCAGGTGAGGCTGTTGATGTCGTAACCGAGCTTCTGCAGGTACGGGAGGGCTTTCTTGTTGACGATGGTCAGATACACATCCGCCTGCAGCGGGACGAAATACCGTTTTCCTCCCTGCACGAAGTTGTCGTCGAACTGCGTGATGTAGGTGCCGGCCGGGACTTTGGCGTAGGCCTGCACGGCATGGTATTCCTGCACCACGGGAACGGCGGTGGAGTCGTGCGCGATGAGGAGGTCCGTACTCCATTTTCCCGTCTGCTGCTGCGCCTGCAGCACTTTGTAGAGCTCGCTGGCGTTCGCCACGACCTGCAGCTCCACCTCGATGCCCGTCTCGGCGGTGAACTTGGGAAGTATCTGTTCCTTTATATACTGCTGCTGGGCCGGGTCATAGAACATCTGCGACACGATTTTGATCTTTTCTCCCTTTTGAGTGCCCTGCGCCATCGCAAAAAACGGACTCGCCAGGCCGATCAAAATGAGAAAAACCGCAATGATAGTCTTTCGCGACTTCGTCATTTTTCTTCCTCCTATATATTCACGGTTTCCCGTGTGGATACCATATCTCTGTACGCATCGAGGTCGACGAAAATTCCCTTCTTCCTCGACTCTTCGGCCGCGAAGGCCATCCAGTGGCCCTCGAGCGACGCTTCGATGGAGGACCTGCTTGCGGAAATGCCGCCCGTGTCGGCNCTGGGCCTCCCGCAGTCAGCGCGGCCGAAAATCCGCGCGACATCGTGCATGAGGCCGACATCGCCGCCGTTGTGTCCNCCGACCGAGGCGCCCATCCGGATGCGCTCCTTTTCACCGTGGAGGAAGCTGCGCACTTCCAGCCAGCCCTCATCGAGATCGCCGATTATTTCACCTTCCGAGCCGGTCGCCTGGATCACTCTTGTCTTGCCGTAGGTCAGGGCATTCATGCTGAAGGCGGCGCTGATGCCGTTTTTGAAGCGAATCAGCACGTCCTGATGATCCGCGACGTCGTTGTCGCAGTGATAGACGCAGCGGCCGTATGGCCCCGTCTCGAGGACCTGTCTTCGGGCCGGGAGGCTCTGGTCATCGCTGATGACCGATGTGGGCCAGCCGGTGTTCTCGGTGAGGTACAGGTCCGGCGCGTACCACGGGCAGGTCCCGGCATGAGGACAGCCCTGCAGACAGCGGTCCGGCGCGCCCGCCGGNGCATTCTCCTCTCTGAACCAGCTTAAGTCCCCCATGGAGACGAGGCTCTCCGCGGGCGCGCCGCCGAGCCAGTACAGAATGTCCAGATCGTGGACGCTCTTGGCCAGAATCGAAGGGGAGGAAAGCGCGCTGTTGCGCCAGTTCCCCCGCACGTAGCTGTGGGCAAAATGATACCAGGCGATGTTCTCCTGCAGATTGAAGCTCGTCACCCTGCCGATCCTGCCGCCGTCGAGCAGCCTCTTCAGTGTCGAAAAGAAAGGCGTATAGCGCAGGACATGGCACACGATGATTTTGGCGCTCTTCTCCGGACCAGTNTTCGACAGAGTCGCGCACTGCCGNGGATTCACCACGACGGGTTTTTCCAGGACAATCGGGCAACCCTTTTCCATGAAGGCGAGGACCTGCTCGTAGTGGAAGCGGTCCGGGCTGCAGATAAAAACGAGATTCGCNGGTGTGGCGGATTCCAGCAGTTTTTCCCACGAATCCGCGCTTTTTCTNTCCGGAATGCCGTGCTGCCGGGAAAACTTCGCCCTCCGNGAGGGATTGGGATCCGCCACGGCGACAAAGCGGAAAAGCCAGGGATGCATGAGGGCGAACTGGCCATAGACCTCGGCGCCTCTGTTCCCGGCCCCTACGAGTATGCTTTGGATCAGCCCTGTGTTGGCATCCATAGAGAACTCCTGGGTTTAATTGTAGGGGCATTTTCCCAAAATTCTTGCACGATTTTGTACGGATTATATAAAAAATTTGTACGATTCATCCTTTCGGTGTATACTTCCGGATATGAATCCGGTGCGGGAAATCGTGTATGCAACGCCAGGTTATTCTTTTTGTATTCAATACTTCGATGACAGAAGACTGCACTTCAACTGGCACTACCATGAGGACATAGAACTTGTACTAATCAAGAAAGGCGAAGGCCAGATCCATATCGGCGATCTGGTAAAATACTATAGGGCGCCGGCAGGCTTTCTGATCGGCCCGTCGCTGCCGCACGGCCTTTTGAGCATCGGTTCGCTCCAGGGATGGATCATCCAGTTCCAGGAAAAACACATCAGATATCCCAACGCGCCCTCCGAATTCGCCAATATAGCAAACGCCATCTCGGAGTCGAAAAAAGGACTTTCGTTCAGCCCGCCGGTGATCGCGGACTGTCTGCCGATGATGGACGAACTGAATGCCTCGAACGGGCTGGAGAAGTGGCTGTGGCTCCTCAAGGTCCTCAACAGACTCTCGCAGGACAGGGACAGGGAGCTGTGCTCGCTGCTGCCGCACAATCAGGATGTCCAGACAGACCGTTTCGAGCAGGCGATAACCCAGATATTCAACGAGATCGACAAGACGCACAACCTCGAGGAGGTCAGCCGGGAGGTCGGCATGAAAGTGGGCAGCTTCTGCAAAACCTTCAAAAAGCGCTACGGCCTGTCTTTCATCGAATATGTGCACTCGATAAGGATCAACAACGCCAAAAAGCTGCTGATCCAGACAAAATTCTACATAGACGACATCTGCTATGAGTCCGGATTCAACAACGTGTCCTTTTTCAACCGAAAATTCAAAGAGGCTACAGGGTTGACCCCATCCGGGTACCGAAAGCGCTACCGGGAGGCATAGTCCGGCGCAAAAGTGGCTCCTCAATGTTGACGGTTCCGGCACCCCACCGTATAATTTTAGCTTGACTACACAAGGGGGTCCCCATGAAAGGCAAAAAATATGTCACAGTGATGGCAGCGCTCATGTTCATCGCCGCTGCAGCGAGCGCCTTCGGCGCCAGTCCTGCGGTCAAAACGGACCGCGTCGTGTACCTGATCAACGGCGCACTCGGCGACAACGCGTTCTACGATTCGGGCGAAGCGGGCATCAAGAACATCGAGAAGACCTACAAACTGCAGACACGCACGATCGAGTGCAACTTCGACGCGGCCAAGTTCCAGCCGGCCCTGGACGCCGCAGTCCAGTACGCCGACGTCATCTTCGTCATCTCGTATGGCTTCGAGGATCAGCTCATGGCCATCGCCGACAAATACCCCAACAAGATTTTCGTCAACATCGACACCATCGTCGAAAATCCGAAACACACGATCACCTCGGTGTTCTTCCTCGCGGAACAGAGCTCCTATCTCGCGGGCATGACCGCGGCGCTCGCCACGACGACGACCTCGCTCAAGGGCGTCAATAGGGACAAGGTCATCGGCGTAATCGGCGGCGACACCGACCCCATCGTCAGCGCCTTCGTGTTCGGCTTCCAGAACGGGGCCAAGGCCGTCGACAAGGACATCAAGGTGCTGACCAAGTCGCTGGGCGGCGCGTGGGACGATTCGGCCAAGGGCAAGCAGGCCGCACTCCAGCTCTACGACCAGAAAGCTGACGTCATATACCAGGTCGCGGCGGCTGCCGGCATCGGCGTGCTCCAGGCCGCCACCGAGCGCGGGCTCTACGCCATCGGCGTCGATACCAACCAGAACGACCTCGAGCCGGGCCACGTCATCGCCAGCGCGGTGAAGAATGTCGGCACCAGCATCGAGGAAGTCTTCAAGACGATCAAGAACGGCAGCTATAAGGCCGGCGTCATCATCAACGCGGATCTCGCGAGCGGCGGCATCGACCTCGTGTTCGACGCCAAGCAGCAGGTGCTCCCGAAGAGCCTCGTCGATAAGGTCAAGGCGGCTCGCCAGCAGATCATCGACGGAAAGCTCAAGGTCCAGATCTACAACAACGAAAACGTCTGGCAGCAGTGAGCCTTCGCAGATAAACAGTTTGACCGCGGCGGGGCTTGCCCGCGCGGCCATATCCCAATCCGATCGTGGTGCAGAGCAACAACTCATGGATGATTTCATTTCGCTGGAACGTATAGTCAAGGTATATCCGCCCAGTGTGCTCGCGGTGGACAATGTCTCCGTCGGATTCCGCAAAGGCGAGATCCACTCGATCGTCGGCGAGAACGGCGCGGGCAAGAGCACGCTGATGAAGCTGCTCTACGGCCTCGTACCTNTCGACTCTGGGGTGGTGAGAATCGACGGCGCCGCGGTGCACTTCAGAAAGCCGGGCGATGCGATCGCCATGGGCATCGGCATGGTGCACCAGGAAATAGAGCTCATTCCGCAGTACGCGGTCTGGGAAAACGTCGTGCTCGGCGCCGAACCCGTCCGCGGGNCCGGTGGGACGCTCGATACCAGGCGCGCCGTCGAGCTCGTCCGCCGGAAGATCGACGAATTCCAGTTCAATCTCGATCCGTCGGCGCAGGTGGAACGCATCTCCGTCGCCGCCGCCNAGAAGGTCGAAATATTAAAGCTCCTCTACCGGAATGTCTCGGTGCTCATTCTGGATGAGCCGACGGCGGTGCTCTCCNCCCAGGAAATTCCCCAGCTCTTCGCCGAGCTGAAGCGCCTGCGCGACAAAGGCAACACGATTCTCTTCATCTCGCACCGCCTCGACGAGGTCNTCGAGCTGAGCGACCGCATCACCGTCATGCGCAGGGGCAAAAAAATCGCCACGGTCGCCGCTGCGGAGACGAGCAAGGAAGCGCTCGCCGAGATGATGGTCGGCCGACAGGTCATCTTCACCTCGAAGCGGACGGCGCACCGGCGCGGCGAGCGCGTGTTCGAGGCGAAAGGACTGAGCGTGACGCGGCACGACGGGCTCAGGCTGCTCGACGATGTGTCGTTCTCGGTGCACGCGGGCGAAATCGTCGGCATCGCAGGCGTCGAGGGCAACGGCCAGTTCGAACTCGTCAACAGCGTCATGGGCCTGACCGCTCCAAGCGGCGGCTCCATCACCGTGAACGGCAGAGAAATCACCGGACTCCCCATTCTGGAGCGGCGCAAGCTCATCTCTTTCGTGCCGCAGGACCGCGCGAAAATGGGCGCGAGCCTGGCCGCGTCCATCCTCGACAACGCGATCATGACGCACCACAGGCTCGAACCGAGCTTTTCGGCGTGGCGCGGGCTGGTGCTCAACTACCGGAACGCACGCACCTTCACCGACAACCTCGTGCGGCGCTTCTCCGTGCAGATGGCCTCGCGCCAGAGCCCCTTCCGCTCGCTCTCGGGAGGCAACCAGCAGAAACTGATTCTCGGGCGGNAGCTGTTGCTCTCGACGCCCTTTTTCCTGATGGACCAGCCGACGCGCGGGCTCGATGTGNGGTCCATCGAGTACGTGCACGGCGAAATCCTCTCGATGAGGNGGGCGGACCGGGCCGTGCTTCTCATATCCGCCGACCTCGAAGAGCTGTTTCTGATCGCCGACCGCATTCTGGTGATGCACCGCGGACAGATCGTCGCGGACCTCGTCACCGAACGGACGAACATCGAAGAAGTCGGACGCTATATGCTCGAAGGGAAGATAACGGCATGACGCGCAGAATATTGAGCGGCGTTTTAGGCGTCGTGATCGCATTCGTCGTGGGTGCCCTCATGATGCTGATCGAAGGCTACGAACCTCTGGCCACCTACGGCGCGCTCGCGCAGTTCTCGCTCGGAGGGATCGGACCGCTCGCCACGACGCTGAAAAACTCCGTGCCCCTCGTGCTCACGGGACTGTCGGCGGCGATCGCCTTCGCTTCGGGGCCAGTGAATCTGGGTCAGCCGGGGCAGCTCGTGTTCGGGCCCTGGCCGCGACGCTCGGCGGGCTCTATATTTCGCTGCCGCCCGTGCTCGAAATTCCTCTTCTGCTGCTTCTCGCCATCGCGGGCGGAGCGCTGTGGTCGGGCCTCGCGGGGCTCCTAAAGCAGGCCTTCGGCATGAGCGAATTCATCGTCACGCTCATGCTCAACATGATCGCGGATTTCTTCACCGCATGGGCAATCGCATATCCTTTCATGGACCGCAAGGCTTTCTCGCCGATGACGCCGCAGATCGCGCGGAGCGGCTGGATGCCCGACATCGGGCCCCTGAGTTCCTCGGTCCTGCTCATGCTCGCGGCGGTTGCGGTGATGTGGTTCGTATTCCAAAGGTGGCGCGCGGGCTACGAGTGGCGCATCACGGGGCAGAACTCCCTGTTCGCGCGGCTCGGCGGCTGCGATGTGCGCGGCAATTTCATGGCGGTCATGCTCGTCACGGGGGCCCTCGCGGGTCTGGCGGGCGGACTCGTGGTGATGGGCGGGCCGCACAGGTTCATAAAGGGGCTCGGCGCCAACTACGCCTGGGACGGCATCATGATCTCCATCATGGCGAACAACGGGCTCGTGGAAACACTGATATACGGCATTTTCGTGGCGGCGATCCAGACAGGAGCGCTCGGCATGGAACTCATCACGAATGTGCCGAGCGAGATCTCGCAGGTGCTGCAGGCGGTGCTCGTGCTCGTCATCGTCGCCACGCGCGAATACGCCGCAGTGGCCTTCGACCGGCTCGCGGCGCGGCGCCAGGCAAAAGAGAGGGCGGCATGAACATCGTCGTCGGTCTGATTACGGGCATGATCGCCGGCGCCACGCCCATTCTGCTCGCCGCGCTCGGCGGGACGCTCACCTTCTACGCGGGCATCTTCAACATCGCGATGGAAGGCATGATGCTGATGGCCGCCTTTGCCGCGGTGCTCGGCTCCTTCGTGTTTCATTCCTGGATTGTGGGACTCCTGTTTGCAGTCGCGGGAGCGATGATCCTGGCCCTCATCTTCATTTTCTTCTCCGTGACGCTCGACACCGACGAATTTGTGACGGGCATTGCGCTCAATCTGTTCGCGCTGGGCAGTACGACCTACCTGCTGAGGCAGATTTTCAAGGTAAAGGCGTTTTCACGAGCAAACTCATCGATTCGATTCCGAATATCCGCATTCCTCTTATAGAGAAAATTCCTCTGCTCGGGCCAGTGGTGTCGGGAGGAACCTCATCGTGTATCTGGCGGTGATCGCCACCATTTTCTGCTATTATTTAGTATTCCGGACGCGGTTCGGGCTGAGGCTGCGGGCCGCGGGATACAATCCGAACTCCCTCGACTCGAGCGGAGTGCGCACTTCGCACATGCGGATTCAGTCGCTTCTGCTGTGCGCGGTGTTCTGCGGCCTGGCGGGGCCTTCCTGTCGCTGGGCTATGTCACGCTGTTCGCGGAGAATATGACGGCCGGGCGCGGGTGGATTTCGCTCGCGGCGATCATTCTCGTCGACGGGCACCCCTACGGCATCGCGCTGATCTCCCTGCTCTTCGGCTTTTTCGACGGGCTCGGCCTTTTCCTGCAGAGCTACGGCGTCAGTCCGCAGTTCACCTCGATGGTGCCCTATATCGCGACCCTGGGCGCCCTCTATGTGTACGCGCGCCGGAACCGCGAGCGCGAAAGGAAGACACTATGAATTCAAGGCATGCCTGGCAGATCGACCGGGAGATGAGGCTTTCGGCGCTGCCCCTCGACAGGCGCACGCACCGGAGCAACTGGTACACGAGCGAAACGGCCTTCCCCGTCGGCGACGACCTGATCGCGCTGTTCTGGTTCTCCTCCGTCCCCGGCTCGGGCGCGCCCGAGATCCCCTATCTCGAAATGGTCCAGGCCGTGGGCAACAAGGGCTACGATGTCTCGGCCGCCGAGCGGCTTCTGTATGAGGGCATGGAAGAGGCCAAAAACTGCGGAATCCTCGACCGGGCGCGCTTTGGAACGCCCGAAAGCGTCGCCGCGCAAGCCAACTTCGAGCAGCCTGCGCACCCCGAACACCCCGGATTGCGCGAAAGCGACGCCCCGCAGGCGCCGAAGCCCACCGTCAGCCCGGAACTGCGCGCCCTCACCGCCGAGCTTCTGCACGAAATCCACTATGCGCCGCGCGACCCTTCGCACCCGTACTGGACGTACGAGCATCCCGCCACCTGGATGAAGTGCGCGCCGCGATGCCCGCGGCCGAAGAATCGGCGGAGGCCCCGGCCGGCGCCGCCCNGGAATGGTGCGGCCCCCGCACCCGCCCGCTCGCCCGACGACCTTGAGGCACGAATCCACGCCGGCTGGCTCGGCCAGCTTGCGGGCGGCGCCTTCGGCACCGCGATCGAAGGTTACCACAGCGCACAGCTGCAGAAAGTCTACGGGCGCATCGATGCCTACATCACCGAGCCGGAGACCGTCAACGACGATGTCGTCTACGAGCTCGCCTTCCTCGACGCCTTCGAGCGCCGGGGACGGAGCATCACATCGCGCGACATAGGCCGCGAATGGGTGAAACAGATTCCCTTCGGATGGTCGGCCGAATGGGTCGCCCTGCACAATATGGCCGACGGCATTTTGCCGCCTCAGTCCGGCTCGTGGCGCAACCCCTACTCCAACTGGATCGGCGCGCAGATGCGCGGCATGGTCTGCGGCCTCGTGTCGCCCGCCCGGCCCATGGAGGCGGCGCGCCTCGCGCACATCGACGGTATCGTGTCGCACGCGGAAAACGGCGTCTACGGCGAAATGTATGCCGCGGTCCTCACCGCCCTCGCGTTCGTACACGGAGAGCCGCGTGCTCTCCTCTCCGAGGCTGCCCGATTTATCCCCAAAAGAAGCGAATATGCCGCCGTCCTCGAAAAATGCTTCGATACCGCCGCCCGCGCCGGGAGCGCCGAAGCGGCCTGGACCGTGCTGGACAGGTATTTCGAGCGCTACAACTGGATTCACGCCTATCCGAACATCGCCGCCGTCATCACCGCGCTCTGGTTCGGCAACGGCGACATGACCGAATCGTTCCGCATCCTCGCCCACGCGGGCCTCGATGTCGACTGCAACGCGGGCCTTGTCGGAACGGTGCTGGGCGTCATGGGCGGAGTTCCCGAAAAATGGGCCCGGCCCCTGCACGACACTCTCGAAACCTATCTCGCCGGCAAGGAAAAACTCGGCATCCGGGCGCTCGCCGCGCGGACCGCGCGCCTTGCGGGACTCTGACGGTGCGGCGCCGCTCTTTCACATATTTATTCTACATTATTGACACTATATGCAAATCGCCATATCCTCGACATACAATGGTCTGTATGCATTAGAACGATACGAAGGAGCAAGGCTATGAAGAAACTCTGGTCAGTTCTCACCCCGGTCGTGCTGGTTGCGATTGTCGCGCTCGCCGCTGTCGGGCTCTTCTCATGCGCCAAAAAACCGGCCCTGATCACGGTCGCCACCGACGCTACCTGGCCTCCCATGGAATACGTCGACGAGAATAAAAACATCGTCGGTTTCGATATCGACCTCGTGAATGAGATCGCCAACGCGGAAGGCTTCAAGGTGGAAATCAAGAACACGGCCTGGGACGGCATCTTCGCCGGGCTCGCCGCGGGCAATTATCAGGTCATCGCGTCCTCCGTCACCATCACGGATGAGCGCAAAGCGACGATGGACTTCTCCGATCCCTACGTGAACGCGGGCCAGATTCTCGTCGTCCGCAAGGACAGCACGGGCGTGACCACGCTCGCCGATATGGTCGGCAAGAAAGCCGGTGCCCAGATCGGTACGACCGGCGCCATCGAGATCGGAAAAGTGCAGGGCGTCGAGCTGAAGACCTACGACGAAGTAGGCCTCGCGTTTGAAGACCTCGTGAACGGCAACATCGACGGCGTCGTCTCCGATTCGCCGATCGCCGCGAACTTTGCGCTCCAGAATGCCACCTACAAGGACAAGCTCATGATCGTGGGCCAGCCCTTCACCGACGAGTGGCTCGGCTTTGCGTTCAAGAAGGGCGACTCCAAGACCCTCAAGCTGTTCAACGACGGACTCGCCAAGGTGAAATCCTCCGGCAAGCTGGACGAACTGCAGAAAAAGTGGCTGCAATAGGACCGCCCGATAAAGAATGATGAGAAGAGGATCTCCTTTTTCAGATCGGAACTCGAAGGTCTCCGATAAGACTACCATCAATGTCACCGACGGTACCCTCATACCCTTGAAGGATGAGGGTACCCTTCTCTCTGCGTGGAATATCTCGTTTTTCGGGGCGATTGCACTGCTCGTCCTTCTGCCGGTGCTGAGTCCCGATCCCTATCTGCGCATTCTCTCCTTTGTGCCGGACGGCCTCGTGGCGACATTTTCGGTGACGCTGGTCTCGATTTTTTTTGCCCTGCTCATCGGCCTCTTCGCGGGACTCGGACGCATATCGCAGAAGCGATTCATCAACCGGATCGCGACAGTCTATGTCGAGATAATCCGCGGCATCCCCCTGCTCGTACAGCTCTTCTACATCTACTACGCGCTGGGACCGCTTCTGAAGCTGAAGGGGCCGGCGGCGGCCATCGTCGCCATGTCGGTCTGCTATGGTGCCTACATGGCCGAGATTTTCCGCGCCGGCATGCAGGCGATTCCCAGGGGACAGATGGAGGCGGCCCTCGCCCTCGGCATGTCGCGCTCGATGGCGATGAGAAAAATCATTATTCCACAGACAATCAGAATCATCCTGCCGCCGATCGGCAATGAATTCATCGCCCTTTTGAAGGATTCATCGCTCGTATCGATTCTGGCTGTCTCGGACCTCTTGCGCCGGGGCAGAGAATACGCGTCGACCTCGTTCCGGTATTTCGAGAGCTACACGGTCATCGCGCTCATCTATCTCGTGATGACACTGTTCTTCTCGCGGCTGGTCGCAATGATGGAAGAAAAGCTGAGGCACCGTGGAAAAGTACATTGAAATCATCGACGCCGTGAAGAACTTCGGCAGCGTCCAAGCGCTTCAGGGCGTGAGCATCACCGTCAAAAAAGGCGAAGTCGTGCTCATCATCGGCCCCTCGGGCTCGGGGAAAAGCACGCTGCTCCGCTCGGTCAACCGCCTCGAAAGGCTCGATTCGGGGCGAATCCTCATCGACGGCGAAAGCGTCACCGACTCGGACTCCGATATCCGCCACATCCGCGAAGAGGTCGGCATGGTCTTCCAGAGCTTCAACCTCTTTCCCCACCTCTCCGTGCTCGACAACATCACGCTTGGGCCGCTCTGCGTGCTGAAAAAGAATAAGGACGAAGCTGTCGATACTGCGCGGCGGCTGCTCGAGAAGGTCGGGCTCTCCGACAAGGAAAAGGCCTGGCCCGAACAGCTCTCCGGTGGCCAGCAGCAGCGCGTCGCCATCGCCCGCGCCCTCGCGATGAACCCCAAAGTCATGCTCTTCGACGAACCGACGAGCGCCCTCGACCCCGAAATGATCAAGGAAGTGCTCGATGTCATGACGGAGCTGGCGCGCGAAGGCATGACGATGCTCGTCGTATCGCACGAGATGGGCTTCGCGCGGGCCGCCGCGCACCGCATCATCTTCATGGATGCCGGCCAGATCGTCGAAGAGGCGCCGCCGGAAACCTTTTTCACTTCACCGCGGGAAGAGCGGACGCGGAAGTTTCTGGAGCATATTCTGTAAGAGACTCCTCTAAGAGATCTCTCCGCCGTTGAGGAAGCGGCGCGCCAATACCGCAATCTTGGGCGCGGCGTCGCCCGCCTTTTCGTACATGTGGACAGAAAATACCCGATCGTCTATCGCTTCCTGAGGTTCCAGATTATTCAGTATGCTGTAGGGCGCATACCGTGCGAATTCCTTGACCGGCAGCACGAGGCCCGAAGTNCCGATCACCACGAGCAGCCCCTCGCGATTCACCCCNAGCCCCTCCACGGCCTCGTAGAGCCGCATATATTCAGGAGCCTGCTCATTGAACATGACGATATGGTGGCGCACGCGCGCCGCTTTGCAGAGAGGACAGTGCTCCGTCCCCACGAGGTCGGCATATCCGATCTTCCAGATGTGCCCGCAGACCTCGCAGCGGGCCTTGGTAAGCTCCCCGTGCAGATGGATGGTGCCCTGGCATCCCGCCTTTTCGAAAAGATCGTCGATATTCTGAGTGATGTTGAGCACGCGGTCGGGGAACTCGCGCTGCAGATCTGCGATCATGCGGTGGGCGGCATTCGGCGTTTTATCGGCGAGCTCCCTGCGGCGCTTGTTGTAAAAGTCGAGCACGAACTGCCTGTTGCTCCTGAACGCCTCGGCGCTGCAGACATCCATGACATTATACGTGTCCCACAGTCCTCCCGCATCGCGGAAGGTGCTGATCCCTGATTCGGCGGAAATCCCCGCCCCGGAGAGAAATACGATGTGGCGCATATGCTTTTTGTCCTATTATGAATCCCGGTTTTCTTTATTTGCTCTTCAAGCTCTTCGCCAGCCTGTGCGCAGAAGTAAATTTGCTTTGATGGATAGAGTGATGAAATTCTACCACTCGAGGAACATACTTGCAACGCTGTTCAAGCGCGTTGCCCGAACTTCTCTCTCCATGATTTTTTCCGCCGCTCGCAACATTAAGTCCTTTTGAGTAAAATAAATTGCATAAAGATTGCTATCCGAACGTTCGGATGTTGCGGGCCGATTCCATTTCTTGGTAAGCTGAATTCCTTGAAAGCATAAGGGCCTCGTCGGTGGTGTTGCGGGCCGATTCCATTTCTTGGTAAGCTGAATTTTCCTCGCGACACTATTGCTGATCTCCTGCGTTGCGGGCCGATTCCATTTCTTGGTAAGCTGAATTCCTCGACCGAGGTGTAGAGCGCGCCGACATGTTGCGGGCCGATTCCATTTCTTGGTAAGCTGAATTCAGATCCGGAGGGTCTCGTTCTACCTGTGGGTTGCGGGCCGATTCCATTTCTTGGTAAGCTGAATTCGCCTTGAAGGTCTCGCCCATCTCTTTGAGGTTGCGGGCCGATTCCATTTCTTGGTAAGCTGAATTCCCTGCATGTTTCACAGCACGTTGCAGACAGTTGCGGGCCGATTCCATTTCTTGGTAAGCTGAATTTCAAGGGCTCGAACTATAGCGTACCGATATGTTGCGGGCCGATTCCATTTCTTGGTAAGCTGAATTTTTCTCCTCGTTAGCTCATCGTACCCGAGCGTTGCGGGCCGATTCCATTTCTTGGTAAGCTGAATTGGGATTCCTATAGGTGCACTTACGAGTCAGGTTGCGGGCCGATTCCATTTCTTGGTAAGCTGAATTCCCGCGAAGACGGATAAGTACGATATCACCGTTGCGGGCCGATTCCATTTCTTGGTAAGCTGAATTGATTCTGCTATCATCAATGTTCCGCTTTTTGTTGCGGGCCGATTCCATTTCTTGGTAAGCTGAATTGATACACCAAGGCTCAAGGCGTAACGAGACGTTGCGGGCCGATTCCATTTCTTGGTAAGCTGAATTCAGGTCCGTGTGGCCGAGGCTCTCGGCGTGGTTGCGGGCCGATTCCATTTCTTGGTAAGCTGAATTGCGAAGTGAAATCATTAAAAACCATCCATAGTTGCGGGCCGATTCCATTTCTTGGTAAGCTGAATTGTAGACGGCCATAGATGATACCGAGCCCGAGTTGCGGGCCGATTCCATTTCTTGGTAAGCTGAATTAATAAATAAAAAAAAGAGCGGTTCTTGAATGTTGCGGGCCGATTCCATTTCTTGGTAAGCTGAATTACAACTACCGCCGGCAGCGAGGTCGCTGTGGTTGCGGGCCGATTCCATTTCTTGGTAAGCTGAATTTCAGCACGGGGTATGAGCTAGGGGTGTCATGTTGCGGGCCGATTCCATTTCTTGGTAAGCTGAATTTGACGGCAGGAGCGGGAGACGCGCGGCGTGTTGCGGGCCGATTCCATTTCTTGGTAAGCTGAATTTTGATGCCGCTGTCTTTCGATGCGCGCAGAGTTGCGGGCCGATTCCATTTCTTGGTAAGCTGAATTGCGGCGGTCGGGATCCCGTTGATTCTGGTCGTTGCGGGCCGATTCCATTTCTTGGTAAGCTGAATTTACGGCTAGATGAGTACGAGCGCCAACTCGGTTGCGGGCCGATTCCATTTCTTGGTAAGCTGAATTTAACTCCATAGCCACACGTATAGCGATCTGGTTGCGGGCCGATTCCATTTCTTGGTAAGCTGAATTGAGAGCGATGCGCTCATCAACACGAAAGTCCCAGTTCTTCAACTCCGGATAGAAGTTTAAAATACACAGACCACTGGACCATCTGAAAACCTCTGTCCAGCAAATTCTTTCTGAAGCGTGTGGCTTCTTTTCTCTCTTCTTTCTTTACAACAGGCAAATCGAAAATCACCATTGCCCACATAAGCTTATACCCACTCAAATATGTATTTAAATACTTTTCTCTTTTGCCATCAGCTCTGGCAGACATATTATTTCCTTTNTTCTGTTCGAATGATTTTACAATGGAGTTGACTGTCCAATAGATCGCATTCGTAAGAGGCATTATCTGATCTTTCATAGGTACATCTTTTATGAGCAAGGCAGAAAGTTCTTTCTTATCCTGAGGAGCCAGAGTTTGAGTGCTTTTGGGTTTCATGCTGTATACTTGGCGATCGACGAATGGTCGGAAAGGTTCGAGAATATCATCCGCCATTGCAAAGTAATTTTTGAGATTTGCATGATGGAGCCCAAACATGGGCAAAAGGCCAAACGCCACGATTGCTCTGCAGATTGAGCTTCGAAGTATTGCATAGCCATAATTTAAAAACGAATTTATTGCATTATCATCATCTGACCGAAGAAATCCTTTACCAAACAGTGCAGGCCAATACAATCTTGCAGCCTGCGCTTCTTTGTTGTCGCTGTCACCCGAAAGGACTCTCTGTGAGAGGATTTTGATTTTCTCGGCGGTCTTTTCATTTCCGACTTGCCTGATAAGTGCAGCCTGATTCGATAGTTTTTCTTTTACCAGTTTCTGCCACATTCTCTTTTTGAATGGAAGTGTTGCTTTGGTCTGAAGAGAAACACGCCGCACACTCTCTGTTGAATCACTAAGCGGTAGAAATAGTCCCTTGGGCGTATAATTGTTGCCGCAGACTACGAACGCCTTATTCCTCTCGGATAGCGCCACCAATAATGGTCCCGAAATGGTAAAACCGCTTGAAGAACAAACAAGAGCATCGAACTGATCGTAGTCGATCTTTGCAAGAACAGTTCGCTCTTCTCCTGTAGATTCAATAACCAGAAAACCCCGGTCCGTTTTCAGATAACGACCAGTCTCCGCAATCTCTACTACGCCACCGATCACGTTTTATTTTCGGCATAAAAGACGACCATCTATAGAAATATTTACATGTTTTATTTCAACTTCTTTACAGTAATTAAAAATGGTATTAAGTGAATAATAATTATGTTCTCTATTTATTTTCTTCCAAAAGGGAACTTTGAATTTTCCAGATGTCTGATCAATCCATTCATCCACAGAATTAGCCGCATATATGGGCCTGATATCGATTCTGTTATCTGTTGTACTAAAACCCGCTATTCTAGAAAATATTTTTTGTCCTCCTAATCCAAGTATGATTATATCATTCTTGTAGAGACGCATGAGCCATTTTGCGGCGGGGTGAGGACGATGCTTCACGATGATTCCTCCGTTTGCATGTGCATCGGCTCTCGAAGTATATATGCCTTTAAACTCGAACCCCTTTTTTGACTTTTTGGGTATCCTCCAGATATCCACACAAAGGATATCGCCCTTCTGGTATGCCTTGTGCCCTTGTCTGCCATTTGTGCCGGCCAATAAAATTTTGTAGCCTTCTGCGTTTTTAGCCCTGATCTTTACTGATTGGATACCTGAAATTTTGGATAATTCTTGCATTGCAAGCGAAAGCTTCTTGTTATCCGAGTTTTTGGATGAGAGTTGTTTTTCACAAAGGAAATCATGTATAGTTTCCCTGGCCCAGTTGTTGAGGATATCTCCGTTATCAACAATGTTCCATGTCAACGAACCTATCGGTTTTCTGACATAATATTCGGAAGGTTTGCGATCAGGATTTGCAGGGTCGACCTTAAATCCATAGGCTGTCTCGTCGAACAGAGCACCTCCAATACCGTGATCCGGTTTGTACGAAATAAGCATGCTGGCCAGTCTTTTCTCCAGCCAGTTCCTGTCGATTGGGAATGAGGGTGGCATGATTTTCTCTGCAGCGCCATGGGCATTGGCGGTCGCAAATCGCTGAAGGGTGGATCTTGTCGTCAGACCTATGACAATGGCATCGATGGCATGATGGCGATGATCAGCTCTGTTTTTTTCATCATAGGCCGAGCTCAGAATACTGTTGAGCCCCCATTTCGCGCGCAGCAAAGAAGTGAGCCGCCCAGGAGTCACCATGATCTTCTGGGGTGGTACGATGCAGGACAAATATTCCTTCGCTGCTTTCGCGATAAAAGCGGTGTCCGTTATCTGACTTTCAAGAAAACTGCTCTCGTTCATAAGAGCTTCTTCGAGGTCTGTTTTCAGGAAAGCATTTTTCTTTGCAAAGTTGTATCTGAAAACATCTTGTACTCTGGTCTCAATGTCTGCCCAGCTGTAGTCCAGAGGGTTTTCCGCGAAAGCTTCAAAGGGTGTCCTGTTGCCCTTTAGGGCATTGCACCATTTGTGGGCTATAGTCAAATTGTTCCGATTATTTTTCAACGTTCTCGAAAATGGAAGAATATGCTCTATCTCCGCATCGCCATTAAAGAGCTGATGAGCACTGATTGGCTTACCGCAGTATATGCAATATCTCCCTGCGGAGTTGGCCCCCAGTTCCTCCCACAAACGATATTTGAGAATATCCATGCCCGATATTTTTGAATCCTCTGGTTGGCCGAGAATCCTGCAGATTTCCTGACTGATTCTGCTATTCTCATCTCGATTCTTTCTCTGTTCCTGTATTCTTTGTTTAATCTTTTCTCTTCCGAATTTCAGTTCTGTAGCAAGCTCCACCGCAACTTCATCGGGTTTGCCAAATCGGTCGATGAGTGCATTGCACAATTTTTGCAGTTGATTGAGCGCTATATGAACCGTAGGATTCGATATCCTGCCAAATATCTGTTCCTGAGAAAGACTTTTTGGCTTTTCGGATGAAACGGTTTTAGGGGCGGTGACAGTTGTGTAGGACAGAACTTCTCCGTAATAAGGAAGTCGGTCATAAGAGCGATTGGCGTTTGGCTTGCTGTGATCAAGCCCCATAGCTTCAACAGCCTCATCATACCGAATCCATCGATTGAGCATAATAGCCGAGCATTCACGCATGAATCTGGCAGAAAGTGATCCAACGCCGACTGGCAGATCGATCTTTTCCAACGCTTTTACAATCTCTTCTTTTGCGACTCCCTCGTCTGTGAATTTTTTTATAGTAGCTTCATCATCTTCCAATATGAATGATTCGACCAAAGCATCCCTCGTCGCCAGATCGATTTCACGCCAGTTTGCGATATATTTCGAAAAACTCAATGTCAGTGGAAAANNACCTTCGAGTTTGTCTTTTGTACCCTTTTCCAAGTTGAACACCGCATCGTCAGGCAGCAAGAGAAGGGCTCGGATTTTCGCAAATTCAAGTTTGCCTCTTTTTTGGAGCTCATTGAAGATCGCTTCTTTCTGTTCAACAGTGAGTTCATATTCTCTATCAGTCATGTAGGAGAGGTTGTTGATGTCCTGTAAAGCCTTAAACATTTGGGCAGAAGGCTGCTTAAGATATGCACGGTATTCAGAGGGGTAAAAGGTACAAGCTCCCCGTTCGGGTCTCTTCAAAGGTCTTTGGAAGAAGACGATCCTGAACGCTTTCTCCCAATCAAATCCAGGGTGATGAATTTCTTGATGTTTTTGAATCTCCTTGAATTCAAATTCGTACATTGCGCGGTTTGCATACAATGCTGTTCCTGGCCTGAAGCGAAGGCGATCCCGAACCAACTTTAATTTGGTGTCCGACGGAAGATGAAATCTCTCATCAATCGATTTCTTTACTTCCCATAAATATTGCCCGAGGGTCCTCCCTGCCAGTTGTTTTTCAAGGGCATTGATTTTTTCCTTGAATTCTGAGGATTCTTTTTTTGCATCGGTTTTTCGGTTGGACTTGAAGCCTCGGCGAGATGATAATTGCATAAGCATCCGCCCAAGCTCCAACGGGTTCAAAGGTCTTTCCAGAGCCTCGGCACGAAGCCGGTAAGGATCGAGCTGTACCCATTGTCTGTAAGAATCTCTATCAGACGGGACATAGCCATTAGCCTCCAGAAAGCGGTACATGGCGTGCTTACGACGTTTCCTGCGCTCAAGAATGCGACGAAGGGCTCGCTTCTGCCGCCTTGTCTGATTCAGTGGATCCCCAGGCTGTCCAGACTTGCCTGGTTCTCTTCCGTCATTAAAAATCCTGACACCCATGTCCAGAATTTTTACTTTCGAATCGTCTGCATTGGGCTCTAAAACTGTCCATCCCATTGAGTTAGTTCCGATGTCGAAAGCAAAACGTTTCATCATACTCTCCCTTTTTGAAAATCTATTTTAGCACCATTAGTTATTGACAAGTTTCTGAAAATGATTATATCATAATATTAGCTTACCAAGAAATGGAATCATCACCCGCCAACACGGCTCTAGGAGCCACCAAATGAAGGAAGGCCGCCCTCCGGGACGGCCTCTTTTGTTTTTTATTCCTTGTTCACACACAATAGAATCTTGTATATACGCGGCCGCGCCAATAACGGCCAATTACCAAGTAGAGCCCGAACTTCTCTCTCCATGATTTTTTTGCGCCCGCTCGCAACATTTTCCCGGATACAAATGCCCAAATCTCTGCTATATTTTCCATTGAACATCCGATTAAACGATGAAAGCCGCCAGGACGCCGCGGCGCGCTGTTCTATGCGCGCAACCGCCGCCGGCGCCTTCGCTGGTCCGCTTTCCGAGGAGAACCATGCAAAAACGATCTCACAGTCCATTCCTGCTCGCCGCAAAGCCACAGCTTGTCGGCATTATCGAAGAGCTCAGGCCGCATTTCGACTATATCAGCGCGCTCGCCACCGACGACCGGGGCCTTTCGTACTTCGCCCTGCCCGGCGAGACTCGGACCTCCGAGCCCATGTGGGTACAGCGCGGTTTTGTTTTCAGGGCGCAGCGCAGGGGGAAGGTGGCGGAATATGCCTGCGCGGTCCTGCCCGGCGCGCCGGCCACAAAGGCCGCCGCCGAAATCCGCGCTCGTCTCGAAGCGCTGCTCGCCGATCCGACGCTCATCGCGTTCCCGCAGATTCCGGACGAACCCGCAGTGTCGGAGTACCTCGGCGAGATCGAGGAAGACCCTTTCAGGGCCGACCCCGAAGCGATTCTCGCGCGCCTCACTGCGCTGCGGGAAAAGCTCACCGACGGCAAGGTCGTGGTCATGGCGCAGTCGCGCTATGAATGTGTCGATGTCTCCCGCCTCTTTCTGTCGCCGAAGCGCTCCCTGATACAGAGTTTCCTCTGGTCGCAGGCATACCTGTTCGGCGTCGCGCGCCGGGGGCAGGTATCGAAGATGTCCTATCGCCCTGTGTCCGGCCGAAAGGGTCTGGAACTTCTGCGCACGCTCGAAACCTCCGTCCCCGAACTGGCACGGGAGCTCTCGGACCTTCTCGGCGCCCAACCGATGGAACCCGGAGAATACGAGGTCATTCTCGATCCCGACATGGCCGGCACGCTCGCGCACGAGGCCTTCGGCCACGGCGTCGAAACGGACATGTTCTTCAAGAAGCGGGCGCGGGCGGTCGAATATCTGGGCAAACGCGTGGGCTCGGACCTTGTGACCATGTACGACGGCGCCGCCGGTGTGGACCAGACAGGTTCCTACCTCTTCGACGACGAAGGGGTTTTTTCGTCCAAGACCTGCGTCATCGACAGGGGAATTTTCAAAAGCGGCATCTCCGACACTCTCTCCGCGCTCGCCCTCAACATCCCGAGGACGGGCAACGGCAGGCGCGAGGCGTATTCCCACAAGGCATACGCGCGTATGACGAACACCTATTTTGCGCCCGGAACCTCGAACCTGGACGAGATGATCGCGTCGGTCAAGCATGGCTGGAAGCTCTCCCAGCTCAGCTCGGGCATGGAAGACCCGCGCAACTGGGGCATCCAGCTCATCTGCATGGTGGGCCGGGAAATCCAAGACGGCAAATTCACGGGGCGCGTCGCGAGCCCCATCGTGTGCTCGGGCTACGTCCCCGACGTACTGTCCGCGGTGAGCATGGTCTCGGGCGATTTCGAGCTCGGCGGCTCGGGCGCGTGCGGCAAGGGACACAAGGAATACGCCAAAGTCTCTTCCGGCGGGCCATATGTAAAGACAAAGATGAGGTTAGGATGATGATCGATACTATTCGCGGGGCAATCGCCTCCATCAATGAGCACGATTCGGTAAAGATTTCGGATTGGCGCCTCGTCGAGCGCAGGCTGCAGCGCCAGGAACGCTACTATATCGCGGCGCAGGCAGAACAGGCGCGGGCGGTCGATGAAGCAAGCTATTCTCTTACGGTATATGTAGATACAGTCATAAATGATAAAAGATTCCGCGGCGAGGCGACTGTGACACTCCAACCGACATTCTCGCCGGAGGACTGCGCCGCCAAAATCCGGCAGGCGGTATTTGCGGCATCAAAATCGCACAATCCCTGGTTCGGGCTTCCGGCGCCTTCCGATCTCAAAACTGCGCTGCCCGTATCGGGGTTTGCGGCGCTCTCCCCGCCGACCAGGTCGATGTGGTCCGCAGGGCTTCTATTCGGCCGCCGCTCAGTTTAAAGGCTCGGCGCGCATCAACGCGCTCGAGCTTTTCATCACAGAGGAACACAAGCGGCTCATCAACTCGCGCGGCGTCGACTACTCCGCCACCATCTGGCGAGGGTACAGCGAATTCGTGGTTGAGGCGGACAGCCGGGACGGCCCCGTCGAGCTCTTCGATGATATCGAATTCTCCGAGCCCGATACCGCCCGCCTCGCCGAGACCATCGGCGATCGCCTGGCGCAGGTGCGCGACCGCGCCCTGGCCCGGCCCACGCCGCAGTTGGAGCGTATTCCGGTCATTCTGCGGGGAAAGGAAGCCGAGGCGGTGTTTTCCTGGTTCTTCGACAATTCGCGCACGGAGATGATCTATTCGAAGGCCTCTGCCTTCGAGCCGGGGAAAAATGTCCAGAAAGCCTCGGATCGCGAAGACGTCGCCGAACCCCTCGAGGTCTGGGCAGAACCGGTCATTCCCGGGCTCCCCTCATCGACAGCCTTCGACACCGACGGCTTTCCGCTCGAACGCACGCCTGTGATCGAAAAGGGCGTACTCACAACGCTCATCGGCTCCGTGCGCCATGCCGACTGGCTCGGTGTCCCCCGCAGGGGCGCCTTCCCGCTCTTTTCGGTTTCTCCCGGCTCGATGAGCCTGGAGGCCATGCACGCCGCGCCCTACCTCGAACCCGTCATGTTCAGCGATTTTCAGCTGGATCCCGTGACGGGCGATTTTGGCGCCGAAGTGCGCCTTGCGTACTATTTCGACGGGAAAAAGGTGATCCCGGTCAGCGGTGGCTCGATTTCGGGCTCGCTCAGCACCCTGCGGTCCTCAATGCGCCGGAGCAGAGAGACTGCCGTGGCGACGCTCTCGCGCTGCCCCGTGACCATTCTGCTTCAGGGAGCCACCATCACCGGTATACGTTAAGGAATCGCCTTTCGGAGAGCTTCGACCCTGTCGGTCTTTTCCCAGGAGAAGTTGTCGCGGCCGAAGTGCCCGTAGGCTGCCGTCGCGCGGTATATCGGATTCTTGAGCTGCAGGGTTTCGATAATGCCGTGCGGCGTCAAATCGAACACTTTCAGGATTNNCGCCTGCTCGATTGCCACCTTGTCGGCTTTTTCGGTTCCGAAAGTATCGACGAGGACGGAAATCGGCTCGGGTACGCCGATCGCGTATGCCAGTTCGAGCTCGCATCTGTCCGCGAGTCCCGCGGCGACCACATTTTTCGCGATGTAGCGCGCCATGTACGCCGCAGACCGGTCCACCTTCGTGGGATCCTTGCCGGAAAAGGCNCCGCCGCCGTGGCGCCCCATGCCGCCGTAGGTATCGACGATGATCTTGCGCCCNGTCAGCCCGGTATCGCCCGCCGGACCGCCGATCACAAAACGTCCCGTCGGGTTGATGAAATATCTTGTGTTGGCATCGAGAAGGCCCGTGGGCCCGAGCACGGGCCTGATCACCTTCTCTATGAGCGTCTCCCTGATTTCTTCATAGGTCAAATAGCAGCCGCTGCCGTTGTGTTCCTCGTGCTGCTGGGCAAACACCACTGCGGAGATGCGGACGGGCTTATACCCCTCATATTCGACCGTCACCTGGCTCTTGCCGTCCGGGCGCATCCAGGAGATTCCCTTGGCCTTGCGCAGCACCGAAGCCTTCTGAAGGATTTTGTGGGCGAGGAGGATGGGCGTCGGCATGAGCTCGGGCGTCTCGTTGCAGGCAAAACCAAACATCATGCCCTGGTCCCCCGCACCCTGCTTCCCCTCGTATTCTTTCAGGCCGCGGCCCTCGATACCCTGCGCGATATCGGGCGACTGGTTGTGGATCGAGTTGAGCACCGCCATCGACTTCCAGTCGAGCCCGTAATCGGGATTGTCGTAGCCAATGTCGCGCACGACCGAGCGCGCGACCTCCTGAATGTCGACATAGGTCTTCGTCGTGATTTCGCCGCCGACAAGCACCATGCCCGTCGTGGTAAAACATTCGCATGCGACATGGCTGTGTCTGTCCTTCGCGAGACAGGCATCGAGCACCGCATCGGAAATCTGATCGCAGATCTTGTCGGGATGACCTTCGGACACAGATTCGGATGTAAAAGGACGAAGAAGAGATTGAATCATTCGATCCCTCTTTAGCTGGAATTTCTTGCCCGCCCGCAATTCGGATAACTCGGCGGGACCAGGCCACTTGGAAAACTTCTGCTGACCTGGCTTTCTGTACAAGTGTAATAACGCAATTTTTTTTGGTCAAGCGCCTATATGCGCTGTTTTGGAATATTTCATGTTCGTGCAAATACTTTCCGATAATATCGATATGGAGGTTTGTCGCATGAAGACGGGCAGCAGGTCAGGAAAGTTTCGGAGCCCCGCCGCTGTGTGCTCTGTGTGCGCCCTGCTGTCTTTTCTGATGCTGCCCCTGCGGCCCGCCTTCGGCCTCGTCTCCGCGCCGCCGCTGCTGGGGCTGGCTTCGTCCGGCGCGCGCCAGTCTGTCCTCAGCGCCGCCGAGTCGTATTTAGGCGCGCCGTACCGGTACGGCGGCGCTGCAAAATCCGGCATCGACTGTTCGGGCCTGGTCTACGTCTCGTATCTCCAGGCTACAGGGATAAAGGTTCCGCGCACGGTCGACACGCTTGCCAGATGGATCCTCGTCATTCCCGTCCGCGAACTCAAGCCCGGAGATCTCGTCTTCTTTGCTCTCGATGCCAGCGCGGGGTCTTCACCAGCCCAAACTTCAACCTCCGTCCCCCAAACCGCCGCTTATCTCTCCAGGGCCGATCATGTCGGCATCTATATCGGGGATGAACTCTTCATCCACGCCGCCAGCACCGGACCGCAGACCGGCGTGATCCACAGTTCGCTCAATGAGCCTAGCTGGAAGCATCGTCTGCTGTTCGCCGGACGCGCCCTCCCCGTCTCGACGCTTTCAGGCCTTGCCTTTGACTGGGGCGGCGGCGTCAGTTTTGCGCAGCTTGGAGAGATGCAGGGCTTTTGGGCTTTCGTGCGCGGGCTCTCGGGCTGGACTGAAGTATCGTTCCCCATCTCGAAGAATTTCTCTGCGGGATTGCGCGCCGGTGCGGACTGGGACCGCGCTCTCGGTGTCGTACGAGTGCCCGTAGAGCTCAGCGTCGGTCAAATTTCAGGCTTCTCGGTCTTTGCCGGCCCCACCTTCACCTTTGGCTCTCCCGATCTGAATGGCCGCCTCTATTCGCCGGGAGACTTTTTTATCGCCACGGGAGGACTCCGCTGGTCTCCTCTCGTCTTCTCTTCCGGTGCGCAGCGCTTCGGGACCTACTTTGAACTGAGATACGATTATTATGTGCCCGAGCCCGGCCAGACCGGAGCGCTGCAGACCGATCTGCGTGCCTGCCTGAACTTCTCGATCGGCATTCGCCTGCGTACCGTGACCTACTGAAACAAAAAGGCCGGCCCCCCGCTCAGGGGCCGGCCTTCATCTATCTCAAAGGCAAGAGCTCAAGAGCCCCGCCCGCTGTGCGTCATGCCTGCGCTTCTTCTCTCACCGGCACCACTTTCTTGATACCGAAAACGTCGATTTCAAGCATCTTGTAGCACTTTGTCGGACACTTCTGCACGCAGATGCCGCACGATGTGCACTTTACATAGTCCGTCACCGGAATGCCATTCACCATCGTGATCGCACCCTCCGGGCAGGATCTCACGCAGAGCTCGCATTTGATGCATCCAACCTTGCAGGTCTTGATGACATTCGCCTTCACGACGCTTCTGTTCGAGCACAGCACGATCGAACCGACTCTGGCGCGCGGCACAAGTGTCAATATTTTCTGCGGACACTCTTCGACGCACAGGCCGCATCCCGTGCAATTGTCGTAATTGACGTGCGGCAGCCCGTCCTCGCCCATCGCCAGCGCATCGAATTTGCAGACTTTCGTGCAATCGCCGAAGCCCTGGCAGGACCAGGGACATGTCTTCACGCTTCCCGTCGAAAGCTTCGCGGCGCGGCAGGTCGGGATGCCGTTGTATGTGCCCTTACTGACAGTCTTGTCGATCGCGCCCTGACAGAGCAGCACGGCAACCTTGTCTTCCGCGGCTCCTCCGCCTTCTATGCCCATAATCTTCGCCAGGGTCGCCGCAGTCGCGGAGCCGCCGACAGCGCATTTCGTCGTCGGAGCCCGCCCCGTCGCCACCGCCTCCGCGTATCCGTCACAGCCGGGAAAACCGCAGCCCCCGCAGTTGGCGCCCGGCAGGGCCGCACGCACTTCGTCGATCCTCGGGTCCCTCTCGATCTTGAACTTCTTCTCGAACCAGCCCAGCGCCACACCGATGACGAAGGCCAGGATACCCGCGAATACGACCGCTATCAAAATCGTGATGAACATATGGCCCCCTTATTTGATCAGGCCCGCAAAGCCCATGAAGGCAATGCCGATCAGGCTCGTCGAGATGAAGAGTATGGGGGTTCCCCGGAGGAACTTCGGCACCGGGCTCGTCTCCATCCTCTGGCGCACGCCCGCGAGCAGTATCATCGCCAGGAGGTAGCCCAGCGAGACGCCGATCGCGTAGACGATGGACTGGATAAAGTTGTAGTTGAGCGAAATATTCTCGAACACCACCGCCGAGATGGCGCAGTTCGTCGTGATCAGCGGGAGGTAGATGCCCATGGCCGCGTAGAGGCCGGGCACATTCTTCTTCAGATAGAACTCGACAAGCTGGACGAGGCTCGCCACCACCAGGATGAAGATGATGATCTCGAGGAACTCGAGGTGGAGCGGTGCGAGCACGAAGTGGTAGAGCGGCCATGTCGCGGCAGTGGCGAGCACCGTCACGAAAGTGACGGCTATACCCATGCCGATGGATTGGCCCACGTCGTTCGTCATCCCGATGTAGGAACAGAGCGCAATGAAGCGCATCAGGATGATGTTGTTTATCAGCATGCTGACGATGAAAATTTTCATGAGATCCATTATGCGTTCTCCTTTGCTTCGGCTTTTCTGGTCAACCTGTTCTTGTTCCAGATGTTGAACGCTATGAAGAGGCCGAAAATGAGGAAGCCGCCCGGCGGAAGTATGAAGAACAGGATCGGCTGGAAGGACTGGGGCATCACCTGGATCCCCAGGAAGGTCCCGTTGCCAAGGATTTCGCGGAAGGCGGACATGCCGATGAGCACCCATGTGTAGCCGAGGCCCATTCCGAAGGAGTCGAAGATGGAGGCGAGGACAGACTGCTTGTACGAGAATGCCTCGACGCGCCCCATGATGATGCAGTTGACGACGATGAGCGGGATAAAGACGCCCATGCTCTTGGAGAGCGCCGGGAAATAGGCCTTGAGCACCAGGTCGACGATGGTCGTGAACCCACCGATGATGATGAGGAAGACGGGCATTCGCACCGAACTGGGAATTATCTTCCTGAAGGCCGAGACGAAAATCTCGGAGAACAGGAGAACGAAGGTCATGGAGAGCCCCATGCCGATGCCGTTCGACACCGTGGAGGTTACGGCCATGGAGGAGCAGAGGCCGATCATCAGTACGAGAAGGGGGTTCTCGAACACGAGGCCCCCGCTGAATATTTTCCAGAGCTTTTTCATGTCATTTCCCTTCGGGGGCGGCACCCGCCATCGCCGAGCTCTCGATCCACGCGGCGCCCGCCTCCGAGGCCGCCTTGACGATCGCCGTCAGCGATCTCGACGTGATGGTCGCCGCAGTGATGGCGACCACATCCTTCTTCACCTCGAAGCTGTCGGTGATGAACTTGTCCTTGAACTGACCAGGGAAGGTGATCTTGTTCGTCTTGTCGACGTAGTACGAGTCGCTCGTCGCGTTCATGCCGAGGCCCGCGGTGTCGCTGAGTTCGAGAACCTTGACGCCCGCAATACTCCTGGCGAGGCCGACGCCGACGAGGAGCTTGGCCGTCCCCCCGTAGCTGGAGCCGGAGGCCTTGATCGCGACGCCGAGCGGCGCCATGGCGGATTTGACCATGTAAGCCTCTTCGAATTTCACCGCCGGCGAACTTGAGGTGATCGACGAGGAGATGTCCTCGAAGCTGGTCGCGTCGGGGAAAAGCTCCTTGAGCGATTCGTCGAGTGCCTTCTGGCTCTGCATGGCGATGGCCGGGGCCGTTATGGCCTGTACCACGGCGAGGCTGCCGCAGCCCACGGCCGCGAAGATCGCGAGTATAAAGCCGAGTCTGGAGTTTCCCTTCATTTCGAGGCCTCCTTGGACGGCTTTGCCGGTCTGACAGGAGGCACATAGCCGTATTTCTTGCCCCTGAGCTTGTTGAGGTAGGGTGTAAGGACGTTCATGATGAGGATCGCGTAGGTGACACCTTCGGGATATCCGCCATACTTCCGGATGAGCACGGTGATCAGCCCTATGCCGACGCCGAATACCGCCTGGCCGTATGTCGTCATGGGCCGGGTGGAGTAATCCGTCGCCATAAAGAAAGCGCCGAACGCAATACCGCCCGTGAGAACTCCGAACACGGGATCCATCCCGAGTATCCAGGAAAACACGAATGTCGACGACAGCACCGAAACCGGCACGATCCACTGAATGACCCCGATGCCGAGCAGGAAGAGGCCGCCCAGAAGCACGAGGAGTATCGAGCTCTCGCCGATGGAGCCCGAGCGGAAACCCATGAAGAGCTGACGGTAGAACGCCCCGATGTCATTCGCCCCGAAATACTGTGCCACGTCGGCCAGGGTACTGCCCTGTTTGAGCAGATTGAGGGGAGTGGCGGCGCTCAGCGCATCTGCAGCGAGAGGCAGCCCCTTGGGCATGGTCCAGCTCGTCATCGCAGCAGGAAAGCTCATGAGCAGAAAGGCCCGGCCTATGAGGGCGGGGTTAAAGGGATTCGCCCCAAGGCCCCCAAAGAATTCTTTCGCCACCACGATGGCGAAAATCGCGCCGAGCGCAACCATCCACAGCGGAGTCGAGGGCGGCAGAATCAGCGCAAGCAGAAGCCCGCTCACGACCGCCGAAAAATCGCCGATGCTCGTGCTCGCCTTGATTATCTTCCGGAACACAAACTCCGAAAGCACTGCCGCCGCAATCGAAGTGACGACGACACCCAGTGCGGGCAGGCCATACAGGTAAATTCCGTACGCCGTCGCGGGCACAAGCGCAATGACCACCGAGAGCATGATGCGCGGCGTATCGACGGGTGAGAATGCGTGGGGGCTCGAACCGAGAATCAGCTTTTTATCTGACATTCTGGGCCTCCTTCTGTTTCAGCGCGCGCAGCACCTGCTTGCCGACCCTGAAGCGCTGCACGAGATGCCGGTGCGCAGGGCACACAAAAGAGCAGGTCCCGCACTCGATGCAGTCCAAAAGCCCGATCTTTTCCGCTTCCGCATAGCTTCCGCTCTCAATGGCGATTGCGAGGAGGGCAGGGGAGATCGCTGTCGGGCATGCACGAATGCAGCGCCCGCAGCGAATGCAGGTCTCTTCTTCATACTGGAGCGCTTCCTGCTCGCTCATGAGGAGGACGCCGGAAGTATTCTTCTGCACGGGAATTTCATAGCCCGGAAGGGCCACGCCCATCATCGGTCCGCCAAAAATAACTTTGTCGAGGGACTGATCGTCGATTTCGACAATGCCGGCCTTTGCCAGGTCCGAAACAAGGATGCCGATTGGAGCCACGAGGTTCTTGGGCGTCTTGCAGGCGCCGCCAGTCACCGTGAATCCGCGCTCTATGAGAGGTTTCCCTTTCCGGAAGGCGTCCACAATCGCGCAGAGCGTACCGACATTCGACACGACACAGCCGACATCCATGGGCAGCCCGCCCGAAGGCACCTGCCTGCCGGTGATCGCGGTGATGAGCATTTTCTCACCACCCTGGGGATACTTGGTCCTGAGCTCCTGAATGCGTATCTTCATGCCCGCCTTGACCTGCGGGTTCGCATCTATCGCTTTCTGCACGTGCGGAATCGTGTGCCTTTTATTCTCTTCGATGGCAATGACGCCTTCGGACGCATTCACGGTCTTCATCACAATCGCGACGCCGTCGACCACCTTCTCGGGCGTTTCAAGCAGAGTCCGCTCGTCGATCGTGAGATACGGCTCACACTCGGCAGCATTTGCGATGACACAGGAGATGGGCTTTGTAGGAGCCAGCTTCACGTGCGCGGGNAACCCCGCACCACCCATACCCACGATGCCCGCTGCATGGATGCGGGCGAGAGCCTCTTCCTTTGAAGAAGCAAAGGGGTCGAGCGGCGGCATAAATTCCTGCGCCGATTCACCCTCCGGAGGATCTTTCGGCTCGATCACAATGCACAGGCCCTCAAGGTTGTTCGACTGCATGCGCGGCTCGATTTTTTTTACCACACCTGCGACGGATGCGTGTAAGGGCACTGTCATGCGGCCCTCGGCGTCTGCAATCTTCTGCCCGGCCTTAACGTACTCACCGACCTTGACGAGAGGCTGAATCGGGGCGCCGAAATGCTGATTGACAGGAATCACCACCTGCGGTACAGATGTTACCCTCTCGATCGGCGTATTCTGCGAGCGGTCCTTCCTCTCGGGCGGATGCGCACCGCCTCTGAATGTCTTGATTGACATAGTGGAAAGGTCTCCTTTGAAGATTAACTCTGTTACTGCGAAGAATATCTGCCTCTTCACATTCAATGCAAAATGCTGGAAAGATGTAACAAAATCGCCCTATACTACCATTAGTTTTTGCCGACGGTCAAGGTAAAAGTGCATAAGTATTTGTCGTAAAAAGATAAGATAAAAATTTATTGAATTGGGGCGCGACGCAAAAATCACATTCTTTTTGATATAAAAAAAGCGCCGCAGCCCGCGGCCGCAGCGCCCGATGTCCTATTTTCTTCCCTTCATCATGACTCGCACCTGCTTCATGAGACCCTCGCCTTCGCTCTTGGTCTCGATGTCGATGATGTCATTGAGCGTCGTGTGGATTATGCGCCGCTCGAAGGGGTTCATCGGCTCGAGCAGGATCGACCGGCCCGTACGCCGCACTTCTTCCGCAGTCTCGTAGGCAATCCTCACCAGAGATTCTTCTCTCCTCAGGCGGTAATTTTCCGAATCGAGCACGACCTTGATATCGTTGTGGCCGAGAGTGCCTGCGTACACATTGGACAGAAGCTGGAGGGCATCGATGTTGCGCCCTTTTTTGCCGATCAGAATCGAAGCGGACTCGGTATCGATGCGCAGACCGAGCTTTTTGGGTTCCCTGAACGCCACCGACACTTCGGCGGCATAGCCCATCCGGGCGATGACCTCCTTGGTCCACTCGATCATCTTGCGCTCAAAATCGTCCATTGGAACTGGTTCCACATGCCGCTGCTCGCTGGCTTCGCCTTCCGGTGCGGGCTTGCCCTCTGCGAGAGGGAGTGGGGCATCCTTGGTATGCACCTGGATACGCACTTTTCCTTTTTTGAACAAGCCGCCACCCTGGCTTTCGACAATCTCCACATCGAAAGAACTGGTATCCAGACCGAGCTCCTGAGCGGCGAGCTCTATGGCTTCGCGCTCGGTCTTCCCTTCAAATTCATATATCATCTGAGTCGCTCCTCATAGAAAGATGCTATTATTTATCGTTTAGGGCTGTTTTTGCGGTTTCTGGAGGCCCCTGAAGAGCCGCTGCCGCCTCGTTTGTCTGCCTCGCCGGCCTTCTTTTCAAGCCAATTGGTCACTTTTTCGGAAAAACTTTCCTGCGGGGCGCTTCGGCCTGTCGGCCTCGCCCTGGTATCGACCGCAGAGCCCTTGCCGCCGGCAAGCTTGGAAGGAGCGGCGGCAGTCGCACTTCCTCCCGTGCCTCCTGCGCCCGCCGTCTCTGCATGGCCTATCTTGTGTTTTTTCATAAGGTCGTTGATGACCATCTGCTGGGCAATGGTGATGACGTTGTTGACAATCCAGTAGATCAGAAGGCCAGCGGGCACGTCGTAGAGGATGAAAAAGAACATGATCGGCATGCCGTACATCATAAGTTTCGCCTGACTGGCCTGCTGACTGTTCGGTTGGGCGCTCTGAGGCGACTGAGTGAACTTGCCATACAGAAGTTGGCTTAAGAGATAAATGATGGGCAATGCCCTCAAATCATTCCAGCCGACGATTGGCACCCTAAAATTGCCAAAATTTACGATGCTTTCCGGCAAAGAGAGGTCGTTGATCCAGCCGTGGATGAACATCGCCCCCCGAAGATCGAAATGGTTGTTGAAAAGATTGTACATCGCGATGAACAGCGGGAACTGGATGAGCAGCGGCAGACAGCCGGACATGGGGTTGTAATTTTCGCGCTTGTAAAAGTCGGCCATCTCCTGATTGAGCTTCTGGGGATTGTTCTTGTACTTCGCCTGCAGTTCCTGCATCTTGGGCTGCAGCTCCGCCATCCTCGCCGTGGAGAGAGAACTCTTCTTGGTGAGCGGGAAAAACAGCGCCTTAATCAGCACAGTGACCAGAATAATGGCCACGCCATAGTTCGGGATGAGGCTGTAGAAGAAATTGAGGAGGAATTTAAGGAAATTCTCGAGCCAGCCAAGGATTCCCGATCCCTCCATGGCATCTTCCAGCTTGAGATTGGACAGACCAAAGCCGTTTTTATCCGCATATTCGTATTTGCCGAGCTCGCTGGAGGTCTTCGGCCCGAAATAGAAGTAATAGGTGTCGGTCGTCGAGGCTCCGGAGAAGGAACTGCGCAAAAGCCCAAGCGTGTTCGTCTGCTTGATGAGCGGATCCTGGCTGGTCTCGATTTCATAGCCGGAAATAGGGGCTTTCGGCACGGCGATGAAGGCAAAGTACTTGCCGGACATCGACAGCCAGCTCGCGCTCGGCGCAATGGCCGTTGCCGTATTGGCCTTCGGCGACTCGCTCTTCTTCTTGCCGTCGACTTCGGCGATGTATTTGCGGTAATCAGCATTCTTGGGCAGCTGATCGAAGCGCGGGCCGATCTGCGGCCCCAGGTCGATGCGGTACGCGATCCCGTTGGATCCAAGCACAATCGGCCTGCCGTCCGGCTGCTCGATGCTCACCGCAAGGCCGAACATGTATTCGCCTTCATTGAACGAAAAGACCTTCTTCAGCACAAAGGGCACTTTTTGATCACTTCCGGCGAGTTGAGCCTCGAACATGCGCGAAAACACAATCGTCTGTCTGTTGTCGCCAAGATACTGCGTATTCATGAGCTCACGCATGGGNGAAAGGGTAGGGCCGAACGAGAGAGAAAGGCCGTCTGAGCCCTCTGACCCGGCNACAACCATGTCGACNGCCCCGCGGGAATCGCTCATATCCTTGTGCTTCTTCAGCGTAAGCGAGACAAGCTCGCCGCCTGCGTTGGTAAAGGTTGCACGGATCACGTCGGTCTCGACAACGTATTTCTGTTCCTCGGCAGGAATGGGTATTGTGCTGGCCGCGACAGAGTCCTTGGCCGGAGCGGGCACAATGGCCACGGGGTCGTCTGANCTGCCCTGGGCAGGAAGCTCCGTCCCCTGGGAACTTGTCTGGGCGGAGGTCTGCGCACTCTGCTCCGAGGGCGGAAACAGCGCATTCTGCACCATAAAGCCGACGCTGACGAGAACAGTGGAGAGGACAACCGCGAGTATGGTGCGGCGGCGATCTTCTTTCGAATTGGTTTGTTGGTCAAAGATATCGTTCATGGTACTGGGTCATAGCCTCCTGGATTTCCTGGATGACAGCGAATGACTCGCCTGAAGGCGAGAAAAACACCCTTAAAAGGCCCATATTTCCTGATAGCCTGATAAGAATAAGCAGAACATGTAGGATAGAAGCGGCAAGAAGGGGGAACAATGGCGAAATCACGAGCTGATATGCCCGAATCGCCACCAAAAGAGGAAATGCCAGTATTCTCTTCACGATATTCATCGCAGCAAATCCGCCTTGCGGAGCAGATACTGCATCGCGCTGCGGCATTCGGAGAGTGCCGCAAATCCGGGATAGAGCACAAAGACTAAATCAAATCCTGGCCTGACCGTGTGTCGGAGCAGCCGCCACGATTCCCTCGCCAGTCTTTTCGCTCTATTTCGCGCAACGGCGCCGGAAAAAGAACGCACCGCAATAAATGCTGCCCGGCTTTCCTGCTCTCCGGTCCGAAGGACCTGCATCCGCATTCCTTTGCAGGAAAACCGGGCTCCATCCTTAAAAATCAGGTCGATTTCTCTTGCTTTCCTCACCCGGAGGTGTTTCGGAAAGCTTTGATCAAACTGTTCTCCTGGATACCGGGTTCGGTGTTCTCAGTACTTTTTCTTCTCATCGGAGACAGAGAGCTTTATTCTTCCCTTTGCTCTCCTTCTTTTCAGAACAAGTCGGCCGCCTTTCGTCTTCATACGGGCACGAAAGCCGAATTTTCTGTTCCTTTTGACTCGGCTCGGCTGATAGGTGCGTTTCATGATCCAATCTCCTTGTCACAAACGGCTGCACTGGACTTCAAACTTCTTGCGCTGCAGCCGGAAAGTTGCATAGTCAGGCGGTGGAGTATAGACCGCAATAGCGCCTTTGGTCAATTGCCTTTGTGCGCCCGGTGCCGGCCCCCTGCATGCGCGAAAAAATCTCCTCCAGAGGCTCGGGCAGCGCGGTCTTTGCCCCGGACGGAGGACGGAGCGCCCGGTATGGCTTCCGGCCCGCCAGCTGCGGAAGACTCTGCGGCCGCAGCATTTTCAGGCGCCGGCTCCCTGGAGACTGCAGGCCTCGCGGAAGACAGATCTCCCGGCTCTTCGACAGTAAAGGCCAAACTCGTGACCTCAAGTTCAGGGTAGTGCTTCGAAATGCGCGCCAGAATCCGCTCCTGGTCCAGCTGCAGAAGCTGAATCCAGCCGGCATGGTCCGCGGAGATAAGGAGCGTACGGTGCAGAATGCTCTTCGGCCTTGAATGGTCGGCGAGGCGCTGGCCGACAATCTGCTTCCAGGTCGACCGAAACATTTCGAACTGCGTGGCAGCCTGCAGCGTCGTGTCGTCGAAAAACCTGGAGAGTACTTCAGCGGCCTTCTTCACGCGCAAATCGTCCATTGCTCACCCTGTATACTATTGTAGTCTCATCGGCATACTCGTGCCATGGCTCTTCCGGCAGAAAAGTAAACACGGCCTGCGCGCCGGAGCCTTTCTCCGGCAGGAGCGAAAAAAAGCGGCGGCGCTTGGCCACATCGAGCTCCAAGAGGACATCATCCAGGAGAAGCACGGGAAACCGCGGCACCGCGCCGCCGAAGAGCTCTGCATACAGATGGACCTGCACAATGCGCAGAATGAGCGACGCGAGCCGCAGTTGACCTGTCGACGCAAAGGATGAAAAATTGCGCCCCTCGCGGGTAAAGACCCAACGGTCGCGGTGAGGTCCCGAGAGGCTTGTGGCCGCTTCGATATCTCTCGAGCGCTGCTGTGCCAGCACTTCAATGACTTCCGAAACCGAAGCCCCCTCCGGCCAGCTCGGCACGTATTGGATCGCAACCTCCGTCCCCAGTTGGGACACGCGCTCGTAGCTCTCGGGAAAACGCCGGGCGAAGAGCAGGGAGAGCTTTTTTCGGCTGGCCATAATTTCGCAGCCATAGTGCGCAAGCTGCTCGTCGAGTGTATCGAGTATGCTGAACGTGTCGGTTTTCAGGGCCATATTGCGGTGTTTGAGCACCCTTCTGTAGAAGCGCAGCAAATCGATATACTCGAGCCACAGCATCCCCGCACACTGGTCAAAGAAAAAGCGCCGCTCTTCGGGAACGCCCGCCGCAAAAGCCAAATCCTCGTGGCAGAAGACTACGGCCGGATTATGCGCCACGAGTTCCTTTCTGTCGGTGAGCAGCTTTTCGTTGAGCCGGACCTCTTTGCGCCCNTCTGCCGAATATTTGAGGCTGATCTGCTCCTCCGCCGGCGAATCCAGCTCATTCCAGGCAGCGCGCAGCAAAAATTCAGGGCTTCCGTGCATGGGNAGCTCACGGTCCTGGCGTGTCCGAAAGGAATTGCCGTAGCTGAGNCAATACAGAGCTTCGAGGAAATTCGTTTTCCCCTGGCCATTTTCTCCCAAGAGGAAAATATGCCCNGCGCCGAGCTTCAGTTCAGCCTCGTCGATGTTTCTGAAACGGGCGATCCGTATCTGTTCGAATGCCATTATGGCTGCTGCATAGGCATGATGATGTGGAAATAATTGGATGCCGGCTCGGGCCTCAGCGTGACCGCGCGAGAAGGATCGCTGAACTCTATCGCCAGACTCCCGCTGTCCATGGCTTTGAGCGGATCCTCCAGATACCGCAGACTCAAGAGGATCACCACATCATCGCCTTCGTATTCGCACGCGAGCTCTTCCCGCGCCGCGCCGAGCTCCGTCTCTTCGGATTCCAGCACAAGCCCTTTGCCCGAGACATTGAAGATCACCTTGTTCGACTTCTCGACAAAAAGCGATACGCGCCGTAGAGCCGCTTGGAGCTCATCTCTTTCGACGACGAACTTGAAGCGCTGGTCCTTCGGAATGACCTTCTGATAGTTCGGAAATTTTCCCNNCTCAATGAGATAGCTTGTGAGCTGATAATTGCCGAAGCGGAAGAAGACATTCTTCTCATTGATCGCCATAAGGATCTGACCTTCGTCCGATGCCCGTTTCAAAAGCACGGAGAGCACCTTGGGGGGAATGATGGCGCTCTGAAAATCCGGANNAATATCCGCTTCCTGCGTCGAAATAAAGGCGAGCCTGCGGCCATCGGTCGCAACCATAGCCAGCTCTCCGTCGGGAAGCTTTTCCATGAGNACACCGTTCATAAAGAATCTTGTCTCGTCGTTCGACACAGAGAAGATCGTCTGGCTTATCATTGCGCGCAGATCATGGGCCAGGAGGGGAAAATAGTGGCTGTCGTCGATCCGGGGAATTTCGGGAAATTTGTCGCCGGCGATCGTCTTGAGCTGAAAACGCACATTCTTTGAACGCGGTCGAATCTCAATGCTCGACTCATGCTGCTCAAAGCTCATGTCCCCTTCCGGAATCGAGTTGGTGATGGCCAGGAGTTTATCGCAGAACACCGTGAGGGATCCCGGCTCGGATTCTGAAATGGGTATTTCGGTCTCAAACCCCACTTTTGCATCTGTCGCCCTTATGTAGAGTTTCGAATCCAGGACTTCAAGATACACATTCGACATAATTGAAAATGCATTTTTCGATGCAATAATATCTTGCGCAATCGCTATCTCTTTCGCAAAAGTATCCCGATCGCAGACAAATTTCATTGAAAAACCCCCTCCATGCAGATGCTGTATAGTAACAGTTCATACGATAAAAATAAACAGTCTCTTTCAAAAAAGGCAAAGAAAGAGAGGAGGACTTCTCTCTTTTTGACAATTTGTCTCGTTCTCTTACTACGTATCTATTGATATATAAAACAGTAATAGTAGTAGTAAGCACAGTGCATATGTTGAAAATTCACTTAATTATTTCATTTATATATAATTAATACTGTGGAAAACCTGTGGCGAAATTCGCCTGCAAATGCACGTTTTCCACAGGCCGGAGACTTTTCCACAGAGACGGGAAAGTTTTCCACAGCTTTGCAACACACTTGGGCGTCAGGGAACAGAATGCTCTTTGCACTCTTGGGTGATGCGGTTGACGGCCGAAGCAAAGAGGGAGTCGAACTTGATGAGGTCTTCAATCTTTTGGCATGAATGCATGACGGTCGTGTGGTCGCGCCCGTTGAACTCTGCGCCGATCTCCGTGGTGGAGTAGTCGGTCGTCTCGCGGATGATGTACATGGCGACCTGGCGGGCGAGGGCGATATTTTTGCTGCGCTTTTTGCCCTTCAGGTCCGAGATGGACAATTTATAGTAGTCGGCTACGGTTTTTATAATGGAAGAGACATCGATGACCGGCGGCCTGAATGCGTTTGTCAGTTGTTTGATGACATTCTGCGCGATCTCGTAGGTCGGTTCGACCTTGATGAGATCGGCGTATGCGATGATCTGGTTGATGCACGAATCCAGGTCGCGGACATTGGTCTCGATGCTTTTGGCGATGAGATTGATGACTTCCTCGCTGAAGCTCTGCTTATAGAGATCGAGTTTCTTTCGGATGATGGCTGCGCGCGTTTCAAAGCCGGGCGTGGTGAGGTCGGTCTTGAGGCCCATCATGAAACGGCTTTTGAGGCGTTCCGAAAAATCCTTCAGCTCTGTGGCCGGCCTGTCGCAGGTGAACACAAGCTGTTTGTTCGAGTCATACAGTGCGTTGAAGGTATGGAACAATTCTTCCTGAACACCGTGCTTGCTTTGAAAAAAGTGAATGTCGTCGATGAGCAGCACATCGACGTTGCGGTACCTGTTCTTGAAATCATTCGTCGTGCGGTCGTGGATTGTCTTGATGAATTCATTCGTGAAGTCTTCCGCGGTGACGCAGATGATGCGCAGTTCAGGGTGCCGCTCCAGGATTCGGTTTCCTATGGCGTGCATGAGATGTGTCTTTCCCAGGCCCACACCGCCATAGATGAGCAGGGGATTGTAGGAAGTCCCCGGCATCTCGGCGACTGCCGTCGCTGCATTGAAGGCAAAGTTGCTGTTCTCGCCCACCACAAAGCTCTCAAAGGTATAGCGCGACTGCAGGTTGCTGGAGCGCGGCTCGTGCGTCCGCGTCGGCGGGCTTGTATAGGCAGTTTCGATGGAAAAATCCTCTGTGGCCGGTGGGGAGGGCCGGGCCGTTTCGCTCTTTGGAGGGGGGCTGCTTGAAGGGCTGCCTGCCAGGACTGCCGTTTTCGATACATTCTGCGCCTCCACCGACAGTTCGGCAGGCATGCCTATCAGGGATGAGATAATTTCTTTCATGAATTGGCTGTATTTTCTTACAAACTGATCGCGCAGAAACGTATTGGTCGCGCACAGACGGATGGTCCCGTTGTCGAATCCGAGATATGCCAGCCTGAACCACATGATGAATTCAGATTCGGGAACCTGGGCCTTCGCGATCTCGAGTGCCTTTTGCCAAATCACCTCATTGCCATCGTTCATGTGCCAAAAACTCCAAGTCTTTTACATTATTTCCACAAGTTTTCCACAGGGGCCAATGTTTCCCCTATACACCAAAGTGCTGTCTGTGCGCAAGATGGGAAGAGGACTTTTTTGGGAAAAATTAAAGTGCTGTTTAGGAAACAAACGGGAAATTGATTAAATAGCTATATTTTTTTCACGAAGAATTAAAAATAATGAATAAAAGGTGTAACTATGTATGGCAAGCAAAAGCAGTTACTGTATATATCCACAGGGGAATGCACTGAATAGCCACAACTTATGCACAAGTTTTCCACAGACGGTAAAAGAACTGCAGAATTTCCACTCTTCTTCGCTTCACTTTACTCAAAAGCTCCAATCTGATATGATGATGAAGAGATTTTTTCCCAAATCTTGAATCCATCCCCGGTTGTTCCGTTCAGGATTATTATGGAATCTACGACGAATAATTATTCCGCAAGTACTATTCAAGTGCTTAAAGGGCTGGAAGCCGTTCGCAGGCGGCCCGGCATGTACATTGGCTCGACAGGCCTCGAAGGTCTGCATCACCTTGTGTACGAGGTGGTCGACAACTCTATCGACGAAGCGCTTGCTGGCTTTTGCGACAAGATTGTCGTTGCGCTGGAGCGGCAGGATATCGTTCGGGTCGAGGACGACGGGCGCGGCATTCCTGTCGACATTCATCCTACCGAGGGCATTTCCGCCCTCGAGCTTGTCATGACCCGCCTCCATGCCGGCGGCAAATTCGACAAGAAGAACTACAAAGTCTCGGGCGGCCTGCACGGCGTCGGCGTGTCGGTTGTCAATGCGCTTTCGGTCTGGCTCGAAGTGTATGTGCACACCGGCGGAAAGGTATATTATCAAAAATACCTCCGCGGCGTTCCCGAAAAACCGGTCGCGCTGATCGGCGAAACAGACAAGCGCGGCACCATCGTGCGCTTTCAGGCCGACCCCGAGATCTTCGAAGAGACGGTCTATTCGTTCGACGTGCTCAGCAACCGCCTCCGCGAGCTGGCCTTCCTCAACAAGGGCGTCAAAATCTCGCTCATCGACGAGCGGCTCGCGCAGCCCAAACGCATTGAATTCAGGTTTGACGGCGGCCTCAGGGAGTTTGTCGAGTACCTCAATAAAAACAAGAGCGTTATCCACAGGGATGTCATCTATTTTTCAGGCCTTCGGGACGAGGTCGAGATCGAAATCGGCATTCAGTACAACGACGGTTACAACGAAACCATGTTCTCCTTCGTCAACGGCATCAACACGCGCGAAGGCGGCACGCACCTCATAGGCTTCAGAAACGGGCTCACCAAAGTCGTCAACGATTTCTTCAAGAAGTCTAAGTATAACAAGAAAATAGAAGAGAATCTCTCGGGCGACGACGTCCGGGAAGGCCTGACGGCCGTCCTCTCGGTGAAAGTCATGGAGCCCCAATTCGAGGGGCAGACCAAAGGCAAACTCGGCAACAGCGAGGTCAAGGGCATCGTGGAGGGCTTCCTCTCGGATCAGCTCGATCTCTATTTCCAGAAGAACCCCGATGTCATCAACATCATCCTCGAAAAATGCACGACCGCGGCCCGCGCGCGCATTGCGGCACGACAGGCCCGGGAGCTCACGCGCCGCAAGAGCCTTCTGGAGGCCTCGAGCCTGCCGGGCAAGCTCGCCGACTGTCAGGAGAAGGATCCCTCCAAGTGCGAGCTCTTCATCGTCGAGGGCGATTCGGCAGGCGGTTCCGCGAAGATGGGCCGCAACAGGGCGCATCAGGCGATCCTGCCGCTCTGGGGCAAGATGCTCAATGTGGAAAAGGCCCGCCTCGACAAAGTGATCGGCAACGACAAACTTCAGCCGATTATCGCGAGCCTCGGTACGGGCATCGGCGAGGATTTCGATGTCTCGAAGCTTCGCTACCACAAGATCATCATCATGGCGGATGCCGATGTCGACGGCTCGCACATCCGGACCCTCCTTCTCACTTTTTTCTATCGCTATATGATCGAGCTTATAGAAGATGGCTACATATATCTGGCAATGCCGCCCCTGTATCGCATTGCGTACGACAAGGAAGTGCGCTACGCCTACAGCGACGAGGAAAAGGACCAGATTCTCTCTGAAACGACAAAGGACCCCGCAAAGATTTCCGTGCAGCGCTACAAGGGCCTGGGCGAAATGAACCCGGAACAGCTCTGGGAGACCACCATGGATCCCGAGCGGAGGCTCATCAAGCGGATCACCATGGAAGATGCGATTCTCGCGGAAGAGATGTTCGTGACCCTGATGGGCGAACAGGTGGAGCCGAGGCGGCAGTTCATCGAAGAGAACGCGCTCGCGGTGTCGAATCTCGATATATAAAGGCAGATTAAATGGCGGAAACCAGCAATATCATTCCTGTTCCGATAGAAGAAGAAGTCAAGACCTCGTACCTCAACTACGCGATGTCGGTCATCGTCTCGCGCGCCCTTCCTGATGTGCGGGACGGGCTCAAGCCGGTGCACAGGCGTCTTCTCTATGCCATGGAGGAGCTTGGCCTGCGCAACAATGCGCCGACCAAGAAAAGCGCGCGCATCACGGGCGACGCGATGGGCAAATATCACCCGCACGGGGATTTCTCGCTCTACGACGCGCTCGTGCGCATGGCCCAGGACTTCTCGCTGCGCTATCCGCTTGTGCAGGGACAGGGGAACTTTGGCTCCATCGACGGCGATCCGCCCGCGGCGAGCCGCTACACCGAGGCCAAGCTCTCCAAAATCGGCGAAGAGATGCTCACGGACCTCGACAAAGAGACTGTCGATTTTGTGCCCAATTACGACGAGAGCCTCAAGGAGCCGGCCGTCCTTCCCTCCGCGATACCCAACCTGCTCGTCAACGGCTCGAGCGGCATCGCCGTAGGCATGGCGACCAATATGGCGCCGCACAACCTCCGCGAGGTCGGCCGGGCGATCGAAGCCTACATCGATAATCCCGATATCACTATTGACGGACTGATGAGTTACATAAAGGGCCCCGATTTCCCGACCGGCGGCATCATCTACGGAATGCAGGGGATTCGCGAGGCCTACGAGACGGGGCGCGGCCGGCTGACGGTGCGGGGGCGCTTTGTTGTCGAGACCATGAAGAGCGGGCGCGAACAGCTCGTCTTCACCGAAATTCCCTACGCGCTGAATAAAACCACGCTCGTGACGCGCATTGCCGAGCTGGTGCGCGAGAAAGAGATCGACGGCATATCGGATCTGCGCGACGAGAGCGACAGGGAAGGCATCCGCATCGTGCTCGAGCTCAAGAAGGGCGCCATCACCAAGATCGTGCTCAATCAGCTCTTCACGCATACGCCGCTGCAGAGCACCTTTGGCGTCATCAGTCTCGCGCTGGTGGACGGCGCGCCGAAGTGTCTCAATCTGAAAGAGCTCATTGTCTATTTTGTGCAGCACCGCTTCGAGGTGATTACTCGCCGCTCACAGTTCGAGTTGAAGAAGGCCGAAGAGCGCGCCCATATACTGCGTGGACTGGTGATTGCCCTGAAGAATATCGACGAAGTGGTCGCCATCATTAAATCGAGCAAGAATATCGATACGGCGAAGGAACACCTGCGCGGTCGCTTTGATTTGAGCGAGGCCCAGGCCCAGGCCATCGTCGATATGCGCCTCGGTCGCCTCACCAGCCTCGAAACGGAGAAAATCCTCGCCGAATTGAAAGAGATTGAGGCGCGAATCGAATATCTGAAGTCTCTGCTCGCAAACCCGGGCGCAATCTACCATGTCATCAAGCAGGAAATCCACGAGTTGGCCGAAAAATACGGCGATGAGCGGCGGACCGAGATCGTGCCGAACCAGGTCGAACAGATTAACCTTGAAGACCTCATAAAACCCGAGGAAGTGGCCATTCTCATTTCAAACAAGGGCTTTATCAAGCGCATCCCGGTGAGTCAGTACAGATCGCAGGGCCGGGGCGGCAAGGGATCGAACTCCGCCTCGCTGCTCGACGATGATTTTATCCAGCAACTCTTCATTGCGAACACGCACGACTATCTGCTCTTCATTTCGAGCTGGGGCAAGGCCTACTGGCTCAAGGCGCTTGAGATTCCGGAGGCGAGCCGGCAGGCGAGGGGCAGCCATATCCGCTCCCTGCTCGCGATCTCCGAGGACGAAGAGATTACGGCGGTGGTCGATTTCAGCGATTTTTCCGAAAATGAGTTCATCTTGATGGGTACCCTCAACGGCGTTGTGAAGAAAGTCGCGACCAGGGAATTTGCCAACGCCAAGACGCGCGGCATCATCGGCATTTCGCTCGATGAAGGCGACAGGCTGGTCTCGGCCATCCTCACCGGAGGCTCCGACGAGGTCGTACTCCTCTCCCGCAAGGGACTCGCGCTGCGCATGGGAGAATCGCAGGTCAGACAGATGGGGCGCACCGCGCGGGGCGTCCGGGGGATCTCGCTGCAGGAAAACGACGAACTCGCCGCGATGCTCAGGGTCGACAGCGAGGAATCGATGCTCATCATCACGCAGAACGGTTCCGGCAAGCGGGTCAAATATGAGCTGTTTACGCCGCACACCCGCGGAACACACGGGCAGATCATCTACGCCCCCGACGACGCTTCGGGCGAAGTGATCAAGGCGGTCTCCGTACGCGAGGAAGATGAGGTCATGGTCATTACCTCGACGGGCAAGACGATCAAGCTGAGCGTTTCCTCTGTCCGCGAGATGGGGAAGGCCGCCCACGGCGTGCGGATCGTCAATATTGAGCCGCCCGATTCCGTGATCGGCATGGACAAGATCATTCAGCAGCAGGAATAGAGTGGCGCGCCGCTGCAGGTTGTCGCCCGCCGGAGGCTGTTGCTGGGTATCGCTGCCTGCTGGCGACTGTCGCGAGCGCCCCAAAAATGTTTCACGTGGAACATGGTGGCGCACTCAGGGCATGCAGAGAGGAATGTTCCACGTGAAACAATGCCTTGAGTCTTGAGTAAAGAAACAAAAGAGCGAAGGCCGCTCAACAAGTTTCTGCATGTCGCCTGTAGGAAGAATCCCGCGGAGGCTTGTTCTATACTCGGTGCCGCCTTTTGCGGAGAGGCGGCGGGCCGCCTCAGCGGCCAACTTTTATTGGCTCTGTCAGTCATGTACTTTTTTATATTGTGTCATTCTTCCTGTCCCGGAAGCTTCTATCCGGTGTTCGCCCAGCAATCGTCTTAAATCTCGACTTGCCGTCGCAGATGAGATGTCTTTGCAGACTTTCATGTAGGCTTTTCTATCAAACCATCCCTCGAGCACCGAAAGGGCATTGGTTGTCCTTTTTTTGAAATCGATGTTGAGCGCTTTTGTTTCTTCTATCATTTCCCTTAAGGATGCATTGATGACCCGAAGCATGAATTCAATGAAGGCTGTTGATGATCCTGAGGTGTCAGATCGGGCCAATGCATCGTAATACTCTTCCTGGTGGTCCTTCATCACTTTTTCAATAGGGACAAATTCAAAGATGGGGTTACTCGTCATAAGGAGTCGTGTTTGCCAATATTTCCCCATCCGACCATTCCCATCTTCAAAGGGATGAATGAATTCCATCTCATAATGGAAGATACAGCTTTTTATGATGCCCAAATCCGCATCATGCTGAATATAGTAAAAAAGATCCTGCATCAGACCGGGCACCATGGTATGACTCGGTGCAATGTGGGCGACCTCGCGGCCTTTCAGGATACCGACCTGTGAAGTTCGAAAATGTCCTGGATTCTCTATCAAGCCTTTCATGAAGACGCTATGAGCGTTCAAGAAGTCCTGTATCGAATAGGGATCATAGACGGGAAGATTATCATAGGCAACAATGGCATTCTGGACTTCCAGAATATCTTTCTGAGGCCCAACGACATGTACATTATTCATGAGAGCAGTGACATATTCGATATCGAGCGTATTGCCTTCAATGGCTAATGAAGAATGAATAGTCTTAATTCTATTTTCTTTTCTCAAATGGGCTTCTGGCTTTACGAGGACAAGACTTTTGCAGAAGCCGAGCGCTTCGTTGATTCGGCCATAGAGGTCAAGAATAGTCTGAGTTATTTCATAGGAAGGTTTCATAAAAATATTATAGTATCATTTGATACTATCAGCAAGATGAAAGCTTTATCAGGGCTTTTATTTGGACGCCGCCCCAGCGGCCAACCTTATGCAAGCCGCCGGATCGGCTCAAGGCGAAGTGTCAAGCGTACGATGTTTGATTCGTTTCTTTTAATCTTCCCGTCACATATTTGTGGAGGATGCTTGTTACCAAGGTCTGATAGGGTATGCCCTCTTCCAAAGCTTTGGTTTTCAATGCTTCGACGTCTCTCTTTGAGATCCTCACATTGATCCTGTAATCCTTCAAAGCAGTTTCAGCGGCCGCTTTTCTTAGTTTCTTTTTCATTTCCTCGACATTGGCGACAGTCTTCCATTCGCCATTTTCGATGGATTCAATAATCTCTTTATCATCCATGGTATTCATNATTTTCCCTCCCAATTTGTATGCTCTTGTATATTTCCTGCTTGGATAGAGCGTTTTTAAGAAAAATTGNCCATCTTTTTGTACCACACAGGGAACACAAATCGCATAATCTTCTACCTCAACCACCAAGACAATTTGGTTTTCATATTTATCCTTATTGGGGTGCTCCAATACATCCAATAAGTGTCCTTCTTCTATGGCAATGACAATTCTCTCAAAAGAGAGATGACGCTCCTTTTTCAGGAGTTCATTTTTCTCTTCATTCCACAGGAAGCTCATATGAGAAAGATAGTATTACGTGTGCCTATTGTCAACACAATGGACACGTGATTCGCTGGCCATAAGTGTGGCGCGCAGTTTGCCAGGTGGTGGGCCGCCGGTGGGCGCTGTTCTATATTCCGGTGCCACCTTTCGTGTAAGGGCGACAGGCCGCCCCAGCGGCCAACCTTATGCAAGCCGCCGGATCGGCTCAAGGCGAAGTGTTAGCTGGACCTGTGGGCTGAAATACTGAAATATGGGCTGAACATGATCACTAAATTTCTCGAAAAAAAGTCTTATATATGTATTGAAAATATGGTGAATGATATGTATATTATAGCATGACCTTTGAATGGAATGAACAGAAGAATCGGCTCAACATTCAAAAGCATGGTCTTTCTTTTGATGAAGCTCAAGAAGCGTTCCTCGATGAAGGGCGGGTCATTCTTTCTGATGAGAAACATTCAGAGAGCGAAAAAAGGTATTTTTGCCTTGGAAAATGCCAAAGAGGTATTGCCACCGTAAGGTTTACGGTACGGCATGGCAATATACGAATTATTGGGGCTGGATATTGGCGGGAGGGGAAACGACGGTATGAACAAGAAAACAGTCTATAGCAATGCGCCCAACGATATCGGTGAAGTGCTTCTAAAGGGCAAGAAAGTCGATGATTTCCTGCCGCCACCTGACCAACTGGTGAAGCGGGTCCCGAAAGTCAAAGTAACGATTACCTTGAACCAGCAGAGTGTCGAGTTTTTCAAGAAGTCCGCAAAAAAGAATAAGGTAAAATATCAGACCATGATCAATGAACTTCTTGATAAATATGTAGAAAAGTACAGCGATACCATTTAGGGTATGCCCTCTGCTCGTCATTTTCGACGGATTCAATAATCTCTTTATCATCCATGGCATTCATACTTTTCCTCGATTGTCGGCGCGCTCTTTTTCATTCTCTTTCTTCACTATAAGGAATGCATGATAGGTATGGAGGACGACAAAAGCGAGAATGATCAAGAAATACGCCAGATGGATATAGGGTATTCCAATAAATGTATTTTCTCCGATGAAATATACGCCCAGGAGCCAGATGATGGTTGTAAATGCGGGAGCCATGGCAAACACGGGATATGTGCTCCATGCAATCTTGGTATGGAAGATTTGAATAATCCACGAAGAGCCGTACACGACAAGACCTAAAAGATACAGAAAAAGGCCGACACTCTGATTTTGAGTTTTCAATTCTATCTTCATATTGAGCGGCAGGAGGAATACCAAGAAGCGAAATACATTTTCTGCGATATCCAAGGCTTTCGGAATTTTGTTCCATCTGGGCGGTTGATACGGGGGAGGCAACTTGTTATACCAAAGCGCATTACAGAGCAATACTGGAATAAAGAGAATAAAACAGTTCAGCAAGTAATTCGGCATCTGTCTGTTCCCGATTCCGAGCCCGAAGGGCCTGCTCAGTATTTTCTCCATCCGGAATAGTCGATAAAGCTTTCAAGCAGATGGATGGAATCCGCCCGAACTCCCTGCAGTCCTGAAATTGCCGCAAGTGCGGAGCGCGCCTTCGACAGGTGCTCCTGTATTATCGCTTCGATGGATGCATCTACGCCCTTTGTCAGGATGAGATTGCGCAGCCATTCAATGTCGTCGGCGTCGATGTCAGGCGATTTATAGATCGAATAGAAACGCGTGCGCTCCTCGTGGCTCATTCTGTTCTGCAGGGCGAGGATGTAGGGTGTCTTTTTCCCCTCTTTCATGTCGGAGCCCAGAGCCTTGCCTATGCACTGTTCATTGCCGAAGAGCCCGAGCCGGTCGTCCTGCAGCTGAAATACAATGCCGAGCGCCTCCCCAAAGGCTTCGAGCAGGCTCAGCGAATCTGCATCCGCTCTCCGGGACATCGAAGCTCCCGCAAAAAGCGGCAAAACCACGGTGTACCGCGCTGTTTTATGGCGGTACATGTCGATGACCTCGTCGATCGTGGGGAATTGTCTGTCATATCCCATGGCGACATCGCGCATTTGGGCGAGCGTGACTATCGCGTGTTCTCTTGCAACGAGGGAAGAGACCTGCGCAGAAAGCTTAGTAATTTCTTGCCATGCAATAAAAAAGAAGAGATCGCCGACACAGATGCCCTGGGCTTCGGCCATCTCGAGCGCGGGCGTTTCCCCAAAATTGGGATTCTTTTCCAGGATTTTGCTTTTGATTCTGAGGTGACATGTCGGCTTGCCTCGCCGCCTCTCGTCGTGGTCCATGATGTCGTCGTGCACCAGAAGCCCTGCCTGAAGAAGCTCGAGGCCGGCCGCCAGCGAAATTGTCTCGGTCTCTGCCTCTTTTTCCGCTCCACCGAAAAGCCGGGAGCCGACAAAAGCGAGGGCGCCGCGGAGCATTTTCCCGGAACCCGCGAAGTCTTCCATCTCTGCGACGAGCCAGTCGCCCATGTCCGGCAGATTGGCGAACATCGCTCTGTTTTCCCGAAAGATGGCCGCAATTCTCCCGGAGATGGATTTTTTTGTCAGCGCGGCGAACTCGGGGAAAGATGCGCAGGAGCTTGAATTCATGGAGAAAATTATATCTCATGCTATACAATAAAAAAACCTCGGCGCAAAGCCGAGGCTGTAGTGTTCAAAAGTTGGAAAGACTTCAGGCAACGTATGCCTGAAGAATTTCCATGGTTTCGGGTACGGATACCTTTTTCAAGGCCGCTTTCTCGATCTGACGAATTCTTTCTTTTGTCAAATGCATCCGATCGCCAATCTCCTTGAGGCTCATTGGGCGTTTACCGTTCAGCCCGAATCGGTACTCGACAATCTCACGCTCTTTCGCGGTGAGCGTTGCGAGGACCTTATTGATATCGTCGCGCAGGCTTGACTGAATTGCGGTCTGTTCAGGGCTTTCATGATGCTCGTTTTCGATGAGCTCGCCCACAGTGGTCGAATTCTTTTCGTCATATACCGGCGCGTCGAGAGAAATCAAATCGCGGGAAATCGAAATGATGTCCTTTACGTGCTCTGGTTCCATTTCGAGGAATTCCGCTACTTCGCGGATCTCTGCATCCTCGGAGAGCTCGCCTTCAAATAAGGCACGGGCCTTTTCGATCTGCACAAGCTCGTTCGCCCTGTTGAGGGGCAGGCGAATCATGCGGCTCTTTTCGCAGATTGACTTGAGTATCGCCTGGCGAATCCACCACACCGCATACGAGATGAAGTGGTAGCCTTTGGTGACATCGTAATGGTCAATCGCATTCAAGAGGCCGAGATTGCCTTCAGCGATGAGGTCTGCCAGAGGCAAACCCTGGTTTTGGTACTTCTTGGCGACATTGACGACAAAACGAAGGTTGCTTTTGGCAAGAATCGCTTTGGCCTGCTCATCACCTGCAGCAGCGCGCGTTGCGTAGTCATTCTCTTCTTCGCGAGAAAGTAGGGGAATCCGGTTAATCTCGCGGAGATACATGGACAACACGTTCTCGTCGTCAAAATCCGCACTGGATCGTGTTTCCCTGACCCGTTTCTTCTCTGTCATCTGGATCTCCTTACTATTTAATAAAGCAAGAAACGTGCCAAAACAGAATTAATTTTTTAATTCACTATATTGGAAGATCTTATTGTATTCCCAATAATGCCGGGATCGTGACGGGAGCCCGCTGACCGTGTATCCGGCGCCCTCAGTGTGTCATTTTGAAATACTGCGTGAAAAAGAAGCCAGTATTGTGTAAAAATGAAACACAAGCGTGAATGGATATGGAGTTGACAACCGAAGCGCGGGCCACCCTAGAGTTCAGAAAGCCCTTGGACTCGCCCGCAGCACTGCATGCGGGGCAGGCCGGAACCACAGGAGCAGGTCTGTATATTATCGAGAGTTGCCTGCAGGGCCCGGGGCGCACCGTACCGGAGGCCAGCAGAATAGGCATTAAAGCTGGGAAAATCGATTTTCAGTTTCCTGAAGAGATACAGTTTTTCTCCACACTCGAGATTTCGAAACTCATTATTCTCTTTAAGCCGTTTCCAGGCCTCGAGGATCAGCTTGAGCACGGCCGAATGCTCGGCTTCCGAACCGAAGCGGTGATTCTGACGCTTGAGCAGATACGATGAAAGTTGGATGCTGACAAAGGCATAGAGATCATCGAGCTCCTTTGTGGGACGCCTGATCATGCCGTACTCGTTGACATTCCGGACGTAGAACTTGCGGGCATAGCTCTGGCGGCGCAGCTTCTGCGCGTTGGCGAGGCTTTTGACCGCAAGGTCGCGCTGGTCCAGCCGGAGAAGCGCGATAGAGAGCCAATACAGCGCCTTGGAGAGCTCGCTTTCGCATGAGGGCGGGATCAATTCTACCGATTTCCGCAGGAATGCGAGCGCCTGGGCTGGCCTGTGGTGCGCAAGTTCATGAAGGCCTTTTCTCAGAAAAATCGACGCATTGTCCGCACCCGGACTTATTTTCATACATTATAAAATATTCATGAAATTTCATAATGGCAAGGTAATCCGGTCTTAAAAATAACACTGCAATTCAGCCGGAGCCCCCGTCCTCTGTGACCCCAAGGCTTGAAATAAGCAGAACGAATGAGCGCGGCGCCATCACATAGTCTTTTTGATCGGCCAGCACAGGGTAGTCGCCCTCTCCGACATCGTGGGGCGGCGGAAGGGATGTGTCGGCGACGCGTTTCCATGTGTCCGGCTCGTGGTCGTGAGGCAGACGGATTTGAATGGCTTCGGGCGAAGCGTTGAAGGCGAGGATATAGGAGTGGCGAAGATTCTGGACCACTGTATGCTCGTTGATGCGCGCAATGAGGACTTTGCCGAGCTTTTCCCACTGGGGGGGCCTGCCCTGCTCATCGTACCAGAGTATGTCGGGAGGCGTCTCTTCCGGGCTCTGGGCGGAGGGTACTCCGACGGCCGGCCGCTTCGGCTGAGAGCCTTCGTCCGGGAGACCCCTGAAAAAATCCTCGCGCCGGAATGCGGAGTGGTTTTTTCGGAAGGCGATGAGCGTTTTGACACAGCGATATATGTCCCCGTGCTGTTTTAACAGGCTCCAGTCATACCAGGTAAGCTCACTGTCGTGGCAGTAGGCGTTATTGTTGCCCTGTTGCGTGCGGCGGAATTCGTCGCCGCCGAGAATCATCGGCGTGCCGATGGAGAGCAGGAGTGTGGCAAAGAAATTCTTTACCTGCCGGTTTCGCGTCTCTTCGATAAAAGGTGCGTCGGAGGCGCCCTCCATGCCGTAATTCGACGAATAATTTTCGTTGAGCCCGTCGTAGTTCTGTTCGCCGTTGGCCTCGTTGTGCTTCTGGTGGAAGGAGACGAGATCGTTCATGGTGAAGCCGTCGTGCGAAGTGACAAAGTTGATCGAATGGAAGGGACGCTTGCCGTTTTTCAGGTACAGATCGCTTGAGCCGGTGATGCGGGTCGCCAAGTGCGGCGCAAAACCGTCGTCGCCCCGCCAGAACCTCCGCACTTCATCGCGGTAGCGGTCGTTCCATTCTGCCCAGCGGCCTCCGGGGAAGGCTCCTACCTGATAGGCGCCGCCCGCATCCCAGGCTTCGGCGATGATCTTTGTATCCCGCAGAAGGGGAGCTTCGGCGATCGCTTCGATGACGGGAGGATTCTGCAGCAGATTGCCGCGCTCGTCGCGGCCCAAAATCGATCCGAGGTCGAATCTGAAGCCGTCCACATGCATGGTGACGACCCAATACTGCAGGCATTCCATGATGAAGTTGCGCATGACCGGATGGTTGCAGTTGAGCGTGTTGCCGCAGCCTGAATAGTTGCGGTAGAAGCGCCTGTCGTCTGCGAGCATGTAGTAGATCGAGTTGTCGAGTCCGCGGAAACTCAGGGTCGGACCCAGTTCATTGCCCTCCGCGGTATGGTTGAAGACCACGTCGAGAATGACTTCGATGCCCGACTTGTGCAGCTCTCTGACCATGTACTTGAATTCTTTGACGGGATGGGCCGGGTCGAAGCTGTCATGATCGGCGCCTTCGGGAAAAGCGTAGGAGGTCTTTGGGGCGAAGAATGCGATGGGTGCGTATCCCCAATAGTTGGAGAGTTTTTCGCCGGTGACGGGATTGCGTCTGAAGCGCTCTGCTGAATCGAATTCCTGGACCGGCAGCAGTTCGAGGCTTGTGATGCCGAGGTCCTTGAAATAGGGGATCATCTCGACCACGCCGCGGTATGTGCCGCGGTGCTTCGCCTTGGATGAAGGGGACTGAGTAAGGCCGCGCACGTGGGTTTCGTAGATGATGCAGTCTTTGAGCGGATAGTCGAGTGGGGTATCGCCCTCCCAGTCGAAATCGTCCTCGATGACCACGCATTTGGGCATGCATCGATCGTTGGGTCTGTCTGAAAACGACAGGTCTTTTTCGGGCGCCCCGTCGTCGTAGGCGAGGGCGGAACAGAGATCCAGAGTGCCGTCGGTGAGCGCCTTGGCGTAAGGATCGATGAGGATTTTATTGGGATTGAAGCGGTGGCCCTCCCGGGGCTCAAAGGGCCCTTCGGCCCGCCAGAGATACAGGGTTCCGGCTCTCAGGCCGGGGACATGGCAGTGCCACGTGTCGCCGGTGCGGTTGGCCAGGGGATCCAGATGCAGGGATGCTGCCGGCCTGTCGTCATGGGGACTTTCGTAGAGACACAGAACCATGCCCGTCGCATGGCGCGAAAAGACCGAAAAATATACGCCCTGCGGATGCGCCACGGCTCCGGGAAGCAGTGGGTTGCCCGGCAGAAGTTTCAATTCCTTGGGCAGGGTTCGCCAGCGACTGTTCATGGCCGCGTTATGACAAGCACGGCATTCTGTCCGCCAAAGCCCATCGATTCCTTGACGAAGGCGCGTATGGGCATGCGAATGCCCTTATTGGGAACATAATCGAGATCGCATTCCGGATCGGGATTGTCGAGGTTGATGGTCGGATGGATGTAGTCTTCGTTCATTCCCAGAATGGCCGCGATCGACTCAATGGCCCCCGCCGCGCCGATGCAGTGTCCGATCATGGATTTGAGGCTCGATATTTTGAGCCTGTAGGCATGTTGGCCGAATGCATGTTTAATGGCTTTGGTCTCGATGGGGTCGTTGAGGGGGGTCGCGGTGCCGTGAGCGCTCACATAGTCGATGTCCTCCGGTTTCATGCCGGCATCGTTGAGCGCCAGCTCGATCGCCTTGGCGACCCAGAGGCCTTCGGGATCGGGAGCGGTGAGATGGTGGGCGTCGCAGGTCGTGCCGAAGCCCGCAATCTCTGCGTAGATTTTCGCGCCGCGGGCCTTTGCGTGCTCGTATTCTTCGAGCACGAGGATACCCGCACCTTCGGCCATGATAAAACCGTCGCGGTCTTTGTCGAAGGGGCGCGAAGCCTTTTCGGGCTCATCGTTCCGGAAGGAAAGGGCCTGAATATTGATGAAGCTCGCCATGCACATGCGCACGATGCTCGCCTCGGAACCGCCGGAGAACATGATGTCCGCGTATCCGTCGCGGATGAGGTGCATGGCTTGGCCAATGGCGTCCGTCGCTGCGGCGCAGGCGGTGACAACCGTCATGTTCGGGCCGTGGATGTCGAGCGAAAGCGCGATCTGTGCGGCGCCGAAATTCGCAAGGCCCTTTGCCACGGTCAGAGGAGGAACGCGGCCCGGCCCCCGCTCCGCGAGGCGCACGCCAGCCTCTTCGATGGTGCTGGAACCGCCCTGGCCCGTGCCCAGACACACGCCGGTCCTTACAGGATCCAGGGCGTCCTTTTGAAGATGCGCAGATTCCAGGGCCTCAAGGGCAGCGTACACGGCAAATTGCGCAAACCGGTCCATTTTCTTGGAGTCTTTCGGGTCGATCCGCAGTGCCGGATCGAAACCCTTGACCTCTCCCGCGATCTTCACCGCAAGGTCCGATGCATCGATAAGCGTAATCGGCCCTATACCCGATTTGTTGGCTTTGACATTCGACCAGAAAGAAGGGACATCATTCCCCAATGGACTCAGAACACCAAAACCGGTGACTACTACTCTTCTTTTACTCATAGTGTTACATCCCCATGCCGCCGTCGACATTCAATATAATCCCTGTAATATATGCCGCCCGATCGCTGCAGAGGAAGAGGGCAGCCTCCGCCACCTCTTCCGGCCTTCCCGGCCGCTGCAGGGGGACGGCCGTCTTCAGGCTTTCCCTGGCTGTTTCGGGCAGGACGGCCGTCATTGACGTTTCGATATAACCGGGAGCTATTGCGTTGACGCGGATATTCCGCGAAGAAAGCTCTTTGGCGAGGCTCTTCGTAAGGCCTATGAGCCCGGCTTTCGACGCGGCATAGTTCGCCTGACCGCCATTCCCGTGCAGACCCACCACACTCGACATGTTGAGAATGCAGCCGCTGCGCTGTTTCAGCATAAGCCGCGAGACGGCCCGGCTCAGAAGAAAGGCGCTGCGCAGATTCGAAGCCAGAACTGCATCCCAGTCTTCAGTCTTCATGCGCATGAGAAGCCCGTCGCGCGTAATGCCGGCATTGTTCACGAGGACATCGATGCGGTTTTCCTTTTGGATGATGGAATTGATTGCGGAATCTATAGATGCTTCATCCGTAATGTCGCATAAAATCCAGGGAATATCCGCCTCGGGCTTCGTGCGCGAAAGGCCATACACACGGGCACCTTCGTCCCGGAAGCGGATGGCGGTCGCGAGCCCGATGCCCCGCGACGCTCCTGTGACGATACATACCTGACCAGACAACAGTCCGCTCATGGACAAGCCTCCTTTGTTCTAGAGCGAGAACGAAACAAGCGCATCGAGCGTGCCTGTCGCGATACAGGAAACCGGCGAACCCGAGGCCTTCCAAAGACCTGTGAGGACGTTTCCGGGGCCCGTCTCGAGGCACTGGTCAAAACCATCGGCCGTGATGTTCGATTCTTCGTCGATCCAGCGCACGGGAGAAATTATCTGCAATGAGGCATAGCGCTTTGCTTCTGCCCCGCTGAGCACTTTCTTTCCGGTGACGTTGGAATAGAGACTGATTTTGGGGTCCGAAAAGGCTGTCGCTTCGACGAGCTCCTTAAAGGCTTCGTAGGCTTCCTGCATGAGCGGAGAATGGAAGGCGCCCGACACTTTGAGGCGGATGACGCGCCTGGCCCCCGCCTGGCGGAGCTTTTCCTCCGCAATGGCGATATCTGCTTCCGTGCCGGAGATTACACACTGGACAGGACTGTTGTAATTCGCTATCCAACATTGCTTTAAGCCGGCATCCCGTATCACCTGCTCGATTTTTTCAGGGGAAAGATAGAGCACTGCACTCATCGTCGAGCCGCCGGAATGGTTTCCCGCTTCATCCATCAGTCTGCCCCGCTCGGCGACCAGGCGGAACATATCGTAGAGGCTTATGACGCCCGCTTCGGCCAGTGCCGGCCATTCACCGACAGAGAAGCCCGCGGCGCCGGCAGGCTTGATGCCGTGTTCCTTCGCGGAGAGTGCCGCCGCCGCCCCGGCGGTGACCATTGCGATCTGCGTGTTTTTCGTCTGTCTGAGCGTCTCTTCATCGCTCTCGAAGAGCAGTTTTTTCAGATCCATTGAGGCGGCATCCGACGCAGACTGAAACAGGTCGCGCACGGCCTTGCTTGTCTCGTAGAAATCTTTGGCCATGCCCGGGAACTGCGCTCCCTGGCCGGGGAAAAGAAAGCACGTTTTCATAAGCCCTCCATGCATATAGTCGCAAGCTTTACATTTTCTCAGAATCTGTCAGAATTGTCAAAGCGTTTTATACAACACGCTGCCGGCCTGCACAAATCCGTGCGCGGACGCTTCCTCCGATATCGGCGGGGGAAANAGCGGACCTTCGAGCACCATGAAGGCCATGCCTGTTTTTGAGGCATATGCGGCGATGGTGTCGATGAGCGGCCAATCGATGCTCAGCATTGCGCTCTCCTTGCTTCCGAAAACTCCCTCTACAATACAGAGCGGCCGGGTCTGAAAGACCTGAAGCATAAAAATGCCGAACATAAGCGGATTTATGCCGTCGATCGTTGCAAAGGCAATACATAGCGAGTCCTGTGAGAGCCGTGCCTTCTCGAGCAGGGCCGAAATCGACCATGAACGGAGGGACGGCGGCACCGACGAGAAGCTCTCCTCTGCATAGGCAGTGAGAAAAGATTCAAGACTGAAGGGAATGTCCCCGATGGACAGGACTTTGAATTCGACCTCCGAGGCAACGATATCGCCTATATCCTCAGGCTCTTCCCTGAGTTTTTCGAGCTTCTGTTCATCGTGCAGGGACCCGATCCACTCTTCGACGACAGGGCGCATGGCCCGGAGTTTGAAATCCTGGAAACGACGGAAAAGAACCTCATCGGCTGAGAGAGCCTGTCGGAAGGCCTTGAATACGCCCTTGCCGCGGCGGAGGGCAGCATTGAGCGCCAGCTTAAGCTCGGGAGGTGAGGCAACGGTCGCCGCAAAGGCTTCAAGAATCGCAAAGCCCCGCCGGGAATCCCAAGGAGGAGGTTGTACATATCGCTCGGAGGGAGTATCGGAATTGATACAATCGCCTGTTTCGAGATCGATGAGCAGCTCGTTGGACTGATCCTCCATGGCGAAGATGATTCGCTCCAGAACAGCATCGGTCAGCTGAAACATAATTTAATTGTAATCCATATCTGTTTGTCTATGGAAGGGTAACAGACCCTGGTGTATACTGCAGCAAATGATCTCGAACATGCATTTGCACTCCCGCTTTTCGGATGGCATGTCCTGGCCGGAAGAGATCGTCCTTGAGGCAGCGCGCTTAGGCCTCGATCTGGTTGCGCTCACTGATCATGACACGATGGCCGGCGTATCCCGGTTTGTCCGGGCCTGCGAATCGAGAGGCCTTACGGCGATTCCCGCCTGCGAAATCGACGTATATGAATCCCAAATTGATTACAAGAGTGAGCTTTTGGCATATTTTCCCAATTTCGACGCCGAGAACTGGGCTCTCCAGACCAGGGAGCTCCTTCGGCGCTCTCTCCAGAAGCGCAGGGCGCGGCTTGAGTTTTTTGTCGATTCGGCGAAGGAGCTGTATCCCGACAAAGAACTTTCGTTTCAGGACCTTTTCAAGGACAAGACGGGGTTCGACTTCGATGAGGCGCTTGCCAATGAAATTTCCTGGAGCAAGGTCGACTTCTTTCTCTATTTGAAGGCGCGGCGTTGCGTCGATCCTGACATGAACTATAAGGCTTTCAAAAAAAGATTTTTTGCGAACGGTCTCATGAAGAAATACAAGCTTGAGAAACCGGATGTCGCTTCGGTCGTGCAGGCTGTCCATGCGGACAATGGTTTTGTGGTGATTCCCCACATTGGGCACAGGTGGGACGATGACAGCGCGCTCATGTACAAGGAGACTGAAAAACTGCGTCTGCTGCTGGGGTGGTTTCGGCGGGCAGGCATAGACGGCGTCGAATTGTACTGGTACAACAGCGAGTTCAAGAGCGCAAGAATCAATGGCCTGGTGCGCGAGATTGCCAAGCCTCAGGGGTTTTTCTTTAGCTATGGTTCGGATTGCCACGGTCCGGGTTCAGGCAAACACACCATTATGAAATTCAAGGGAAATTTCGACGGATTCCCGGGCAGGAAGAGCAGATCATGATCCGATTGTGCGCGTTTTTGGGGAATTACGGAAAAGAATATCACAGCCACCGGCACAATGTGGCCTGGCTTTTTCTCGAATCGATGCGGATCAATGCGGACCTGCAGTGGAGTTCGAAATTCAAGGGCAGCGTTGCGCAGGCCGGTTTGGGGCCGGAGAAAGTGTATTTCCTGAAGCCCCATACATTCATGAATCTATCGGGAGAAAGCGTCATCGAGGCGGCGCGTTTCTACCGGTGCGGGCCGGAAGAAATTCTTGTGGTGCACGATGAGCTCGAAATGCAGTTTGGCGCCTTTGGTTACAAGTTTTCGGGCGGCCTCGGGGGGCACAACGGCTTGCGCTCTCTGGAACAGCACCTGGGGACGAGGGATTTCTGGAGGTTGCGCTTTGGCATTGGCAGGCCCGATCACGATGATGTCGCCGGATACGTGCTTTCGCCTTTTACCGGAGAGCAGTTCGACTTTTTGAAGACAGCGGTGTTTCCTGAGGCCGAGAGGACTTTTTATGCCNTGTTCTCCGAGGGGATTGAGGGCTTCGAGGTTCGCTATAAAAAAGTGCTGCCCCCTTCTCCCGCGCAAAGTTCTTAAAAAATCATGCGCGAGAGCGTCGAATCGCTTTTGCGCCAATCCGGGTCGACGGCGACCTGCAACTGCAGCTTGATGGGATAATCGAAGAGCCCTTTGAGGTCCGCCTCAGCTTCCTCGCGGATGCGCTTTATTACGGACCCCTGGCGTCCGATAACGATGGCTTTCTGGGAATCGCGCTCCACAAGGATATCAAAGCGCGCAAACAGCACGCCGTCGGCCCGCTTGGAAGATTCCCGGTATGCGACGGCTATTGCGTGAGGCAGTTCATCGCGCGTGTGCAGTATGGCTTTTTCCCGAATAATTTCGCCGATACGGAACACGGGCTCCTGATCGGTGTAGATTTCCTCCGGATACCAGAGGGGCCCCTCGGGTGCAAGCAGAAACAGCGCATCGAGGAGGGCGTCCAGGTTCGTGCCCTGCGTCGCAGATATGGCGATGCGCTTTGCGTCCGGCAGGCGCGGTATGACGAATTCTTCGACAAAGAGGGGCCTGGCTTCAGGATGGTCGACTTTATTGATTGCAATGACGATCCGCCCGCTTTCCTTGGTGAGCAGCCCGATGATGGCTTCTTCTTCCTTGCCGGGCTCTCGCGTTGCGTCGATGACGTAGAGGATCAGGTCCACATCCGGGAGCGACTGCAGGACGAGTTCGCGGAGCTTGAGATTGAGCTTTTTATCCGAGATATGGTACCCCGGGGTATCGACAAAGATGAGTTGGCCCTGCGGGCGCGTTACGATACCGCGGATTGCATTGCGCGTCGTTTGGGGGACGGAGCTGACGATAGAGACCTTTGCGCCGCAGAGCGCATTGAGAAGCGTGGATTTGCCGGCCGAGGGCCTGCCGATAATGGCGACAAATGCAGATTTTGGCATCCCAACCTCCTTTGCGGTGACTGTTATGAGAGTTCGGGCTGCTCGAGCTGAGCGTAGATTTCGGGTGGCGGCTCATTCATCCAGAGCTTGTACTGACCGGCAGCCTGATAGCACAGCATTTTATAGCCGTTGATAGTGCGGCAGCCCGCCGCTTCGGCCCGTTTCAGAAGCATGGTCTTTGAGGGGTGATAGATAAGGTCGAACACGGTTTCCGAGCCCCTGAATTCGTAAAAGCCGATCGGGTCACTTTCGCCTTTCATGCCGACACTTGTCGCCTGCACAATGAGATTGGAATACTCGGAGATTTGATCGGCCGCCCTGTCATCGAGGTGGGCATATGAGAAATCGTATTTTNNTCTGGCCAAATCGCGGCCGGCGCTGTAGGTCCGGTTGAGAATGAGCACGCGTGCGCCCTTGCGGAACAGGGAGAGAGCGATCGATTTCGCGGCGCCGCCGGCGCCCACTATCGTCGCCCGAGAGCCGGAAATATCCTGTTTGCCGATAAATCCCAAAAGACTGCGCTCGAAACCGTCTGCATCGGTGTTGTAGCCGGCCCAGGCCGAATCCCGCCACACAAGCGTATTGCAGGCGCCGATGCGTTTTACATCGGTGGAANNATGGAAGGAGAGGAAGGGCAGCACATCCTCCTTAAAGGGCACCGTGATCGCAGCGCCTTTGCCGCCGAGCATCTCGAGTATCCTGAGTCCTTCGGAGAAAGAATCGACAGGCGTGGGNATGAGGAGGGCGTTTTTGCCCATTTTTCTGAAGGCTGTGTTGTGGAGATATGGCGAGAGGGATTGGGCTATGGAATGCTGGCCGATTAGGGAATAGATCGCCGTGTCGGAGTCGACAAGGTCGAAGTTGTAGATACTGACGAGGTCCTGAGGGTCGAAATGGCCGGGGGCTGCCGTCTCCATTCCGCACTTCAGGGGACTTGCATATGTCCACAGTGAGCCCAGACGCCAGGCCAGGAGACGGGAGGCAACGCCGTATGGGCCGCTCGCGATGAGTATTTGATCGCGTTTCTCTCTCTGCAGAGACCACTCCAGAAAGCGGATAAAATCGGCGGCATTTTGGGGGTTGACGGTGAGCTTGGGAATTTCATCCTCTTCCCGCGTCAGTTTCTCGTATGCAGTGTCGAGATTTTCAGGTAGGCCGTTGCGATAGATGAGAGAGCGGACGATGCGGGTGCCGAAGGTGCGGCAGGCCTCCTCAACCACGGGGGCCCTGAAGTCGTATTCGAGATCGACAAAGGCATAGTTGGCGTTTGCATCGGCCATTGGGAAAGAGAGCGCCTTTGCAAAGAGCACAAGGCGGACGCCCTCTCCGTCTTCGAATTTGCCGCCGTCCTGGTGTCGCCGGATGGTGAGAATGCAGGGGAGACCCGCTTTTTCGGGAAATGAGCGGATGTAGAAGCGTTCGCTCGGATCCAGACAGTCGGCCCTCAGCTCGACATAGTCCACAATCGGCCGATACTGTTCGAGGATGTGCAGATCTTCTGCGATTGTTGTCCCCGTCAGACAGATGCAAATTTTGGGCTTATCCTGCTCTTCCATATAACCTTGTCACCTCTGGCTTGCGCGGCTCTTATGCATTGTCATGCGCCGGCATTTTTGTCTATAGTTTACACAGGAGCGAAAACTAAAGTATATTACCACATAATCCATTGTTTTATCAGACAACAGGAGTGGTTTTGTGCCGGATGATATCGCAGCCTCCAAATTTAACGAAAAGACCCTCGAGGCCTTTCTCGAAGGATTACTCGAAGAATTGAAACATCCTCAGGATGCAACGCTTCTCGAAGAAGTGCGGAGAGCTTTCAGAAAGAAAGTACCCTTCCACCTCCGTTCCTATGCCTCAGCGCTCATGATACTTCGCGCCGCGGGCATATATCGGCCCAAGCCGCCCAAAAGGGTGTCCCAGGAGCCTGTGGAGCAGACGCGCGCAGAGCAGCGGCAGGAAGCGCAGAACAGGGAAACGGTGTCGCTTTTTGTGTCCATGGGCAAACGGCATCATCTCAAGCCTCTGGAGCTGAAGAAGAAGATTGCCGAGCGGTCGGGCTTGTCCNAGGATACGCTGGGCCGCGTGCATTTATTGGAAAATTATTCTTTTATCGAAGTTCCTGCGAATGAAGCCCAGAGAATCGTGTCCGCGATGGTCGGCACTGAACTCAACGGCCGGGCCCTGGAAATAAAACCTGCAAAAAAACGCTCCGAATCATTTTCCGAAGGACAGTGACACGTGGCATCGACTGTTTGGCGACTCAAAGTGGGCCCTATTGGAGAAAATTGCTACATTGTGGCATCGGAGGGGACGGTTCTCGTTGTAGATCCGGGAGCGGAGCCTGAAAAAATTTATTCTTTCTTGCAGGAGCATGAGCTTGTGCCCGGCATGGTGGCGCTGACCCATGGCCACCTCGACCATACTGCCGCAATCCCGGGCCTTTTCGAGATGCTGGGGACGGAGCTTCCGATTGCCATTCACCTCGATGATGCCCACTATCTTGGAGAAGAGAGCGAGAGGACAAACCGCGAGCTCTTCGAAGCGATCGGCGCTCCCTCATACTTTCATTCATTTTGGAAACCTTTGCCCAAAGCTGCGGTTTTTCTGTCAGAAGGAATGACGGTTCCAGGCACGAGTCTGCTCGTGATCCATACTCCGGGGCACAGCCGGGGTTCGATCTGCCTCTATGAAGCGGTGCTCAATGCAGGCTCGTACGGAGTGGAAGACGTGGCGCGGGAGGCCGGCGCTGAGCGGTCTTCGGGCTGTTCCTGCCTGATCTCGGGGGATACGCTCTTCCGGGATGGAGTCGGGCGGACCGACGCGCCGGATTCCGACCCTGCTGCCCTTGAACGCAGTCTGAAAAGACTTGCATCTTTTCCATTTGCCACGCTGGTGTTCCCCGGTCATGGCNCGCGGACCACAATAGGCCGGGAACTCTCCGCGGCATTTCATGGTTAATTACAGACAAAGGATTGTTTAGGATGAGATTTTCAAAAGCATTTTCATTGCGATGGCTGGCGGCAGCCCTCTTGTTTGCCGCAGGAACGATTGCGGGCTCTTCCCTCTACGCCGAAGAGTTGAGCAGGACCGATTTTGTGCTGGGCACGGTCTGTACCGTTCGCTTCATCGACGGGGGCAACAATGCGGCACTCGACGAAGCGTTTGCCCGTTTGCGGACCATCGAAGAGCATATGAGCGCGAACAGGGACGACTCCGAACTTTCGCGGGTCAATGCCATGGCGGGCAAAGAGCCGGTGAAAGTCTCGGAAGACACTTTTTATGTCATCTCCAAAGCGCTCGATTATGCCCGCCTCACGAATGGCGGCTTCGATCCCTCGGTGGGCCCGCTGGTGAAGCTCTGGAATATCGGCAACGGCGGCGAAAAAGTGCCGCCGGCGAAGAATATTTTGGCCGCAAAAGCCCTTGTCGATTGGCGTCAGATCGTGCTCGACGCAACGACGCGGAAAGTATTTCTGAAAAAGCCAGGCATGGCGCTGGACCTGGGCGCAATTGCGAAGGGCTACGCTGCGGATGAAATCGAAAAGATTCTTTTGAATCACAAGGTAAAGGCAGCGGTCATCGATCTTGGCGGAAATATCTTTGTCTTCGGCAGCAAAAAGGATAAAAGCCCCTGGCGCGTCGGCATTCAGAACCCTGACTCCACGAGGGGCGAGTTCCTGGGCATTGTCGCCGGAGGGCAGATGACCGTGGTGGCCTCTGGCGTGTATGAGCGTTACTTTATCGAGAATGGCAAACGCTATCACCATATCCTGGACACCAAGACGGGTTTTCCCGTGGACAATGGCCTGGTCTCCGTATCGGTAGTCTCGAAGAGCAGCATAGACGCGGACGCTCTTTCGACCTCGCTGTTTGTATTGGGCATAGAAAAGGGCATGGAATTCCTCAGGCAGTTTCCGGATACCTACGCGGTTTTTATAGATAAGGACAACAGGGTTTACCTGAGCCCCGGAGCCGGGAAAGTATTTACGTTGCAAGACAAGAATTATCAGCTTGCCGAGAAATGAGGCCTGCCGGCGCCTGCGATGTGCCTGTCATGCTTCGCGCTTTGCCAGTTTCAGCTTGAGGAAGAGGAAAGGCGCGCCATAGCTCACCCATCCGCCGACGATCGTATAGCGGACAAAGCGGATGAGCTGCGCCTGATTGTTGCCGGATAGCGTATTGAGCGGATTGCTTGCGAATTTCAGTACAAAATATACAATGCCGATACTCGCCAGGCCGACCAGATAGCGGAGGATCTTGTTCCCGACACTCTCTCCCGTATCTATCGGAATATTGCGCGACGCAAAGGTAAATCCGAGAGAAGCGCCAAGGAATGCCCCCGCGATCATCGTGTCCGCCGGGAGCAGCAGATTCATGATGAAAGAGAGGGCCGCGGCAAGGATGATTCGCAGCCTCCAATCGAAGTTTTGCATCGATTTTTCGACATCCGATCCGAACAGTTTGAACAGAGTAAAAAACACGGCCCCGATGAAGTAGCCGCCGAGGACATCGCTGGGGAAATGCACACCGAGATATACCCTCGAAAAGCCGATGAGAAGAGGGGCGCCTATCAAGACGGGAATACGCCATTTTTTCGGCAGGAACTGCACGGCATATGCCCAGAAGACTACACTCAGCTGGCTGTGGCCGGAAGGCATGCCATAGGGTCCTTCCTTTGCGAGCCCGAGGCTTGGGATGATTTCATACGGCCTGGGCCATGCAAACAAGTGCTTGAGCCAGAGGTTGAGAAATGTTGAGCCAAGCACCAGAAGGCCGAGCTCCATGCCTTTTCTGCGGTGGACACACCAGTATATTGCCGGAACCACCGCGATGACAAAGGCCTCGGATGCGAACAATGAGATAATCTGCATCGGAATACTCAGTCCGGATCCCAAAAAGGCTTGAAGCTGCTGAATATAGTGCAGCTCTGCCGCATGCATGGATTCGATCAGTGCCATATGTCTGTACTATACGCGGAACTGCCAAAAAATGAAAGCAGAAGAGCCAATTTCAAAAGTCGGTCCCTTTTGAAAGTTGAAAGAGCCCCAGAAGTACAGCATAATCTTTGAGGCGATGCGCGGCCTTGACTTGTGCGCACTTCCTGCGGCAAAATACGCCGAGTTTTCATCCCAGTTTTGCCGGCATGGTGAAATGGCATACACGGTAGACTCAAAATCTGCTGCTCGCGAGGGCGTGTGGGTTCAAGTCCCACTGCCGGCAAATTTAGCGCCTAAAAAGGCGCTTTTTTGTCCTTGCAAGTCAGATGTGTTCTCTATTATAGCCCTTGATCGTCAATAATATTTCTGTCTTGCCCGTTTTTCGGCATTTTACTCCCCTGACGAACGCTTTACATTAGTTTACCTTTTTTGTGTAGAACTAGTGTAGAATCCGGGGGCGTGTGTATAAAAAGGGGAGCATTGGCTGTAGTAGTTTATCAGGTGCCTGTGCTGCCATAATGCTTAACTCCTTTGTTCCAAATATATACTGCAATGCCAAAGAAGAGCAAAGAGCCGATTAGAATGAGGGGGAGGTACCAGGGCGATAGCTTGCCGAACAATACGGCACTCGGGATAAATGAAACGCAGGCAATCGGTAAAATGAAAGTAAAGATAAATTGCAAGACCTTTGGGTAAATCGAAATGGGATATTGCGCAAATTCCTTGATCTCCATGGTCAGATTGGCAACATCCGCCTTTGCCACAGTGAAAAAAGATACGGTCGAAAGAAGGATGGAGGTGGCCGCATAAATCAAGCACGACGAGAGAAAGATGATTGGCAAGATCAATAGATAAAGGGGCGAAATATCCAACGTTATCCAGGAAATAGCGAACACGATAAGGCCTGTCAGTAATTCGCCCCAGGAGTCGTCATTGAATCCATCAAGCATCACCTGGATAATAGGCGCAATAGGCCGTAACAATAGCCGGTCAAATTCTCCCCGCTGAATATAATAGGGAAGCGTGATTGTGTTTATAAAAAAGCTCGACCATAACGAATAGCCGATTAGATTTAACCCATACAGAAAAAGCATTTCTGAAAGGGACCAGCCATTGAGCAGATCGATATAATCAAAAATGAAAAATATACTCAGAATGCCGACTATATATTCGATAATCATCGCGACGACGCCAAAGATAAAATCTTTGTCATAGATTTCCAACTCTTTGAAACTGACAGAGAAATATGCTTTGAATATGTCCCAGCCACGCCGCAGTTTAATTGGTCTCATCGGACGCTTCCCTTCCGCCATCAGCCGCCATATACCATGATGTTTTTTGTAATTTTATGCGAAAACATACCATAGAATGTCAAAAGAACAAAGGTAAATAGCCACACAATGATAAAAGATACAAGTGTGAATTCTGAAGAAATGCCCATGAAAATATTGGAGGGAACCAGATATACCGAGGCAAACGGCAAAATTCTCAAGATCTTTAGCAGGGCTTGCGGGTAGAGAGTCAAAGGCAGCAGCTCTCCGGCAAAGAAGCTCATGACAGAACGTTTCAATTTGTTTACGCCCCATAAGTTGGATGTATAGTAACTTATGACGCCGATACACAGTTCAAAAACGAAAACAAAAGCGTACGCACTAATAACATATGCAAATAACAGGAAAAAAGTAGATGCGGTAACGCGCGGCCATGAAGAAACAAAGAGCAATGACAAAATGAGAGCGGGTCCGCCATTGGTCAACAAGTCGTAGCAGCCTTTGCCAATTGCGTTGCCCAATAGTTGCCATTCCATTCTCACCGGCTTCAGAAGGTAATTGGCGATATCGCCGTTTTTTACTCTCCCTCCGTAAAGTTGACTTACGCCAAAGGGATAAAGTGGCTTGAGCAATTTGACGATCAGGATGTACAAAATCATCTCGTTGAGATCATATCCGCCAAGCGCGCCATCAGAACTGGCGCAGATGGCTTTCCATAGATAGATATAAATAATCATCAAAAAAGTGTTGGTCAAAGCGCTTAAAATCGTTGCTGCCCGATAGGTAGATTTTGAGATAAAGGCGAGTTTCGCTTCGACACGAATATAGGTCAATATTCTACGCATCCTGACGATCTTCCAGATACTTTTTGATGATCTGGGTCAGGTTGAACCCGGAAATACTCATATCAACAATTTGATTTTCTTGCATCACTTGATTCGTGACAAGCTGGATATCTTCTCCCGGTACTTTATGAACTTCAATCCTATATTCCGCATAGCTGATATCGAATGCCTGGGGAGTCTTGATTTTAACAGCTTCTCTGTTTTTAAGTGTAAACGTGATGTTTTTTTCACGGTTATATAACTGCAGAAGGTGGTCGACGCGATCTTCCAGGATCAGCTGCCCCTCGTCTATCACAAGCGCCCTGTCACAAACCCTCTCAATTTCCTCCAGATCATGCGTCGTTAAAATGATGGTTATTTTTCCCCGCTTCATTTCTATCAGAAAATCGCTGATGGCTTCCTTGCTAAAGACATCCAGCCCGATACTTGGTTCATCCAGAAAAACGAGAGAAGGATTATGCAGAAACGCCGCTGCGATTTCGCATTTCATGCGTTGCCCCAGGCTGAGTGTTCGCACGGGCTGAGAGATGAAGTTCTTCATGTCAAAGAGATCGACAAAAAACCCCATGTTCTGCGCGTATGTTGCATCGTCTATCGTATAGATGGTTTTAAGGAGCTTGAACGACTCAATCGGCGACAGATCCCATTTCAATTGGGTTCTTTGGCCGAAGACGACCCCGATTTCCTGATTGTTTTTCGTTCGTTCATCAAACGGGTTTCTCCCAAGCACTTTAATATCCCCTGAATTAGGGTATAAAATGCCAGTCATCATTTTGATCAACGTGGATTTACCGGCGCCATTATTACCGATGAGACCGACTGATTCCCCCGCCTCAACTTGAAATGAGATGTTCTTGACAGCCTCGACTGAGCGATAGGTCTTGGTGGACAGCAGCCTTTGCCAAAAGGGCTTATCTATCTGCTGTTTTACCTTATAGGTTTTACTAACCTGATCTAAGCTAATTACTGACTCCAAACTACTCTACTCCTTTTTTTCTACTACATATGAAGAGCACTTTTTCCCGTATCCATTTCGCACATTCGCGGGCAATCGCCTTCTGGGTCAATTCATTGCGGAGCTTAACCTCTAGGCGTAGGCGTATATCGAAAAACAGACTGCGGCAATCGAGAGCTTGTCTCCCTTCGATATCGTCACCGCCAAATCGTCCTTGAGCGTACTGTTTACGTTGTCAAGAATTTCCATGCGTTTTTTCCCGCTTGGGCGGTGCGCAACGATCTCTATTCATTTATTCAATCTCCTCAAGGCTAGACCATTTTTTCGGGTTCGCCAGGCACTTCTTCTTCCTCCTTCTGAATTGCCCCCTGCACGCTCCATCTTAGTATACTATAGCTTCCCGTGAATGGTGATTTTTTAGTGAGAATTGATATTGTTAGTAGTTTATCTGAATTGATGCACTCTTGTTCGGATGAATATGATCAACAACTATATGTCGTTTTACAGCGGACAACTTGGGCGAAAAGCCAGTCATGGGCGCCCGGCGGATCAATGCCGCCTTTCTCAGATTTGATATATTGACATTAAGAAAAGCGGCTGGACGGACCGCCCGACAACCCGCCGAAATGGTTTTTCGCTTTTACAATGAGCGCTCTCCCACGACAAATCGGCCGCCGCAATTTCGACGATCGGAAACGGCGGCGGCCGAACAGGTGCGAAGCCACAGCGAGTGTGGCCTCACACCAGTATTATTTGAACGGCACGGGGTTGGTCGGCGCGTTCTGCAGGATGTCTGCCCACCAGCCCTTCGGCGCCTGGGCCTTCATGTCCTTGTAGCCCCACATGTACGTCCCGTACAGTTCGTCGCCGAACTTCAGCCAGTCGTCGTGCCACTTCACGGCGGTGGTATAGGCGAAGGAAGAGATGAGGTCGACGGCTTCCTTTTCATTGCCCTGGCTGATCAGGTTCGCGGCGGTTTTCTGGATCTCGTCCGTGACCGTGTACAGGGTAGCGAGCCTCGGGTTGCGGAAGTCGTGGATCTCCTTCACTGCGCTCTGGTAGTTGGTCCTTGCCGTCTGCTGGACGTAGGAGTTCGTCCACCATCCCGAATCCCGCCGGAATTCCTCATAGCGGCTGCCGGTTCTGTAGAGCTCGGGAAGTTCCTTCATGGACGGCCAGAGTGGCGTGATGTAGGTCGTATCGGCCGCACCGTAGCCGTACCACACGAGGCATTTCGCCGGGTCGGGCAGCCAGGATTTCACATTGGCGATCATCACGTAGCAGGTCCTGAACAGGTTGATCGACCGCTCCTTGTGGTAGGGGTTCAGAGCGTCGCCGTAGGGGCCGGCCTCGGGGGTGAGAGAGAGGTCGTAGGGAGTCCCTTTGTAGTAGTCGCCGCAGATCTCGAGGATGTCCTGCACGGAGAGCTTCTTTTCGGGGATTACCCAGAGCGGGAAGCGCTTCGCGTTCGGGTCGAGCTTCAGTGAGGGCGCGACGAGGTCAAGGGCTCTCCACTCGCGGCGGGTGCTGTAGGCGCCATCGAAGGGGGCGTAGATCTCCGCCGGGGAGAAGGGGATGCCCGAGGCTTCCGACCAGAGGCCGTTCTCTTCGGCGAAGCTCTTCAGGTTCGGCGAGTACATATAGTTTTCGTGGTCGTTGAAGTCGATGTGGTCGATACGCGCCCTGTTCGCGGCGACGAAGAAGGCGTTCGAGGGAATGCGGACGGCGGCCCAGAGATCGAGCCCGTAGAACTCGGCGATCCAGACTTCCTTGCCGTCGGCGACATCCATCGTCTCGCCCGGGTCTTTCCAGCCGTACTTCTGGACGAGATCGCCCATGACCTGGATGGCCTCTCTGGCGGTGGAAGCCCGCTCGAGAGCGATGTCCTGGGCGTTCCAGCAATCGATCAGGCCCGTGTTGCTTCCGAAGATAAGATTGTACGTCTTTTTGCGGAGGTCGGTCGACTTGTCGAAGTTGAAGGTGCTCTCACCCATCGCCACACCTTTCTCGTTGATGAAGGAATAGCGGGAATGGAAATAGGCATAGGTCTTGGCGGCCTGCGGTATCTGGGCCACTACCATGCCATTACCATAGTCCTTTACTTCAGGATACTTGCCGAAGTCGCCGTAGTTGTGCGAGTCGACGACGAGGTCGCGAGTCGATCCCGCAGGCCACTCCTGCCCCGGGGTGATCCACAGGCGGAAATCCGCTCCCGTGGAATCGTCGTTGTGGGTGACGATCGTTGAGCCGTCGACAGTCGCATCGACGCCGACGCCGACGATCGTGCACGCAAAAGCCGATCCCGCGTTCGCGAGGAATGCTGCTGCCAGCAGCAGCACTACCAGTTTCTTCATATGTGCGCTCCTTTGTTGGGGTCTCCCCCGGATTTTTTTTCATGCGGCCTCCGGCCGCACCGGAAAGCATTTCATCTCAAATCTTGAACACGAGGTTTGAGTCGGCCTTGGCGGGGTCGTGGAAGAAGTATCCGCAGTCGTGTTCCTTGAGCTCTTCATAGGTCGGCCACTCCACGATGACTTCCTTTTCGGGGAAGAACTGGTTCATCTGGTTGATGGCTTCGAGGGCGCCGGACAGATGGCGCCCACAGCGGTACCAGAGCGGAGACCCAAACTCGAGGGTGTAGGGCGTGTAGGTGAGGCCGTGCTTCGCTGCCGTGGCGAGGAACTCGTCTTTTCCTTCCGTGAAGAGTTCTTCGGTCATGGGGCCCACCACTCGGTCGATGAAGGGCTCGGGTGTCTCCATGAGCACCGCCAGCGTGTCGCTGTAATCGCCCCATTCGCGGTGCGACAAGCCCCGGAGCCCTTTCGGGGAGGACTCGCACTTCATGTCGAAGCTCGAGGCGGTCAGCGTCATCGCAGCCATCATCGCGAGGTCGAATGAGCGCTCGTGGGCGACATAGGTCGACACGACGGGGTACATGAGCGAAGCTTCGTGGATGTCTATGGAGAGGTCGATTTTTTCTTGCCTTATCAGCTCCATGATGGCATACGAGGCGCGCTCGGTGAGCGTGCCGTTCTTGCGCCCGGGNTAGGTGCGGTTCATGTTGCGGATATCCTGATATGCAAGGTTCTGCCCCGACGGATAATGGACGAAGGTGAAGGGGTCGGGCCACTGGTCGAGGGGGTTCGTCCCGCGGTCCCCGATGCGCAGCGTCTTTTCGCCGAAAGAGGTCGGAACATGGAAGAACTTGGGATAGGCATTGCCCAGCATGCCCGTCGTCGAGCCGCTCCGGTTGCCCTGAGGTATGACGAAGACTTTGCCTTTCGTCACCTTGATGTTTTCCATCAGAATATAGGCGGAGAGGCTGGAAGCCGGTTCGTAGGGATGAACGTTGGCCATGTAGAGCACCGATCCTCCCGGCACTCCGGAGTCGTAAACGAATATCGGCGTGTCCATCCAGGTTCCCTTGAGGCTCGGAAGGTAGTCGCTCAGCATCTTTACTTCCGTCAGGCCGGGGGCCGAAACGACGGTTTCCTTGAAGTGCCGCAGCTCGTAGAACTCTCTTCCCGCAAAGAAGGCGAGCACGAGCGCGATGACGAGACAGAGCACCTTGAAGTAGGGGAAGGTTTTTCTTCCTCCTGCGTTTTTTTCCGTTTTCATAGTCGTCCTCCCGTCATTTGATGCCGAGCACGCGCAGCAGGAAGGGGATGAGGCAGTAGGCGTATACGATGTCGTACACGAGGCCCGTCCGCGACGACCTTTTGAACAAATTCCTCAGCAGGAAGAAGCCGATGACCGCCGAAAGAATGAAGTAGATGATATGGATCACTTGCTCGAAAAAAACCATATATTCCCTCCCTATTTAAGGAAACTGAGCTTATTCGGCACGATCAGCATGATGAGTGCCAGGATTCCGAGCAGAAGCACGGGCAGGAATATCTGCTTCAGGAATGACATGTAGGAACCCTTGTAGCCGACCGTCTCGATGGAGACGCGCCCCACGATTCTCGAGGGCGGCAGACAGTCGCCGATCGGGAAAATAAGACTCAGCGCCGCGCAGACCACTGTCGTGTCCATGCCCGCTGCGTTGAACATGAAGATGAGCGGCGTGCCGAATATGATCGCGCTTCCGTAGCTCAGACAGCCCTGCGCGAAGGGGCAGAAGATGAGCACGGTGAGGAAGATGAAGATGGTGGGCAAAGTGACAAAGGTGATGCTCATGAGCCCGCGCACGCCGGTCGCCGCCATGACGTTCACCAGCACTCCGACGCTTATCACGGTCGCGACCAGGGGAAAGACCTGTTCCATGGTCCGCGTGAGGACGCCGTAGTACTCCTTCAAAGAAGTCTTCTTCGGGTTGCACAGAACTGCGACGATCGCCGCGATGATGAACATGAGGGGCAGGCCGAACACCGGCACCGAGAAAGGCGTATAGAGCGAGAGAAGAATGAGCGCCACCAGCACGACGGGNGGACAGAGGATTCTGAACCAGCCCATGTCGGCTTCGGGTTTGGGAAGCTCGGCGAGTATTTTTTCCTTGCTTTCGCGCTTTGCCCCATGCCCAAGGTAGACGATGGTGAAAGCGCCCACGATCAGGATCGGAATGAGCAGCAGCTTCGTGAACCCCACGTACGGCATGTTCGCCTGCGCGGTCATCAGCATCGTCCAGAGGTTGATGGGCGGAGCCGCCGCCGAAAGAATGGCGAAGATGAAGACGAAGGCTACGGTCTTCTTTTCCGAAAGCCCCATATAGCGGACGACCGTGGCCACGAGGCTGCCCAGCACGAAGACGGAGACGCTGCCGGCTCCGGTGAGCGCTCCCGGGATGAGCATGAACACCGCCATGCAGATGAGAAGTATCCACTTGTTGTCCACACGCTGGACCAATTTTCGGGTCACCACGTTCATGGCTCCCGAGTACGAGTAGATATTGATGAATATCGACGCACAGACGAACAGGATCGCGAGATCGAAGTTGGTGAACAGCCCTCCACGAGAACGCGGGCAGGCAGACCCAAGCCCGGCGACCAGCGCGCCGACGACGGCCGAGATCACCATCGAGATTTCGGCCGACTTGAGTTTCCAGCTCGAGAGCGCAAACGAGACGACCATAGCGGCCAGCACTATCGATGTCTTAAGATACATAACTCCCCCTGTGCATCCGGACGATGCACACGACTCCTGTGGAAGCATGTTATTTCTTGATAAATATCTGCTTGCAGAGCGAAGTGAAATCGATCGCGTTGTCGATGATCGTCAACGGTATCTTGTACTTTTCCTTGAGTTTGTCGAAGCGCTTATCGGAGTTGCCGTCCTTGACGACGATCATCCATTCTGCGTAGGGGCAGATCGTGTCGATACAGCGTTCGTTTGGGTTCGTGGCGACACTGGAGCGCTTGTCTTTCTCGAGCAGCACGGCGATGATCGGCAGCTTCATTTCCTTTGCCGCCTTCATGATTTCTGCAACCGGGAAATTCTCCTGGTCGATCGTGATTCCCGACGCGCCGAGCCCCTTGTCGGAGGAACCTATCACGACCATCAGCGCCTTGTACGGCATGTCCTTGAGGTCGGCTTCGAGGGGTTCCGATTTGTAGAAATAATCGGTGTTGAGCACCAGCGTCTTCGTCTGCGAGACCAGGAGGCGGGCCATCTTGCCTCCNGGCCCCTGCCCCGCGTTCGTTATCAGCATCGGAAGGCCATACTGCCTGATCGGGTCGCCGGTCGGTGCGGCGAAGGCGAGAGTGGACACGATGCAGGACATCGCGCCCACCATCAACAAGACAGACAATCCTTTTCTCATACTATCTCTCCTAATGCGATTAATTTTTGTAAAGTCGAGCCAATTTCAAAAGTCGTCCGACTTTTGAAAGAACCTCAGTCTTATAGAATACCCGATCCAGATTAGATTGCCGGATCAGCCAACAGGCGCGCCTGAACACAATGAAAGGTGAGGATTCCCCATGGAAAGGGAGTGCAACGACGTTAGTCTATATTGGAATTGTAAACCCTGACCGGCATTCTGTCAAATTGAAACACGGCTGTCATGTTTGTTTCATATATGAGCCTGAAGGGTATTCGACGTTTTCGCGTTGGCTTTCTATTTTCACACAAAAAGCCCAAAATGCGGCTGTTGTCTGAGGCTTGTATACGAAACCATCCAGGACGCTTGTTTTCATATCAGCGCACAAAGCGATACTTTTCTTATAATTCATACTTCCGCATTTTAAAATATATATATATAATAATAAACCGATAGGCTCGTAGCGGCCTTTTAATTCTGTTAGGGGGTCACCTAATATGAAGAAATTTCTCATTGCAGCACTTGTGCTGGTAATGGCCGGCGCAGTGTGGGCGCAGACACCGGGAGGGATCAGCTCCGCCATGTCGACGCGCATGGAAGCGGATTTCACCAAGATCGTCACCGACATGGGGTGGGGCACAGTCGATACGGTTCGTCCTGTATTGGCCGAGAGGATGTGGGACTATTATTTCTTCTATCCCGTCCTGAACAAAGACAAGCAGGTCACCGGATATGTATGGTGGGCAAAGAATGTCCGCATTGCTTCCCACTATGAAGACATTCTCGCGATCATCAATCCGGACGGCACGCTTCAGCATTGGTGGGTGGGCGCAAACAACCACCACGCAGAGTTCTATACCGATTTCGCAAAGAAAACGCAGGGTGTGGCGATCCAGAAATTCGTCGGTATGGATTCCAAGCGCAGCTGGAATGAAGCGACCGATGCAGTCTCCGGCTCGACTTTCTCTGCCTACAAGTTCTTCGGCGAACTGAAGGCAGTGCTCGCGTGCTTCAAGATTTACGTGATCGATGCAGGAAAGCTTATCCAATAGGCGGCCATTGCGTTTCCGAATGGCATAACGCCTGGTCTTTGTGAAGAGGGGCTGTCCAACTATCGGGATTCATCCCAAAGTTGACAGCCCCTCTTTATTTTTTAAGCCTTATGTCTGGTCTGCGTCCCGGCGCTCAATAGTGAGCGGTAAATGTAAAGCCCCAGAAAAATTCCTGGGGATTGGAGTAATACACCGAGGCCAAGGGATCATATATCGGCCAGCGCCAGCCCGCATATGCGCCAAGCCACAGAAAATTCACGACTGAGAGAGAAACACCGGCGCCGGTGGAAGCGAAAACGCCGGAATTGTCGGCGAGGTCCGATCCGAAGGGAGAGCCGTAGAGTCCGGCATATCCTGCTGCGTCTGCGAACACATAGCCTACAGGATAGACTATGAGCTTTTTGAACAGCGAGGGCCCTGCAATGCGCAGTTCTGCGCTGGCAAAGGCTTTTGCCGGGGATTCATATCCCCAGGGCTGAGTGCCGCGGACCATGTCGCCAATGCCGTTTGTCCCCACAAGGCCGCCAAAGGTTGTGAGCACTTCCTGAGGGATATTGGAGCCCATGGCATAATCTCCCGCGCCGTAGAGGACAAGATAAGGGGCGATTGAAGATGGATTTCGCAGGGTGCGGCTCTCTGGCGAAAGCGGGATGAACGTTTCGGCAGTCAGATTCGCCCGTGTATAATCCGTCGGCGTACTTGTGAAACTGGCGAACTGGGGGCTGTATTCCACCGAAAGCTCGGCATAGGTGCCCGTTTTCCGGTTGATTTCTCTCCACTGGGTTGAATCGAAGGCTATGCCTGCAATGCCTGAGATGGATTGGGCGCTCTGCGCGTCTGCGAAAAGCGTCGTGGGAAAGTTGGTCGCGTTTGATTCATACTTTCCGCGCACCAGGCCGAAAAACCAGCCCGCGCCCTCGTCGTCTCTGATTACATACTGCCTCAGGCCTATTTCCGCCAGCGCATTTGTCCAGTAAAAGCGGTTTGTGCCGTCGATGGCAGCCGGTTCGGCAATGGGGACGGAGGTTGTTGCGTTGCGCAGGATCATTCGCGACTCATAGCCGGCAGCGGCGCGCAGAGTGAAAGAAGTCGAACTGGAGCCCAGCGGGACTTCGAGGGCAAGATCGGCACCCGTCGGCAACGGCAGTCCGGCAATGATATCGCTGTTCGTCTTGATGCCGTTGAGCGAGAAAGAGATTCCCGGCGACGCGGAAACGTACATCGAACCACAGAAGAGAAGCAGCGACAGAGTGAAAAATATACGCTTTGGCATATTGCATATCCTCCTATTAAGACTTCTTAAAACTTCAGGATTAAAGCCGTTCTCCCGGCTTGTACCATGTCGTATCGTCGAGATAGTGCAGACGGAATTTCCAGCTTTCGGGCACGCCGAATGCCTTGATGACGGCGCCGAGCACAATGCCCGAGGTTCCCTCGGTGACGATCCGCTCAAGCGAACATTCCATCCACGCCACAATACCCTTGGGGATGCGGATGTCGATCGATTGTGCGCTGAGATATGGCACTTTAAGGTGCTCGAATTTATCGACATCGAAGCCGCTCACCGAGCCGGCCCGTTCAATCAGGCCGCGCATTTCGAACGATGGAAGGGCGACAGCAAATTGGCCGTTTTCCTGAATGTCGCGGAAGGTTTTGTGCGAAGTATCGCAGACGAGGAGCAGTTTGCTGACCGGGGCGTATTCGTACGGCGTGCACCACGCGAGCGGTGCAAAATCGTAGCGCGGAGCGGAATTGTTGGGGGTCGGACCCCGTGTGCAGAGCAATACAAGCCCACCGGGATTTTGAAGGCTGTATGCCTTATCTGCAGGAATTTCCTCATATTTTTCATGAAATAAAGAAGATGCAGCCATAGGGTCTCCTTTGAACGGATGCTCGGCCACTATTGTAAGCCCAACGAGGATCAGAATGCTAGCTCACGGATCCATGATCGTGGCCTTGAAGAGGGGCGCTAGGAAATTGCGTGCACTGCCTTTTCGAGCTGTTCGAGAGCCCTTACAAGGAGGCTCCGGGGACAGGCTATATTGAGGCGCATGAACCCCGAGCCGCCCGTTCCGAACATGGTCCCGTCGTCGAGCCAGAGTTTGGCATCTTTCAGAAAAAGATCGTGCAGCCGGGCATCGCTGAGGCCGAGGTCGCGGCAATCGAGCCAGGGCAGATAAGTCCCTTCGAGAGGGAATATCCTTATTGAAGGAATGCGCTCCGAAAGGAACTTCTTCACCACTTCGTAATTGCCCCGCAGATATGCGAGAAGCTCTTCGAGCCATGGTTCGCCTTTACTGTAGGCTGCTTCCTGGGCGACCATGCCGAAAATGTTGGCAAGGCCGAGGCCAATATTGGCTACCTGCTGCACAAATGCATGGCGCAGTTGCGCGTTGGGAATGACTACGTTGGCAATCTGAAGTCCGGCAAGATTGAAGGTTTTGTTCGGCGCGGTGAAGGTGACGGTTATGGCTGCCGCTTTGTCCGAAACAGTCGCCGTGCAGTGATGAACCTCCGTCCCCACGATGATGTCGGAGTGAATCTCGTCGGAGGCTATCACAATGCCCCGCTCGGCACAGATGTCGACAAGCCGAGAGAGCTCGCCGGCAGTCCACACTCGGCCGACCGGGTTATGGGGGCTGCACAGGATGAGAAGTTTCGTACGCGCATCGATCTTTTTTTCGAGATCGTCGAAATCCATCGTATATCGGCCATCCCGGATCACGAGCGGATTTTCCACCAACTGGCGGCCATTGTTCAGGACGGCAGACTCGAAGGGATAGTACACGGGCGGCTGCACGATGATTTTGTCGCCGGGCTGCGTATAGGCGAGCACCGCGAGATTGAGGGCGGGAACGACGCCCGGTGAAAAGGCTATCCACTCTCTCCCGATGTTCCAGGAATTGCGGCGTTTCATCCAGTCAATGAAGGACCGATAGTATTCCTCCGACCTGTTGGTGTAGCCATAGATTGGATGTGCGGCGCGTTCAAGGATTGCCGCCCCTACCTCCGGAGGACTGGCAAAATCCATGTCGGCAACCCAGAGCGGAATTGCATCCCGGCAACCTTCCGGGAGGGTGTCTCTATTCCACTTTATGCTGTCGGTTTTTGTCCGATCGATGAGTGTATCGAAATTATATGCCACGTTACATTCCCTCTTTGTACGCGATGACTTCAATCTCTACCAGAGCGTCCTTGGGTAGTGCGGCAACCTGGAATGCGCTCCGGGCCGGAAAATCTTTCCTGAAGAAGTCGCCGTAGATTTCGTTGACTGCCGCAAAATCGCGGATGTCTTTGAGGAATATTGTCGTCTTGACCACATCGGCATGAGAGCAGCCGCTCGCGTCGAGCACCGAGGCGAGGTTCTGCAAAGCCTGGGCGGCCTGTGCCTTGACGCCTTCGGCGAGGCTGCCCGTCCTGGGATCGATGCCGAGCTGGCCGGAGCAGAATACGAAATTGCCGGCCCTGTTCGCGTGGCTGTAAGAGCCGAGGGCCGCAGGTGCATTCGGTGCGCTGATGCATTGTCTGTTCATGAGGACTCCTTGACTGAATATTTGTGCCGGCTTATTTCAGGAGCGCGTGCTGAGCGACTTCGTCGGCTTTCTGTTTATTTTCGAGCGCCGCGATGATGGCTACCGCAAATTCTCCCGCGGTGCCGGGGCCGCGCGAAGTGATGATATTGCCATCGATCACCACGCGGTCGGGAATAAAACGAGCTCCCTGTACCGATTCCTCCGTCCCCGGGTAGCCGGTGAATTTTTTCCCCTGAAGCAGATTGCAGCCGCCGTGGAGGACCACGGCCGGAGCAGCGCAGATGGCCGCGATAAGTTTGCCTTTTGTATAGTGACGATTGATGAGGTTTCGCACTGCCGGACTCTCCGCAAGGTTGCGGGCGCCAGGCATGCCGCCCGGCAGTATAATCGCATCGTAACTGTCTTCGAGCGCTTCCGGCCCGGCATCGGCCTCGACAGCGATGCCGTGGGAGCCTTTGATCTTTCTGCCGGCAATGCCGGCGATCGTGACATGAATGCCTGCGCGGCGCAGGTAATCGGCCTGCGTAAGTGCTTCAACTTCCTCGAAACCTTCGGCGAGGAGCAGACATGCAGTTTTCATATATTCCTCCCCAAAGCGCGCCTGCCGGACTGCCGGGGTAGAGATTGCCATTCACCCCCGGCATCCATGGGTCGCTCTTAAGTCAGTATGTCACATGAGGACTTTTTGTGCCATAGAAGAGAGGACTGAGCTCCGTCCCCACCGGCACCGGGAAGCTGATGTATTGAATCCTGTTGAAAAAGATGCCCGGCTGCATGAACCGGGCATCTTTGGATGTCCACAATTATTCGTTGTGGCACTCGCTGCAGCTGACAAATGTCTGGGTGTGGTGGCAGGAGTAGCAGTAGTCTACACTGGGCTTTTGTATATTATCCGTGGCTTTGTAGGGAATCGGATGCGGATCGTGACACTGGGTGCAGTCCACGATTTCCGTGGAGTTGTGGGGCACGTAGGTGTGCGGATTTACCTTCTCATCGAACTCGGTCGCGTAGTCTTTGGTCCTTTCAGCCAATTTTTCAAAGGGACCATGGCATTTAAGGCAGTACGCCGCATCCTTGACGTCGCTCTCCTCCACGACTGAGGCGGAAGAGACCCCTTCAGTACCCTCCGAGGCCTCCCCGGCACCAGATTCCTGTGTCGCCCCGCTGGTGGCGTCCTGGGTCAGGATTATCTGTGCCCCGTCAGGGGAGGTGGTAAATCCCCAGGAAGGCTGAATCTGCTGCGAACCGGAGAGGCTCAGTTTCTTTGGGGCAGGAGTCTGGGAGAGCGCAACCGACTGGGGAACAACGGCACACCCCACAAAGGCCGCCAGAACAACCAAACCTGCGGCAATGCAGCATTTTCGTTGAAATTTCGATGACATTATCTGCTCCAATTTTTCGGAAATGAGCCGTGGGGGAGAATTTCTCCCCCACGACACAGAACCATGGTACAGCCCGGGGTTAGCCTTTTAAAGCTTCGGCGCCGGCAATATAGCCCTGAGTCAGACAGCGGGCAAGCCCATGCTGACTGCATCCTGCGGCCGACTCACCGCCACAGTAGAGACCGGGGATGACCTGGCCATCCATATCCAAGACCTGACACTGCATGTTGATCCTGAGGCCGGCGTAGGTGTCGTGCACCGTGATCGTAGCCCAGGCGGCGTAGAAGGGACCAGTGGCGATCTTGTACTGGGGCTTCGGCTTGGCAAAATCTTCATCGACGCCATTGTCGACAAAGCTGTTATACCGCGCGACGGTTTCCTCGAGGTTGGCGGCCGACATCTTCACCTTCTGATAGGGGCAGGCCGAGATTTTGTCGGCCAGCTCTGCCAAGGTTGGAGCGCTGAAGAAGTAGTCGGGGTGGACGGAAGTTTCACTGATGACCCAGCGTTCGCGCTTGACAGCCTCGGCGTCGAAGATGGCCCACTGGGGGCCGGCAGAGAAGTCGGGAGCGGTTGAGCCTTCGTTGATCGCGAGGGCGGCGTCGGGGTAATTCATCGGCTTGTACTTGACGTTCTGGGCGTTGCGCCAGTCTCCGTGGACGTAGGGTCTCAGGAAGCCTTCGGTCGTGCCGTTGGGATAGCCATCCTCCATCTCGTTGTAGAAGCGCTTGCCCGCCTGGTTGACGATGATGGCGTCCTGCCAGGTCCTGACGTTGAGGCCGGTGGCCCTCATCTTGGGAAAGAGGGGGGATCTCGTCGTCCACGCTATGTAGTTGGTCCGCGTGCCGATGATGGGGCGCTTTCTCAAGGCGCCGTTGCGATCGAATGTCTGGTTGGCGGTGCCCCAGAGGGTGGCGCCGATGGCCATGGCCGCGAGCTCGCCGCTGCCGTCCTGTGGAGAAAACTCGTCTGCCGCGAGCGGCATCTCTTCGGTAAGGCGTGGATCAAACATCCTGCGGAAGTTGACGTTGCCCGTGCTGCCGCCGGTGCCTATGATCACGGAGCGCTTTGCCTTCACTGTCACGGCAGGCTGGCTCAGATTGATGTTTCCCTCGGTTCTGAAACTCTGAAGCGGGGTCGAAGTGCCAGGAAGGATGGTCGGAGTATAGCTCGCCTTGATTCCGAGGACTTTGCCCTCGTCGGGCTTCTCGCGGTAGATCGTGTCCATGTGGTAGTTGAGGAGGAACTTTACGCCCAGGCTTCTCGCGCTCGCCTCGAGGGCGCGCATCAGTCCGGTTCCGCCTGCTCCCGCGGGGCTCTCCATGCTCTGGCCTTTGGTCCATATGCAGTGATTCTCGCGCTTGGCGGAGATACCGATGGCATGGCCGCCCGAATTGTCGGGGCTCTGGTCCACGAAGGGCACGCCGTGGCCCAGGAGGAACTCGAAGGTCGGCGCTTCGTTGTCGGCCAAGGCTCGCTGGACGCCGCGGTCGTTGTAGCGGTACTCGGGCATGCCGCTTACCTCGACCACCGACCAGTCGGTAAGGTCTTTGAAGAGCGTCTCGGGATCGTCCTTTATCCCGTATTTTTTCTGGAAACTCGTGCCTCCACCCAGGGGGACATTGCCTCCCGAAACGATGGCGTGACCGCCGATATCGTAGTTGGTGTCGACGACGATGACGGAGGCACCGGCCTCTGCCGCCCTGATCGCAGCGGGAAGTCCGACGGCGCCCGCGCCCAGAATCACCACATCCGCCTCAAGGTCCCACTTCGAAGGCAGATCGGCGGGGTTTGGTTTTCCCGCTTTCGCTGCGGATGCGTTGGGTGCCGGGGAACCTGTCTGTGCCGCCAGGGGAGGAACCAGTGTCGTCCCCGCCACGACCGCNACGCCCGTGCCGACGAGTTTTACGAACTCTTTTCGGCTTATGACAGTCTTGCCGTTCTTTTCCATAAAATTCTCCTTTCTACGAATCCATTTTGGGTTGGGGTGGCCTGTGGTCTCACCTGCAATCCAAGAAAGGCTTTCGACAGGCTCCTGCCTGTTGTATGAAAGGTAGTATAGAATAAATGCAAATAGTTGTCAAAATATATATACTATTTTATTGAATGTTTTTCCCAAAAAATCTTTCTGTGGAGAGCTGTTGGAAAATTTGCACGCCATGTCTGCGTATTCGCTCTCCACGAGAATGAATCGCGGGGTCTCTCGCGATCTGCCCGCCAATGGAGAAGGCGCGCGCCGCACTGCGCCGCGAGAGGGCTCCCGCGGCCTACGTACAAGCAGGGGAAGTGCTCATCCGCCGAAAGAAAAGGCCGCCCCGAAAGAGGCGGCCACTATTGTAACAACGGTCAGGAAGAAAGTTTCACCCGCAGCGCGGATCAGCCGCGGATGTTGTAGAACGCTTTTCTGCCCCAGTACTCGGCGATGCCCTCCATCTCGTCCTCGATGCGCATGAGCTGGTTGTACTTGGCGATGCGGTCGGTGCGCGACATGGAACCTGTCTTGATCTGTCCGGTCTCGAGGCCGACGACGAGGTCGGCGATGAAAGTGTCTTCCGTCTCGCCGGAACGGTGCGAGACGACGGCGGTGTAGCCCGCGCGCTTGGCCATGTTGATGGTCTCGATGGTCTCGGTGACGGTGCCGATCTGATTGAGCTTGATGAGGATGGAGTTGCAGGCGCCCATCTCGATGCCCTTGGCGAGGCGTTTGGTGTTGGTGACGAAAAAGTCGTCGCCGACGATCTGGATTTTCTTTCCAAGGGCCTTGGTGAGTTTGACATAGCCGTCCCAGTCGTTCTGGTCGAGGCCATCTTCGATGGAGACAATGGGGTACTTGTTCACCCAGCTGGTGTAGAGTTCGATCATCTCGTCTGCGGAGAAGACCCTGTCGGGGTTGGATTTCCAGAAGCGGTAGCCCTTGCCGCCGCCTTCCTCGAAGAGCTCGCTCGCGGCGGGGTCGAGGGCGATGGCGATCTGTTCACCGGGCTTATAACCTGCTTTTTCAATGGCGCGCACGATGTACTCGAGGACATCTTCGTTGCCGATGTTGGGGGCAAAACCGCCTTCATCGCCGACGGTGGTGTTGTGGCCTTCGGCTTTGAGGATTCCTTTGAGCGTATGGAAGACTTCGGCATTCATGCGGACGGCCTCGCGGATGGATTCGGCGCCGAGGGGCATGATCATGAATTCCTGGAAGTCGATCTTGTTGTCGGCGTGCTTGCCGCCGTTGATGATGTTGGACATGGGGACGGGCAGAACGGTGGTGTGGACTCCTCCGAGGTATTTATAGAGGGGAAGGCCCAGATATTCGGCCGCGGCGCGGGCGGTGGCCATGGAGACGCCGAGCATGGCATTGGCGCCGAGTTTTCCTTTGTTTTCGGTACCGTCGAGCTCGATGAGGGTGCGGTCGACATCGACCTGTTCGAGAGAGTCGAGTCCGCAGATTTCGCCGGCGATGGTGGTGTTGACGTTTTCGACGGCGGTCAGGACGCCCTTGCCCTGATAGCGCTTCTTGTCGCCGTCTCGGAGTTCGACGGCTTCGTATTCGCCGGTGGATGCGCCGGACGGAACGGCGGCGCGGCCGAGGGTGCCATCCTCGAGGACGACGTCGACTTCGACGGTCGGGTTACCGCGAGAGTCAAGTATTTCACGAGCCTCGACATATTCAATGATGCTCATGGTATTCTCCTTTGGAATAGATATGCTTTGAACGATACTGATATAGGCTTAATTCGTCAAGACTTGGGTGATTTTGGGAGGTTGGGGTATGGGTGCCTGTGCGGTGGAGCGCAGAGGTTAAAAAAGAGCTTCCGATACGCGAAAGGGCTATTTAAAAACCGTTGCCCGCGGCTGCGCCGAGTCGCGCCTCTGGCGGAAGATCGTCGAAATTCCAGGGCAAGCTCACAGGCTCAATGATGTGTCGGGCGAACGCGGCTTCCGTAAACCAATGCAAGAGCGCCAATGCCTTGTTCGATGACGATTCGAACACACGATCGCGTCCAATCGAGGGCGATTTTATCGAAGTGACAAAATAGAGCAGAATTCCCTCGGGGGACGGAGCTACAAGAAAGCCTGTCCTGAGNCCATCGACAGGAAGTACGGGGATTCCGATCAACCGAAGCGGCGTGGCATTGGTGTTCGTCATGAGAAACGTTGTCTGCGACATGGAACACTGGACTTCGGTCACGATGCCGTCAAACGTCTGATCTTTTTGGTATACATAGGTTCGCTGAGGGAGAATGGCGTGGAGTTCGGCCACCGATTCAGGGTCCTTGATTTTGTTTCTGTCTTTGGGATTGTTGACTCGATATGCGTCCGTATAGAGAGTGCGCATTATTTTTCGACTTGCAGACCAATACTGGATGCCCTGAAGCGAACTGAACTGATTGAATATCAATCCGAGAGAGTCGAGCTGTGCGCTGGCACTATAGGGATTTGCTGTGGATGGGGTGGGCAGGAAAGCGAGAGCCTCGATGATCAGATTGGTTGCGGTGTTTGTAGAATTGATATGGTTGACGACAACTGGCGCGCCGTCGAGGGACGGAGCCAGTAGAAGATTCCCGCCGATATGCTGGGCGGTGCGGAGGATTGGGGAGCCCGGCTGAAAGTTGACTCCCTGGGGAAGTGCTCCCTGAAAAGCAGGGGACAGCGGCGCATTGATTTTGGATGTAGGAGTTGGCGCTGATGGAGTCGAAGCCTGCTGGGCGAAAAGGCGAGGGGCTTGGCTTCCGGCGAGCAATGCCGCGATAAAGGCAGCAAGAAGAAACTTTTTCAACCTCTGTCCCCCTACTCGATTTTGAGCACATCGTACATGCGCTGCAAGTCTTCCTGCGAAAAGTACTGGATTTTTATTGTGCCGCCATTGAGGCTGCCCTGTATTTCGACTTTTGTGCCGAGCCGTTCAATAAGTTTTTCCTTGAGTTCCTGAAGAAGAGGGTCGAGAGGCGCTTCACCGCCTTCCGCCGCCGCGAGGTTCGATTTTCGCGCCTTTGTTTTTTTTGCCTGAGACACACCCTGCAGTTTCTGTGTCTCCTGCTCGGTTNNTTGGCGCACGGAGAGATTGTCCTCACAGATACGATCGAAGAGTTTCTGGCGCTCTCCGTCATCTTCAATAGAGAGCAGCGCCCGCGCATGACCGGAACTGATGATACCCTGCTTGATTGCAGCCTGAATGTTTTCGGGAAGCCTGAGAAGGCGAATGGTGTTTGCAACGGTTACGCGGTTTTTGCCCACGATCTCGGCAACATGTTCCTGGGTTGTGCCCGAGATCTCCATAAGCTTGACGTAGGCTTGTGCCTCTTCAATCGGATCCAAATCTTCGCGCTGGATGTTTTCGACAAGCGAGAGCTCGAGGTGTCGGTCGCTGCCGTTGGGGGCCCGCACGATGACAGGCAATTGATCCAGTCCCGCTATCTGTGCCGCGCGATATCTCCGCTCGCCGGCGATGATTATGTATTTGCCCGCCTCTTGCTCCTGCACGAGGAGCGGCTGCAGAAGTCCGTGGCGGCGGATGGATTCGGCGAGCTCGTCCAGCGATTCCTGGGAGAAGGTTTTTCTGGGCTGATCGGGATTCGGACTCAAGGATTCAATGGAGACGAGCCTCACCATCGATTCCGGACTTTCCTGTGTCGATTGTTCGAAAAATTGCTGATGTTCAGGAATAAGGGCGCCAAGCCCCTTCCCAAGACCGAATTTAGCCACGGTTCACAATCTCCTTTGTCACGGACTCGTAGCTCTTTGCGCCGATGCAGGTGGGATCGTACATGATCGCCGGAAGGCCATGCGAAGGAGCTTCGGAGAGCCTGACATTGCGCGGGATAATGGTTTTGAACACTTTGTCTTTGAAGTATTCGGTCACTTGGGCGACCACCTCCTGAGAAAGCCTTGTCCGCGCATCGAACATGGTGAGCAAAATGCCGCCGATTTTTAGGTTTGGGTTGATGCTCTTTTGCACGAGGCCGATGGTCTGGATGATGAGAGAGAGCCCTTCCAGGGCAAAATATTCACACTGCAGGGGAATGACGACTTCAGTAGCCGCCGCGAGTCCGTTCAATGTAAGCACCCCGAGGGACGGAGGACAATCGATGAGGATAAAATCGTAGTCATCCACGATGGGAGCTATTGCACGCCGAAGGTAGTCGTTTCTGTCGGGACGATCGACCAGTTCGATGGTTGCACCACTGAGATCCACCGACGAGGGTGCAAGAAAGAGTCGGGGAATGGCGAGCGGCTGGATGATACTTTTGATGTCCGTCAAGCCGGAGATGACGTGATAGATGTTGGCATGGGTAAGTTTGCCTCCGATCCCTGAGGTAAGATTCCCCTGTGGATCGAAGTCGATGAGTAGAGTCTTTTTATGCAAAAGGGCCAGGGATGTACCAATATTGATAGCGCTCGTGGTCTTCCCTACACCGCCCTTTTGATTGACAAATACGATAATTCGAGCCATGCTACCTTCCCGACGTACTTTACTGATAGTATCATATCAGTAAAGGTTCAGCTATACAGGTGTTGCGGGAATTTGGCCAGGGGGAACCGTGACTGCCGTTTGCACCACACCATGGCGGATTCTGTGCGCAGCATTGATTTCAATATTGAGGAAAGTGGCAACCTTCTTGACCCTCGCGCTACAGATCGATAATTTAATTCCTATATATAGGAGATAGCAATGCTTTTTGAAGAAGTGAAATCTGCAATAGAGAACGTGCGCCCCTCCCTGAAGGCAGATGGAGGAGATATAGAGCTTGTCTCCGTGAGCGATAACGGTGTGGTCAAAGTCAGGCTCACCGGCGCATGCGGTTCATGCCCTTATTCCATCATGACGCTCAAGCAGGGGATTGAAGCATATCTCAAGAAGGTAGTGCCCCAAGTGAAAGAGGTGCAGCAAGACTGACTCTTTGTACATGTAGTATGTTGCTGCATGCACGACAACAGCCCGCGCTTTGCGAGAGGAGCGTGGGCGATTTTTTATTCTTTTCTGGAAAATCCCATTGCCGCCGAGATCGCCCGGGCTGCTTTCGTCACGTGAATCGCCACTTTCCCTGGTTCGAGCTCTGGTCGGGATTCCAAAAACCACGACGTGCTGACTGAAGAGATGATTTGGCCCCGATAATCGCGGATTGGGGCGGCCACGCAGTTCACTCCGGGCTCTGCTTCTTCGTTGTCGTGGGTCCAGCCTCTGTCCCTGGATTGATGAATATCTTCGATGAGTGAGCTGACATCGGCACGTGTGTGCGGACCGAATTTCTGAAGTGTCGTATTTGAAAGAAGACTGCGGATTTCTTCGTCGTCCATATCCAATATGAGAGCCTTGCCCAGCGCCGTACAATAGATAGGCCTTTGTTCGCCAATGATGGCGTATTTCCGAAGACTCGTGAACTGGTCTTGCTTATCGATGTACACCATCATATCGCCCTGTCGCCGGGCGAGGAACACGACGGTACCCAAAGCCGATGCCAGTTCGCGCATGAATGGCTCCGATTCCGTTTTCAGTTCAAGATTGTTGAGATAGTTGCTCGAAAGCTCGATGAACCCCGGTCCAAGGCGATAACGATTTGTCTCGGAAGCCTTGCGCACATACTCGCGCTGAAGAAGCACTGCGAGCAGACGAAAGGCCGTGCTCCGCGGTAAGTCCACTTTGGCAGAGATTTCAGCGAGCGTCAGCCCATTGGGTTCGCGGGCAAGAATTTCGAGAATGTTGAAAGTCCGGTCGAGCGACTGCACTTTTATATCGGCCATAAGGCCCTCCTGGGCTGTATAGAATCTGGAAATACAATTTTACTATTGACATTACACAAATGCAAGCTATCATATGGAATATGATTCTACATTGTGGAATGATCTGTGAAAGAGGCTGCCCTGCTGTGAGATTTACTCCACAATGTAAGGGTTCCTGAAATTGATAGTTTATACGGGAGATTGTTATGGAAGCGCGAGAATATGTGAATTCGGAGTATGCGAAAGACATGGGGACAGAGGATCTGAGGAAAGTTTTTTTGATCGACAAGCTTTTTCTCCCTGGTGAGTCGATTATGGTCTATTCGCATGTCGACCGGATGATCGTCGGTGGCATTGTTCCAACCTCCGTCCCTCTCGCGCTGCCAGTCAGCAAGGAATTGGGGACAGAGTTTTTTCTCGAGCGACGGGAGATGGGGATCATCAATATTGGGGAGGCGGGGTCGATAGAAGTGGATGGCACTCGCTATGACGTCGGTCCCCGGGATGGTTTTTATATCTCAAAGGGCTCGAAGGAGGTAAAGTTTGCGAGCAAAAATCCGGGGGCGCCCGCGAAATTCTATTTCAATAGCGCCCCGGCGCATCGGGCCTGTCCGACGAGGCTTGTAACGTTCGAACAGGCAAAGCATGTGGCGATGGGCAGCGAGGCGGAGTGCAACAAACGGGTGATCAACCAGTACATTCACCCGGCGGTACTGGAGACCTGTCAGCTGGTGATGGGCATGACGACATTCTCCGAAGGGAGCGTATGGAATACGATGCCGGCCCACACGCACGAGCGGCGGATGGAAGTGTATCTGTATTTTGATATGCCCGAGGACAGGATTGTGTTCCATTTTATGGGGAAACCTCAGGAGACGCGACACATTGTGGTGCGAAACGAACAGGCAGTGATCAGTCCAAGCTGGTCGATCCATGCGGGTGTAGGGACAGGCAAATATACATTCATTTGGGGAATGGCGGGAGAGAATCAGACATTCGGCGATATGGATAATGTCGCTATGGCTGATCTGCTCTGATACATTTGAATAGGTAGTCGTTTCGGGAGGCAATGGCCAATGATACTCGATAAATTCAGGCTCGATGGGAAAGTTGCTGTCGTGACGGGGAGTTCGGTGGGTTTGGGCCAGGCGATGTGCATCGCGCTCGCAGAGGCTGGCGCCGACATTGTGGGAATAAGCCATGTAAGGTCGAATGAGACGACCCGGGAAGAGATCGAGAAGCGAGGACGACGCTTTCTTTCCATCACGGCAGATTTGGCCCAAATGGAGGCGGTTGGGTCAGTCGTCGACAAGACAGTCGAAATGTTCGGGCATATTGATATTCTTGTGAATAATGCGGGCATTATCAGGCGGGAGGACTCGATCAATTTTACCGAAAAAGATTGGGATGACGTGATGGATGTCAATGCGAAGATACTTTTTTTCTTGAGCCAGGCTGTGGCGCGACGATTCATTGCCCAGGGAACCGGAGGGAAAATTATCAATATCGCATCGCTTCTGTCATATCAGGGGGGAATCCGGATCCCTTCATATACGGCGTCGAAGAGCGCAGTGATGGGCCTGACAAAGCTGATGGCCAATGAGTGGGCCAAATTCAATATCAATGTAAATGCGATCGCTCCGGGATATATGGTAACGAGCAACACAGCACCGCTCCGCGCGGATCCTGTCAGGTCCAAAGAGCTTCTTGCAAGAATACCGGCCGGGCGCTGGGGCATGCCGGAGGACCTGCAGGGAGTCACAATTTTCCTTGCGTCAGATGCCAGCAGTTATGTGAATGGATTTACAATTGCTGTCGATGGCGGTTGGCTGGCAAGATAGATGGTGGGGACGGAGGTTGAATCCGATTTGGCATCTTTATGCGCTAAAGAGGGACGGAGGTTTAGATGATTCGCAAGGGCGAATCTTTCTATAAAAATGAAGAGTACAAGTTATAGGGAGCGAAGAGATGATTGTCAGCATGCTTTCAGAATTATCGAGATACCGCGGATTTAACAAAAACCTGGACATTGCTTTCGATTGGCTCACTAAAGGGACCTGGAGTGGGCTTCCAGCAGGGAAGTATCCCATTCAGGGTGATACTGTTTTTGCGCTTATTCAGGAATATATCACCAAAGAGCATTCAGAATGCAGATTTGAAGCTCATCGGAAATATACAGATATTCAGATGATTGTTGCGGGCAAGGAAATAATTGAAGTACTGCCTGTAGATTCACTTGAAGTCATTGAACCATACAAACCCGACATAGAATTCTTTGCCCTGCCCAAAGGCAGAATCGCCCATGCCTTAATGATACATCCCGAAGAGGCTGCGGTTTTTTTCCCCGAAGATGCACATCGGCCGTCCATGAAAGTCGGCGACTCTGCCGAATCGGTAAAAAAAGTGGTAGTGAAGGTTGCAGTTTAGGGCAATCGGGACATAGGGGGTTTCCTGTAGGGGGCAAGCGGGATGAGATTCTGACAAAAATTGGGGACAGAGGTTGATAGCGTTTAGGCATTACTATGCAGGAGGCACTAATTCATATGAAGGATTTTAAAGAACGTTTCTATGAAGCCGGACTTATTCCCGTAATAAAAATTGAATCGGTGAATATGGCTGACGGTCTTGCAAATGCGCTTCGTGCCGGAGGGTTGTTTATTGCGGAAATCACTTTTAGGACAAAAGCAGCTCCTCAGGTCATCGAGAAGTTTGCCTCTTTTCATAAGGATATTACCGTTGGAGCTGGAACAGTAACCACAAAGGAAGAGGTAAACGCTGCCCTCTCAGCTGGAGCGCAATTTATTGTTTCACCTGGTTTTAATCCGTCAATATGTGAATATTGTGTAGAAAGAGGAGTCCCCGTGTTTCCTGGTGTCAATAATCCCTCCCTTGTTGAGCAGGCTATGTCGATGGGGCTCAACAGCCTAAAATTTTTCCCCGCAGAAGTATCCGGTGGAGTAAAAGCGCTTAATGCACTCAAATCGGTCTATCAACAAGTCTCATTCATCCCTACAGGAGGAATTCAGGAAGACAATATTCAGGAATATCTTTCCTTAAAAAATGTCCTGGCTTGCGGGGGTTCTTGGGTCGTCTCAAGTGAGCTCATCGAAGCAGGCAAATTTGATGAGATTGAAAGGCTTATCAAGTCAGCGCGGCGAACGATGATGGGGTTTCTGCCGGTCGTATCTGGGGACGGAGGTTCAAGAGAGTCTTCTGGTTTGCCTGATAAAGTAAAAGGGGACAGAGGCTTCATTGAGGTTCGCACTCCTTCATTGAAAAGAACACTGGCCATGCTTTCACCCTTAGGAGTCTCCGTAATTTCTCCCTCGGAAGCTATGAGGGGACAGAGCTTTGTCGGAACGATCATCACGATTCCTGGAATAGAAACTTACATCCATCTTATTGAATAGAAAGGAGAACCCAAATGAGCATAGCAACATTTGGCGAGATCATGCTCAGACTGAAATCGCCTGGCCAAGAAAGATTGTTTCAGTCGCCAACGCTGGAGGCAACATTCGGTGGAAGCGAAGCAAATGTTGCCGTTGCGCTCTCAAGGTTGGGTGTTTCTACTCGCTTTATCAGTATTTTGCCTGAGAATCAAATTGGGAAGGAGTGCATGAGGGAGCTTCGCTCGCATGGTGTTGATGTCTCCGGCATAAAATTAAAGAAGGGAAGAATAGGGATCTATTTCTTTGAGAATGGGGCGAATCAGCGTCCAAGCAGTGTCATTTATGACAGAGAAAATTCTGCGTTGTCGAAAATTAGTTCTGAAGACATTGATTGGGCAGCGGCTTTTGAGGGGTTAAAATGGTTTCATGTCTCAGGTATTACCCCTGCAGTATCAAAAAATTGTGCCGATGAGACTATTAGAGCCGTTCGTACAGCAAAAGAAAAAGGACTTACTGTTTCATTCGATTTGAATTACAGGGCCAAGCTCTGGAACTACGGTATAGAGGCCCGGATTGTCATGTCAGAAATCGCCCAATATGCAAATATTCTTATAGGCAATGAAGAGGATTATCAAAAATCTCTGNGGATTGAGGGTCCGTCAGCGGTAGGTAATGGAAGAATAGATATTGATGCATATCAAGCCATGTGCGAGAGAGCTTTAGAGCATTTCCCCAAAGCTGAAATGGCTGCTGTGACTCTGCGCGAAAGTTTTTCGGCGGATTATAATGATTGGTCTGGAATGCTTGTTACTCGGGGACAGAGGTTCGTGTCGCGTACATATCATATCGCGGATATCGTTGACAGAGTTGGTGCAGGGGACAGTTTTGCGGCTGGCCTCATATACGGTCTGATTACATTGAAAGATCCGCATGCGGCATTGGAATATGCTGTTGCGCTCTCATGCCTCAAACATTCTATTCCGGGGGATTTTGCCCTTATTGAAAAAGGAGAAGTTGAAAAGCTCCTTGGAGGGGACGCTTCAGGACGAGTTCAGAGATAATAATTCGCTGCTGTGAATGTCTCTGAGAAGAACCTCATGCAGAGACGTCTTTTGCGCAGAGATCAGGAGAGCATGATTTGTGGCATACGATAAATATCTTTCACGCTGTCTACCAATATGCCATTCATTCCCTCGGCTAAAGCGGGTTCAATATCGATGTTATATCTGTCTCCGATAACAAAACAGTTTTTTGGTTCTTGTTTTGCTTCCCTTATTAAAGTTTTAAAGGGAACAGGATCGGGCTTTGATGTATATGTGTCATCAAGGGCAATAATAATATTAAGTAATTCTAATACTCCTAAAGCTTTTAGACTTGCTTCAGCGACAATATGGGGATTGTTGGTGATGATTCCTAAAGCATAAGAGGTCCTCAGGGCAGAAAGGGCTTCCAGCAATAACGCGTCGTGGGATAGCCAGTCCGATGGATGGAATTCATTGTTCCTCCAATCGATTATCAGATTAAAAGGGACATCCAATTCTTTGAAAATATTAGCCAGACTTGTTGGCGGCAAACCGCAGTTTTTTCTTTGTTGTTTTATCTGTCTTATGTGAAAATAGGTATCGTCATAAGAGAGATGCAAGAAATCAGCGAGTTTCTTTACTTGGCTTTCCTCTTGGAACATGATATACGCGGCATTCTCATAGAGTGTCCCGTCAAGATCAAAGGCGAGAATCCCCTTTCGATTCAAAGGGGGACGGAGGAATAGCCTCATTGCTTATCGGCTGCGCCATAGGGAACAATATCATCATCGTTGTCCAAACCTCCGTCCCCCTGTGGTGTTTGAGATGAATTCATCTGTTTTGGGGTTGTTGTGATTTCCAGCTTTCTTTTAATAAGCCGTGCCACAACATCTCGATTATCCAAGAGAGAACTCAGGGACCTGTTATGATGAAGCAGACTGATTACTTGTGCAAAAAGGCCTGTAACATCGCTTTGGATATACCATTCTTTTTTAAGTAGTTCATTGTGGTAAATGGCGTTTGTTCCTATGATCCTGTAAAATAATCCTTCTCTATAGGCTGCTTCAAAGTCCTCAATTGCATTCCCTGAGAAAAGCGGTAGACTGACTGCACAGATTACTTTTGTCGCACCGAGATCTTTGAGATATTTCATTGCTTTAATAAGAGTTCCACCTGTGCCGATCATGTCATCCGCCATAAATACGACTTTATTGGTCACATTGCCGAGCAAGCGCATTTCGCTGATATTTGTTTCTGTGGCGTTTCGGCTAACTTTTGAATAATCTCTTTCTTTGTAAAGTAAGGCTAATGGTTTTTGGAGAGCATTTGCATAGAATTTATTGCGATCCACAGCTCCAGTGTCAGGGGCCAAGACCACCATCTCTTCTTTTGCAATATCAACGATGGACATAAGTTTATCAATAATCTGGAAAGAAGCATGAAGGTTTTCCATTCGCAGGCGGTCGAAGGCATTCTCAATTTCTTTTGAGTGGATATCAAGCGTGATGATTCGATTGACGCCAAGGCTTTCCAGCATTTTCCCTATACGTGCAGCGGTCAAGCCTTCTCTTCCTTTTTTCTTGTGTTGCCTGGAATAAGGGTAAATTGGTAACACTAGATTGATTTCTGCCGCGCCTGCCTGCATTGCAGCATCGATGGCGACAAAAAGGTTAAAGATATGATCATTTACAGAGAGAACTTTATAAAGGGTGCCATCATTAAAAGCAACTGGCTGATGGTTCTCTATGTCCTGGAAAATATAAATATTTCTGCCTCTGATGGATTCAAGAATTTCGGTTTTTATTTCACCATTTGCAAAAAAGGTATGTCGTACATTTATTTTAAATTGAGGCGGGCGATAATGATCGGTGTCCCCTGCCAAGAACAGCATGCCTGTATTGCAATCGTTTGCGAAATTTATTTTTCTTATAACAAGTTCAGGTGTAATATGATAACGTCCGGCGATAGCTTGTGCCTTTCTGGCAAAGCGATGTTTATAGATTCCAGATAGTTTTCGAATGACTTGATTCGCGAATACTTCCGCACCAGGACAAGCGATAATACCCAAATGGGTTGGATCTGAATAGCTCATGAAAGGCCTTCCCTCGTTAAAATTAGCTAAATGGAGTTAACTATAATTGAAAGAGAGATAAAAACTACCATACTTATTATAGCCCAAATACGCTTAAATGAATAGAATCTCTAGCTGGGAAGAGAGGGAGCATAATTATTTATGAGTATCAATCTTTTTAAGCTTAAGCAGAAGCTAATCTCCGAGGGACGGAGGTTTGTTGTCGCAAACATCGCAATTGAGACTTTATCTCCATTAAAAGAAGCTGCCTTAGTCCCTCAGACTGGCAGCAAAATCATTTTAACCGATGATGACCAAGTATTCGGCACCACAGGCAATGATGAAATCGATGAAGAAATAACTAACCGACTGCGCGAATTTGTTCATGAGAAAGGAGATAGTTCAATTTTAATTAGCCAGTCTCTGTCCGAAATTCAAAAGAAATCCTATTTTAAAGATGCACAATCGCTGAAAGTTCTCATTGAGCGAGTTGAACCAACTCAGAAGCTGGTGATTGTTGGGGCTGGGGAAATAGGACTCGCTATTGCTAATCTTGCGGCTGGCCTTGATTTTAACATCATTATTGTTGATGAACGCGCTGATCTTGCAAACCAGCAGAGATTTCCTATGGCAGACCTGATTATCTGCGAATCAGATTTGCTGAAAGCTCTGTCCCTCATTCCTTTCGATGAATCCTGCTATATTGTCATAGCTTTTCAAGCGAATGACGATCGTGCTATTCGATATTGCTTGAATAAGACCTGGACATATTGTGGTATGCTTGGTTCAAAAAACAGGATTAGGGCTGTATGGAAAAAACTCAGAAGTGAGGGTGCATCAGAGGAGCGGCTCGATGCTGTTCATGCACCGATTGGATTTGATATTGGTGCGCAATCGCCACAAGAAATAGCTATTGCAGTACTGGCGGAGGTTGTGGCCGTGAAGAATAAAGGAATGCCATTGGATAAAAATCCGAGCTAACTACATAATTATTCGATATTTGTTTGACAGATTTTCTACCCACATGATACTATAAAAAATAGTGATAGACATCAATTCGCCGCACAAATTACCCACATTGACCATGAGTCGTAAGGAGGAAAGAGCATGAAAAGCAAAAAGATACTGTCATGTGTAGTGGCGCTTGTCTTTCTTTTTGTATTCAAGGGAGTAGCCGATCCGGTGGAGAGCGTTTCTGCCAGCGTCGACCAAATTGCCCCGCAGCTCATCGAGATCGCTGATTATATCCACGACAACCCTGAGCTGGGCAACCAGGAATTCAAAGCGGTCGAAACTCTTACCGCCTATCTCGCTTCCAATGGTTTTATTATTGAAAAAGGGGTTGCTGGCCTCGATACTGCTTTTATTGCGACATATGTCAATGCGGGAGGAAATGGACCAGCCATCTCATTCCTCGCGGAATATGATGCGCTCGCCGAGATCGGCCATGGCTGTGGGCACAACATTATCGCGGCTTCATGCGTAGGCGCAGCTGTGGCGCTTTCAAAGAATCTCAGCTCCGTCCCCGCCAAAGTCATAGTCTTCGGATGCCCAGCTGAAGAGACCACCAGCGGCAAGATTCCGATGGCCAAGGAAGGCCTGTTCAAGCAGTCCGACGTTGGCATGCAGATGCATCCCGGTTCCGGTGGGGCGAGCATAGGCAGCAAAACACTTGCGCTAAACCTCGTCGACTTCATATATGAAGGGGAGGCGAGTCACGCCGCATCGAGCCCCGAAAGGGGAAGGAGCGCACTCGATGGTGTTATGCTGATGTTTATGGGAACGGAATTCCTGCGCGAACATGTAAAATCGGATATAAGAATCCACGGAATCGTCACAAATGGTGGCGCAGCGGCGAACGTCGTTCCCGAAAAAGCCTCCGCCCGCTTCTATATACGCGGAGCCGAGCGCCCATACCTCAATAGTGTCGTAGAGCGGGTATACAACATCGCCAAAGGTGCAGCTATAATGACCGAGACCAAGGTGACCATCCAAGAGATTAAGCAGTACGACAACGTCGTCAACGTTTCCTCCTTTATAGACTTGGGTGCGGAAGTATCTCGGTTGTATGGAGTCGAGAAAATAAGGAAGATACAGCCTTCGGATGCCGCTGGTGCATCCACTGATTTTGGAACAGCCTCCTCTCAGATCCCCTGTTTGATGTTCAGTCTCCCCGTGGCGCCTCAAAATGTGGCCGGGCATTCGAGAGCATACACCGAGGCTACCAAAAGCCTCCTCGCGCACGAGGTTGTGCTGACTTCTGCGAAAATAATGGCTCTGACTGGCTATAAAATAATTGAAGATCCGACCCTGCTTGCGCAGATAAAGACAGACTGGCAGGCTGCGGTTTCTGGAGACTGACTGAATGGGCTGTCCAACTTCTTGGACAGCCCCATGTATTTCACCCGTCTTTTAAGGAAAGAAACCTAAAAATAAAAGTGTGCGTGATGAGATTGCCCGTTCCAGTTGATATGCTCAAGCACTAAGCAAAGTATGTACCATCGTTGTTGAGAATACCGAAACATCATTCAGAGGCTTTTGCGAATGAGAAAGATCATAGCAACGGAATAGATAAAAAATCTTTCTCTTTGTTTTTGAAGGAAGTGAATTCAGATTCAGCTAATATACAAATAATTAAAATTCATAGTTTTTTTCAATTATGCGAAAGTCATTTATGGAAATGAAATATTGGCCGCAGAAACGGTATTCTTTCGCTATCGTGCAGAGCCCCGCTTTAATGGGATTGTTGGTGATATATTCCAATACTGTAATAAATTGTCTTGCACTATTAACGAGAATGCTTTTAAATCGGTCATACCATACATGTCCTTTGACATTAGCTATTTTATTATATCGTATAGCAAAAACAGATAATATCCATTGCATTATCCTCGACAATGATTCATTTTTTGCCGGTCTTATTAGGAAATGTATATGATTCCCATAATACAGAAGTTGGCTATTTCGAATTTATACGGATGTTTTTTGTTTGTTTTTGCACGCAATACAATGTTTAAAAACAGTTGTTTTATTTCTTCATTGTGGAATATACATTCCCCTCTATTTATTCTGGCAATTACATGGTACCAAGCACCTTCTAATAAAATTCTTGGGTGTCTCACATGAACAATGACGTAAAATGTAGAACAGATGATTCAAAATATTAAAATGTATTTACTAGTATCTATCCGAATGCAATAATGGGATACATACTATTTTGAATAGGAAAGGTAAATGATGAAAAGAACCGTTCTCCGGATGCTGAAAGAAGCTGCGGCAAAATATTCCAATATCCCCTATGCATTGAAGAAATTTGATTCTGGATATGTTGGCACGACATTTCTACAAGTAAGAGAACAAGCGCGTATGTTTGCCGCTTGGCTTTTAGCAAACAATTTTAAAAAGGGGGACAGAGCCGCAATAATCGCTGAAGGATCTCCCGAATGGTTGATCTCAGAGCTTGGGGTATTGAGTACTGGTATGACCTCCGTCCCTCTCTCAATCAAGCTTCTCTCAGACGAAATTCCGTTCAGAATAGAGCATTCTGAATCGAAAATTATCTGCACTACACACAACCAGCTGGAAAAAATCGCAAATGCCCTGATGATAGCCCATATTGTTGAGATGCGCATTGTGTATTTTGATGATGATATTGAATGGGGACAGAGCGTTCTGTCTAAATCGAAAATCTCCGAAGATTGTATTATCTCTTTGAAGGAAGTTCTTTCAATTGGAGCTTCATTGCTCAAGCAAAACAACGAGTATGTTCAGAAATTGGATTTGATTGAAGAAACAGCTGAAGAAAATGATGTAGTGACGATATCCTACACGTCCGGGACAACAGGCAACCCCAAGGGTATCATGCTATCTCATCTGAATTACTGGTCAAATTGTCACGATGCGATAGATCTGTTCGATAATCCTATGTATTTTAGGACCCTGTTGATACTTCCCGTTGATCATTCATTTGCCCATACAGTCGGACTATATACGGCGATGATTTGCGGGATTTCTCTTTATTTTGTGGATTCTCGTGGAGGCGGAATTGCAACACTGAGAAATATCCCGCTCAATTTGAAAGAGAGCGATCCGATTTTCCTGTTTACTGTTCCATCTCTTTCAGGCAATTTCATGAAGAAAATTATCGCAGCCATTGAAGAAAAAGGGGGCCTGATTGAAAGGATATTTAAAAATGGGATTGAAGCGGGAATTCTCTGGAATGGTGATGGCTATCACACGCCCCCATTTAAAGACCGATTCAATGCATTCTTTCCATACTTCATGGCAAAATTGCTTGTGTTCAATAAAATTAAGAAAGCCCTGTTTGGCAACTCTATTCGGTTTTGCGTCGGAGGCGGAGCATTTTTGGATATCAAGCAACAGCAATTTTTTGCAGCCCTTGGCGTGCCGGTGTATCAAGGATATGGCCTTACCGAAGCTGCCCCGATAATTTCTTCGAATACTCCCAGAATACACAAATTTGGCACTTCCGGAATAATAGCTCCTTCCGTGAGTTGTAAAGTTATGGATGAGAATGGGGTTGAGGTTCAGCAAGGTACAATGGGCCATATTACCATTACCGGTGAGAATGTGATGCTTGGGTACTACAGGAACCCTGAAGCTACCGCTGAAGTTCTCCGCGATGGCCGATTGTGGACAGGGGATTTGGGCTCTATGGATGAAGATGGTTTCCTCGCTGTAATTGGAAGGGCAAAAGCTCTCTTGATTCGGGAAGATGGCGAGAAATACAGCCCCGAAGAAATAGAAGAAGCAATTACAATGTCAACAGATGTCTTTGATCAGATTATGGTTTGGTGCGATCATAGAAAATATACTATGGCTCTTGTTACGCTGGATGAGGTCAAAGTAAAGAATTTAATTGCTAAAAGATCCATACATTCTGCCGAAGCTCTCTTAGCGATTCTTGTTGATGAATTTTATAGATTCAAAAATGACCCAAAAGCGAAAAAGGTCCAATCAACTTGGATTCCCTCTGTATTCCAGATTGTGGAAGAACCGTTTAGTGAACAGAATGGAACGATCAATTCCACGATGAAACTCGTCCGGCATAAAGTTTCTGAAGTGTATAAAGAATATATTGAATATTCATACCTCCCTGAAGGATCCAGCACGATGAACAAGAAGAATCTTTCGCTCATTGCCCGGAGATTCTCTTTGGATTAGTGTTCTTCTGTTTTTTTGCGAGATACTCAACGGACTATATGCATGTGTGGTAGAGTATAAACACCATGGGAAAAAGCGATGATAGTATAGATACGCAATCAATTGCCCTGCGTTTAGTAAAATCGGCGAGTATAACAAATACTTCAGGAGAAGTTTCTTACCCGGATCTTCTTATATCTGTTCTTCGAGAGATTCCCCTTTTTAATGGACATCCAGAACTTATTCAGGAATTTTACATTGAGAAAGATTCATGGGGACGGAGGATTGTTATAGCGCTTGCACCAGGAGAAGGACCATCGTGTGTTGTCCTTACAGGGCATTATGATGTCGTTGACACAAGCAATTATGGTGCTTTGGAGTCTTTTGCGTTTGATCCTGAAAGTCTCACAAAAAAAATGCTTCAGTCTCTTTCTTCTAAAGAAAAACTATCCCCAGCAGAAGCCTTGCTCAAGAAAGATTTAGAAGGAGGCTCGTTTATTCCTGGCAGGGGTATGCTTGATATGAAGAGTGGCTTGGCTGCAGGAATTGCTGCGCTTGCCAGTTTTCTTGAGGATAATGAAAGATCTGGCAATATCATTTATATGGCAGTTCCAGATGAAGAGGGATCTTCTGTTGGGATGAAGGCAGCTAAAAAGATACTCTCAACTTTTGCTGTTGAGCATGGACTGGAGCTGAAAGCTATAATCAATCTCGATGCGGCGGTTGATCAGGGGGACGGAGCTGATGCTAAGGCCGTGTTTTTAGGATCAGTCAGTAAACTTCTTCCTTTTGTCTTGTTTGTGGGGAAACCTGCGCATGCAGGAGCTCCTTTTGATGGTTTTAATCCGGTCATGGCTGCATCGGTATTTGCAAGAGAGATTGAATGCAATAGTGAATGCTTAAATATTCGAACGACATTCCCAGGAGAAGAGCCTCCTCCCCCGACTATTTTATATTATCGTGAAATGCGAAATCGCTATGATGTGACTATGCCTGCGGATGTTTTTTGTGCTCTCAATGTTTTGACATTTGAAAAAAATCCTGTAAAAGTTTTTGAAAATGTAAAACTTCTTGTCCAGAAGGCACTCGATAGTTCTATTTCTTTATTATATGAGAGAATGTCTGCCTTTTCTAGAAAACAGAATGGCCATGTGGCTATGCAAAAATTTTCTTCGGACATCATCGATTTCCCAGATCTCATCAATCGTGCTGAATATGTGGCGTCTGGTATTTTAGAACGCCTCAGAAGGATTGCAGAGAAAAGTTATCCTGAAGATAAGGTATTGCAAACGGCAAAAATTGTGCATGAATTGCTAACCTATGCCCAAATTGAAGGCNCCTGCGCAATTATAGGATTAGCTCCGCCTTACTATGCAAAAGCTGAATTGGACTCAGATCGTGATCAAGCATTTCTGGGATGTGTCAAAGATGAGCTTATTCAATTTAACAGAATGCATGAAGAATCCATAAAGCTCCGTCCCTACTTCCCAGGGATTTCTGATATGAGTTTTTTGGCACCTTCTGTTGATAGGCAATCTATTGAATATATAGAGCAGAGATCGGCGGTAAATCAGCCTGATTTAGAAGAGTATTTGGAAAATCCACTCAATGTTCCCGTGATAAATATTGGGCCATGGNGCAGGGAATACCATCAGTGCGGGGAGCGTGTTAACCGCCATTATGCTTTTAATCTATTGCCTGAATTAGTGTTCACAATATGTCAAAGGCTGCTGAAAGAGAGTATATAAAGATAAGATATTTTATTTTGTGATTTATAATTTTAGGAGATCAAGATGACTATTGTAATATCTTTAGGGNGCTCGATTGTTGCTCCTCAANGGGGCCCAAACGGTTCATTTTTATTACAATTTCGCAACGTATTGTTATCATGGTTGGAGGCAGATAATCGAAAAGCGATTNATTGTAGTAGGAGGGGGGCTGCAGCTCGACAGTGGCAGAAAGCATATAAAGAATTTATCGAACAAGATACCAAGATACAAACAAAAAAGGATGGGGACGGAGGTTTAAAGCAGAATAAAGCTTCTTATCTCAATGAATCGCTTGATCGGATTGGAATTGCAGCGACCAGACTCAATGCACAGCTGGTAAAAGAAGTTTTTTCTGATTATTGCCCAGATTCAGTAATAACAGATCCTAGTTCTGATATTGCAATGCATGGCAAAATCTTGGTTGCAGCAGGATGGAAACCAGGTTTCTCCACAGATTATGATGCGGTACTGCTTGCTGAACGGTTCCATGCAGATAAAATAGTGAATTTATCAAATATTTCTCAAATCTATAGTGCTGATCCAAGANAAGACCCTTTTGCAAAGCCTCTTGCGCATATAACTTTTGATGCCCTCTTAAAAATGACAGGAGCAGTATGGAATCCTGGTGCAAACCTGCCTTTTGATCCAATAGCAGCAGCAAAAGCAGAAGAACTGGGACTCAGAATAATTTTTGCATCCGGGACCGATTTAGAGAATTTTGGTAAAATACTCATCGGAAATTCATTTCTTGGCACAATAATAGATTAGAGTTCAAGAAATTTATATATTAAGGTGATCTGATCTTTATTCAACGGGATCAGATATTGGGAGGGACAATGAGCAGGGAGAGAGCGAGAGAACGAGAAAGGGGACGGAGCTATGAAAATTTACAATATAGTGATGTTCGGGAGAAAGCTCTCGATGACCTAACAAATCTCTATGTCCAAGACAGGATTTCTTTGGAGCAATATGAGAACCTTGCTGCTGAAATACAAAAAGCCGCTGATCCACAAGCTGTTCTAAATTCAGCTCTCGTGGCGCATCAATCGCCCGATATGGAGNAGAAGCCCAAGATTAACAATTCCGAAAATGAGCAGAGAGGGAGTTTTGCAAGTGACCATCGTCAACCTCTGTCCCCCAATCCTGTAAATTCCTTTTACCCGTCCTCTGCACAATTTTGGAAGTCAGGTGACTTTTTTCTGTGCGTCATGGGAGAGCGTAGGGTAAATGGACGGATGCTCGAGGGCAAATCAGCTTCCAGTGTTACTCTGATGGGGTCGACGACAATCGATCTTCGCGGTATTCAATTGCCGGCTTCAGGCTTTCGCCTTGAGCTTGTCGCGATTATGGGAGAGACGAGAATTCTTGTTTCTCCAGGCACTATCGTGCATTTTTCAGTCGTCCCGATAATGGGAGAAGCTGTAAGCAGGGCAGATGTTCCTTTCAATGCTTCACGCGAAGGAGTGCTGGAGGTTAGCGGGATCGCGCTGATGGGCTCGGTATCGGTGCGCGTCGTTCCTTAAGTGGGCTCAATTCGATATTAACTCTTGGGCTGTATGAGATAAACTGTTATATTTGACCTCATTTATGAAAAATTGTGGGCTGTTTCTGGGCTGTCCCTTTGTTTAACAACAAGCGTTACTGCCGGCAGTGTGATGGACTGGACTTCCCATGATCCCTGATACTTCAACTGGCGAACATGTCTGGACTCGACCTCTGACCCGTAAAAAATGTTGACAAACTGAAAAAGTGGAGTGATAATCATCCATATGAAAACGTTTGCAGAAAAATGATTAAACGGTTGGTTTTGTACTGAACAAAAGAGTGAGATGAAAAAGTTTCTTTCACCAGCTGTTTCTTGGGCTTTATGAAGAAAGAAGAGCTTGAGAAGGCGACATCTAAGTCGCCGCGGAAAAGCGTCATGCTGGTGCTCCGCGGTCTATCAAGTGAAATACGTGATCTAAAGTAGTCTTTGCAGCGCGGAACTCCAACTTCAACGGGGATGTGCAATGGCTAACGGTACGGTTTTGCTTCAATTAATTGGGATTACAAAGCGGTTCCCTGGGGTGCTTGCTCTCGATTCTGTAGATATGGAAGTGATGTCGGGAGAAGTGCACGGCCTGACGGGAGAAAATGGAGCGGGAAAATCGACACTCATAAAGATCTTGACGGGAGCTTATACCNCCGATAGGGGCGAAATAATCTTCGACAACAAAAAGCTCGAGCAATTGACTCCCCTCAAGGCCATGAACGAGGGAATCGCCTGCATCTATCAGGAATTAAACCTTATTCCCAATCTGACTGTTGTCGAGAATATCTTTCTTGGCCGCGAGCTGTACAAAGTTAAAAACTTCAAAGTTCTCGATCGTAAAAAGATGCTGCGGGAGGCTGAAACCTTACTCNAAAGAGTTGGATTGAACTTCGACCCAAGAAAGCGGACAGGTGATCTCGGGGTCGGGCAACAGCAGATGGTTGAGATATGCAAGGCCGTCCATTCCAATGCGAAGCTCATCATCATGGACGAGCCGACATCTAGTCTGAGTGAGCACGAAGCAGAAGAGCTGTTCAGAATTATAGCCCAGGTCAAAGCCAAAGGCGTTACTGTCGTGTTCATTTCCCACCGATTGGACGAAGTCAAGAGGATCTGTGACAGTGTTACCGTTCTGCGCGACGGAAGAAAGGTCGTGAGTATGAGCATCGACGCGGCATCGGTCGATGACATCATCCGCTATATGGTGGGTCGTGATATTGTCAACAAATATCCCAAAATGAAGCAGCCATGGGGTGAGGAAGCGCTCTCCGTCGAGGGACTCGAGCGAAAGGGTGTGCTCCACAACATCTCTTTCAAAGTCCATACGGGCGAAATCCTCGGAATATCGGGGCTTGTGGGCGCTGGCCGTACTGAAATGGCACGGGCCATTNACGGCGCCGACAAGATCGACGCAGGCGTGATCAAACTGTTCGGAAAAGAAGTCAAGATCAAATCCNCCTCGGATTCGATCAATGCCGGTATCGCGTTTCTCNCTGAGGACCGCAAGAATCAAGGCCTGATACTCATTCAGACAATTTTGTTCAACACGTCGCTGGTTCGTCTCGACCGCTACACCAGTTTCAGCTTCCTCAAACTTAGATCCATCCGCCAGATGGTGGAGAAGATCGCGTCGGAATTGAGGCTCAGGGCCACAAATGTGAATTCGGTGGTCNGGGAGCTCAGCGGCGGAAATCAGCAGAAAGTGGTAATCGCGAAGTGGCTGCTTACGAAGGCAAAAGTTTTCATTTTCGACGAGCCGACTCGCGGCATCGATGTCGGGGCGAAAGTTGAAGTGTACAATTTGATAAATGAACTGATCGCCAAGGGCGCCGCCGTCATCATCATCTGTTCGGAGATGGATGAAGTCATAGGGATGGCCGACCGGATACTTACCATGCACGAAGGGCGGATCACCGCCGAATTCAGCCAAGAGGAGGCTACTCAGGAGAAAATCTTATACGCGGCTTCGGGCTCGNTTGCCTCCGCTGAGGCGCATCCTGCATAGGGAACGAGGACGGTATCTGGAGAAAAGCAGAGTTAAGGAGAAATTATGATGGCACAGGAAACATTGAGTGTGGGCACGACCTCTGCCGAAAGAAAAAAATCAAGAGGCAACCTCTATAATTTAGGCGTACTTATCAGCCTGTTTCTTCTGGTTATAGTGATGTCTTTTTCCTCGAAACGATTCCTAACCATAGGCAACCTGATGAACGTCGCATCCCAAGCTGCGGTAAATGCGATAGTCGCCGTCGGCATGTTCCTGGCGATACTCACATCGGGCATAGACCTTTCGGTTGGTTCGGTGCTTGCGCTTTCGACAATGGTGATGGGCATTGCCAGCAACAGGCTCCACTTGAATCCCTATCTCTCGATGCTTATCTGTCTTGTGACGGGATCCCTTCTGGGAATGATCAATGGCCTTCTTCTCACCAAGCTTCATCTTCCTCATCCTTTCATTTCCACGCTCGGAATGCAGAAGATGGCGCGGGGAATCGCACTCGTCGTCACCTCTGCGGCACCGATCAGTCTCTTTCCGGAGCCTATCCAATTCCTCGGCAATGACCATGTAGGCCCGATTCCAATCAGCCTCTTCCTCGTCGTCATTCTTTATGTTTCCGTTTGGCTGTTTCTCACCCGAACGGCTACGGGCCGCTATATCTATGCCGTTGGCGGCAATAAGGAAGCCAGTCGTCTTAGCGGCATCAAAGTGGATTCGATTTTGAATCTGGTCTACACGATGAGCGGCTTCACCGCTGCGCTCGCCGGTATTGTCATGGTCGGCCGTGTCAATGCGGCATATCCCCTCGCCGGAGACGGTTACGATACCGATGCCATCGCAGCGGTGATCATAGGGNGTGCGAGTTTCTTTGGTGGGGTCGGGTCGATCGGCAATACTATTGTGGGCGTCCTCATCATCGCCGTTCTGAGGAACGGCCTCAATCTGCTCAATGTAGACTCCAATTTCCAGACTTTTGCGATCGGTGCAGTGATTATTGTGGCGGTCGCGATAGATGTGCTCCGCCAGCGAGTTCTGGGCAGCAGGAAATAGGCTTTTGTTCCGTATCTTGGAGAGTACAGAGAAAGGAGGTGACAGAGGTTGTTTCGATTGTAGGACCTTCGGTCTTACAGAAATTCATTTTTGGAGGCCAGATATATGAAGAAAAGACTTGTTGTATTCATTATGATCATGGCGTTCCTATTTGCGATGATTGTTCCGACATTCGCTGCTGACAAACAGATCACAGTAGGAATGGTGTTGAAAACGCTGAGCAGTCAATACTGGAAAATCGTAGCCGCTGGAGCAAAAACGGCAGCTGCAAAAAATAATGTCAATCTTATTCTGCTCGGTCCGCCCAGCGAAGACGCTGTCGAACAGCAGATCAACATGGTCCAGGACGTCCTCTCACAGAATATCGACGTTCTGGTGTTCTCCCCGTCTCAGCCTGCCGCTTCAATCAACGTGCTCCTGCAGGCGAAAGCCAAGCATGTTCCGGTCATTCTCGTGGATACCGGAATGCCCGCCGGATTCAACGATTACGCTTCCTTTATCGGAACGGATAACCTTGCGGCAGGGAAAGCTGGCGGACAGGCTCTGGCAGCCCTCCTGAAACCCGGTTCTAAAGTCCTTCTTCTCTATGGAGCTCCGGGCAACCCCACGATGACAGACCGCGTGAACGGTGCCGAGCAGGTGCTTAAAGCCGCCGGGATGGTGATCGCCGCGAATCAGCCCGCCTACAGCGACCGCGAAAGAGCATACACTGTCACACAGAACGTCCTTCAGGCTACCCCCGACATCGATGGTGTTTTTGCCGGCAACGACGAGGAAGCGCTGGGAGCCCTCCGCGCAGTACAGCAGGCCGGAAAGAAGATACCGATTATTGGTGTCGATGCTACTGAAGACGCCCTCAAAGCCATCATGGCCGGCGATATATATGGCTCTATTGCCCAGGGTAACTATGATATGGGTCGCCTTGCCATTGAGAAAGCTCTCGAACTCAAAGCGGGCAAGACGATCGAAAAACGCATCGATTCCGGCGCTACGCTGATCACGAAGACCAACGCGCAGGAGCTTATCGATTTCCGTGCCACAATCAAGGAGTAAACAGCTCAGCGTTTTATATGCGGCTTTACAGGCCACAGTGAATGAAAGGCTCTTGCACAAAGTAAATTGCTTTGTGCAGGAGCCGATTCTTGTAACGACCTTAGAGAAGCCTCTGCCAAAGGAGTTTTCTATGTCACGCACTGTAACGGTCGGAATCGTCGGACTCGGAAGGCTGGGAAAGCGTCACGCCGAAAATCTATCCAAGAGAATTCCGGGCATCACACTCGTAGCCGCTGCCAGCCCTGTGCCTTCCGAACGGGAGTGGGCCGCGACGAATCTTGATGTGGCCGTATACGAAGATCTTCCCTCTCTGCTCCGGCATCCCAATCTCGATGCCGTGTGGCTTGTGACTCCGACTTCTCTCCACGCCGAGCAATCCATTCAGGTGCTCGAGTCGGGGAAACATCTTTTCTGCGAGAAACCTCTGTCCCTCGATATTGTACCCTGTGATCGAGTCATCGATATCGCCAAAAGACATCCGAAGCAGATTGCCATGGTCGGATTTATGCGTCGCTTCGACCCCGCCTACGCGGAGGTCAAACGTATCATAGCAAGCGGAGGCCTCGGAACCGTATTCAGAATCCACTGCGAATCCCACGATCCGGTCGACCCTGATGGTTTTTTCGTCAAATTTGCTCCCACATCCGGGGGCATTTTTCTCGACTGTGCGATTCACGACATAGATCTCACGCGATGGATGTTGGATGGCCGGCATCCTCTGCGTGCAACTGCCCATGGAACCCGCATCATGTATCCTGGGCTGGGGGCGTGCAACGATGTCGACACCGCAGCGGCGACAATCGAATTCGAAGGCGGAGTGCTCGCCACCTTTCATGTTTCTCGAACATCGTATAAAGGGTATGAAGCTACCATGGCGGTGACCGGCACCGCTGGTGCCCTGACGTGCGGACGAGGTCTCTCCGAACTGCCTCTCGTGAGGGAAGAAAGAGGCTGTTCCACATCGCGTGGTCAGACGGATTTCTTTTCGAGATTCAACGATGTTTTTTTGTGTGAAGCGAGTGCCTTCGTGGAAGCTATTGGTACCGGCCACACTACAGCCTCGACACTCGAAGACGCCCGCGAGGCGACACACATCGCTGTGGCAATGCGCGAGTCTCTCGTCAGCGGCACGCCGGTATCGTTGGAGTGAGTGGAGCGTTTGGGTTATGATTCTATCGAGTGCAACCGCTTAAATCTTGTCGATAAGCATTGAGCACTTGCCCGAAGGGATGGGGAGTGTTTTTTTCTTTTTGCCCAGAACATTGATAGTAAAATAATACAATTTTTCGCTCTCCATATGGATTTCCCATCCTCGGCCCGATTTGCTGGAAAGGATGGTGATCATGTTCCGCTTGAGGGACAGATTTTCGATGCCCATGACTTCAAGATTGGGGATAATCCAATCGACGGTCTTCCGCGGTAAAGAGATATAGAGCCCGATGATGTTTTCGATAATCAACGTCACTGTGCAGAGCCCATTTGAAGGGAAATGGTTTGGCAGCGGCCAGTCGGGATATCCATCCCAGATGGCTTTCCCTTCGTTCATTGGCTGATACGCGCTCCACACTGTGGGATGATTGTCGTGTCGGGTTCCTTCGCGGTCGTTACTATGCATGGAATCGAGAATATAATAGAGATGCCGTATCGCTGAGTCCCGGGCGAGCTCGTAGAAATAGTACTTCTCCAAACCTTTGATTACCATGAAGGTGAGCCAGGGGAAAACGCTGCCCCGAAAGCCCTGTCCCTTTTTATCAAAGGCGGGGTGATCAGCGGAGAGAGAAGGAAAGGGATTCTCGGTGCCAAAACACTGAGAATCCTTAAGTTTTGCCACAAGTTTTTCAGCGCGCTCTTCATTTGGAATTTCGGCGAGCAGCAGCCAATATGTCCCAAGTGTTTTTGTGGGAATCTGATTCTCGTGTTCACCGAGATCGTAGTAGAAACCGTCTTCGGCATTCCACATTTTGGAGTTGATTCTTGTCTTTATTGAGAAATAATCTCTTTTGTACTGGAATGAGGCGTCTTTGTCGTTCAGGATGTCTCCCAGCGCGGAGAGATAGAGTGCGTTCATTGCCATGGTCGCATTGAAATCGATGAAGTATTGCACATCGGCGCGCGGAGTGTTTTCCATGCCTGTCGACGAGAGCGGTGTCGCAAAGAGGCCGTTGGACATTTTGAAATTCGCTTCCAGCCATTTGTAGTGCTTGCTGAGTACGGGCATTATCTCTTTTACCCGTTTTTTATTGGCTGTCTTGTGATAGAGGTTGAATTCTGCCCATGCGAGAAGCGGAAGCGTCACGCCGAGAGGATTATCGGCGGGAAGAACAGCTTCTCCTGTCTCGATATCATAGGCAGTTCGAATTGCGCCATCGGGATCCTGAAGTGCATACAACGCATCGAGCCCATTTGATGCTGAATAGATCCGGTTGCTATAGACGAGGAAAAAACTGGAAAAAACCTGTTCGAGAAAATCAAGCCTCTTCCGTTCAGGATAATAGAAAAATTTTGTTTTGCTGATCTTTGTCTGGCCGCCTCCGTTTGTCCAGCAATCAGCAATCCATGCCCAGGTTCTGTCATAGACATCGACAAAATCCTGGTCATAGAAGTGGATATGAGGAAAATCCTTCTTATTCAAGCAGCTTACCCTCTCGACGAATATTTGCTATTGACCGAATTCACAGATAACCGGAGAATCTTACATGGAATTACACGAAATTCAAGCATACAGTAATTTACTATACTCATTCCATATCCATTTGTCAAATTTATTTATATATGATGTATATTATATCGGCCTCTATTTGGGATTTTTATCGTCCTTGTCTGGAGGAGTCGGGCGCGTTAAAAGCCGGCACTCTTCAATAGAACTCAAATTTCGCACAATGTCCTCTGCAAATGCATCGCAGTCAGGCGCCCCGCAAGCGCCGCAGTCGATCCCCGGCAGCTGGTTTCGTATTTGTTCGATCTTTTCAGCCATCTGCAGGGCCCTCGACAAATCAGTATCCAGCACTAGCACCGGGTTTGGGGGTAATGGCTTTGTCCACTTGAAGGCCTGGCATTCCTGCTCTGTCGTAGGGATCTCTGGGGACAGAGGTTTGCATTCTTCTTTTGCAGTCTTCGAGTCGGACGGCGATGCAGAGAAAGGGTGCTGGTAACGTTGGCGCATTGTCGCCCGTGCAATATGGGGATTTTCAACAGCCATTGGCCCGCCGACACAGCCTCCGGGGCATGCAAGGGCTTCAATATATCGGATTGAGTCGATATTGCCGTTTTCAATAGCTTCAAAAAGCTCAATGACATTGGAAATGCCATCGACAGATACTGCATTTTCAATGCGGAGCGCATCAAGTTCTCCGTCCGATCGTGCCCACCCCATGCCGGGTTCGAGATCCTTCATGATTGGCAACAAGTAACGGGAACGTTTTTTCTCGTTCTGTAGATTTTGTGGGGGATCACTGCAAGCGGAGGTATCTGCTTTATCGGCGTGTGGTCCAACGGGGGACGGAGGTTCAAGCGCACGCTTGAGCGAAGCATAAATATCCCCAAACGAAAATACCGCATCGATCGCAGATCGCTCATACCCTAAAGGAGTCCGCACAGAGGTTACCTTTGCGGTACAAGGGCTGAGAAAAAAGATACCGGTCTTTTGTGATAAAGGGCCGAGCCTTCTTCGTGCCTCCTGGGCGGCGATTTCTGAAGGGGGAAGTATCGGCATGAGGTTTGGGATCAGGCTTGGGAAGCGCTGCTGAATGAGTCGAACTATAACAGGACATGCACTTGAAATGCGTGGTCTGAGGTCCTCTTGCGCAAGAATGCTACGTGTCATCGCGGTAACGACAAGAGCCCCNCAGGCCACATCGAATACTTCATCGAATCCGGCAGAGAGAAGTGCATTAAAGATATCCTGCTGAGAGTACTTTGTACCGAATTGGGCGTAGAGGGACGGAGCTGGAAGCGCAACTTTGATGTCATATGCATCCATCATGAAGAGAGGATCCGAGACGGCTTTTTTGGCGCCTTTGGGACATCGGCGGATACATTCGCCGCAATCGATGCACCGATCTTCAAAAATTTTTGCTTTTCCGTTTTTGACTCTGATGGCTTTCGTTGGACAAAACTTAATGCAGGTGGTGCAGCCCACGCACAGATCTGCATCGAGCAAGACTGAATGGAATAGTTGGGATATATGTGGGGGCTGATTCGCAGGTTTAAGGTTCACTTACGGTTCTCCTGCAGGAAGTCTGAAGTGCATCTGCACTGTTGTTCCTTTGTTTAGTTCGCTTTGTATAATAAGCTCATCAGCGTTTTTTTTCATATTGGGTAATCCCATGCCCGCCCCAAAACCCATATCCCGAATTTCTTCCGAAGCGGTTGAATATCCTTCCTGCATCGCGAGTTCGATGTCGGGGATGCCTGGGCCGTGATCGATAAAACAGGTCGTTATGCCATCTTTTGAGATTTCGATTTCTGCTCGACCTCCGTCCCCGTGAATTGCAATGTTCATCTCGGCCTCATACATCGCGATAGCCACTCTTTTGATTAAGGCCGGAGGCAAGCCAAGCTGGGTCAAGCGGTGTTTCATGTCGGTAGAGGCCTTGCCGGCGGCGGAAAAGTCTAGTCGAGGAATGATATACTCAATGATCACAGCAATAATTCCTTGTATTAATTATATCCCTCTGTACCGAGTAAGATGATGGGTCTCTCAATATCAAGAATCTCCTTTTATCCCGGCCTGATAAAGCTTACCACACGCTACGAACATGGTATCGTGGGTTCTCATGAGTACGATACCTTGTTCCCGGGCCATTTGAATCATTTCTTCAGAAGGCTTTTTGCCTCTGACAAAGATAATCAAGCGGATATCCATAAGGTCGGCGGTGCGCAGTACCTGAGGGTTGGTGAGGCCAGAGAGCAGGGCTACACGCTCTTTGACAAAGGCGATGACATCGCTCATCAAATCGGAGCCACAGGCGGTCTCGACGTCGAGATCGTATGCGATTTCTTTTCCTACAATAATTTCTGCATTGATAATCTGAGCAATTTCAGTAGCGCGCATCCTATTTGGCTCCTAAAAGTAATTTCTTTCATTACGTAAATACATGGTATAGATCACAGCAGAGCTCTGCCGCGGAAAGAACGGGCAAGGGTCAAGCGGTCCGCATATTCGAGATCGCCGCCTACAGGAATGCCTGTTGCCAGCCTTGTGACTCTCACTGGCTCTTTTTCAAGCAGTTTTTTCAAATAGAGGGCTGTCGTATCGCCTTCAATCGTCGGATTTGTTGCAATGACCACTTCCTGAATGGGGACAGAGGTCGAGAGGGAACTTTGAATTCTCTGAATGAGCTTTCCAATATTGAGGCGATCGGGGCCAATGCCTTCCAGAGGAGAAAGCAGGCCGCCCAGCACGTGATAAAGGCCTCTGTATTCTTTCGATGCTTCTATTGTTATGACATCCTGCGGCTGTTCGACAACACATACGATGCTTCGATCGCGGGAGGCGTCGGAACAGACTTGACACAGCTCGGATTCAGAATAAGAGCCGCATTCAGAACAGAAATGGATTGTCGTGCGCAAAGTCCGAATGCGCTCGGCGAGGTTCTCGCTGAATGAAATATCGGACTTAAGAAGTGAATATGCTATTCGAAGGGCGCTTTTTCGGCCCAATCCCGGTAAACGAGTGAGCAGCGAAACGAGATCTTCGATTGCTTTCATGACTCTGTCCTTTTCGGGATCTTTTGTCCTCTGTCCCGGCGGTGCTCTGCTACGGTGAGCGCTTAAACCTCTGTCCCCGGGAGATTACCGAAGGGCATGCTTGGTCCTAGTCCACCCAGAGAACCGGCGAATTCATTTTGGATTGCTTCTTTGACTTTCTCTGCAGCATTATGATGGGCTGCGCGGATGAGGTCCTGGAGCAGGGGGATATCCTTGAACTCAGAGAGCTCTGGAGAAATATAGCATTCGAGCAATTCCATGTTTCCGGAAAGGGTGATTTTGACCATGCCTCCACCGGCCTGTCCGGTGGCCTGGATTGCAGTTATTTTTTTCTGCATTTCTTCGGCCTGCGTCTTTAAGGCCTGAGGATTTTTCAACATGTCAAAGATATTCGTTAGATCCATTATTACCTCCGGTTTCATCAAACAAAATTAATCAAAATCATCTTCGTCACTATCGTCGAATTCTTCAGTGTCTTCGGGGAATTCAGATATCTCGGAATCACTTCTCGGTATGGGGTACTGGGGCACCAAAGGTTCAAAAGAAGAAGGCGCAGAGGAGGTATTCGTCGCAATGACTTTCCCTTTGAACATTTTTCGAATGAGGTCGATGGCGCGCACATCTGTTTCTTCGAGCTTCTGTGGTTCTGAGCCGGTCGCATGCTGAGAAGACTCACTGTGCATTGGATTTTCAGACTCATCGGTATTTTCAATTTCGGTCTCTGCAAATGAATTTTCAAAAGAATCTGAGCTGTCAAGTTCAGTGTCGGGCTCTTCTTCTGTTTCTTGGGTAAAGCCTGTCTGCAAATCATCGTTTGCCGTTCTATTGTACATATCTTCCTGTGGCGCAGAAGGAGCACCATTATTTGGGTGAGGCGAAGAGTGCGCAAGTTGTTGTGGGGTCTCCCGCTGAATGGGGACGGAGGTCGGCATCTCGCGCTGCGAGGGACGGAGGTTGGAGGTTTCTTGATCTTTTGCGAACCGTGGTTCTATAGCGCAGGGCATGCCGAAAATCTGGGCCCCTGTGTCTGCTATGAGAGGAGCAAATCGCGAAATGAGATCCATTTCCACGCGGTTCATCACTGGGATGATGAATCCGTTATGTTTTGGAGTCCATTCGGCAGACTTTTCAAGCGCTGAAGCCAGAAAAAGGTTCTGATTCCGCAGTTTGGCAATGATTTTTTTTCTCAGTTCCGAAGAAGAGACAGGCCCGGCCGGGGAAGTATGAACCTCCGTCCCCTCAGGCCCCAGCGAACTGCCAGCTGTATTGGGCTGTTCCGCACTGTGCTGAGAATCAGCAGAGCGCGGATGCAGGTCGCGGAGAAGTGGCGCATTTTGGGCATCGGCGCTATTGTCGGGTCGGTCCTGAAAAGGGAGCGACGCATCCTTTTCCCGCTGTCCGCGAGAGGGAAGTTCTTTCGCATTGATAGCTTTTTGCACGGAATGAATCGCGTCGAACAATTCGTGCGGGCTAATGTATGATTTGATGTTGCATAATTTGGCTACTGCCAATTCGAGCTCATACCGCGGCTCGATTGTTTCTTTGAGATGGCGATAGGTATCGAGGAGCAGTGCAATTGCATATTTGATCTGCGCTTTCGAAAAGGATTCAAGGACTATGGGCTCAAAAGCAGTCCGAGGGGCGCTTAATAATCCTTCTTTTTGCACTCCATGCAGCATGAGCAGGATGGAACGGCAATAATCGACCGTATCGGTTAAAAATTGCTCCGGAGATACACCTTGCTCAAGGATTTCGTCGAGTACACTGAAAGCTTCTTTTGTATTGTTTGTGACAATTGCGCGAAAGAGGTTGTTGAGGCGATCGATGCCGACCAAGCCGAGCGTGTCGCGAATATTCTGTGCAGTAATTTTGGTGCCGGAGAAGGAGGCAATCTGGTCGAAAAGGGTATAGGCGTCTCTGACCGAGCCTGCCGCTTCACGGGCTATCCAAAGGAGTGCTTCTTCCTCGGCCTCGACTCCGGTTTCGGCAGCAGCTTGTCGCAATAATTGAAGGATGGTCTCCGGGGAGACGAGCCTGAAATTGAATTGTTGACAGCGGCTTTTTATGGTTGCGGGGACCTTGTGTGGCTCGGTTGTCGCAAAAATGAAGACAATATAGGGTGGGGGTTCTTCGATGGTCTTGAGGAGTGCATTGAAGGCGCTCATCGAGAGCATGTGGACTTCATCGATAATGTAGATTTTATAGCGCCCTGAGTTGGGCGCGAAGAGCACTTCGTCTTTTATCTGACGGATGTTGTCCACCGAAGTGTTTGAGGCACCATCGATTTCAATGACATCGAGGGAAGAACCGCTTGAGATGGCGAGGCATGAAGGGCAAGTCCCGCATGGATGCGGTGTCGGCCCATGTTCGCAGTTGAGCGCTTTGGCGAGTATGCGCGCTGTGCTGGTTTTCCCGCACCCGCGAGGCCCGGAAAAAAGGTAGGCAGGCGCAATACGACCTTGTTCCAAAGATGAAATGAGGGTTGCTGCGACAAAATTCTGTCCGGCAAGCTGTTCGAACGTCTGGGGGCGTTTGCGTGTTGCGGTAACTTCAAAGGGCATACAGGAAAAATAGCATGACGGGGTGGAAGGGTAAAGCAGTCAAAGCGCATAAAGCCAGGCGCTCTGCGGCACCGCACCTGCTGCGTACCGTTGCTTCCTTCCGGACCTGGCGGGGTTAGGCAGTGGTTACGAGCACAGTGCCTGGCCTTATGCGCTCGAACTGCAAGCGGAGAGAGAGGGATTTGAACCCTCGGTACCCTTACGGGTACACGCGACTTCCAATCGCGCACCTTCGACCGCTCGGTCATCTCTCCAGGGGTACAATCGCACTCAATGATGAGGGCATCAGGAGAAAACCGAGGCCCCCTGCCCGCGGCTTCTTCTCGCGGAGAGAGGGGGATTCGAACCCCCGGAACCCAGAGGGTTCAACGGTTTTCGAGACCGCCCGATTCAACCGCTCTCGCATCTCTCCAATAAAAAAGTGAGGCTAAGAGGATTCGAACCTCCGACCTTCAGATCCGCAATCTGAAGCTCTATCCAGCTGAGCTATAGCCTCACGAAATCGGAGAGGGAGGGATTCGAACCCTCGGTACCCTTTAGAGGTACAACTCCTTAGCAGGGAGCCCGATTCGGCCTCTCTCGCACCTCTCCTCAAACCAAGTGGTTCATGACGGAGCAGGGGGGATTCGAACCCCCGGTACCTTGCGGTACAGCGGTTTTCAAGACCGTCTCCTTAAACCCCTCGGACACCGCTCCAACCTAAGCAAACCATTCGGCGAGAATCGACAATACGAGAAAGCGGGGCAATTGTCAAGGGCCACGGCTGCTGTCAGCCTGCAAACCTCTGTCCCTGAGAGGCGTTGCGCCGCACAAGTTCGTCCTCCACAAGCCCGGCAAGGATGTGCTTATCCATTGGCTTATGGATGCTTATGCAGTCTTCGGGGCGAAAATCGGCCGATATGCGCATGATCTCGGTCGAAGGGGGGAGCACTTCGAGGCAATCGGCGAGGAGACCGGGCAAACGTGAAGGATGCATCGCCGTAATCTCGCCTGCGGGAAAGCTTCGGGCAAAGGCGGAGTCTTTCACAATACGGAAATCATGAAATTTTATGCCCTCTGTCCCCGTGCTGGCGGTCAATTGTGCGGTTTCAATCATCATTGCATGTGATTCTCCGGGAAGACCAAGCATGAGATGCACCGTGCGCTTTAAATGAGTTCGCTTTGCAGTTTCCATCGCATCGAGAAAGGCCTTGACGCCATGCTTTCGCCGTATAAACGAAAGAGTCTCTTCGTGTGCCGACTGAAGGCCTAGCTCAACCCATACTTCCATACCCTGTTCCATATAGCTGGCGAGGAGCTCGGCTTTTTCCTGATCGAAGCAGTCAGGGCGTGTCGAGACGATAATGCCTTTTAACGGTCCTGTTTCAGAAGTGCGAAGTTGAGGTGCGACACGAGGTGGTGTGCCGATTTTTTCATATGTCCGCCGGAAAGCATCGATGGCATCTTCATAGACTTGAGCCAATCTTTTCACGGGGGCATTGGTGCAGGTGTAGGCCTGGAAATAGAGAAAGAAGGCGTTTGCATGGTAGCGTCTCTGCGTGAAGATGAGCGCGCGTTCGATTTGTTTTTCGATGGTGGGGACAGAGGTTTGAGTTTTTTGATACGCCGAGATATTGCCATCGGGGGCGCAGAAACGACAGCCCCCNTGCAATCGATCAGGACTTCTGTGAGGGCAGGTAAAACCGGCATCGATGCCAAGCCGCCAGACGGGTTCGCCAAAACGGGCTTTCAGGCATTGGGAATGCCAGTTGATGCGCGATGTTCTTTTCTGGTCACTCAGTTCCTGCACAGCGACTCTGATCTTCTCCTTTGCTGACGTGGGTTTGTTCATTATGATACCATGATACACGAGGATTTTGCGAGCAATGAAGAAGGTGAACAAATATAGTTTGAGTTTTTTCGGCAGTCTTGTCGTCCTTTTGTTGATTATTCCCCTGTCCGGCTGTGATCGGGTGTCTCAAAGTGCGTTGGTATGGACCGATGTTCCTGAGCTTGTCATTGCCGCGCAGCTTTTCAATAAAGAAAACGATCAGTTTGCTGTGGATGTCGAGTATAAGGCGAATCCAGCTTCCGAAATGAAAAAGACAAATAAACCTCCGTCCCTCGTGGTTGCAAAATATTTGCTCTCCAGGCCGCTGACGAGAAAATTTGATTCTCTGAATGATCTTTTTTCAAAGTATTACCTGGATCCGAACGATATGTATCCGGCATTGTTGAGCGCTGGCAAGCAGGGCACGGAGCAGCTTTTAATGCCCTTGTCGTTTGACTGCATGGTGTTGGTAGAGCGAAAGACCGAAAATGCGAGCGCCGGAGTTGCCGTGCTCAATCCCGATGTGCTTCAGAGTTCATCGCAAGCATTTACCGTAATCAAGAATGACGAAATGAGCGCGATGGGATTTTCTCCCCGATGGGATGTGGAGTTTGCGGAAGACTGGCTTTTTGCGGGAGGCTCCAACTTCTCTCTCAATCCAAACTGGAAGTCAACCTCTGTCCCCAGAGCGAACGATGCAAATTCATGGCCTATTCTGTGGGACAGGGGAAATCTCGAAAAATCTGTCGACGCTCTTTTATCTCTCAGTTCGAATGTAAAAAAAGAACAGGAAGATGCCTTTACTTTCACCTATTTCAATAAACCTGGCTACCAGCTTGTGCTTGAAAATCGCATCCTTTATTGGCCGATGAAGGCGAGTGAATTTTTCAGGCTCCCTTATTCGGCAAAGACACAGTTGAGGTATCGTTTCCCTGCGGTGGATCAGAAAGTTTTATTGACTGCAGATACCCGCTATATGGGAATCCCCAGGGGAGCGAAGAATAAAAAGGCTGCATTGGCATTTGCCCGATGGCTTTTGATTGCAGGAAACCAAGAGAAAGTTTGGAAAGAAATGGAATCACAGCAATTGTTGCCCGACTACATCCCATTTGGAGGGCTCAGCAGCATAATGCAAGTGAATGAGACCATTTTCTCGAAATACTTTCCTGAGTATGCACAGAATCCTCTTGTCTCTTCATCTTTGCCGAGTGTCACGGCCCTCCCCGATTATTGGGATAGTTTTTCACGCGATTTCTTGCGCCACTGGCTGGGAAACGTTTTGTCCGATTCTGTATCGAAAGGCCCAATTGATGAGCGTTTTCGCGCCTCACTTGAGCAATATTTGGGCACCATGCCCGATTGGCTCATCGCAAATCGTTAAAAGTTGTCGCCCTTAAGGTTATGAATCCGCACTATTCTCGAGTTCTTTAAGAAGCGCTTCATATTCATTGAAGGTTGCACAGCGCACTGCTCGGGCACGGAACGCCGCCCCTCCAACCAGTCCTTTTGTATAGGCACAAAAATGTTTGCGAAATTCTATGCATGCGGTCTTCTCGCCCAGATACTTTATGGCCAGCTCGAGGTGATGAGTGGCTGTCCGCGCGATGGTACGGAGGGACGGAGGAGTGTCTGAAGGCTCCGTGACCGCCTGCACCGAAAGCCTCCTCAGCTCAGTAAAAATGAAAGGATTTCCGATCGCGCCGCGCGCGATCATGACGCCGTGGCAGCCGGTCATGCGGCGCATGGCGATCGCATCTTTGGCGCTGAAGACGTCGCCCGAGCCGAATATGGGGACAGAGGTTTGTTCTGCGAGCGCTTTGATGGCGTTCCAGTCCGCTTTGCCCGAATACCCTTGGGCCCGGGTTCTTCCGTGCAATGTTATGGCGCAGGCCCCNGCCTCTATGGCGGCCGCCGAGGTCTCGGGGTAATTGATGGAATGCTGATCCCAGCCTGTGCGCAATTTGACCGAAACGGGGACGGAGGTTGCATCGCGCATGGCCCGGACAATTCCGCCGATTCGCTCTGGTGTTCTCAAAAGTGCCGAACCGGCCCCCGCCTTTATGACTTTGGGGACAGGGCAGCCGCAGTTGAGATCTATCACGGCAGGATTATATGCCGATACGATTTCTGCCGCCTTTGCCAGGGTTTTGGGATTCGATCCAAAGAGCTGGATCGCATAGTGCGTCTCAATTGGATCGCGCGCAAGGAGCCCTCTTGTTTTGACGTGGCCGCGGACAAGGGCTTCCGCGCTCACCATTTCTGTATAGCAGAGCGCTGCGCCGAGCTCAGTGCACACGGCACGAAAAGCGATATCCGAATAGCCGGCTACGGGCGCGAGGAAATAGGGCGCACTCCATTTTTCTTCTTCGAGTGAAAAGGGGACAGCCTTATTACGGTTCATATCGAAATCCCGGGGCGAGGCGCATTCCTCGGCCTGCCCCATTAAAAGCATGGGAAGATGTACCTGCAGCGGGACGCCCCAGCCGGCCAACGTTGCGCTTTAGCCATTGTTGAATGTCCGGGTCTTCAGGGGCTCGCCCCGAGCGGTCTTCAATCCCTCACTGCGGCATCATCCTCAGGGATTGAGCCTGAAGAACCGGCACGCGTTCTGGTAGGTCGTTTCGGCGACTTCTTCCACATCGATATTCAGGAAATCCGCCAGGAATTGCGCCGTGGACGGAAGGTATTCAGGCATGTTGCGCTTATTCCTGTACTCTGCGGGGACCATGAAAGGCGCCTCGCTCTCGAGGAGTACGCGGTCGAGCGGAAGGAATGCGACTGTCTCATGCAGGTTGCGCGCGTTTCGGTATGTCAGATTGCCCGCAAACGAGAAATAGATGTCGAGTCCCAGGTCGAGGATGTCCGCCGCATATGCGGCGTTTTCCGAATAGCAATGCAGCACGGCCCCGGCAGGAGGCATCCGGTCTTTCAGAATATCGAATACATCTTTGCCGGCCTCGCGGTTATGGATAATGACGGGAAGATTGAGGCGCGCGGCAATTTCGAGCTGATCGATGAAGAGTTCGATCTGGCTGCGCTTGTCGCCAAATTTATGGTAGTAATCGAGGCCGATCTCGCCTATGGCGATGACGCGGGGCAGTTTTATGGACTCTTCGATGAAGCGCTGCCAATCCCTGCCGGGATTGTTCACNTCCGAAGGAGAAACGCCGACGGCGTGATAGACCTGCTCCGCAGGCTTCAGGTTTTCGTATACCTGTTTGAAGTCCACGAGGCTGTTGCAGATGCTGACAATACGGCTGACTCCGGCAAGTTTNGCTTGCTGGCAAACGAGAAGTTGTTCAATCGGGTCATCGTAAATAAGCCCGATGTGGGCGTGAGTATCAAAATACCTCATGGCTTTTCCGCTATAAAAAATGGTGGGCAGCCCATACGGGCTGTCGTTAAATGTAACATGAGTACGCGCTAGCGTCAACAGTAATTTATTTTACTGTGAATTGCGCGAATTTTGTCAAGAATGATCTCCCGGCTCATTTTGACTTTCCGGAATGTTCACATCTCAAAATCTTGCCCCAGATATGTCTCGCGCGCAAGAGGGTTGTCAATGATGTCCTGCGGCTCACCATGCGCGACGATGATTCCCTTACTGATGATATATGCACGCGTGGTGATGGCGAGTGTGTCGCGGACATTGTGGTCGGTGAGGAGAACGCCGATCCCCTTTGCGGAGAGGGAGCGTATGAGGAACTTTATTTCGCGGATTGCAATGGGATCGATGCCTGTAAATGGCTCATCGAGAAGAAGGAATTTGGGCTCGATGGCCAGTGCCCGCGCGATTTCAGTTCTCCGGCGCTCGCCCCCCGAGAGAGAGTAGGCTGGCTGTCGGGCAACATGGGCAATGCCGAATTCTTCCATGAGNACGCGCGCTTTTTCCCTGCGCCCCGACAGGGACAAGCCGCTGCGTGCCTCAAGGACCGCGAGAATGTTTTCTTCGACGGTCAAGCGGCGGAATATCGATGGTTCCTGAGGGAGGTAGGAGATTCCGAGCATGGCCCGCCTGAACATGGGGAGTCGGTCGATCTGTCTGCCGTTGAAGTGGACGCTGCCCGCATTTGGTTTGAGAAACCCTGCAATTATATAGAAAATGGTGGTTTTCCCCGCGCCGTTTGGCCCCAGCAGTCCGATCACTTCNCCTGTCTCCATGGAAAAACTGACATCGGCGACGGCGAGTGTTNNTCGTNNGCCGAACGATTTTCGCAGATGGGAAGCTTCAAGCGTTGCAATGCTCATTGCGATGCAGGTTTTTCCTTTGTGGTGATGTCCCGGAGACTTCGCCTGAAACCTGGAGGTTCGACCAGTCTGAAGTCGCAGAGATCACATCGCCTTTGAGGGTTCCGTCTTCAGTGACAGCGATTGCACCGCCATGAAGCTTGATCTCTTCGGTGTCGCGGTTGTAGTGCGCATATTCGGCGCGAATCGACATGTCTTCTTTCAGGACGAGGACAGAGACGGCCGCTTCAAAAATTGACTGTTGCTGGTCGAACCGAAGCCATTCGGCATCGATGGTGGTATTGTTCTTTGTGTCGTCGACGGCAACTTTGCCCTGGGCGATGCCGATTTCCGTGTCTCGCTGGTAATTGAGTTTTTCAGCGACGAGAGAAAAGCCCTTTTCGGTGTCGTTGACCGTGACATTCCCGCTGCATGCGACGTTTACGTAATCTTCTCCGTTGAGTTCGACGCGATCCGCAGTTATGATGAGACTCCCTGTGGTGATTTTGACCGAGCCCGTGAGGATGGTATCCTGTCTGTCTTTTGCGAGGACGCCCTGGACGCTGCGTGCGCTGAAAGATATGGGTTTTTTGCCGCTGGCCGGCTGGGTCTCGGCGGGGACGGAGGACTGTTCTGGTTCTGTCTGGGCAAAGCCTGTCTGCAGCGCTCCGCTCACTATCGCGATCACGAACAGCCACAGAGGCGCTCTTGTCTTCATAACTGTATTCTACCTCATGTCATTGATTAACGGAACCGGATACATTTGCCCGAATTTCGTAATACTTCTGCTTGACGTCGAAGAGCAGGCCCTGGCCGGCCATCCATAGCTGGTCCTTCGCCTTTATGACGACATCGGCGTCGGCGGGGGTCTCGAATACATCGAGCGCCCGTCGGTACGTGATCTTTTGGGTTTCGAACGAGACGTCCCCTTCCGCGCTCCTGACATGCACATATCCCGAGAATTCGGCATCGCCGCTTGCCTCGTAGAAAACGGCTTTGTCCGCCTCTCCGGAGGCGGAAACCGAGCCGTCATCGGTGTCGTAGATAGTAAAGGTGAGCCCTTCGATTTCCAGTCGCTGATCCGCCTCGTACCATGCGGCCCGCTGTGCGGAGATCTGCATGGAGAGTTTGCCGCTGCGGTATTCTTTTCTCGTCAGATCGACAAAACGGGCGTCGGGAGTTTCCGTCTGCGCGGCGTCTGCGTCTTCTTCGAGCTGCTGGTTGCAGGAGGAGAGGGACAGAGGCAGGAGGCATGCAAGGTACAGCACGAAAGCGAACCGAAACAGTCTCTCCAGTGCTTTTTTAAAGCCACCCATGCATGTGCGCTCCCCGCACGGGTCAGACCCCGGAATGATTCAGCGCCGCTTTGATGAATTCCCTGAACAAGGGATGCGGCGAAGTCGGGCGCGATTTGAATTCCGGATGGAACTGTACGCCTACCGACCAGCTGTGGTTTGGCCACTCGCAGGCCTCGACGAGCTCGCCGTTCGGCGTTGTCGCACTCACGGTGAGGTGATGCGCCTCGAGCTCGGCGCGGATATCGTTGTTGACTTCGTAGCGGTGGCGGTGGCGCTCGCTTATCTGCTCGGTTTTATACGCTGCGCGGATATTCGAGCCTGCCTTCGTGACCGCATCGTAGGCGCCGAGCCGCATGGTTCCGCCATAGTTCTTGATCTTGGTCTGCTCTTCCAGAAGACATACGACCGGGTGCGGTGTCGATTTGTTGAACTCGGTAGAGTGTGCATCCTGCCAGCCGAGCACCGAGCGCGCATATTCGATGACCATAATCTGCATGCCGAGACAGATGCCCAGATAGGGAATGTCGTGCTCCCGCGCATAGTGCGCCGCGCGTATCATGCCTTCAATGCCGCGCTCGCCAAAGCCGCCCGGCACGAGTATGCCATGAATGTCCTTGAACACCGAGTCCAGGTCCGCATTCGGATCTTCGAGCCGCGATGAATCGACTTTTTCGATCTCGAGGCCTGTGTGGTGCGCGATGCCTCCGTGACAGAGCGCTTCCCATATCGATTTGTAGGAGTCGTGCAGGTCCATGTATTTGCCGATAACGGCGATTTTTACCTTGCGGTTCGGTTTCGTGACAGCCTGGACGACAGTCTCCCATTTGCTGAGTTCCGCATGGCGGCTCTCGATGTTCATCTTGCGCAGCAGGAAAGTATCCAGTTTCTGGTTGTAAAAGGTGAGGGGAACCTCGTAGATGGTGGGCGCATCGTAGGCGCTGATGACTCCTTCCTCTTCAACGTTGGTGAAGAGAGAGATTTTGCGCCGCAGATCATCGCTCAAAGGTTTTGCCGAGCGAAGAACGAGGGCATCGGGCTGGATTCCGACTTCCTGCAGTTCCTTGACCGCGTGCTGCGTGGGTTTTGTCTTTATTTCGCCGCCGGAAACGGAGGGTACGAGCGTTACATGAACGGAGATGGCGTTCTGTTTGCCGAACTCGTGGATGAGCTGGCGGCATGCCTCCAGAAAGGGAACTGACTCTATATCCCCGACGGTGCCGCCGATCTCCACAATCGTCATGTCGACTTCGGGATTGCTTGCCACGGCGAGGATGCGCTGCTTGATTTCGTTGGTGATGTGGGGAACAACCTGGACAGTTCGGCCCAGATATTCTCCGGCCCTCTCCTTTTCGATGACCGACTTGTAGACTTGCCCCGTGGTGATGGAGTTGGCCCGGCTCAGTTTTGCGGTGGTGAATCTGCCATAGTTGCCGAGGTCGAGATCGGTTTCTGCACCGTCGTCGGTGACATAGACCTCGCCGTGTTGATAGGGACTCATCGTGCCGGCATCGACATTGAGGTAGGGATCGATCTTTACCATCTGCACGGTAAAGCCACGCGCTTCCATGAGAGCGCCGATCGAGGACGCTGTGATCCCCTTCCCAAGAGAAGAGCACACCCCTCCGGTTACAAATATTAGCTTTCTCATGGGTCTTCAGTATCCCAAATTGTCGCGGGGGCTGTCAATCCTGTTTGGTCTGTCATGCCACCATGCATTGACACATGGCGCTGCAGTCTGATGATATAATAATGACGATGAATCATGAACAATTGCTTGCCCGGGGCTTGGCGGCCCTCGATTTCGATATCTCAGGCGGAATTCTCGAAACATTGTCGGGGTATCTCGATGAACTGGAACGGTGGAATCCTCTCTATGGCCTCGTCAATGCCGAAGGTGAAGAGCTTGTCATAAAACATGTGCTCGACAGTCTGGCCCCCTGGCGAGTGCTGGCAGAACTGTTCGCTGATATCGAAAGTTCCGCCGCGCAGGGGGAAAAAGTGCGCGTTGCCGATATCGGGGCAGGCGCGGGGTTCCCCGGGATTCCGCTCTCCATGGCGTTCCCGGAGCATTCTTTCATTTTGATAGAGAGGCTTGAGAAGAGAGCGCGGTTTTTGGAAAACATTGTGATGCTTTTGGGGCTTGAAAATGTCGAGATTCGTCAAAGCACGGTGGAAGATGAGCACGAGCCGCTGCAGTGCGTCGTATTCCGTGCGCTGAAGCCTTTTGGCGAGAGGAAACTGTTTCGGTCAATATGGAAAAAGATTCAGCCGGGTGGAGCTTTATGTGCCTACAAAGGACGGATAATGCATGCAAGGCTTGAGCTCGCCGAACTTTCGGATGATCCCGTGCTGGGCGGTCTGGCCTCGAATGCCCAGATCATACCTGTGTGGGTTCCTTTTTTGGAAGAAGAGCGCTGTGTGGTCGTCGCGAAGAAAGTGTCGTCAGGTTCTCTCGCGCCGGATGATGAAAGAGCGCATCGAAACAGTTGAATTCTGGAATGAATCATGGAAAAAGCTCACGTGGTCTTCAGGCTCTTTCATCGCGAGGACAGCGATGGCCGGCAAAATGTGTTCGGGCGTAGGAATCGCCGGTGAACGACCGAGATTCTGCAGTGTGAATTCGCTGAGCGCGGCGGCATTTCCAGTCTGAACGAGCTCGGCGATTTTTTTGTCGGCCTCGATGGCCCATGCAGGCGGTTTGGTGTTGATGTCTTTGCTCATTTCATAGATGTTGTGCACCAGCCCTCCGCTTCCTATCAGCAAGACTCCTCTGGTTCTGAGAGGCGCAAGCGCCTTCCCGACTTTGATGATCCTCGAAGTGTCGACATGATACGAGAGACTTATTTCGACAACAGGGATTTGGGCATCGGGGAACATGTGGACGAGAACACCCCAGACGCCCGTATCGAGGCCACGCTTGGGATCGGTTTTGGCATTGATGCCCGAGGAGCGCAGAAGGCTGCAGATTGTCTCTGCCAGTTCGGGTTCTCCGGGAGGTTCATAGCAGATCTCGTGCAGTTCCTGCTGGAATTCGATGCTGTCGAATATCTGTCGGGGCTGGGGTGCGCTGGTTACCTGAACTTCCGGGGAGATCCAGTGGGAGGACATCACTGCAACGGCAGCGGGGACAGGAATGCGGGTTTTGAGTTCGTGGAGCGATGCGGCAAAGTCGTTGTCCAGCGCCGCGTTTATCGGGAGTCCATGTCCGGCAAAGATGACGGGCATAGGTACAGAAGCTTCGACAGCCGCGGCGCCCATGTTGGTCTCATCGCTCATCATTCGTAAGATAACCCATGCCAGGTATGCGCGCAACAAAAGGTTTCATCTTTTGATGTCGGCCAAAGGGAAAACCCACAGTTTGGCGCGCTTGAGTTCCACGGCCGAAGAAGAAAATGGAATACCCTCCAGCTCAAGGAGGCGCCGCTTCAGGCTTGTGCCGCCCTGATAGCCCGTCAGGTTCCCATTCGAGCCGACGACCCGGTGGCATGGGATGAGGAGAGGCAGTGGATTTTGCGCCAGCGCGTGGGCGACAGCGCGAGAGGCCTGGGGATTGCCGCTCCCCTTCGCAAGTTCGCGGTAGGTGCAGATGTGACCGAAGGGAATGGTGGCATTGAGCATAAGTATCTTTTGCTGAAAATTACCAAGGTGGCCCAGACTCTGTCTAAGAAGTGAAAGAGGCAGCTCGACGGGGTGACCCGCAAGAATGGCTCGGAGCAGCTCCGCAACGGACTCGATGGCGGAAGGCAGAGCGGTACCCTTCTCCCACAGTTTCAGGTCCGGGAAATCTGTCCGGGCCTGCTCAAGATGACCGGCACCATTTTGGGGCAGGTAAATCCGGCGGAGCCTTGCGGTGTCTTGACCTTCCCAGAGAATGAGAACGTCGCCAAAAGAAGACGAAAGAGAAGTGCAGAACGTCGTATTCATAATTCCTCCTCATGGATTTTATGTGCGCGAATTCCCAAATTGTCGGCGTGCAGGAAAACGGTGCGCCACGAGTGTTGGGCCCGCTCCGCGATGGCGGACTCGAGGCTTTTCTCATTTTTTTCGGGGACAGAGGTTTCGAATACTGCCAAGATTGTGGGTCCCGAACCCGATATCCACACTGCGGCGGCATTCTGTGCCCGGCAGGTAGTCTCCACAATTTCAAAATCAGGAATAAGGGGACGACGATATGGTTCGTGGATCCGGTCTTCGCAGGCGCGGCTGAGCATAATCAGATCGGCCTTCTGTATCGCCAGGGCGGTGAGCACGGCATGGGAGAGCGAATGTACGACGTCTGTACGAGAGTATATATCTGGCAGGGCCTTGCGCGCCACACTTGTTGCGAGATTAAAGTCCGGGATGCAGGCCGCAAAAAGCCAGGCTTCGGGCACACTGCTGTGGCTGACGATGATTTCCTGCCCTGCGAGTGCCGCGGCGGTGAAGCCCCCGTAGATGGCCGGAGCCGCATTGTCCGGATGTCCTTCGATATCGGCGGTCACCCGGAGAAGAAAGTCCAGATTCTCCGGACTGCGCAGAAAACCGGAGTATTCGACTTCTGTCCCCGCGTCTGCCCCTTTATGGAGAAGAAGCGCGGCCGCCGCTCCCGCCACCGCGAGGGACGCGCTCGAGCCGAGGCCATGGGCGGGTGGAATATGTGTGACAAATTCGACAGAGATTTTGGGGACAGAGGTTTGCAGGACCGAGCATGCATGACGGAATGAGCGCAGAAAAAGATTGTCCTCCCCGGCCCACTGGGATGGGCATCCTTTCAGGCTTGTTCTGGCGGCTCTTTCGATGCGGACTATGTTTGAGAGCGACAGGGCAATCCCGAGGCAGTCGAAGCCGGGGCCGAGATTCGCGCTTGTTGCGGGGACTTCAATCTCTATCATAAGAGCCCCGTTGTGTCTGATGGGCGAACTCGGCGAGCAGCGGTTCAAGCTCCGCTTCTCCGGCGATGGTGCGGTGCTGGATTTGTGCGGCGGCGAGCGCCGCGATGGGCCCCGGAACAGGGATGCCGGTAGTCTGGGAAAGTTCGAAGGCGAGCTGAAGGTCATCGGTATTTTCGCGTAAAGAAGGCGATAGTCCCTGGAGCGCCTCGAGGCAGGCGGCGGGGAATTTAAAGGGACTTGCGGTCGCCGCAATGACGAGGGGAGTAGAGGCCTCAACCTCCGTCCCTCTTTTCTCTGTCGGCTCATGCGCAACGGCGCAGGCGACTGCGGTGTGCGGGTCGACGAGTACGCCGTGGGCTTCCCACATGTGCCGAATGCTCGCAAGCGTTTTGTCGTCGTCCGCCCATCCTGCAGAGAAATCGGCGATTCTGGTGCGGTCATGCCCGGACAGTTGAAAGAAGCCTTCATGCTCGAATTTGCCCATCGTGGATGCGAGGAGTTCAGGATTGTTATCGAGCGCAAGGTACAGGAGCCGTTCCAGATTGCTGGAGACCAGGATGTCCATCGAGGGGCTCAGGGTCCTTGAGAATTTTCTCCGTCTATCGTAGAGGCCCGTGCTGAAAAAATCGTGCAGAATTTGGTTGGAGTTTGAAGCACACACGAGGTTTTGTATGGGGACGCCCATTGCTTTTGCATAGCGGGCGGCCAGAATATCGCCGAAATTGCCGCTCGGCACGACAACATCAAAGGCTTTGTCTCTCTGTAGTGCGCCCGAGAAAACCAAGTCGCGCCAGGCTTTCACATAATAGACGATTTGAGGCAAAAGTCTTCCGATGTTGATTGAGTTTGCGGAGCTGAGGCGCAGTCCGAAAAAAGGTGAATCGGGATTATGCGCAGTTTGGAAGATGGCCTTGACTGCCCGCTGCGCGTCGTCAAAATTGCCTCGAAGGCCGACGACGAACCGGCCCTCAGTGGGGACGGAGGTCATCTGAAGGCGCTGTATCTGGCTCGTTCCCGTGGCGGGGTAAATGACCGCTATGCGGATGCCTGGTCGCCCCCCAAGCCCGGCGAGCGCCGCGGAGCCGGTGTCGCCCGAAGTCGCGGTGAGTATGAGCACCGGCTCATCGATACCGCATTTTTCAAGACTTGTGCGCAGCAGCCCCCCCAGAAGACTGAGGGCGAGATCCTTGAATGCACAGGTTCTGCCATGAAAGAGCTCAAGCAGGAAAAGCGGCGTGGCCCCGCCTGCGCGCCGTCGACTGCCATCGCAGGCCAGCGAGCCGGCCGCGACGAGAGGAACAATTTCAGGACCGTCGAACATCGGGTGTTCGACGGTCCTCGAATATGCCTCCTCGATGAGGGGACGGAGCTCGCGTTCTGGCCAATCGAACCATGGAGACATCACAACCCGGGCCAGCTCGGCGTACGGGAGATTCGGCTCTAAAAGCGCCTCGGGCGGCGGTTTCGGTATTTCCGTGGGAACAAAAAGCCCGCCGTCCTGAGGCATTCCCTGTACGATGGCCTCTGCGATGCTCACGTTGACATGGGCATTTCGTGTGCTTGTATAGCGGACTGTCATATGTATGAGCATACAGGAGTCGCGGGTATGAGAAAAGCCCGCCTCGACACGGCAGCGGGCTTGTATGATTCAATATCGATCAGGAAAGATGGCACGGCATCAGAGTTCCGGTCTTAATTTTTGCGGGCATCAAATCTTGTTGAAATCGAGAGGGACAGAGGGATCGCGTTTGCCGAGCTCGGTGTTGAGCAGGAAGAGGCCCTGACCAGCGTTGCCGACGAGATCGATGCTCTGGAGGATTTCGGCCGCGCTCTTTTCCTCTTCCACCTGTTCGTTGATATACCACTGCACAAAGGTCTGGGTCGCATAGTCCTTTTCGGCGATTGCAAGGTCCATGATTTCCCGGATGCTCGCGGAGACGGCCTGCTCGTGGGAGAGAACATGCTGGAAGAGGGGCTTCACATCCTTTTCTTTGAATTCAGGCGCTTCGATTCTGGCAAATGTGACGACTGCGCTCTGGTCTTGGAGATATCCCACGAATTTCATCGCATGGAACATCTCCTCGTGATACTGGACGGTGAGCCATTTCCCGATTCCGGTATAGCCGAGTTCATTCATTTTGGCAGCCATTGCGAGATAGAGATATGCCGAATATATTTCGCGGTTGATCTGAAGATTTATCCGATCGGCCATTTTCTGTGACAGCATCATGTGCCTCCATAGTATTGATTTGACGTTGGGCGGTTGAACCACTCGTATTTTGAATATAATGATTTTTATATAAATAGAAAAATAAATCAGAGGCCCGCGATCTGTCCATGACGAAAACAGCTCACAAGATGGTCGTTGACAATGCCGATCGCCTGCAGGTGTGCATAGATTGTCACTGAGCCGACAAATGAAAAACCGGCCCTGCGCATTTCACTGCTGATCAGGTCCGAAAGCTCCGTGCGGGCGGGGATTTCCGAAAGTGTCTGCCAGTGGTTTGTAATAGGCCGGCCTCCGGTGAAGTGCCAGATCCAGTCGTCGAACGAGCCGTGCTGGTCCTGAATGGCAAGAAAAGTGCGGGCATTCGTCACCGCAGCTTCAAGTTTCCGTCTGTTGCGTATAAGGCCGGGATCCAGCAGCAGGCGCTCGATATCCTTTTCGGAATAACGGGCGACACGCTCCGGGTCGAAATTGGCGAAGGCGCTGCGATAGGCTTCGCGCTTGCCGAGGATCGTACGCCAGGAAAGCCCCGCCTGCTGGGTCTCGAGCAGCAGGAATTCGAAGTGGGTGCGTTCATCGTGCACGGGGGTGCCCCACTCTTCATCGTGATATCGCACATACAGAGGATCGTCTCCGCACCATGAGCATCTGGTCATGCTGCGATGATACCATGAATACAGGCAGATTGGGATTGATTTCGGTTTTTGGATGAATATAATTATAATAGAGCTGCATGGTTTTGCATTTTTCTTATAATTCAGGCAGATTGGGAGGAAAGAATGAAAAAATTGAAAATTGCTGCGGTCGTGTTTTTGATGGTCATGTTTGCAGCAAGTCCTGTGCTTGCACAGAACGTGACGGACGAGGTCCATGCCGAAAAAGGTGATCTGGAAGTGCTTGGGNGCGTCGGCTATGGATGGAGAGGATTTGGAGTCAGCGGCGGGGTTGAGTATATTGTGCAGAAATTCAGCATCCCCGGCTTTCCGCTTTCGTTGGGTGTCATGGGTCTTGCGGGACTGGATTTCGGTTCAAGTTTCGATGCTTCTGTCGCGGGGATGGTCACGCTGCACTGGGGCATGAAAGCGTATAGAGATTTCCCCGAATTCCTGCGGAATTTTGACTGGTACTTAGGCTTGGGCATGGGCGCCGGATTTATTCCCTTCGGGTTCGGAATTTCCTCGGGTGGCGGGGTTTCCTATTATGTGAACGACAAGCTTGCGATCGATCTTCACTCGTTCTATATCAATCACTTTGTCGGGNGTGGATCGGGCTTCAGCCAGACGATCGGTATCCGGTATTCGTTGAAATAAGTACACGACCCTTATAGAAGAGGGATGGAGCGCGCGGCTTTCATTGTGAAGACCGCGCGCTTTTGTTTCTTGAAGTCTTTAAAATCTTTGCCCTGACAGGAGCACGCCGGTTCGGATTTGGAGAGTGAAGACCCTGGAGCCGGAGTAGCTTGCGTAGAGGCTTATTGTGGCAGGTGCGAGTCCGAACGCTCTTGCCTCGAACGAAAAAGAGAGGCCGGTCGCCCAGTCGCTCATATGGAAGGCTTCGCCTGAAGCATTGCTCCAGCGCGTGTCGAAGAACGGTGCGGCCTCGAGATTCCGGAACAGCAGTGCCTCGGCCATGTCCAGGTACATGTCCCGAAGCACAACGGTGATTTCAGTGTTGGTGATGAGGCTGGAGAGTGCGGGAGTCCGGGGCGCTGAACTCCGGAACCCATCGAATTTCGAGCCGCCGAATTCCTGTCCGTTGAGGGAGATTTTTGCAAAGGCACGGGCCTTGGGGCTGATCCAGGTCGAATCGATGCCTCCTATCAGGGTGCTTTGAATACCCGCGGCAATCTGGTTTCCAAAGGTATTTTCGACAAACCCGCCCACACTTGCCGAATACCAGGGCTGAAGAACGGAACCGCTCTTTGAGAATTTTTGGGTCGATGCGAGGTCTACAAGCCCCAATGTCTGCCATGTCGCGATGGTGCCTGTTGTTCTCAGGAACAGATCGCCCCCGAGCTGAAATCCGATCTTTTTATTCTTTAGTACTGCGGCATTCTTTACAAGTCCGGCGAATTCCCAGTATTCAGGCCTGTGGTCCAGAATATAGGTCGTGCCGTATGCTCCCCAGAGGCGAGTCGTAAGCCATACATTCAGGCTCCCCAGAGGATTGGCCTGCAAACTTGCTTCAAGGGCCCATTCTTTTCCCGGGTCTGGGTTCAGGGCAGCGAAATAAGAGAGGCCTGCCCTGAGTTTTGAAACTGAAAATACGAGTGAAGCCCCTATGCGCGGCTCTGTTCCTGTTTCGCCCGGTGCGCGCGAGAATGGTTCCAACAGTTTGAGAATCGGAACACCTCTCATCACGAACGATGTCGAGGGCATCTCGCCGCTTTGCATCTGCCGAATGTTTGTCATGAAGTTCTCATGGATCAGCGCGCGATGCTCAAAGAAGCCGGGAGGAGGCGAGTTTTCAATCTGTGAACGCAGATCAGGAGTAAGTTTTTCAAGGGCCTTTTGGGCGCTCTGTTCGCCTTTCGAGATGATGGTGTCGGGGTCGCTGAACTGCATGTAGGAGAGATTTTCGACGTCATTGCGGATCACAAAGGCCCGGGATTTTTCGATTTCTCTCATGCCGGCGCGCGTCTTTCCTATGTCCACCGCGCGGTTGAGCACTGTTATCGGGTTTGAAAAGTTCATGGTGCGGTCGTAGAACGCGGTTGAAATGATCAGCCGGTCGCTGATCCTGAGGGCGGGTTCGACAGGCGCGATGATGGTGGCTCCCGCATCGATAAGGTCGAATTCGATAAGGGGCTGGGGCTCGAAAATCATGGGCATTGCGAATGCACCCATCATCACGCGGTCGAAAGGTCCTTCCGCAAGCCATATCTGTTGGCGGGACTTGAGGTCTTCAGTGGTCACAATGATAGGGATCGCAGTCTCCGAGATATCGAGCTTGCCTGTGAGCTTTCGAAGCGTCGCCCTGAACTTTGCGGTATTGATGAGTCCGCCATTGGTGGGGATGACGATGTCAAAGTAGGATTCGAGCGGAATTGCATGGATGAGCATCTGAATATCGTCGGGAGAATACCCTGCGGCATAGAGCATGCCGACGATGGCCCCCATGGAGCTCGCGACAATGAAATCGGGGTATATGCCGGCCTGTTCGAGCGCCTTGAGGACGCCGATGTGGGCATACGCGCGCGCAGAGCCGCCGCAGAGCACGAGGCCCAGCGGAGGGCGGAGGACAGAGGAGCCGGCGGCGGCTCGCGCGGCTGTTCTCTCTTCGAGCCTCTGGAGAAAGATTGTTTTTCCGAGGAATACCGGCTCTGTTATCTTTCGGAGAGTGTCTCCTTCGGGGAATTCGAGATCGAATGTGTCGGAGAAAGCGTGCGGCGGCGATGGGTTTTGCTGGGCAGCCAGCGGTGCGGACAGGAGATTTGCACATGCAAATCCGAAGAGCATTGCGATCCGCACCACACGCCAACGTACTGATGCCATCATTTGTTTTTACTATATACTATCAAAAGATAATTGCGAAGGACCAAAACAGAAAAAAGTTGCGGGGCCGCTCCGTGTCGAAAGCATATCGTTGCAGGCGCCTCGACATCGTGCGTCAAGATTTGTTATTCTTTTCTCATGCAGAACGATGATGATTCTTCGAGTGACCCTGACCGTTGTCTTTCATATGCCGGCGTAGCTTCCCGAACGATGGGTTTTTGTAGCTCTGAAGGGGCGCGCCATGGTGGCTGAGCTTCTTGTCCTGCTTGTGCTTATCCTGCTCAATGGATTTTTTTCGCTCTCGGAGATGGCGCTTGTTTCTTCGCGCAAGGTGAGGCTCAAGGCCGAGGCGGACAAGGGAAAGAAAGCCTACAGTCTCGCGCTTAAAACGCGGGAATCGCCGAGCCGGTATCTTTCTACGATTCAAATTGCAATCACGCTTATCGGCATCCTGACAGGCACGGTCAGCGGCACGACGTTCTCCCAATGGCTGGCACAGTGGCTGTCGAAATGGGCCTTTTTCGAAAAATATGCGGCTTCGGTTTCAGTGGCCGTAGTAGTATTGGCGATAACCGTTCTTTCTGTGGTGATCGGCGAGCTCGTTCCCAAATCCATCGCCCTTCATAATCCCGAGCGCATCGCCGTGCTCACCATTCAGCCCATGCACGCGCTGAGTGTCATTTTCTTTCCCGTAGTCAAGTTTTTATCGTCTGTCACCGACGGGATCATAAAGCTTTTCGGACTTTCCCGTCACCCCGAATCTGCAATTACGCCGGAGGAGGTGAAGATCCTTGTAGAACAGGGGGAAGAATCGGGGGTGTTCGAGGCGGCCGAGCGCGAGATGGTGGAAGAGGTGCTGAGTCTGGATGACAGGCGGGTCACGCTGTTTATGACGCCACGGACGGATGTGGTGGCGCTTGATGTGGCGGATTCGCGCGAGGCCCACATTCGGATCATCATCGAGAATGCCGAATTCGGCTATCTGCCTGTCGTCGATGGCGATCTGGACCACACAAAGGGCATGCTGGCCGTAAAGCAGGCGCTGACTCATTTGGCAGAGGGACATTTTGTCGGTGTCGAAGAGTACATGGAGCCGGCCGTCCTGATTCCGGAGACATTTTCCGGTCTGCAGGCGCTCGGCATTCTCCGCGATGCGAAGAAATCGGCAGGGCTTATTATCGACGAATTTGGAGGTGTATCGGGTCTCGTGGCGATCAGCGACCTGCTCGAGGCCATGGCCAATATTTCGGATATCGAACAGGAGGCCGCGCCGCAGATTTTCAGACGAAGCGACGGTTCGTATCTTGTCGACGGCTCGATGCCGATCGATGAATTCGCCGAGAATCTCGAACTCGATATCGGGGCCGTCTCGAGTGAGGATTACGACACCGTGGCGGGCTTTGTGCTGCACTGCGCAGGTTCGATCCCTAAGGCCGGCGATATGATCGAGTGGCCGCCCCTGCACATCGAAGTAGTCGATATGGACGGCAAGCGAATCGACAAAGTGCTCGTGAAAAAATCGGAATGAGCTTTTCGATTGCGCTTTCGGGCTCTCCGGCGCCTGAGCCTCTCCGGAGAGAGGTTCGCGCCTAACGTCGCTTTTTGAAAATCCAGTGCTTTTGTAACATAAAATTGAAAAAGACCGATACAAGGGCGTCGACGGCGAGCTTTGTGAACTTGTAGTCTATTTTTGTAAGAGAGGTGAGCAGGAAAGTGCCGCCCGATTTCAGTGCGATGCTGCCGAGGACCATTGGACAGAACATTATCAGCTGTTGAAATACGGAATATCTGTAAGGGGTTTCCTTTGAATAGAAACCCCACACTCTGTTCACGCTGAAATTGACGGCGGCTCCGACGATGCCCCCGAAGACGATCGAAATGGTGTAGTGTATGTGCAGCAATTCGGTGAGGGCAATCATGACTCCATAATCGACAACACCCCCGATGAAAGAGGATATCTGTGCCTTGGAAAACACCAGGATTGAACGCAGCATTTTACATGCTTTCTGTTTTGCCTTCTATATCGGACATTGGGGATACTTTCTTCTTGTTCTCCTGTTCGTCGCGCCGGTCGGCGATTCTCGCCAGTTTCTTGAATTCGAGAAAATTTGAGACGGCGAGGACAATATCGGCCAATGCAGTCAGGTAGACGATGCTCCCCTGAAATATTACTTCGATCACCATGAATAAAGAGATGAGGATCCTGGCTTCGGTCGGGCTCAGTTTTCCCGCGTCGATGGAATATTCCCCGCTGATCTTGTATCGCAGAAGAGCGATGATGATCTCAAGCCCATAGAGAACAATGAAGGCGTAGCCTAAAAGTTTTGAGAGCCCCTGGGCGTATAGTATAAACCCAAGGCCGACCAGCACGATGCCTATCCAATCCACCACCAGATCGAGCGAAAATCCATACCATTTCCGGGGCTTGTTTCGGTAGTACGCGATGCGTCCATCGAGTGAATCGCCGAACCATGAGATGGCAAAGCCGGCGACACCCATCAGAAGGAATCTCGAGTCGACTGTTTTTCCGAGAACGAAGCTCAGGAACACGATCACATTCCCCAAAAAGCCGACACCTGTTAACATGTTGGAACTGACCCAGGAAGGGATATATTGAACGAGGAATGCAATGGTGTTCTGTTCCTGTTTTTTGAGCAGGTTGGTCCGGTTTCGGCCCTGTCCGATGGCAAGCAGGATATCGTCAAATGGCGATTTTGTTTGTTGTTTCATTGTCATTCCTTTCAAATATCATTTCAGAGTCCTTTCCGGGCCCCATGCAGGACAAAGTTAAATTTCGAAGAGTAACTGGTTAAAAATATATATATTTGACAGATGCGTCAAGAAAGGATATCTATTGAAGAATAACCGTCATGATGTATAGAAAGAAACTTTTGTATATCGCTATCTATGCAGTTGGAATGGCATATCTCGAGGCTGCGGTAGTGGTATATTTGCGGCGATTGTATGGCATTACCGATTTGATGGCCAGTATTCCCCCTTTTGCCCCGCAGATATCGGTAATTGAGGTGGGGCGTGAAATTGCGACGCTCGTTATGTTGCTTGCAGTAGGACTTTTGTCGGGGAAGAAGCTTCAGTCGAAGATTGGGTTTGCGGTCTATGCGTTTGGTCTTTGGGATATTATGTATTATGCGTGGCTTGCCGTGTTCATTGGATGGCCCAAGTCTTTGCTTGATTGGGATTTACTCTTTCTTGTTCCCTTGCCATGGTGGGGACCTGTCATTACACCAGTGATGATCGCGGGCCTCATGGTGCTATGTGGGAGCAGACTGGCAGCGCTTGAGGATGAGGAGCAGATGATACACCCGACAAAGGCAGAAATGCTTCTGCTGGTATTTGGAATTTGCATAATATTGTATGTGTTCATGGCTGACGCAATCGCGCGGCTGCCCGCGGGCATCGAGGCACTGGGCAGGCTTCGTCCCACATCATTTTTGTGGCAGTATTTTTTCCTTGGATATTTCATGGCGGCTTACTCTGCGTGGCGCATTTTGACCAGACCGTCTGCTGGAAAGCCAGGCCTCAGAGATTTTGGGAGGGAAGACAATGTATCATAATGCAGAAGGGTATTGCCTTGTTCTTAGCGGCGGCGGAGCCAAGGGTGTCTATCATATCGGTGTCTGGCAAGCTCTCCAGCAGATGGAAATTCCCGTGAGAGCTTTCCTGGGCACTTCGATTGGTGCAGTCATGGCAGCGTTTCTTGCGCAAGGTTCGGGGAAGTTTTTGGAAAGGCTGGGACAGGAAATTACTGTTGACAATGTGATCAGTTTACCGGCCGGATTCGCAAAAGATGGAGAGATATCTATTGGACTGCACACTATATCGAGCATACCCCATTTACTCACTTCGATTGTGAACAATAAGGGACTTGATACCAAACCCCTCAGGCGTCTCATCAGCGACAACCTCGACGAAGAGTTGCTCAGAAAAAGCGGGAAGGATTTCGGTGTGGTCACCATCGATGTGACAAACCTGAAGCCCCGTGAAGTGTTCCTTGAAGATATGGAGTACGGGAAGGTGGTCGATTATATCATGGCGAGCTCGGCCTTCCCCGGCTTCAAGAATCCGCAGATTGACGGGAAATCCTTCATGGACGGAGGAATGTATGACAATATTCCCTATGCAATGGCCAGAAAACGGGGATATCGGGAGATCATCATTTCCGATATTTCGGGCATAGGAAGGGCGCGAAAACCCCAAATTGATGGCTCCATCACCATTTACATCAAAAATTCAATCGATATGGGCTGGGTTCTGGATATGAACAGAGATTTTTTGAACACATTCATGAGGCTTGGTTATCTTGATACGATGCGGACCTTTGGCCGCCTTGTGGGGTATTCCTATTTTGTACAGCCTGACAATGAGCTTGAGAAAGTGTACGTTCCGGATTCTTCGATACCGCTCAACAAAAAGCCGCAGTATATGTGCTATGACCAGAGAAACCTTCTCATTGCCCTCGAATGCGCAGCCTCGATTCTGGATGTTGAAAGAGTTCATGCCTATTCTTATGAAGAGCTTGAACAGGCGATTCTGAAAAACGCGTACGCGACGGAGGACAAGATAGCCAGAGTTGTCCAAACATCGAAAGAGAGGATCATCCCTCTGATGAAAGAGTTGAAAGAGACTATCCTCAGCAGAGAGCTTACAGAATGTCCATATTACTATTACCGTCTGATAAGAGCGTTGTTTCAGCCATCCGCTTCTGAAATTCTGAAAAGGGCCCTGGAGAGGCTCAATCCAGAGTTGCCGATAGGTGTGGCCTGGATCGCTTGCCACGTGTCGGGAAATTCTGTCGCTATCCCCGGGTTTGCAGCAAAAAAGACTGAATGAACCAGCGGTGCAGGGGTGCTCCTGGCAGTAGTTCGGGATGGAAGGTGGCGGCGACGATCGAGCCTTGACGCACCATGACGGTTTCATTCTGGTGGGTGGCGATGATTTCGGTGCCTTTGCCGACGGCCGTGATTTTTGGGGCGCGGATGAATACACCGTCGATAGTGCCTATCTGCGGGATATTGGTCTGTACGGGAGCGTGGAAGCTGTCGATCTGGCGGCCATAAGCGTTGCGCAGGACGGTGACATCGAGGACGCCAAGTCGGGTCTGACCGCTGCCTTCGATGTTCTTGGCGAGCAAAATGAGTCCCGCGCAGGTGGCAAGGACGGGCATGCCCTGTTCGATGCGGGTCTTGAGCGTTTCGAACATGCCGAAACGCTCAAGGAGCATTCCCATGACAGTGCTCTCGCCCCCCGGAATGATGAGGGCGTCGATATTTTCGAGATCAGAAAGGCGCCGCACTTCGACGACTGTTATCGACGCAATGCCTGTCCGCGCGAACGCCTTCCCATGGGCCTCATAATCTCCCTGAAACGCCAGAAGCCCGATGCGCGGATCACTCACCAGCCTCTCCCGGCGATTTTCTGGTTTTCGGCGAGCTCATCGAGGCCGATGCCGACCATCGGCGCCCCAAGGTCTTCCGAAATTTCCGCGAGAATTTTCGGGTCCTTATAGTTGACGACTGCCGAGACGATCGCCGTGGCGCGGCGCTCCGGGTTGCCGGACTTGAAAATGCCTGAGCCGACAAAGACCGATTCCGCGCCGAGTTGCATCATTAGCGCTGCATCTGCGGGGGTCGCGACACCGCCCGCTGAGAAGTTCGGAACGGGAAGTTTGCCGGTCTTCGCGACTTCCCATACAAGCTCGAAGGGCGCTCCCAGTTCTTTCGCCGCGGTCATGAGCTCTTCGTCGCGAAGGCTGGCCAGGCGCGCGATGCCATCGCGGACGGCGCGCATGTGCCGCACGGCTTCGATGATGTCGCCGGTGCCGGCTTCGCCCTTTGTGCGGATCATGGCGGCCCCTTCGCCGATCCGGCGAAGCGCTTCGCCCAGGTCGCGGCAGCCGCAGACGAAAGGCACTTTGAAGTCGTGTTTGAAGACGTGGTAATGGTCGTCAGCCGGAGTGAGCACCTCGGATTCGTCGATGAAGTCGACGCCGAGCGCCTCGAGGATCTGCGCTTCCACAAAATGCCCGATGCGGCACTTGGCCATGACGGGAATCGAGACTGCGTTCTGGATTTCTTTGATGATCTTGGGGTCGGACATGCGGGCAACGCCGCCCTGCGCGCGAATATCGGCCGGGACACGCTCGAGGGCCATAACTGCGCAGGCCCCTGCTTTTTCGGCGATCTTCGCCTGCGCCGCATTGGTGACATCCATGATAACGCCGCCCTTGAGCATCTCCGCGAGTCCGACTTTTATGCGCCACTGCTCGCTCTGGCGACTTGACCAGAGGTTCTTTTCCATATTTGTATCTCCTCGCTATTCGCTGGCCAGTAGGGAAGTTGACTAATTGTAGAAGCATACACTAGCGAAAAAAGGTACTTTGCGCAAGGGCGGACAGGAGCCTTTTAGGCTGTCCGGCCGCATGGTACTATTTTCAAATGAAGATACTTGTTACAGGAGCATCCGGACTACTCGGCCGCTCGCTCATGAGACTTCTGGCGGGGCGCCCTGATTTCGAGGTGAGGGGCGTCGCTTTTTCGAGGNCGGCGCTACCGCTTGAAAAGCTGGATTTGACCGACGAGAGCGCGGTCGCGCTGTTTTTTGCTCAGTATCGGCCTGACGTGGTGATGCATCTGGCCGCCGAGCGACGCCCCGACGTCGTCGATACGGAACTGCCGAAGGCGCAGGCGATCAATGTGGACGCGACGCGGATTGTCGCGCGTGAATGCTCGAAACACAGAGCTTTTCTGCTGCTCGTCTCCACCGATTATGTCTATGACGGCTCATTGCCGCCGTATTATCCCAATTCCCCCGTACACCCCCTCAACGCCTACGGCCTCATGAAACTGGAATCGGAACGTGTCGCCGAAATGGCGCTTTCCGGCGCCGTACCTTCCTCCGGAGGGCACCCCGCTGGCGCCGTGCTGCGCATCCCGATTCTGTATGGGCCCGTGGAATCGCTCCGGGAGTCTTCGGTCACGGAAGTGGCCCTTGCCCTCAAGGCCGATACTCCCCGAAAAGTGGAGCATTGGGCCCGCAGATATCCCGCGCATGTCGACGATGTTTCAAGCGCAATTCTTGCCGTGGTGGATGCATGCCGGAGTGGGCGCTGTTCCTATGGTCCCTTTCCCCGGTTTTTGCTCTCTGGCGATCATGCCTATACAAAGTATGAAATGGCGCAGATCATGGCCAAAGCGCTGGGCCTCGATGCGAGTCACTTGCGGCCCGACCCCTCGCCGCCATCTGGCGCTCCCCGCCCGCGCGACTGCCACATGGACAGCTCGCTCCTTGAATCGCTCGGCTGGTATCAGAAAAAGGAATTCGAATCGGAGATAGGCGGAATTTTGAGACCGTTTTTTAGGGAAATTGGATGAAAAGTATTGCAGACAGTAAGAATTCATCTTTATAGAAAGCGTTCTTTATTCATCCACATCTACCAGCATTACTTTTACGGGTACAGCGGGGAAATGTCGCTTTAGTCGTTCGATATCGTAAACCAACTGCTCGCCATATGAAACGCCCGATGACATTTCTTTTTGGAGGTGGTGACAGGGGACGATTTCGATACCAACATCGGCTTTGTTCTCATTAAAGAAATATTGAAATTTAGCCATATCATAGAACATGAAAGCGTATTTGCCAAATTGTACTTCGATGAGTACTTTGTCTTTGACAAAATCTACTTGTTTGAAGGCTCCGGGAATTTTCGTCTCGGAATTTGGGATGGTGATAGTATATGTATCTCGTATCTCGTGGTATTTCAGATCATTAAAATACTTTGAAAATTGATCATTCATGTCTTTTGGAGAAAAAAGCATCTCGCCTTTCATTGTTTTTTCTTTGCTTTCTTTAATTCGATTTGCTTTTACTTTCTCGATGACAGTTCGAATTTCTTCTTCAATACCAGAATATCTTACTTTGAGAATTTCAGAACCGCCTAAGTGAGAGTATTCATATACTATTCTCATTTTATGTCCTCTAATTGTCTAAGTTATCATATCTTGAAATCTTTTCAAATAATTCTAGAGGTTCTGGTTTATGTAAATTGATAGTTTTCGGAGGNACATAAGCGTTACTTTCTTGTGGATCGTAAACAGGTCTTTCCATTGGGCGAATGCGGAGTTTCCCATTTTCAGCATCTAGTATTCTTTGCTTTGCAATCGTTACATATTCTTCCACTATTTCTGCCCCTGCGGCCTTGCGATTATGAATGAGAGATGCAATAGCTGTAGAACCTACTCCACTGAAAGGATCAACCACAAGATCACCCTCATTGGTAAGAGAGAGAACAAGACGCTCAATGAGCTCTACCGGGAATTGGCAAGGATGAATGGTTTTCTCGACATGATTAGATTTGACATTTGGAATTTCCCAGACATCACTTGGATTTTTGCCAAGAGGATTGCTTGAGAATTCTCCTTTTTTTTCTCCTTTATAATATTTTTTATTTGGGTATTTTTGAGGAACACGGATGCTGTCAAGATTGAAAATATAACTATCAGATTTTGTAAACCAAAGAATTGTCTCGTATCTACCAGAAAATCGGTTTGAGCAATGCAAGCCGTGACCAAAATGCCATATTATTCTATTACGGAGATGAAGGCCAAGTTTGTTGAATATAGGGAAAAGCATAATGTCTAACGGAAGGATTTCTCCATTGTTGACATAATTCCCTACCTCCCAGCATATGCTGCCCTCATCTCTCAAAACTCTATAACATTCGTTGATGACTTTTTCCTGCCATCTTAGATATGTAACTATGGAAGTCTTTTTTTCATATTCTTTGCCAATATTGTAAGGTGGAGAAGTTACTACCAGTGTCGCTGACTTATCTGGTATTTCTTTTAAGAAGTCCAGGCAGTCGCCTGTATATAAAGTAATACTGTTGCCAAAATCAAAATGGCTGCCAATTTTCATATTTTCAAATATACCATATTGATGTTTCAAAGCATAGAGAAAAACGGAAAAAACTAAACAAATGTATAGTATTTATCGTTTCTCCGCCTTCACCTATCAATCCTCTATGTCGAAAATCTTCCCCGGATTCATGATGAGGTTCGGGTCCCAGGCGCGCTTGATTGTCTTGAGAAGCCCGAGCTCGACGGGGCTCATGAACTTTTTCATGTACTCTTTGCGCTTGAGGCCGATGCCGTGTTCGCCCGAGATTTTGCCGCCGAGTCTGGTGATGGCCTCGTACAGCGCCGTGAGGGACAGAGGTTCGATGCGCTGCCAGTCCTCCATGGGCATGTCGGGGTCTTTGACGAGGGTCGCGTGGAGATTGCCGTCGCCCGCGTGGCCGTAGCAGGGGATGGTGACGCCGAACTGTCCGGAGATCCGTTCGAGTTCCGGAATCACGGCGGGAATCGCCGCGGGCGGCACGACGATGTCTTCGAGGCTCTGGACGGGGCAGTAAACCTTGAAGGCCTCCGCGATGTTCCGGCGTATCGCCCACAGGCGCTCCTGCGTCGTGCGGTTGTCCGCCACATAGACTTCGATGGCTCCCTGCTCCATGCACAGGTCGCCCACCGCCTCGGCTTCGCTCTCGACAAGGGCGGGGTCCCGGCCATCCATCTCGATGAGCAGCATCGCGCCGCACTCCGCGTACGGCAGATTCTCGTTCAGATAGGAGCAGGAAGTCTCCACGCTCCGGCGGTCCATGAACTCGATGGCGGTGGGGATGAGGCCTTTGGAGAGGATGATGGGGACGGAGGATATCGCTTCCTGGGGACTGCGAAAGAGGACGAGCAGGTCGGATTTTGCGGCGGGTAGGCCGATGAGCCTGATGATGGCCGCAGTCGCGATGCCGAGCGTCCCTTCCGAGCCGACGATGAGGTGGACGAGGTCGTATCCCGTCACGTCCTTTGCGAGTTTGCCTCCGAGCCAGACGACTTCGCCGGCGGGGGTGACGAATTCGAGCCCGAGGATGTAGCGCGATGTCACGCCGTACTTGATGGCCTTTCCGCCGCCCGCGTTTTCCGCGATGTTTCCTCCCAGCGTGCATGTTTCCAGGCTCATGGGATAGCCGGCGTAGAACAGGCCTCTGTCCCTGACGAGATTGTTGATTTCGTTGGTGACGATGCCGGTCTCGACGGTCATGGTGAGGTTGTCGTAGTCGATTTCGCGCACGCGGTCCATCTTTTCGAGCGACAGCACGATGCCGCCGTAGACCGGAATGGCTCCGCCCGAAAGCCCGCTTCCCGCACCGCGGGGTGTGACGGGTATGCGGACTCGGTTCGCGAGTCTGACGATTTCGGCCACGGCCGAGGTCGACTGGGGAGTCACGACGACATCGGGCATGTGGCCATATTCCTCTTTGGAGGTTTCATCGTGGGAGAATGCCTCGATGCGGGCGGGATCGAGGTGGACATTCCGCTCGCCGGCGATGCGGATGAGTTCGCCGATGATTTCTTTATTTATGTGATTATACGTCATATTTGCGCCCCCTTGGAGGTGTCGGCCCTGTTTTCGGCGGCGGTCGGCGCGGCGGCCGGGATGTCCGGCGGCGGCGTGGGAGGCTCGTGCGGCAGGTCGCCGGTGGACCCTTGTCGCAGACGCGCCGTGAGCCGCGGCAGAATCTCGAAGAGGTCCCCCACTATCGCGAGGTCGGCGACGGCGTGGATGGGCGCTTCGGGGTCGGTGTTGATCGAGATGATGGTCTTTGCGGTGCGAATACCCGCCAGGTGCTGGATGGCACCTGAAATTCCCGCGCCCAGGTAGATTTCGGGCGATATGGTCTTGCCGCTGAGCCCCACCTGATGCGGGTAGGATATCCAGCCTCTGTCCACGGCTTCGCGGCTTGCGCCGACGACAGCGCCGAGGGTGCGCGCGAGTTCGCGGATGAGCTTGAAATTGTCGGCCTTTTTGAGGCCGCGGCCGCCCGAGACCACGATGCGTGCTCCTTCGAGGTTCTCGAAGTCCTCAATGTTGCGCTCGAGGGCGAGGATCCGGACTGGCGGCTCGGGGGAGTCTTTGCCGGCAAGGGGATCGCACGCAAGGCGGATCACCGTGCCTCGGCGTCCGGGGTCGGGGGACAGAGGTTGCATCGAATGAGGGCGGACCGTCGCCATCTGGGGCTTGTGGCGGGCTGTCTTGATCGTGGCCATGATGTTCCCGCCGATGGCGGGGCGGGTCTGGAGAAGGAGTCCGGTGTCTTTCTCGATGGCGAGTTCTGTGCAGTCGGCGGTGAGACCCGTGCCGAGTTTTGCCGCGAGATAGGGCATGAGGGTGCGGCCCGTTGTCGTGGCGGCGGCGAGGAAGACCTCAGGCTTGCGCTCGCGCACAAGATTGAGGAGGACCTCCGCCCATATCTCGCAGAGAAAATCGCGCAGAAGAGGGTGTTCAACCGCGATGACGCTGTCTGCGCCGTGGGCGATCAGCGCTTCCGCGTCTTTTTCGGAGAGGGAAGAAGTGGGCACAACAGCCGCCAAAAGGGCCCCGCGGCTGTCCGCGAGCGCCCGGGCCCGCGCAAGCAGCTCAAAAGAGACGACATCGAGGCCGCCTGAGCGGCGCTCCGCCAGAATCCAGAATTCAGGCCTTACAGAGGCCGCTGCAGTTTCGGGACCCTGCCCCTGCTCGTCTCCTGCAACCGGAGAGCGCCCAAGGGGTGAAGCTGAAACAGGAGAAGAGGCAAGAGGCTCTGGGGAAACGAAAGCTCCGTCNCCAACCGTGGCCTTGCCGAGGAACCCCCCGTTTTCAAGGAGCGCCATGATATGGCCGATCGCCTTTTCGATGCCCGCTTCATCCGCGGCCACAATTCGCTGGCCGTTGCGCGCGACTTTCGGATAAAAAATCTTTGTGACACGGGTCGGCGAGCCGACAAGCCCCGTGCTGGCCGGGTCCAGACCAAGCTCCCTGGCTCCCCAGCGGACAATCTCCGCGCTCCGGGCGAATTTCTTGCCGCGCAGAGTCGGGAGGCGCGGTGAGGCGATCTCTTTCACGACCGTGACGAGGCATGGCGGCACGACCTGGAGTACCTGATAGCCCTCCTCGGTGAGCCGGCGGACGCGGATCGCTGTCGGCGTGGTTTTCGGAAGNAGGGGCGCCGACGGCAGACGGGGAGCGGCCTCGATTTCCAGGGAACTTACGTACGTGAGCACAGGGATGTCGAGCCATGAGGCCACCGCGGGTCCGACCTGGCCCGTATCTCCGTCGGTCGCCCGCTCGCCTGCAAAGACGAGGTCGACGTCCCCGACGCGCCGGATCGCTTCGGCCAGCACGCGCGATGTCGCCCAGGTATCCGCCCCCGCAAAAGCCCTGTCGGTCAGCAGGATCGCGCTGTCGCACCCCATCGCGAGCGACTCCCGGAGGGCGCGCTCCGCATCCGGCGGGCCCATCGAGAGCACTGTTATATGGGCCCCGAGCCGCTCTTTCAGCACGAGCGCCTCTTCGATTGCGTACAGATCGAGCGGGTTTATGATGCTCTCGAGCCCGGAGCGCACCATCGTGCCGGTTTCCGGGTCCATTTTGACTTTGTCGGTCTCGGGGACTTGTTTGATGAGAACGAGGATATGCATTCGGATTACCTCTGTATTTAATACCTTACTACATATATTCGATCAGATAGCATAACTTCTTAACTAAAATTGTTCTCCTGTCTGCTCGCCAAACGCCTGCTTTGCCAGAACAAATGCGCCCATTATGCCGCTCTGACTGCCCAGGCTCGGCGGTACAATATATGAATCGATCTCTTCTAGAATCACTCGATTCTGTACATAACCGCCAAGTCGTTTCAAGGTTTCATTTCTGATAATTGGGAAAAGAAATTCTCTCTGCATCACGCCACCGCCAATACATATTTTTTGTGGTGAAAGTATGAGTATTGCGTTAGCGCACATCTGTCCGAGATAGTAACTCTCAATTTCCCAGGCAGGATGGTCCGGTGGCAACATTTCCGCCTTCATTTGCCACCGTTTTGCAATGGCAGAACCGCTTGCCAGACCTTCTAAGCAACCAGCATGAAAGGAACAGAAACCTTGGGGTAANGGATCATTCTTATGTGGTGCAAGGCTCATATGGCCGAATGATGGATTCCAAAATCCTCTAAGCGGCTTTCCATGCACTATCACGCCACCTCCAATACCAGTTCCAACTGTAACATAAAGGAAAATATCTAGACTATTTGCATTTCCGAATGTCATCTCACCCAGGGCTGCACCAATAACATCGGTATCTATTTCAATTGGAATATGAAGTGCAGCTTGCAATTGGCTTCTAAGAGGCACATTTTGCCAGCCCTGCTTGGGAGTTGATGTGATATTGCCATACGTGCTGGATGCAGGGTTTAAATCCAGTGGCCCAAAAGATGATATTCCCAAAGCGGCAATATTTTTCCCGCTAAAATAGTCAATCATAGCTGATAGTGTATTTTCAGGCTTGTCTGTTGTNATGGTTGAACATTGAAGAATATTGCCCTCGTGATTCAATACTCCCATGACTGTTTTTGTTCCGCCTGTTTCGATTGCTCCAAATACCATAGATGTTTCTCCGATAACCATACGTGCTATTCATCTGTTGTCGTAATGAGCGATTCTGGGCCTCTATAGCTAAGCATCAAACGGCAATTGCCTTGTACTGTGAGCTCCCGTATGCATGCAGGCATAATCACGGTATGTGTGAAGGGCAATTCTTCATAAGACCCTTGTGCTTCTATGAGTGCATCTCCCTCTAGTACTGTCATGATTAAATAATTATTGCTCTTTTTTTTCATAACCCATGAATCTTTGATATCCACTACATCTGTGCAAAAAGTATTATGGCGAATCCCTTTGCGTATTGAGGCACCGTGCGGAGGACGTTCTAGAGGTGTAAAGTGCTTGATATTAGCCTTAAGTGTGGTATCAAGCACTTGCAGCCCTTTATCAATATCCAGGGCTCTACCACGTCCATAATCCCAAAGCCGATACGTAATGCCCCCGAAACTTCCCACTTCAAGTGCCAAAATGTCCTTGCCACAGGCATGCATCATTCCTGCGGGAATCATTACTAAATCTCCTGCGCTGACAGGTATCCATTCGAAACAGGCTGAAATTGTCCCATTTATTATAGCCTTTTTAATCTTTTCTTTTTCCTTGATTGTAGTACCTACTACGATACACGCGTCTTCTTCTGCCTGCAAGATATACCATGCCTCGGATTTTTCGTAATCTTTCTCGACCTGCATGGCATATTCAGCGTTCGGATGAACCTGAATAGACAGATTCTCATCAGTGTCCAGATACGCAACCCGAATGAGTTGATCGCTAGGATCATCACCCATCAAATCCTTGTGATACTGTTTGACCAACGCTTGCAAGTTCATGCCTGCAAATTCACCGCGCGCGATCGTATTCTCTGCATTGCGATAAGTACTGACTTCTCTGCAGATGCCAAAAGCTTTTCCTGGTGGTGGAAGAATTCCCCGGATTTTTGAGAGCCGGTTTCCTCCCCAGATAGTAGAAAGATAATTTGGTAAAGGAGCAATCAGTTTCATACACGATCCTTCGCTTATAGTTATTCCTTCAGGCACGTTTTATGGACAACAACCTTTCCAACACCTTCGTTTATGATCCGGTACCTTCCAAAATATGCGGGTACGATGAGTATATCCATGGAATTAGCCACATAAAAAAGCGAAGTATCTTGAATTGATTCCACTCGGATACGCTCACCGTCTACCAATGCAAGCACATGAAAGGTACCATTCGTATCATCAAAAATCTCCTTTTCGAAAGTCAGATTGCGCAGTGAAAAATATAAAAGTTCATGCTCGCCAACAATAGTTTCCTGATATCCCTTACCTTCACGCATGACTTTCCCATGGTTCACAAGGTTTTCATTTACCCATTCAGCTGTTCGCTCGGGATGCAACACCTTTTCGCCCATCTTCAGATGGAGAGGTCTAGGAAGACCTGTCTGCGGATCGATTCTCTGATAATCATAGAGTTTATAGGTATATGAGCCTACTGTCAGACTTCCAATTTCCAGGACGACTTGGTTGCGACCAGAGGCATGTATTGTCCCGGCGGGAATCATCAGCTGCATTCCGGGTTTTGAAGGGATTGCGTTAAGGTATTGCTGGTAATCCATCAGCTCTCCGGATTTAGCCACTTTATTGGCAATCGTAAGAAATTTTTCACAATCCCCTTTTTCTCGGAAGCCCAGATATGTGCGAGCCTCTTGTCCTGCAATGCACACATAGTAGCTCTCATCCTGGCGACCAAGTTCTTTGTAGTTCTTCATCGCATACTCTTCGTCAGGATGGCACTGAATCGACATGTTCCCGCTTGAATGATAAGTGTCGTCGTAGTTGAAACGAACAGGGAAATATCCGCCAAACTGCTCATATGCCTTTTCCCCCAGCAGCTTTTCTCCCTCGACCTGCACAAAAGTGAAGAAAGGGACTTCCAATTGCTTCCCATTCATGTCTACAGCGAGGGAAACTTCCAGCGGAATCAGATCAAATACCCAAGCACAATTACGCATTCCTTCAGGCAAGTGGCGCAAACGTTTGAAATAAAAGCCCCCCCACACCCCTTCAAGATAAACCGGGCGGCATCGAAGGGGGCGCATGAGAAGCTTGTCGAATAGAGCCTTTAGCGTCAGATACGGCAACATATTCATTTTCTCTGGATCGTCTCCAGAAATGTAGAAATCAATCTTTCTGCTGCGAATTAGCTCCCAGCGCAAGCCCATAGCCATTTCAAAATCACAATAATAATTTCTTCGCATCATTGCTGCGTAGGGCAATGGTTCATCCGTCCCAAGGTTACATACTTTTCCATATTTAGTATTCAGTACGGCTTGTTTAGGCGTAATATCAAACCAAATGCGCAGGTCATAGGTATCACACAGCGCACTGCAAAGAGCACCCCGTCCATAGACGATGATAGCGGTATGATTATCCATGAGCACGTGCTTAAGCGCAGATACTTTTGCGGAATCCTGAAATCCTTCATATCCGCCTTCATATCGCACACCATATAGCAATACAGGATCGATATCGTAGTCTTTTGGCAGATAGGCTTTAAGCATTGCATTGATGAGTTTTTTATCCTTCAACAGGGAATGCGCAGAGATTTTTTTCACCTGCATGTCGCCAAGCTGTTGATTAATCACATTTATCAGTGCATCAAACTGTGCGCCGGGATACCCGTCAATACCGATGCGACATTGACCGTTTTTTATATGTGAAACAATTGTTTTGGCGACAGCGATAAGGCCGCTGACCATTTTGCTGCGAATTTCTTCAGTCCCTGCAACATGATTTATAGCATCAGGATCGTTGTAAGGATAAGGATGAAACATAAAGCTCATATAAGTTCCTTTTTCAAAAGATATACTTATCTGATAACCTTGTATTGATTCCTAGAACCTTTTAGGGGGATCTCTTTCGCTATCCCTTGACCGATCCGGCGGTTAATCCCCTGACTAAATACTTTTGAATTGACAACGTAAATATAAAAACTGGAATAATTGCAACGACAGCCGCGGCACACATCTCTCCATAGAGAATATCTGTTACCGGATGAACTAAAACGGAGATGGCAACTGGAAGCGTTTGGCTTTTTCGCGAGCTGGTTAAAATTACGGCATACAGGAATTCATTCCATGACTGGATAGCAATTAAGACTGCCATCGCAACCAATCCTGGCACGACTAAAGGGAGCGTTATGCGCCTAAATGCCCCCATACGGGTGCATCCATCGACCATTCCAGATTCTTCCAATTCAATGGGGATATCGCCAAAAAATCCAATCATCAGCCATATGCCAAATGGTAAACTATAGGTAACATGGGCAATCGCCAATCCGAACCATGTATCAAGAAGGTGAATCTTCCACAATAGAATAAATAAGGGGATAATAATTGCTACAGAGGGGATCATTCGCTGCATTAAAATCCACGAGGAGAGTCCTTTCCCTCCGGTGCGAAATCTACTTATGGCATAAGCGCAGGGAATTCCTATAATTATGCAAATGACAGTAGTAATAATGGCCACAATAATGCTATTGAGCAAGTAATTTTGCAGATTCATGTCATTGAAAATATAGGCGTAGTTACTCAGAGTTACGGGATTGGGCCAGATTTTCGGTGGCCAATTGAAAATATCTATACTGGTTTTGAAAGAGGTAGCGACTACCCAGAGAATCGGGAATAATTCCACAATGAGAAATAAAATTAAAAATATATAAACGACAGCTCTTCCTACTCCTTTTCTATGTAAAGTCATCGAGAGTACCTCCGCTCATCAATATTCATAAGACGCATATTTCCTGCTAAGCTTTAATATTAAGCCGCAGGCAAGAATCGATACCAAAACTACAATTATTGACAGAGAGCTGGCATAGCCAATATTAAAGTCTCTGAAAGCGACTCGGAAAATTTCATAGTAGATTAGTTCTGTCGAGGAGCCTGGGCCTCCTCCTGTTAAGGTATACACTAGAGCAAAAGTTTTTAACGCATCTAGAAATCTTACCAATACGACTACCATTATAGAAGGCAATAAATTTGGCAAAGTAATATAACGCAATTCGTTCCACCAGGAAGCTCCATCAATTTTTGCTGACTCATATTGTTCTCTTGGGATACTCTGCAAGCCTGCCAACAATACTAAGAATGAAAATGGAAACCACATCCAAATAGTAGCAACGGCGAGAGCAGGGAAAGCGAGTTTGGGATCGCTTAACCATTCAGTGCGTCCATCACTCAGGCCAAGAACTTTAAAGAAATAGTTCAATGGCCCGAATTGAACAGAATACATCATTTTCCATATGACAGAAGTGACGACAGGGCTTAACATCATAGGCAGCAATACCAAAGAGCGAAAAATATTTTTCCCTTTAATATCCTCTCGGCTTAACAGAAGTGCCATCCCTAAGCCTAGACAGAATTCTAATGGTATAACAATTGCAATAAACCCAAATGTTCTAAGTACAGATAAGAGAAAGGTGCTATCGGCAAAAGCTTTGATATAATTTGCTGCTCCTGTGAAAACCGGGCCTGAGTGTATCAGGTTCCAATTGGTCAAACTATAATAAATATTCATTATATATGGATAAATTCCAGTAACTAAAAAGAAAACCAAAGCTGGAGTTGCCATTTTCCATCCAACTAGTTTTTCCTGATTTGAGAGCGTAATTTTTTTCTTCATCAAGACGCACCTTTAATTAGTCTATAAATATTGAAATAATAATGAGTAATTCTCTCCTTTGAGGTTAATGCAAGAGGTCTCTTATAGGAGACCTCTTGCATGGATTATTAATTGATATTTCTATTTGTATTTCTTCAAAATATTTTGCCATGCCCGATCAATGGCTATTACTGCGCTTTTTGCATCCTCATCTCCAGACAGAGCTTTGGAACATTCAAGCTCAAATGGCACGCGAAGAACCGATGTCTCTGGGAGATTTGGAGTGAACGAGGCATTTTCTATGCTTTCTGAAAGAACAGAGAGGTCTCCGGAATAGATTTTTTGAAAANNTTCTGGCGTATTTAAAGTAGATTTTCTGCCCGGGAATTTCCCATCGCTCAGATAAATTCGTAGATCGTTCTCCTTATTGCTAATAAACTGCGCAAACAGAAAAGCCGCTTCTTTATGCTTCGAAGCGTTGGAGATTCCAAGGCCCCATCCTCCGATACATGGTCTTTTGCCTGGTATAAAAGCAATTTTTACTTTCCCTGCTACTCTTGATTGCTTCGGATCATTCACCGGTTGCACAAAGGTATGCCACTGCTCCACCATGGCTGCATCGCCCTGCATAAAAATTCGGCGCGACTCGCTATGATCTACCTGCAGGGCGCCTTTCCCTGCAAATTTGACTGCATCTATAAAAGCCTGCATGGCCTTATAGCCGACTTCATTATTAAAAGTCACATTATAATTGTTATCAATTAAATTGAGTGTTTTATTTTGCTCAAGCTTCATCATGCCTGCAAATCTGTCTAAGAAGAGCGTCCAGGCATCTGGACCGCGCTTTGCCATGATTACGACACCTGAACCTTTTTCTCCGCTCGGCGTTTTCCAATCGACGGTATTGAAAAATTCGGCGATATCCCTGTATTGATCCCAATCTTCTGGTTCTTTTAATTCATATCCATATTTTGCCTTAAATTGTTGCTTGTACGAAGGGTTGCTAAAAAGGTCATCCCGATAGAATAATAAATGACTAGAAGCGTAGAATCCAAAGCCATATTGCTTGCCATTCCAAATTGCATAGCGATTTAAGTTCATAAAATCGCTATTGTCATAACTTGGATCGGCTAGTTTGGCATTTTTAAGAAATGTTTCAGAAGGGTAAATCGCTCCGCCCCCATAGAAAGCGCCAGTCCATGTGCTTTCGACAGCCACGACATCATAATTCCCCGTGCCAAGCTTGGCATCCATCAATGCTTTTTCATACAGATCATCAAATGGCAGGACAACCACCTCTACTGAAATCCCGGTCTGGNNGCGGTAAAATCTTTGGCAGCGGCTTCTACACCATTTTTCCATGTGGGAAGAGCAATGACAATCTTTTGTCCTTTGTAAGGGGCGGCGGCATCCTTTAAATTCCATGCATGAATTGATATTGTTGCCAAGGAAATAAATGTTGCATAAAGAAGCATTTTTAACCCATTCCTTGCAATTTTCATTTGACCCTCCTTAAAATATGTTTTCCGTTTGAGCTCGGCTGTTGATTTCCCTGCCAGCCTTATCGTGCAATGGGAAGATTATAATTGAGGAATTTATAGCGGTCAATACCAAAATTACTTAATTTTTAGAAAAAATGGTAAATAAATAACATGATTGTAATTGTTCTATTTGTTAAATACAGATATGATTTATGATATCTATGGAGTATGTGAGGAGAAAACAGATGGAAAGCTGCTATGTCCTTTTGAAAGAATCATTGAACACGCTCGCCCAAGCTGAACAGCGGGTGGCCCGATTCATCCTGAGTAATCCCCGTAAAGTCATGAACCAGTCCATAAGCGAGCTGGCTGTCCATTGCAACACCAGCAAGACCACCATTATGCGACTCTGCAAGGGGCTCGGGTTCAAGGGATATAAGGATTTCGTCAAATCCCTGGTCGCCGACATAGCGCTGGGGCAGGCAGAAGATGTCAGCTATATGGATCTACATCCACACGACGATATCCGGACTGTAATCAAAAATGTAACATCGAACAACATACTTTCGATAGAGAACACTATGAAAATCTTGGATCCGGGCGAGATGGAAAAGGCGATTGATACGATCATCCATGCCAAGCGGATAGATTTCTACGGAGTCGGCAGTTCCGGCATTGTAGCCTTAGATGCGCAGAGCAAGTTTCTGAGGATTGCAAAAAACTGCTATGCCTTCACCGATCCTCACCAGCAACTCTTCTCGGCGGCAAGCCTGGGGGAAAACGACGCAGCAGTTCTTATCTCATATTCGGGAGAGACTCTCGATATCTTGGATACGCTCAGTATCATCCAGGAATCAGGTGCTACGACGATCGGCATTACCCGGTATGGGAAAAATTCTCTCAGCTCCAGAGTCGACATAAAGCTCTTCACTACCTCGACAGAAACGGGCTTCAGGAGCGGAGCAATGGCATCGCGTATCGCACAGCTCAATGTTATCGATATCATATTTAGTGCTGTTGCAGGCCGCACCTATGACGACATCAAAAAATATCTTGACAAGACAAGGATTGCGATGGGAAGGAAGAAATATAGCGTCTGACAGAAAGGGCGCAAAGCGTGCATAGATGCTGAGTTGTGCTTAAAATTTCTGACTATTGTCGCTTGACAAATATAAAAAACGGATTTATTCTAGGACAAGATATCAGACAACCTGATTACATGATATCAGAATACTGCAAAAAGGCTGAGGAGAAACAGATGACGAACCCGTATGGGCGGATTCTACTACCGCTTGTTACACCTTTTGATCGAAATGAAGAAGTCGATTATGAAAAATACAGACAGTTGGCAGAATGTGTCGTTGCCAGGAAGTACTGTGATTCGCTCGTTGTCACGGGAACGACAGGGGAGTTCAATACTCTGACGGTTGACGAGAGAACCAAGCTCTTGGAAACCGCGCTCAAGGCCTCCGCAGGCAGGGTGCCGGTCATCGCCGGTGTCGGCTGTGCGTCGACAAAGGAAACGGTCGCTCTTGCCCAAAAAGCTGAAAAAATTGGAGCGGATTGCATCATGATTGTTGCCCCCTTCTATTGCAAGCCCACACAGGGTGCAGTCTACGAGCACTTCAGAACCGTACACGACGCAACCAATGTTCCAATACTGCTCTACAATATCCCTATATTCACCGGCATCAACATGGAACCGACCCTCGTGGGAAGGCTTGCCGCCCTGCCGCGTGTTATTGGAATAAAAGACGAATCTGGGTTAAATCCTGTTCAGATTACCGATTATTATTACGCAACAAAGGACGTAAAGTCCGACTTTCTGCTTTTTAATGGTGATGACCTTATGCTTATGCCTACCCTCGTACAAGGCGCTATAGGCATTGTGTCGGGCGGAGCGCATCTTGTGGGGGACAGAATTAGAAAAATTCTTGACTTATATGAAGAAGGAAAAAACCAAGAAGCTATGGAAGTCTATCGCGGTATTTTCAGGCTTTTTCGGGGCTTCGGCGTTAACGGCCGTGTCCATCCGAATCCGATGCTGAGAGCGGCCATCGAAATCGTGTTGGGGATTCAGGTTGGACCTCCTAGGAGGCCGCTCGACGCTATCACACCTTCCGAGTATGAGTATTTATGTACTCTGCTTAAAGATATCAAACTGATTTGAGGGAATAGAAGGGGAGATATCTATGAAAAAGGGAAAGGAATTTGGGGGAATAATTCCGCCAATGGTTACTCCTTTTGATACTGAGGGTGGTATTGTCGAAGATATATTCAGAAGGGAAGTCCGTTATCTTATTGGTTGCGGGATCCACGGTCTGTCACTTGGAGGGAGTATTGGCGAAGGAGCAGCCTTGACAGACGAGGAGCTAGTCAGACTTATCGGTGTAGCCAAAAGCGCGAACAAGAAAGATCTGCCTATTATAGCAGGAGTGATCCGCACATCTACACAGGCGGCAATAAAAACGGCCCTAGCTGCGAAGACAGGAGGGGCGGACGCTCTGTTGGTGACGCCGGTGTTTTACGACATTCTGATTCCGGATGAAAACGGCAACGAATTATTCTATAGAACGATCGCAGAAGCCACAGGACTTCCAATAATTGTATACAATATTGTATCTCAGAATGAAATTACGCCAAAGGCTTTTTCTAAGCTTCTAGATATAAAAGAGGTAGTAGGCATCAAACAGGTTGTGGGTGGCATCATGGCTTTTTATGACATGAAGCTCGAAAATGGGNGGAAAGGCATGATTTATTCGGCCACGGACGAGATGATTTATTCGACATTTGATTTGGGGGCGGATGGCGCTATCTCTGCTATTCTGACTCTTTTCCCTCATTTGTGCGTAAAGATGTGGAATTGTGTCAAATCTGGTCACCATGAAGAAGCAAAGGCAATTCAAGATTCTCTTTATCCCTTGTGGAAAGTAGTTCGCGGCCCTCAGATCCTCAGCCGAATGAAAGCAGTACTTAAAATCATGGGTCGTGACTGTGGTATTCCTCGTCGCCCTATGAGTGAGATGAATGCAGCCCAAGTGAGTAAGCTAAATACATTTTTAGCATATGTGAAGGATGAATAATCCTATCAATTTATTGTCTATTTCAGATAGAGAAACCGCAATTGTAGATTGTTTTTGTTAGGTTTTTTAAACGGAGGTGCTATAATTATGTCAATATTGCAATTTTATTTCGGAACAACATGGCCTTATTTAAGGAAAAAATAAAGTTGACAGTGAAGAAATACTATGATATGTTAATTGTCTGATGACATATAATATGACATCAGTAATTCTATAAATAGAGAGGAGGTAAAAGGCAATGAAACGCTGTGTATGGAGTGGTGGCATAATGCTTGTATGGACTGTAATAATTGCATTTTTTGTGATAGCGAACGCCAATGCGGCGGGACCATCAGATCAAACAAAGAAGGTAATATTACAGTATTGGGACTTCGTGGATCCCACACAGGATAATCCGCGTGCCCACGCCCTTGCAAAGAATATTGCAAGATTTGAAGAATTGAACCCAGATATAAAAATAGATTTTCAGGTAGTCGGGGCTGGGCCGATAGCTTCAAGGCTTGCGCAGGCGGCCGCAGCGCGCACAGGACCAGATGTGGTCAAGGCATTTTTCCCTATTGTACCATTTTTAGTTAAAGCAGGTGTGTATCAGCCCCTAGATTCGTATGTAAAAGAAGTAGACCACAATGATTGGCTATTACCATGGGATACCACTCTCTTTGATGGTAAGAAAATGGTCCTGCCTTACGAATACAGGGGATTGTGCCTGATATATCGAGATGAGGCCTTAAAGTCAGTTGGAGCAAGTGTGCCATCTACGTGGGATGAGCTTGTTGATACAGCATCGAAACTTACCCGGGGAGGCATTACAGGATTTGCTACGGGGTTTTCAGTTCAAGATAACGCTAATATCTTAATGGAAATATTTGATGCATTTATGTTTCAGGTAGGCCAACCAATAGTGGATCCAAAGACACAAGCCGCTATATTTGATACGGAAAAAGGATTGAAGTTTTTCCAGTTTATGAAAAATCTTCAAAGCAAAGGTGCTCTAACACCGGCTGTTATCGAAGGCACTTATACTACTGCTCAGAATGCTATTATTAATGGATCGGCTACAATGACCACTCTGGGTACTCATCTAATAAAGGTTATACAAACATCAGGGGGAAAGACGGTAAAGTGGGCTCCTCTTCCTGTATTGAAAGGGACTACGCCGGCTACATGTATAACTGGTTGGACTCTCGGAATGGGGGCTTTTACTAAACATCCTAACGAAGCGTGGCGTTTCATTAATTATATGACATCTAAAGAAGCCCAGGTGATTTTAGCAACAGGAGGGGAACTGCCATCAAGGTTGTCCACATTTAAGGACCCATATTTTTCCTCTGAAGAAGGGCAATTGCTAAATGATGTAGCAGACTACATCCATAAAACTGGGAAAACTCGGATATATCCTACAACTTGGACAACACTCGGCGAATATATGGCGAGAGGAATGCAGAGGATGTACTTGGAGAATATTTCGGCAGAAGAAACCATGCGAGATATTGTGAAGGCGTATAATGATCACCTTAATCAATGATTTCTTATTGAATTATTAATAGATAATCAATGGGATAGATTATGGTGACATTACAACAAATATTGGTGTATCCGGGACACCAACAGATCATAAAGGTGAGGAGGTAAATCGTGAGATCACTTAAAACAGACGTCCTGGTCGTTGGAGGAGGAACCGCGGGCTGCATTGCGGCAATCGCTTCAGCAAGAGTGGGGGCAAAGACTCTTATTATCGAGAAACAAGAATGTTTGGGCGGACAATGGACGGCCGGGATGTTAGGCTTATGGGTAGGGTTTGGCAATAAAGAAAAGGTCATCGTGCGAGGGATACCATGGGAAATTAGAACCAAATTAAAAAAGTTAGGTGCAATAGTTGAAAACAATCCGGAGACAGACCCTTATGCACTGTATGATCCAGAGACAGCCAAACTTGTGCTAGACGAAATAGTGGGGGACGAGCCTAATTTGAGCGTTTATTATAACTCAACAGTTATCGATGTTATCATGGAAGACAACGCTGTTGCCGGTGCGATAGTCTGCGCTGGATCAGAAGAAGTTGTTGTATCGGCTAAAGTTATCGTTGACTGTTCAGGCGACGCCGTTGTTGCCGCGAAGGCAGGAGCCCCATTTTGGATTCAGGAACGTTCTGCTCTTCATCCTGTTACTGTAATTGGGAAATTCTGTAACGTTGATGTGGATAAATTATCAGACTACTATAAGAAAAATCCTCCGAAGCTTGATCCTCCCTGTAATCCTGCGTTTGGTGGATTTACTACATTTCCACATTTGGAACATTATGGGCTTAAAGATGAACTTAAAGACATCCGGCTTCCCCCTCGCCTTGAGTACTTTAAGAAGGGATGGATGGTCATGTTCAACACTACGCCACACCCCGGAGAAGTCTTGTGGAACATGACAGGAGATATTCTTCTAGATTGTACCCATGTTGAGGACGTTATCAAAGGCGAGATTACCTCAAGGAAGCGTTTGAGGGATGGATTGGAAGTTGCAAAAATGTGCATTCCTGGCATGGAGAATGCATATATTGCAAGCACCGCCTCTCTTCTCGGTGTACGAGAGACTCGTCGAATTGAGGGAGAATATACCATATCTGTAGAAGATGCGACTAATGCTAGGAGTTTTGAAGATGCGGTAGCGCTTACGGGTATGGCAATGGGTTATCATCCAGCAGATGGAACAGATATAGTCATGACACCCCTTAAAAAAGGAGCCACGATGGGAATCCCATACAGATGCTTGTTGCCGAAGAAGGTTGAAAATCTTTTGGTTGCGGGCCGATGTACTTCATATGTTCCAGAAGTAGCGGATACGATGAGAAACATGGTTCAATGTATGGCTATGGGCGAAGCGACGGGTACTGCTGCAGCTTTGGCAGTAATTGAAGGAGTAACTCCCAGGGCACTGAATATTCGTTCACTTAGAAAGAAGCTGAGTGAGCAGGGAGTTGCCTTATAATATTTAGGTAGGAACGAATTTGAAAATCCCCAGCGAGTATCTTCAATGGTATGCGCTGGGGATTAACTATGATTAATGGAGAGATATTCACCGAAGAATTTCGATTCCATCTCCATGATTGATACTTTGGGAGAAGATAAAAGATAAAGCTATCTATAATTTGATTGGATTGAAAAGCAACATGGAGGCACTAGAATGGAATTGAGGGGTACTAAGAAAACTCAAACACGAAGTATTTGGGTTTACTTTATTCCTATAATTTTAATCCTATTAGCTGTTTATTTATATCCTCTTTGCTATACGTTTTGGGTCGCTTCACGGAAGACTGAGTTTTTTTCTGTAAAAAATTATTGTGGCATATCAAATTTTGTCAAACTTTTCACTGACAAGAATATTTTGACCAATATATGCAATACATTGATTTACGCANGGGGGACTTTGTGTCTTGCGCTTCTTATTGGATTATTTGCAGCCATGCTGGTCCAGAAGACAACACGTATGAATCGACTGCTGCGAACGTTTCTGCTTCTGCCCTGGTTAATGTCACAAGCAACAGCAGGTACAATTTGGTTTTGGTTTCTTAACCCACTTTATGGACCTGTGGCATATATCGCAAGGCTTGCTGGAGTGACAAACTTTACCATTTTCTCAAATCCGCGCCTTGCAATGATCGCACTTATAGTAATTACAGCATGGTGGTCATATCCCNAGTCTATGCTCTTTTTCCTCNCCGCTTTGCAAGCCGTGCCATCTGAGCTGAAAGAAAGCGTGCAGATTGATGGAGGCGGACGATGGGTGTCTTTTTGGAATGTTACCTTTCCATTTATTCGCAATACGGCACTTACAGTTTCTCTTGTACTTACTATGCTCTATTTCCAGATGGTTACAATGATACTAGTAACAACATCAGGAGGCCCGATTCGGTCCACAGAGACGCTTTCAATGAGGATTTATAACCAACTCTTTACCTATTTTGATCTATCAGGGGCAGCAACGAGTGCTATCCTGCTTTTAGGTATAAATGTTTTTTTAACTGTACTTTTAATCAGGGCCCGCCGACGGGAGGCGCTCTTATGAGAAAAACTTTAAACAGATTTAGGCAGAGTAAAATCAGCTATAGTTTACGAACAGTTAGGGTATGTTTAATGTGGCTGGTTATAATAATTATGGTAGCATTTACAATATCGCCTGCTATATGGACTATTGCAACAGGGTTTAAGACTGAGCAAGGTGCCATAGCATTCCCCCCGCAATGGATTCCGTCTCCTTTTGTTCTCAATAATTTTACAGCAATATTGAGATCGAGTGCCCCCCGTNTTTTTTTAAATACAATGATCGTAGCAGCTGGCGCAATAGCGATGAGCTTACTGATTTCAATTCCTGCTGCATATGCAGCAACTCGATTTTACTCTCATGGGGTTGATCGTTTGATGACAACGATCCTCATTATTTCAAATATACCTACGATTATTGTCCTTGTTTCTCTATATGCTATTTTTATTCGTACTAGCTTAATCAATACCTATCCACTTCTGATCATTGTCTACACAGCTCAACTCATAGGTCAGGTTGTATGGTTTATTAAAGGTTTTATCGAGAACATTCCAATAGAATTTGAAGAGGCTGCCTATATAGATGGATGTAATCGAAAAATGGCAATACGGTACATTGTATTACCGCTTATTCGACCCGGTATTGCTTCAATGGCCATATACATTTTTGTTTTTATATGGAACGATTTTTTGACTGGGAGTATTCTTACAACAACACAGCAAATGCGTACTGTACAGGTAGGTTTGGTAAGTTTGCTTGATACTGGATTTGGAATTGCTTGGGGGCAATTTGGTGCATATGTAGCACTTGCCTTTGCCCCTACCTTATTATTATTTCTTTTATTCCAAAAATGGTTTATTGCTGGCCTTACTTCAGGAGGGTTGAAAGCATAATGATTTACCTTTCTATGTGACTATGAGAAAAGAGGTAAAGAGAATGCAAATTATTGAAGTCCTGATTTGTTCGGGGCTGGCCTGTACATATAATAATTCTTTAAAGCTAAAAATTGCCTTTGAAAATGAAATAATGAAACATGGTCTTCAAGGGCTTGTAAAAATACAATCGACCGGGTGCAAAGGCCTCTGCTCAGGTGGTCCAATTGTGATAATAAAACCCGATAATATCATTTATCATGATCTCACGGAACAAGATGTTCCATATATAATACAAGAGCATTTTATTGAGGGTCATCCTGTGAACAGGCTTTTATTTGTTCCGACAGATTTTGGGATGGAGTGGTCTTTCTAGGTTTTTATTGGAGAATATGGTTGGATTTGAGTAGAGTTGTAGCGATGGGAAGTTTGAGAAACCTAGAAAATTTAAAAGTGTTTTCAATGGGAGTAGTATGCTATGATTAAAAGAATAAGTATTATTCTATTCAGATAGAAGTATATTTACAATAAAATAGGGAGTGTATACATATGGTAAGATGGGATTTACTCAAAAGATCTATAATAAGACTTAACTTGCTTTCATTAGAAAAGAGAGTCTATACATAGAATTGGGGAAGGAGAATTCCATGCGTTCGATTAATCGAATCTCGATTACCGACGAGGTTGTGCAGCAGATAAGAAGCGAGATACTTTCGGGCAAATACAAGATTGGAGACCGCCTTCCTACAGAGAACGACTTGGCGAAAGAACTCGCAGTGGGCCGATCGACGGTGCGGGAAGCTCTGCGTATGCTCAAGGCTTTGGGCTTTATCAAGAGTCATCAAGGCAAAGGTGCTTTTGTTGAAAAGGTGACTGAGGATTCTGATGAGAGACTCCGAGACTGGTTTGCGTCCAATAAAATTCGGCTCGCTGATTTCATGGAAGTGCGTATGGCCCTAGAACCGCTAGCGGTCCGTCTCGCAGTCGAACGGGCCAGCGATGAGGAAATCGCTAACATCGAGAAAATTCTAGAGGTCTTTGAAGGTGCGGTGAGATCTGGGAATGCGTTGGACCTTGCACTTACTGATGAAGCCTTTCACACAGGTATTGTTGAGGCTTCAAAAAATAACCTTCTCATCATGCTAAATCACACGATAACGGAGTATTTCAGGGACTATAGAGTCCGCTCTTTTGCGGTGAAGGAGAATGCTGCCAACGCCCTTATTCCTCACCGTAATATTATGGCAGCCCTCAATGCCCGCGACATTGCAGCGGGCACTAGGGCGATGATGGAGCATCTTGAGCTCTCGTTGGAGGACATCGACAAGGTAACGAGTTGATATGGTGAAAATCGAGTTCAGAGATTTTAAGTACTTATACCTTTTCCCCCACCAGACACCCTTTCCCCTTTCCGATTAAGTCCGTTCGATCCAGTATCTGCAGGGCTTCCCGCACGAGGGCGCGGTTCTCGGGTTTTGAAAATTGAAGGAGGGCACGCTGGAGCGCCCGTTCTTTCGCGCCGCGCGGTATGTAGACTGGTTTGCCGTCGAGGGGGTTCATCCGGGCGCGCCACATGGCGGTCGAAAGGGTGCCGGGTGTCGGGTAGAAATCCTGGACCTGGTCGGGGACGAATCCGAAATGCTTGAGGTAGAGCGCAAGTTCGAGGGCGTCCTCGAGAGTGGCGCCGGGGTGCCCGGAGATGAAATAGGGGATCAGGTACTGGTTCTTGCCGAATTTCCTGTTGAGGCGGAAATACTCTTCCGCGAACCGGTCGAAGCTTTCGAGCGGCGGCTTGCCCATGAGTTCGAGGACGCGGTTTGAGACGTGTTCGGGNGCGACTTTGAGCTGGCCCGAGATGTGGTATTGAACCAGGTCGCTGAAAAAGCTCTGGTCTCTGTCGAGCATGAGATAGTCGTAGCGGATTCCGGAGCGTATGAAGACGCGCTTGATGCCGGGCAGGGCCCGGAGTCTCTGAAGGAGTTCGCGGTATTCGTGGTGGTCGACTTGGAGGTTGGGGCAGGGGACGGGGGCAAGGCAGCGCCGGTCGGTGCAGGCGCCGCGCGCGGCCATTTTGGCGCAGGCGGGGGCGCGGAAGTTGGCGGTGGGGCCGCCGACGTCGTGGATGTAGCCTTTGAAGTCGGGAATTTGTGTGAGCTTTCCGGCTTCCTTTACGACCGATTCGATGCTGCGCGAGGTGACGACGCGGCCCTCGTGGAAGGAAAGGGCGCAGAATGAACAGCCGCCGAAGCAGCCGCGCGAGGAGACGAGCGAGAATTTCACCTCGGCGAGGGCCGGCACGCCGCCGAACTGTCGGTACATGGGATGCCACTCGTGCAGGAAGGGGAGCCCGTACACGTCGTCGAGTTCTCTGCGGGAGAGGGGAAATTCGGCCGGTTCCTGTACGACGAAACGGTCGCCGCAAGGCTCAACAAGCAGTTTCGCCGACCACGGATCCGTATTGCGGTACTGGATCTTGAAGGAGGCTGCAAAGGCGCGGCGACCTTCTTCGGTGTCGGGCTGTATCGTTTCGAAGGCCGGCAGTGTTGTTGCGCCGACGGCGGCTTCGGGGTCACCGGGTTCGGCCCCCGCGGCGCGACCGCCATGTTCCTCGGGCAGCGTCGCTGCTTTGACGGTGGCCCCGTCCGCGAGCCTGTCGCCGAGCGCTTCGGCCAGCCGCGAGGCGTGGACCGCCCAGGCGGTGCCCCGGATGCCGCGCAGCTCAACCTCCGTCCCCGCTTCGGCGGCCTCGCTGAGCCGCCGCATCGTCTCCAGAATCTGCCGCTCTCCCATTCCGTAGACGAGCAGGTCCGCCTTTGCATCGAGGAGTATCGAGCGACGCACGGTGTCGGACCAGTAGTCGTAGTGGGCGAGGCGCCGCAGGGAGGCCTCGATTCCTCCGAGGATCACCGGCACTCCCTTGTAGGCCTGCCGGCACAGGTTTGCGTACGCGATCGTCGCGCGGTCCGGACGCGCGTTGGCGCGCCCGAGCCTGCTCTTGCCGACCGTTCCGTCCGCCGCCATGCAGAGCGAGCGGTCCCCGCCCGGCGCGAATTCGTCTTTTGACCGTGGTTTTTTGTTTGCGGTATATGAAGATACCATTGAATCGAGGGCGCCGGCGGTGACGAGGAACGCGAGCCTTGGTTTCCCGAACATGCGGAATGCTTCCGCATCGTCCGGATCGGGGCGGCTCAGGACTCCGACGTGGTATCCCTGCGCCTCGAGGAGCCTTCCGATCAGCGCGGCTCCAAACGAAGGATGATCGACATAGGCATCGCCCGTGACGATGACTGCGTCCAAGCTGCCCGGCGCCCAATTTTTGCGGCGCAAGTCCTGCGGGGAGGTGACAAGAAAGTCCATGCCGCTTCAGTATAATGAGATAAAGGTTCTTTGTCCCAGGGCTCCAGAAATTTTGAAATATGCTGGTTTTTTTGTATATTCTGTAAAACAGAATTTCAGATATTCGCGGAGGAATACAATGGGAAAGAATGTTGGAAAAAACGACAAGACAATTCGACTCATTGCCGCAATTGTAATCGCGATTCTCATTTTGCTGGGCGTCCTGACGGGCGTATGGGCATGGATACTGGGGATTATCGCGGTATTTCTCGCTCTTACGAGCGCGATTTCCTTCTGCCCGGTCTACAGGGTGCTTGGAATTTCGACCTGCCCCACCAAAGAGAAAGAGCCGAGTAAGGACAAAGAGACCAAGTAAGCGCAGCTTTCCCTCTTCAATAGGTCATAGGGAAAAGGGCTGTCCAGGAGGAATTTTGGACAGCCCCTTTTTATGCATCAGGGTGCGCTGTCGACTGGCGGTTTGTCCTGAGGAACTTGCTCCTCTGTGACGTTTTCCGCTGGAGGCGAAGGCTGTGCCTCCGCTGTGGTGCTCCCGGCGTTTTTCAGCTGGTTCTCGACTTCGCGCGTTTTTTTCTTCTGCGCCGAAAGCGCGCGCATTCGCCTCCACACCGAGGGCAAAAGCAGGAGCATACCGAGCAATACGCCGACCGCAAGGGTTATGACAAGCACAATGGACATGGATGCGTTCGCAGACCATCCCAAAAAGGCCACGGTGACGGGCACGGTGTTCTGCACCGCAAACACGACCACGGCGATGATCAGGACTATCCAAAGAATAATGTAGAAAATACGCATTTTAACCCTCCTTTGGGGAGTATCAAATAGCCGTACTTTCATTCATCATACATGTTTGGATTCACCGTTGCAAACTCCCAGTGCTCGGGAGCCCGCCACAGGCTCGAAAGCATGAGTTCCCGCACGAAGGTGAGTTCCTTGGGCAGGCGGTCGTAGAGCTTTATGAACAGCTCTTCGTGTGAAAGAATCTCGTTTGCCCACAGAGCACGGTCCACCGACATCAATTCATTGAAGCGCTCTCGTGTGAAATCCAGTCCTTCCCAGCTGATATCCTCGTAGCGGGGCATCCAGCCGATAGGGCTCTCGGTGGCTTTGCCGCGGTTGTTCGCGCGGTCGACGATCCACTTGAGCACGCGGAGGTTTTCGCCGAAGCCGGGCCAGATGAAATTGCCGTCTTTGTCTTTGCGGAACCAGTTGACGCCGAAAATGAGGGGCGGATTGCCGTTCGAGCGGCCGACGCTCAGCCAATAGCTGAAATACGAGGCCATGTTGTAGCCGCAGAATGGGAGCATGGCGAAGGGATCTCGGCGCACATGCCCGACTGCGCTCGTCGAAGCGGCAGTCGTCTCGGAGCCGAGGGTCGCGGCGAGATATACGCCATAGATCCAATTGAACGATTGGTAGACGAGAGGATACACGGTGCTTCTGCGCCCGCCGAAAATGAATGCCTTGATCTGCACGCCCTCGGGGTTTTCCCACTCGGGATCGAAGGAAGGACACTGCCGAATGGGGGCGGTGAACCGGGAGTTGGGATGGGCGGCCGGCTTGCCCGAAGCCGGATCCCAAGGCTTTCCCTGCCAGTCGATGAGTCCTGCCGGCGGGTTCTTGCTCATGCCTTCCCACCATATGTCGCCATCCGGCGTGAGCGCGCAGTTCGTGAAAATCGTGTTTGCCCTGACAGTGGTCATGGCATTGGCATTGGATTTTTCGGAAGTGCCGGGCGCGACGCCGAAGAAGCCGGCTTCGGGGTTGATCGCCCGCATCTGGCCATCCTTGCCGGCGCGAATCCACGCGATGTCATCGCCGACAGTGGTGATTTTCCAGCCTTCAAAGGCTTTGGGCGGGATGAGCATCGCGAAGTTCGTCTTGCCGCATGCGCTCGGAAAGGCGGCGGCGACATATGTCTTTTCGTGTTCGGGAGATTCGACGCCGAGGATGAGCATATGTTCGGCGAGCCATCCCTGACTGCGCGCGATGACCGAGGCGATGCGCAGGGCGAAGCATTTTTTCCCGAGCAGGGCATTGCCGCCGTAGCCGGAGCCGTAGGACCAGATTTCCCGTGTTTCGGGGAAGTGGACGATGTACTTCGTCTCCGTATTGCAGGGCCAGGGTACATCTTTNTGCCCATGTTCCAGAGGCATTCCGACCGAATGCATACAGGGCACGAACTCACCGGTTTCGCCGAGCGCCTCGACCACTTTTCGGCCCATGCGCGTCATGATTCGCATATTGGCGACCACGTATGCCGAATCGGTGATTTCCACGCCGATGTATGACATCGGAGAGCCGATCGGGCCCATCGAAAAGGGGATGACGTACATGGTGCGGCCGCGCATGCACCCTTTGAAAAGCGTGTTGAGGATGCCCCTCATCTGTTTCGGGTCTATCCAGTTATTGGTGGGGCCTGCGTCGACTTTGCGCCGGCTGCAGATAAAGGTGCGGTCTTCGACGCGGGCCACGTCNGCCGGGTCGGATCGCGCGAGGAAGGAGTTGGGNCGCTTTTCGGGATTGAGGGGGATGAAGGTGCCCGAGGCGACAACGCGAACGGCATATGTCTCATACTCTTCGTCCGAACCGTCGCACCAATAGACAAAGTCNGGTGTGCAGAGGGTCTGCATAGAGGCAACCCACTTCAGAAGGCGTTCGTTGCTCACATAGGAGGGCTGCTGGATTGTAGTGCTCATGAATTTTCTCCGGAAATATTGATAGGTTCTTCCATTATAAGGCCATTTTCTGATTTTGTGCACATGAAATTGATGCACACAGTGCCGATACAATGTCTTTTCTCAAAGAACGTAGCGTTTATGCTGAATATATGAGTGATTTCGGAATTCAGGCGCAGACGTGGTCTCTTTCACCGTGGCTCATGGCGGCTGTCGTCGTAGTGTTGGCCGCAATCCTTGTTGCGGGAGTTTTGGCATACCGGCTGGGGAAAAGACGGGACGCCTTGAAGCGGAGCTCACCGAGCGTGACCGGATGGAGCTTGCGCGAAAGGATGCGGTAGAGCGGTCGAGGTCCGTGCTCACAGGGCAAATTTCGGAGCAGGTTGCGCCGTGGCTGCCCGATTTTCCGGGCAATCCTTCCGATGCGCGGTTTATCGGCAATCCTGTGGATTTGTGTCGTTTGGCGGTGCGGACGAAGGCGTGGTGCGCGAAATTGTGTTCATAGAGGTGAAGACCGGACGCTCCTCTCTGAGTCCGGTGGAGCGGAGCGTCCGCGATGCGATTGTGCAGGGACACGTGCGCTGGTCGAATACCGGATTGAATAGCAGTCTCAGGGTTCCATCTGTCGCAGTCTCTTTGGGCCGGCGCGGGAAAGCAGCAGTCCGAATGCGACACATGCAGCGACAAACACCATGCCATACAAAATCGCAAAAGTATATTTCGCCGAGGGCAAAGTGACCGCCAGTATTCCAAGCCCCACGATGAGCCCCATCGAGCCAAGAAGCGCAATGACGGTGTTTGGATTGCGCTTGAGCGCGGCTATGGGGTTTTCCCACGAAAGCCGGGGCCAGAACGTGTCGATCGCGAGCCCCGCCATGGTGAGCGCCAGCGCCCCGGATATCGAAAGAAGAAGCGCGACAATCGCGTCCAGGGTATCGACCCTGAGCATGATGGACCCGCCGACTGTGCCGAGCGCAATGCCCAGCGCCGCGAATATGAGCGCATGCACAAGCTTCGCGGCGATGATGTCCCGTGGCTGCAGCGGCAGGGATTTCAATAGAGGGAGCGATTTTGCGTCGCGCGAGAATGCGGTACAGGCGATGCTCGTCGCGGTGGCGAAAAATATTCCCAGCCCCGCCGGAATGAGGTACTCGGCCGGGCCTGCCAGATAGGGACGGAGCTGGGTGACTGCGTTGCGCATTTCGTCGCCCTGGGCGACGAAGGTGAGGGCAAAAATGACNGGAAGCAGGAGGATCACGAATGGCCCGTTCAGAAAATAGGAGGGCTCGCGGTTCATGAGGCGCAGTTCGCGCTGGACAAGAGAGAGCAGGACCGGCCGCGCCCTGAACAGGGAACCGGCCTGGGACCGGCTGAGTCTGCCTTTCACCGCATGCGTCTCGCCGAAGGTGGCGAGGATCCTGACATAGCCTCTGCCGAAAAGGAAAGCCACCGCGGCCGTCAGCGCCGCGCCGAGGGCCAGATTCGCAAGAGTCGCTGCAATTGCCCCGGGCGTGCCGCTCCGCGCGATCGCCTGCATCGTGAGCCATGCCGGCGGCCACCAGTCCGCGACCTGTGCAAAATTCAGATGGTTCTGAGTGAGCATTTTTTGCAGCAGCGCCGGATTCTCGATGCGACCCATCATTGTCTGCAGGTAGTAGTTGAAGCCGAGCGCGACAGCCAGCCCGATGAATCCGCCTATATAAAGAAGCGTGTTTTTTCTGCGGAGCCACCGCGACGCGCTCATGAGAGGCACGAGCACTGCGTAGGAGATCGCGAGCGGCACCAGGGGCATCGCAAGCGCATTGAAAAGCATATACAGATAAAAGTCGAAGCCGGGGTGAGCCTTGATGCCGTAGACAGCCGCAGCTATGCCCATGACGAGAAAGGCGATCGGCGCTTCGATCGCATAGACCGTCGCCATTCGCCCGAGGAGCAGAGAGGAGGACTTGAGCGGCATGGTGAGAAACAGAGCCTCGTACTGCGCACTCGAGAAAAGAGAGAGGGAAGTAATGAACGCAAAGAGAAATACAAGCACCGACGCTGTCACGATGGCATAGAGGAGCATGAGCGACTGCATGCCGAGCGGCGCGAGCGCATCGTACATGCCGATGTCCATCATCGCGAACATAAAANNGCCGAAATCAGCGGCGAGAAAGAGCGCGAGCACAATCCAGCCGAAGGTCCTCAGAATCACTTTAGGCGAAGCCAGCTCTCTTTTGTCCGGCAGGTGGAAGGAGAAGAGCGATTTGAGATTCATGGTCAAAAGTGCCATGAATGGCGAGACTGGTCGCTGACTCATAGTTTGAGTCCTCCGCTGTCTTCGACGAGAGCGAGGAAGAGGGCTTCGAGGCTCTCATCGCCCGTCTCGCTGCCCGGTTTGGCGCCGCGGGATTCGCGGAGTTCCCTCAGGGCTTCGAGATTGCCCGTAAAGATCAGTTTTCCTCTGTTGATGATGGCGAGCTCGTCGCAGATCCGCTCGGCCACTTCCATGACGTGCGTCGAAAAGAAGACAGTGCCTCCCGCGGCCGTGTGCTCGCGCATGAGTTCCTTGAGCGCGAAGGCTGAATGGGGATCGAGCCCGACGATCGGTTCGTCGAGGATCCAGTTGTGGGGGCTGTGCACGAGGCTCGCGATGAGGTTGAGCTTCATGCGCATGCCGCGGCTCATGCTGCTGATGGGGGATTTGAGGACATCGCTGAGCTCGAAGCGGGCCGCGAGGTTCTCGATCACCGATATTCTGGCTGCTGTCGGGACCCTGTAGACATCCGCGACGAAGTTCAGGTATTCGTATGCCCTGAGTTTGCTGAACAGGTCGGGGGTGTCGGGGACGAGGCCGAAGCGCTGTTTGGCCTCGATCGGACTTTTGTCGAGATCGATGCCATCGATGAGCACGCTGCCGGAGTCTGCGGCGATTGCGCCGGTCATGATGCGTATCGTGGTCGTTTTCCCCGCTCCGTTCGGGCCCAGAAATCCATAGATGACACCCTCGGGTATTTGAAGCGTGAGGGAATCGACGGCTTTTGTGCCGCTCTTTGCGTAGGTTTTGGAGATATTGCGCAGTTCGATCATGGATTTGCCTGCCTTTGTCGTGTCGTGCGGTCCAATCGTTCCGTCTTTATTGAAACACAAATGGCCGCTATAGTGCAAGCAATCGCTTGGGCAAAAGGAGTGGTGGCGCATGACGACCAGGAGTATCCCCGAACTGATTCCCGCTGAAATACTTCAGGGAGATTTTGACGATATCGAGATAAAGGGCTTCTACACTTCGGACCTTCTCTCCGATGTGCTGGCGAATGGCAGGGACGCGACTGTGCTCATCACCATTCAGGCGCACAAGAATACGGTCGCGGTGGCGACGGTCGCCGATATTTCGCTCATTGTCCTCTGCAACGACCGGCCGGTCATCGATGACATGATAGAGGCGGCTGCGAAAGCGCGGATTGGCGTGATCAGGACGGCGCTCAGCCAGTTTGAGGTTTCGGGCCGGCTCTGGCAGGCCATGCGGCCCCCGAAGTCCGGGCAGCCATAGCCCGTCGGGCCATGATCCTGACATTCGATTTCCACAATCATTCCTGCCTCAGTCCCTGCGCCAGCCTTGAAAATTCTCCTTCGGCCATGGCCGCGCGCGCCGCGCAGCAACACCTCGATCTCTTCGCCCTCACCGACCACAACAGCGCACTCAATGCTCCCGCCTTCGCAATCGCGTGCGGGCTCGCCTACAAGCAAGCCCGTAGGCGAGTCTGCGCGCGCGCCGGGCCTATCCCCCTGTTTGGCCTCGAAATAAATCCATTCGAAGAGGCGCACCTGCTGGCCGTCTTTCCCGACCCCCTCTCGGCCCTTGCCTTCAGCGACTGGGTGTTCCGGTATCTGCCCCCGACGGAAGTGGACCCGGGCCAGTTCGGCGACCAGGTCGTGGTCGACCCCGAAGAGCGGATCCTCGCGATGCCCCGGGTGTGGTATGGAAACGCGCTGCAGGAGTCCTTCACGTTTTTTGCGAAAGAGGCGGCCGGGGCCGGTGCCCTCGTGATTCCGGCCCATATCGACCGGCCGCAGTTCTCGGTGTACAGCCAGCTCGGGTTTCTGCCCGAGGGCGCATACGACGCGGTCGAAGCCATGTGGGCGGACCCGGATGCAAGGCTCTGCGGGCGGCACTGCGTGATTTCCGGCTCGGATGCCCATGTGCCCGAGCACATCGGGCTCAGGCCCTCGACGGTGGAAATCTGTAGCGGGAAGCTTGTCGGTGACCTGCGGTCGGGGCTCGCCGCGATGCTTCGGGCATGGGAAGAGCTTCAGCCCGAAATTGAGGCCCGCGCCGCGCTGCAGCCGGACGCCGAAGCAATGTGCGGCGCCGCGCTTTCTTCGGAGATTCCGGGGCTCGCGCCGCTCGTCGGTTTTTTGGAGGAATGGTATCCGCGCGGCGCGGCACAGGCCCTTTTTGAAGAGATCAGGCGATCCTTTCATGCGGGAAGGGCCTGGAGCGTGTACAAGGGGTGGCATCCGGCAAATTCGGCGGCCAATTAATTTTTGCCACAGGGGCGGGCACGAGAAAGGCCGCGCCAGGCAGAACCGGCGCCCCGGCTAGGGGCTTCGTTCTGCTGAACGCGTTCTGTTGAGCGCGCCGCATGAAAGCGCGCCGATGCGCCTCTCTACTCCGGCCAGCGCATCGAGAACGCGATCGGCTTTTCCAGTGTCAGCAGATCGAAGAGCGGCAGCTTCGCGCGGAAGATCGGTCCCGAAAAGCTTCCCCCCTCTGCCATGGAAATCGCCTTCGGCACGGTGATCGCTACGTCGACCGAGCAGGCATCGAAGGCGGGCATGTTTTTCTTTCCTATGATGACCTGCTCAAGATTGAGCCGGTATTCATCGGCAGAGACCGGGTCGGGTTCCAGGGCCGGCGGGCTCAGGCTGTCGATGATGCGCCTGTCCACGCCCGGAAACAGCTTGAGCATATAGGGGGCGTTCTCTCTTGAGAGATGGACCGAGAGCTCGCGCATCGCGGGGGAAGAGCCCTGTGCGGGTATTCTCTGATATTGGATCATGCCTGGCGGCACGAGGCTCGTGTCCGCGATGAGCGTGTCGAGGTTCTGTACCCAGACCACGGAGGTGAGAATGTCGGGAGTGGGCGAGGATACGTCGACGAGATTGATGCTCGTGCGCCCCAGAAACTGATTCCTCACCGCTTCGGGNCTGAACAGGGGTTCGCGCGAGCCAAGGCCCACAAACTGCCGCACTCGCCCGCTCAGCGCTTCGGGAATAGTGAGCCGGACCGCTGCGCGGACGGAGCCGTCCCCTCTCAGGGTGGCGTCGAGGTTCCCCGAGCACGAGGCGCCCACAATAAGGGTCGCGGCAAAAATCGCCGCATACAACATGAATTTCGGTGGTTTCATGGGCAATTTTTCACTCCATTATGGTTTTTTTGCATACAGCGGCATTGGGCGCGTACTCTTGCGGAGCAATGCCTCGCTGAAGCGTTCGAGCGTCACCTGGCTTTCCAGAGTGAGCCGGCGGTAGGTCGCATGGCTCACCAGGAGACTCCGATGAAATTCGCGGCACAGCGAATCGAGCCTGGCCGCGATCGCGATGGTGTCGCCGTAGAAGCTCATTCTCTGCTGGCCCGGCGGGCCGAGGAGCGCGGCGGTGACAAATCCCGAATGAATGCCTAACGATACTTTTATATCATTCGGAAGCGACTGTACAACCATATCATCTCTTAGGCCTTCCAGCTCTTCAAGAAACGCATACGCCGCGTTGAGGGCGCGGTCCGCACTGCGGTCGGCATCGACAAGGCCAAAAACGGTCACCACGGTGTCCGCCGAGAGCGATGCGATTCTCCCGCCGTAGCTTCCCGCGCACTGGGTCCATATCCCATAGTATCGGTTGAGCAGCGCGGTCGCCTCGGTGCGGCCCAGCTGTTCCGAGAGGTCTGTAAAGCCGATGATGTCCGAAGACACCACGGTCACGAAGAAGGCCGTCGGCGATCGCACAGGCAGGCTCTCGGGCGCATCCGTGCCTGGCGGCTGCGGCTGGCTTTGGCCTGGACTTTCCCCGGCAGCTTCATTCTGGGATTCCTGCGGGGAAGCTTCGATGATGCGTTTGGCCTCCTGCGGCATCTCGATGAGCCGCGTGAGCCTGTGTTCCAGTGTGATGGCCCTCATCCGCGCCACCAGGAGCAGGAAATCGAAAGAGATGACNCCGAACAGCGCGAACAGATGCTGCGGCGCGCGTATGAATTTCTGGAATACGGCGGGGAACGATTGGATTCGCAGAGCCTGCGCCATCGTCGCCGCGTCGATTTCGCCCCTTGCAAAAGAAGCGTTCACCGAGATGCGCAGGTCCAGATATGCGTAGAAGAGAATGAAGATGAGTGCCGAGCCCAGCGAGAGGGCGATCTCGGAGAGCCGCTTCAGAAATGGCCTGCGGAATACCATCGACAGTGTCTGGAAGACGGCGATGTAGATTGAGGAGCCCCACAGGAGCATATTGGCAGTCTCGGTGAAGGCCGTATCGGAGAGTGTCGTGCGCAGAATCGAATATGCAGCCGCCGTGATGAACGAATACAGAATCCTCAGTATCGGGATATGCCCGTGCAGAGTGAGCAGGCTTGTCTGGATGAGCATGAAGGCCAGCACGATGAGCGAAGAGACGAGCGCGTTCTTCCATGACCCCGAAGTCAGAGAGATGATCATGACAAAGAAGAGGACGAATTGGTTCGAATAATAATACAGCTCGGCCGCAAAGCGTTTTCGTGAAAATTGCATCAGCTCCATTGTACCCGTCATGGTGGTCGGTGGAAAGTCCCGATGAACACTTGACGGATGATTATAAGAGTGTACAATAATTCTGCATCAAGTATTTCCTTAAGGAGGTTCTATGAGAAAGTTCATAGCAGTGATGCTCGTGCTTGCCTTCCTCGTGGTTGGCGCCGATGTATTCGCTCAGGCCAAGGCCAAATTTCATATCGGCGTGGTGACCGGGACAGTCTCTCAGTCTGAGGACGATCTGCGCGGTGCCGAACAGCTGATCAAGGAATATGGCAACGTCAAAGATGGTGGCATGATCCAGCACATTACGTATCCTGACGACTTTATGTCCCAGCAGGAGACGTTCATCTCCAACGTCGTCGCGCTTGCCGACGACCCACTCATGAAAGCGATCGTCATCAACCAGTCGGTCCCCGGCACTGCGGAAGCTTTCAAGCGCGTGCGCGCCAAGAGACCGGACATTCTCCTTCTCTCAGGCGAGCCGCATGAGGACCCGCTCGTCATCCAGGGCGCCGCAGACCTCGCGCTCTCTGCCGATTTCGTATCGCGCGGCTACACCATCATCTGGGCAGCCAAACAGCTCGGTGCGAAAAACTTCGTGCACATTTCCTTCCCCCGCCACATGAGCTATGAGTCGCTCGGCCGCCGCCGCGCGATCATGGAGCAGGCCTGCAAAGACCTGGGCTTGAATTTCTACTTCGAGACCGCACCGGACCCGACCTCTGACGTCGGTGTCGCCGGCGCCCAGCAGTTCATCCTCGAGAAAGTGCCGCAGTGGATCCAGAAGTACGGCAAGAACACCGCGTTCTTCTGCACCAACGATGCGCATACCGAGCCGCTTCTCAAGCAGCTTCTTGCGTACGGTGGCTACTTTGTGGAAGCCGACCTTCCGTCCCCGCTTATGGGCTATCCTGGCGCACTCGGACTCGACCTCTCCAAGGAAGCGGGCGATTTTCCCGCCATCCTCAAGAAAGTTGAGGCCGCTGTCGTCGCAAAGGGTGGCGCCGGCCGCTTCGGGACCTGGGCATATTCCTATGGATACACCCTCACCGCCGGTCTTGGCGAATTCGCAAAGAGAGTCGTCGAAGGCAAGGCCAAGAAAGACAGCATGAAGGACGTATTCGATGCGCTCGGCAAGTATACGCCGGGAGCCAAGTGGAATGGCGCCTACTATGTCGATATGGGCACCGGTGTCCGCGCAAAGAACCAGATTCTCATCTATATGGATACCTACATCTTCGGCAAAGGTTATCTGCCCACGACACAGCAGAAGGTCNCCGAGAAGTACTACACCATCAAGATGCACGACTAAGTTGCTAATGGGGCTGTCCAGGCTTTGGATAGCCCCTCTTTTCTCTTTCCGTGAGCCGCCGAAGAAGGCGGCGAATTCCGGCCCGTATTCAGGCGTTGTCGGGGTACGGGCTATTTTTTTCATAACNCCTTTCCCAGTGGAATTATTATGACGAATGGAAGTCCTCTTCTTTCCATCGAACATGTTTCCAAAGATTTTTATGGAAACGTTGTACTGCATGATGTGAGCTTCGATCTCCGCGAAGGCGAGATTTTGGGCCTTGTGGGAGAAAACGGAGCGGGTAAAACCACACTCATGAGCATTCTTTTCGGCATGCCCGTCATCATGGAGACCGGCGGGTTCCAGGGCAGCATCAAGATCGGAGGGACGGAGGTTCATTTCTCGAGCCCCTTCGACGCGCTGGACGCCGGCCTGGGCATGGTCCATCAGGAATTCAGCCTGATCCCCGGTTTCACGACGACTGAAAATATCGTGCTCAACCGCGAATCCATGCGCAGGAGCATCCTGAACGATGTGTTCGGCGAGCGCATGAGCGTGCTTCAGCGCGACAGAATGCGCGAACGCGCCAGGAAGGCGATCGGCAAGCTCGGCGTCGATCTCGATCCGGACATGCTGGTCTCCGAGATGCCGGTGGGCCACAAGCAGTTCACCGAAATAGCGCGGGAGATCGACCGGGAAAAGACGCGCATCCTCATTCTCGACGAACCCACCGCGGTCCTCACCGAATCGGAAGCCGAAGTGCTGCTGCAGACCCTCAAGCGCCTCGCTGCGGAAGGTATCGCGATTATTTTTATTTCCCACCGACTTCAGGAAGTGCTGGCCATCGCGAGCCGCATCGTCGTGCTCCGCGACGGCCATGCCGTCAAGAATACGGCCAACGAAAACATCAGCATGCGCGATATCGCGTCCTGGATGGTCGGCCGCTCCCTCGGCGAGGGCGGACAGCGCTCCGAAGCCCGAAGTTTTGCGGAGAACACGTTCAGAGTGCAGCATCTGTGGGTCGACATGCCCGGCGAGACGGTGCGCGATGTCTCTTTCGACGTGCACAGAGGCGAGATCTTCGGCATCGGCGGCTTGGCGGGGCAGGGCAAACTCGGCATTCCCAACGGCATCATGGGTCTGTTCCCGGCCGGCGGCGAAGTCGTTCTGGACGGCAAGAGCGTCCCCCTCAATGATCCGGCCAAGGCGCTCGCGATGGGGATGGCCTTTGTCTCGGAGGACCGACGCGGAGTCGGGCTGCTCCTCGACGAGAGCCTCGAATGGAACATCGCCTTCACCGCCATACAGGTGCATGGACAGTATCTGAAGAAGGTGCTGTTCGGCCTCTTTTCCCAGCGGGACGAAAAGGCGATGGAGGACCTTTGCCAGGAATACGTGAAGCTTCTCGACATCAAGTGCACGAGCACGAAGCAGAAGGCCAAGGAACTGTCGGGCGGCAATCAGCAGAAGATCTGCCTCGCGAAAGCGTTTGCGATCAAGCCGCAGCTGATGTTTGTGTCGGAGCCCACGCGCGGCATCGACGTGGGCGCGAAGAAGCTCGTGCTCGACACGCTGCACCACTACAACCGCGATTTCGGAACGACCATCGTCATGGTGTCGAGCGAGCTCGAAGAGCTGCGCGCGATCTGCGACCGCATCGCCATTGTCGACGAGGGCAGAATCGCCGGTATCCTGCCGCCCACGGCGGATATCTCCGAATTCGGTCTGCTCATGTCGGGTGCTGCTATGGAGGAGGCCGTCAATGCGTAATCTCAAGACATTCATTCAGGACTTCGGATGGCCGCGCATCATCATATTCTTCTTTCTGGTGGGGCTCTTCATCATGGCGCCCTTTGTCCGCGTCCGCCTCGACGCGTCGTTTTCCGACGTGCTGAACCGCTTCGGACAGAATGCCATCATGGTGCTCGCGATGGTGCCGATGATCCAGTCGGGCTGCGGCCTGAACTTCGGCCTCGCGCTGGGTCTGGTGTCGGGACTTCTGGGAGCAACGCTGTCGCTGCAGCTCCAGCTCCACGGGATGCTGGGCTTTTTGGGCGCAATCGTGCTGGCAACGCCCTTTTCGATCATTCTCGGCTGGTTCTACGCCAAGCTCCTCAACAAGGTGAAAGGCGAGGAGATGACCATCGCGATGTACGTCGGCTTCTCCTTCATCATGTTCATGTGCATCATGTGGCTTATCCTGCCGTACAGCAATCCAACGATGGTCTGGGCTACGCGGGCAAGGGGCTACGCACCACGATTTCGGTCGAGAACTATTGGCTGCACATACTGAACGACTTCCTGGCGATCAAAATCGGCGAGTTCTTTGTGTTCCCGACGGGCCTTCTGCTGTTTGTCGCGCTGTTCGCCTTTCTGATGTGGCTGTTCCTGCGCAGCAGGACTGGCACCGCGATGACGGCCGTGGGCTCGAATCCCGACTTTGCGCGCGCGTCCGGCGTCGATGTCGACAAGATGCGCACGATCTCCGTCATCCTTTCGACCTTTCTGGGCGCGGTGGGCATCATCGTGTACGAGCAGAGCTTCGGCTTCATTCAGCTCTATACGGCGCCGAGCCCGATGGTCTTCCCTGCGGTCGCCGCGATCCTCATCGGCGGCGCGAGCATCAACAAGGCGAGCATGGTGAATGTGCTGGTGGGAACCATTCTGTTCCAGGGGCTTCTGACCATGACGCCGTCGGTGATCAACTCGCTCCTTCAGACCGACATGTCGGAGGTCATACGAATTATCGTATCGAACGGCATGATTCTCTACGCGCTCACGCGCAAGATAAAGGTGTCAAAATGAGCGCACAGAAAAAACTTTCGACGTTGTTCTCGCGATATGCGGTTGTCATCATTTTTGTCATCATCACCGTAGCCGCGATTCCGCCCTCGGGCCTCTCGATCAAGTATATTTTACAGGAGATCATCACGAGGCTGGGGCGCAACTCCTTCCTAGTGCTGGCGCTCCTCCTGCCGATTTACGCGGGCATGGGACTGAACTTCGGCATGACGCTGGGCGCGATGGCCGGCCAGATCGGTCTCATTTTCGCCGTGAACTACGGCATTGCGAACTGGCAGGGCCTCGTGTTCGCTCTGCTGGTGGGCCTGCCGATTGCGGTGCTCCTGGGATGGGTCTGCGGGCTCGTCATGAACAGGGCGAAGGGCCGCGAGATGGTCACGGGCTATATCCTGGCCTTTTTCATCAACGGCATCTACCAGTTCTTCGTGATGTACATGCTGGGCTCGGTCATTCCCATGGGCAACAAGGCCATCGTGCTCTCGCGCGGCTACGGCATCCGCAACACGCTCAACCTCGAATCGGTGCGGCAGTCGCTCGACAACATTGTCATGCTGCGCGTGGCCGGGTTCTCGATTCCCCTCGTGACCTTCATCATCATCGCACTTCTGTGCATTTTCGTGGTGTGGTTCAAGAAGACGAAGCTGGGGCAGGATATGAGGGCCGTGGGCCAGGACATGGCAGTGGCGGAATCGGCCGGCATTCCGGTCGAAAAAACGCGCATCGTGGCGATCATCATCTCGACGGTGTTGGCGTGTGCGGGGCAGATCATCTTCCTCCAGAACATGGGGAACCTCGCGACCTACAATGCGCACGACCAGACGGGATTCTTCGCGGTGGCCGCGATCCTTGTCGGCGGTGCATCGGTCACGAATGCGAGCATCGCCAACGTGTTCGTGGGCGTCATGCTGCTGCACGCCATGTTTGTGGTATCGCCGCTCGCGGGGCAGAAACTCTTCGGGTCGGCGATGATCGGCGAGTACTTCCGCCAGTTCATCGGGTATGGCGTCATCGCGCTCTCGCTCGTGCTCTATGCGTGGAGAACGAGGAAGGCCGCCGCCGAGGCGCGCCTCAGCCTGCGCGGGGCCCGGAGCGGCCCGGCAAAAGGGAACGGCAAGCCCGCGGCCGGGAATGGAGGGCAGGCATGAACGACACTATAACTGCAAAAAGCGCCCCTCAGTCCAAGACGCGTCGCCGCCTCGTGCAGGGTGGACTGCTGGTAGTGTATATACTGATTATGGTGCTCATGATTTTTACCGGCCGGCGGCACACAATTCTCATCGACAACAAGGATGCGGCCGACGGCTCGTACAGCGCCATCAATGGCATGGAGGTCTCGGTAGACAAGCAGGAATCCGCCGAATATTATCCGGGAGACCGCGACAGAGCCCTGGTCCAGGGACAGAGGCACACTATTCAGGTGACCATTTTTGACGGCAATACCAGTATCGAGAAGACATTCACCGTGCCTCTCTGGAGCGACATGATGATCATCTCGGTGCCGAAGATGGCCGCCGGCCTCGAGCCGTGGATCGAGCCCTTTACGATGGCCGAACAGATCGAGGAAGCCCAGGAATCAGGACCGCCCGCCGGCGAAATGAGCTTCCAGAGCATGGGCGGCGGCGCGCCTGAAGAGACGGAGGAGACCCTGCCGAGCCCGTGACAGCCCGGCCAGTGACAGGATCATTTGGTGATATCCTGGCGCGGCCCGTGATTGCTTCCCGTGCGGGCGGCGCCTGTGCTGTTGCTTTTTTCGATACAAAAGGCCGCCCGGTCAGTGTACATGGCTGGGTGGTCTTTGTGTTTTGCAGTTGCGATAGCCCTCTCTTTTTCATATATTTAAAGCGTTAATCAGTGCACAGAAGCGCGTTGCGCGCCTTGTATGCTTTTGCGCTGCGGCCGCAACGCACAGAAGGAGATTCAATAAATGTACACACTGGTGCTTGTGAGACACGGCGAAAGCGCATGGAATAAGGAGAACCGGTTTACCGGCTGGATTGACGTGGACCTGACGGCGAAGGGGGTCGACGAGGCGATTTCGAGCGGCAGAGCGCTGAAGGCGGGCGGGTTTGTATTCGATGTCGCGTATACCTCGGTGCTGAAGCGCGCGATCCGTACGCTCAACTTTGTCTTGGACGAGCTGGACATGCAGTGGATTCCCGTGCACAAGGAGTGGCGTCTCAATGAGCGGCACTACGGCGCGCTGCAGGGCCTGAACAAGGCCGAGACTGCGGGAAAATTCGGCGAGGAGCAGGTGCATCTCTGGCGGCGGAGCTTCGACATAAGGCCGCCTGAGCTCACTCCGGACGATCCCCGCTTCCCCGGCAGGGACAGACGGTATGCAGGGCTCGCAGCGTCCGAGCTTCCACTGGCGGAGAGCCTCAAGGATACGATCGCGCGATTCATGCCCCTGTGGCACAACGTCATCGCACCCGACGTGAAGGCAGGAAAGAGCGTGATCATCTCCGCGCACGGGAATTCCCTGCGTGCGCTCGTGAAATATCTCGATTCTATAGGGCGATGAGCGATTGTCGACCTCAATATTCCGACGGGAATTCCCCTCGTCTACGAGCTCGATGAGGCGCTCAGGCCTGTCCGGCACTATTATCTGGCCGATGAAAAGGCCGTGAGGGCGGCAGCCGAGGCCGTCGCAAATCAGGGCAAGGCAAAATAGTGCTGGAACGAGCGCTTCGCGCCGTCCCAGCCTGCCGTGGATGAAGAACAGGTGATTTACTTTGTGGTTGCCGTGAGCGCGGCGCTCGCGATCGCGGCGATTGTCGAATATCNNAGAGCGCACCTCAGGCGCATAAGGGCGATTCCTGTTCGCATTCTCGTGAACGGGACGCGCGGCAAATCTACGGTCACGCGGCTCATCGCGGCGGGGCTCGCGGCCGGCGGTCTGCGGACATACGCGAAGACGACGGGCTCGGCTGCACGGCTCATTCTGCCTGACCTGAGCGAGGTGCCGATCCGGCAGCGCGGCCCGGCGAAGGGGCGCGCCTCGATCATGGAACACAGGTGGTTCGTGCGCGAGGCACATAAAAACAGGGCACAGGCCCTCGTCGCAGAGTGCATGGCGATTCAGCCCGAGACCATCCGTGCGCTCGAAACACGGCTTGCGCACTCTACGATCGGCGCCATCACCAACGTCCGCCTCGATCACATGGACACTATGGGGACGGAGCTGAGCTCGGTGGCCGAAGCCCTCGCGGAGTCCGTGCCGGAGAGAGGACGGCTCCTCGTGGGCTCGGAAGGCATGGACGAGTCCATCGAGACAATATTTGCGCGCAAAGCCGCGCAGCGCGGGGCAGGGATCCGCTTTGTCGGCGGCGACAGTGGGATTCAGTCCCTCTGCGAAAAATTTTCGTATCCGGTGTTTGCGCAGAATTTGGCGCTTGCGCTGGCGGTGTGCGAAGAATGTGGCGTTTCGCGCGAGGTCGCGCTGCGCGGCATGCAGGAGGTGGCGCCGGACCCCGGTGTGCAGGCGGTGCTCCAGTTTGCGTGGGAAGGGAAGACTGTCCGTGTGATCAACGCGTTTGCGGCGAACGATGTGCAGTCGACGCTGGAGATGTGGCTGATCTGGGGCTGGGGCGGCCCTGCCGATCCGGCCGACACTCGGGATCGGACCGGGAGCGGCGGTGCAGGCTCAGACCGGCCCGCCGGCCGTCCCGACAGCCTCGCCGGCACCGTCCCCCGGGGACGGAGCTTCCGCGCCCTCGTCTTCAACCACAGGGAAGACAGGGCCTGGCGCGCCTTCCAGATCGGCGAGATTGCCGCGGGCATGGGCGCGGACGCAATTCTGGTCTACGGCATGAATCAGGGGCTCGCCGGAAGGGCTGTGCGCGGCTATTATCGGGGGAAGGGCCTGCAGACGGGGCAGACGGGCACAGCGCACTTTCCTGTGATCCAGACGGTGCGGGACATGGATGTCGGCGCGCTCCTCGAGACAATACGGAATGTTGCCGGCTTCGACGCTGCCGGACCGGCGCGCATCGAAATTCTCTGCGCGGGCAACATCAAGGGGCCGGGGCTGGCCCTGACAGAATCTTTTACCGCGATGTCGCAGCGCGAAACTGAAAAAGCATTCCCCGGGAGAGCATAATGGCTGGCACTTCCATCGTCGTTTCCATAGTCCTCGGTTTTCTCTTTGGCGAGCTGACGGGCTGGCTGACGGGCNNGGCCTTGTGGTGCCCGGCTACCTCGCGCTCTATGTCGACCAGCCGCTGCGGGTCGTCATGACCTATGCGGCGGCCGCCCTTGCTTTTCTCGCGGTGAAACTGCTCGCGCGCGTGACCATCCTCTTCGGGCGCAGGCGCTTTATGGCCTTCATCCTCGCGGGGATCTGCATGGGGGCCCTGCTGGACGCGCTGATGGGCTGGCTGCCGCCGACGGGTTCGGATCTGCGGGCCATAGGCTATGTGGTGCCGGGGCTCATCGCGAACGATACATGGAAACAGGGGCCCTGGAAGACCCTGCTCGCAAGCCTCGCGATCACGCTGGCCACGCGCGCGGTGCTGCTCCTGGTCATTCACTGAGGGTGAGCGATGCAGAACTTGGGACATGTAAGGGGCGACACTTCGAATTCAGGCGCGCCGGGCCGGAACTTGCGCGATTCTGGAAGGCCCGGCCCGAATGGGGCCGGGCTGAATAGCGCCGGACGGTCTGAGCCGCAGCGCAAAAGCCGCGGCACCTTTGTCCGCGTGCTTTTCGCGCTCGCCGCGCTCGCGTTCGGCCTCGGCGCTACGGAGCTGCTTTCCCGCGACGAGGCGCACCCGGCGGCCGCAGCGATGCAGGCGGCTGCACGGCGCATGGCGCGCGCAGAGCATGCGGTCGCGGAGAAAAGGCAATCGCTCGGCATCGCCATCGATCCGGCCCTCGACCCCTATCGGACAGGCCTCATCGGCGTCGAATTGAGCATGCTCACCACCACCGTCGGCGACATCGTGGCCAAGCGGACAACGGCGAACACCGCCTTCGCGGCCCTCGTCGTGCGCTATTTCCATGAGCTGGGGCTGGAGCCGGGCGACAGGATCGCGGTCGGCTCTTCGGGGTCTTTTCCCGGCATTCTGCTCGCCCTGCTCTCGGCCTGCGCCGAGACGGGCGTCGAGCCGGTCGTCATCACGTCCATCGGAGCGTCGGAGTACGGCGCGAACATGGAGGGACTGAGCAACGCCGAGATGATGGCTGCCTGCGCGGAGTCTGGCGTGTTGCCCTACATGCCCGCGGCGATTTCCCCGGGAGCGGACGGCGACCAGGGCATATCGTTGCTCTACAGGCTCGAGCTGAGCGACGATATCGCCCGGTATGCCCGCAGCACTGCCGGCGCCCTGAACCTGCCCTTCATCGGTGGCGACAGCTTCGAAACTTCCTTTTCCGCCCACCTCGAGGTGTATGAAAAAGCCGCGCCGATCAAGGCTTTTGTGAACATCGGCGGAGCGGACGTCAATTTCGGCAGCGGCCCGGCCTCGCTCAAGCTGAAGCCCGGCCTCATCCTTCCGTCGTCTCGAAACAGCAGGGTGGCGCCGGGCGGATTCCGTGGTGAGGGCGCCGCCGAGGCGGCAGAAGCCTCCGCCGACGGACGTGAGGGGCTGATCGGCTATTACCTCGCGCGCGGCATTCCCGTCCTTCATTTTCTCAACATAAAGGGCCTCGCGCTCCAGAGCGGTATTCCCGTGGACGGCGATCCGGAGGCTCCCATTCCCTTCGAGATCCTCCATACTCGAGAAAAGCCCAAATGGACGCTGGCGCTGGGCCTACTGCTTGCAGGCGCAGCACTTGCCATCCGCAAGCCTCTTGGATAGTATCGATAGCCATAAACAGATTTGACCATCGCATCGGGAGATAGACCATGGCGAAGTATCCGTTCAGAGACATCGAGAAGAAGTGGCAGCAGCGCTGGGAGAAAGAGCATACCTTCCGCGCCGTCGAGGATGAGCGCTTTCCCAAGGAAAAACGCCGCTATGTGCTCGACATGTTTCCATATCCCTCGGGCGCCGGCCTGCACGTCGGCCACCCCGAGGGCTACACCGCCACCGATATCTACTGCCGCTACCTGCGGATGAACGGCTACAACGTCCTGCATCCGATGGGCTTCGACGCGTTCGGGCTCCCCGCGGAGAACTATGCGATCCAGACCGGGACTCACCCCGCGGTCACCACCTACGCGAACATCGACCGGTTCCGCACGCAGATCAAATCGCTCGGCTTCTCGTACGACTGGTCGAGGGAAGTGATGACCTGCGATCCCGAATATTACAGGTGGACCCAGTGGATATTCCTCCAGCTTTTCAAGAAGGGCCTCGCCTATGAGGCTGAGATGCCCATCAACTGGTGTCCTTCCTGCAAGACCGGCCTTGCCAACGAGGAGGTCAAGGACGGCCACTGCGAGCGCTGCGGCACAAAGGTCGTCCGCAAGCGCATCCGACAGTGGGTCCTCAGGATCACCGCGTATGCCGAGCGTCTTTTGGCCGATCTCGACACGCTCGACTGGCCCGAGCCCATAAAACTCATGCAGCGGAACTGGATCGGCAGGTCCGAGGGTGCCACTGTGCGATTTGCAATCGCACAGTCTGCAGAATCGGCGAATGCCGATTCTGCGAAGTCGAGCGCCGAAGGCGAGCAACTAGAGATATACACGACGCGCCCCGACACGCTCTTCGGCGCGACCTACATGGTCCTGGCGCCGGAGCATCCCTTTGTGCCGCAGATCACCAGCGCTGAACAGCGAGCGGCCGTGGAGGCCTATATCGAGGAGGCGGCGGCCAAGAGCGACCTCGAGCGCACCGATCTCGCCAAGGACAAGACAGGCGTCTTCACGGGCGCCTACGCCATCAATCCCGTCAACGGCGCGCGCATACCCATATGGATCAGCGACTACGTCCTCATCTCCTACGGGACCGGCGCCATCATGGCCGTCCCCGCCCACGACTCGCGCGACTGGGATTTCGCCAGGAAATTCGACCTGCCCATCATCCAGGTCGTCGCCAGGCCGGACGAAACCGGCCCCTTCGACAGAGAGCCGGAAGCCTGTACCGAGGCGGAAGGCGTCGCGGTGAATTCGGGCCAATTCGACGGCCTCACCACCGCCGAATTCAAAACCCGCATCTCCGACTGGCTCGAAGAGCGCGGCGTCGGCAAGAAGGCCGTCAACTACAAGCTCCGCGACTGGCTCTTCAGCCGCCAGCGCTACTGGGGCGAGCCCATCCCCGTCGTTCACTGTGCGAAGTGCGGCATCGTGCCCCTCCCCGAGGACAGCCTCCCCCTCACTCTTCCCGAGGTGAAATCCTACGCCNCGACCGGCACGGGCGAATCCCCGCTCGCGGCCATCCCCGAATGGGTCAACACCACCTGTCCCCGCTGCGGCGGCTCCGCCAAGCGCGAGACCAACACCATGCCCCAGTGGGCCGGTTCCTGCTGGTACTACCTCCGCTACCTCGACCCCAAGAACCCGAAGGCATTCGCAGACCGCTTCAAGATCGACTACTGGATGCCCGTCAATCTCTACGTGGGCGGCGCCGAGCACGCGGTCCTGCACCTCCTGTACAGCCGCTTCTGGCACAAAGTGCTCTACGACCTGGGATTGGTGAACACCGGCGAGCCCTTCATGCGCCTCATAAACCAGGGCATGATCCTGGGCGAGGACAACCAGAAGATGTCCAAGAGCCGCGGCAACGTCGTCAACCCCGACGACATCGTCGAGAGCTACGGTGCCGACTCCATGCGCGTCTACGAGATGTTCATGGGCCCGCTCGAGGTTTCCAAGCCGTGGTCGACGGCCGGCCTCGTGGGTGTCTCACGCTTCCTGGAGCGCCTCTGGGCTCTCTCGGAGCGTCCCATTGTCGAGGCGCCGCTGGGCCCCGAGCTTGAGAAGCTCCTCCACAAGACCATCAAAAAGGTGACGAACGATACGGCGACCCTGAATTTCAACACGGCCATTTCACAGATGATGATCTACTCGAACGAACTGGCGAAACTCGAGAACATCCCGCACGCCGCCTGGGAGCCCTTTGTGCTCCTCATCGCTCCCTATGCGCCGCACCTCGGCGAGGAGCTCTGGGCGAGGCTCGGCCACGCAGACTCCGTTTCGAAGGCTCCCTGGCCCGTCTACCGCGAAGAGCTCACCCACGACGAGGAGAAGGAAATTGTGGTGCAGGTGAACGGCAAGGTGCGCAGCAGGTTCACCGCGCCCGCGGGCACATCCAGAGAGGACCTCATCGATATGGCGAAGCGCGCGGAAAAGATCGCCGAATGGCTGGCAGGAAAAGAGATAGTCAAAGCGATTGCCGTACAGGACAAGCTTGTCAGCTTTGTAGTGAAGTAGGGTCCACGGCTGTGGGTTGACCGGCCGCCTCGTGAGGCGGCTGCGCCCGAATGCGCCTTGCCCCGGACCTGTGAGTTGGTGACAGATCGGTGTCAGGGCGGCCGCCGGAGCGCCCCGCAGACCAAAACGGCGCCCGCGCGGTGTGCTGCACTTCGGCCTTTTCACCCTTGGCCTTGTTTGTGAGCGAAAAAACTTGTCAATTGACAAATTCAGTAATAAAATGTTTCCCCGAATAACGCGCAAATTCTATGTCCCGACTTACGCGGGAGCGGCGTGTAATTCAAGGAGGCTGGGATTGTCCGCGAATTTGGACAATCCCATTTTCTTTTTCCGCGGGGCGCCCACAGGGTTTGGCAGACGGCGCGTACACGAGGGCGCCCGCAGGGACGCTTTCTGGAGGGTCCCGTGGCGACCCGCCAACTGGGGTGCCCGCTAAGGTGCTCGTGGCGGCCACCTTGCAAGGGCCGCCCTTCCCCATGGTCTGCGGCGCCCTGCCGCCGGCGCCCTATTCGCCGCGTCTTTTTACTGAATCAGATTCCGGCAACTTTCGCTGCAATCAGTATGCAACCGACAGCCATCAAAACAATGAGAGCAAAAATCACGGATCTGCGGGTGCGGGATTGTCCTGAAGGGAAAACTGTGCCGGCCGCCTGCTCCGCGGAGGGGCCCGCGAACCGCGCGTCCAGCCAGATTTTCTGCAGCAGCGCATCGATGTCGCGCACCGCAGTCTTTGCGTGCACCTTGCCGCGATACTCGATGATCCGGTCGTAGTACTGGAAGGCCTGCGCGATGATGGCGCCGAACTTCCCGGGGAAATGGAGCCCCGGCATGATGGCCGCCTTGGAGAGATACATGAGCCCCTCGAAGGTGAGCGCCTTGGAGAGTCCGTCCGTGAGCGCGAATTCGGTGATCACGAGGGGGCCGAGCTTGAGGAGCACGCGCCCCGAGGGAATGAGCAGGTTTGCCGCGACTATTCCCGCCATGACGATCAGGGTCGAGACCAGCGAGAACCGTTTGCCCGTAAACCAGGTCCAGAGAATAAAGAGAAGTAGGAACAGCGTTTTTACAGACAGCCCCTGCTGCAGCAGGAAGACGACGGCGATCGCCACGCCCAGGACAGCCGCCATCCATGGCTCAATCAGAGCCTCGTAGCGCTGGCGCCGCGCGGATCGGCCCGCTTTTTTTGCTCCCCGCGGCCCGGCTTCATCCTGTGTGTCTGCCTGTTCCGGGGGCGCAGTGTCCACGCCGGCCTCACCGGGCGCACGGCCGTCGTCCGCGGAGTCCGCGCCCGGGTCTATGCCGGACCCGCCCATCGCGCGCGAATACCAGTTCGAGTGCTCGACGAAATATTCGGCGAAGGAGCCCATCAGCGTGCCGGTGATGAGCCCCGTCAGCAGAAAGAGCGGCGCGATCAGCCACGCCACTTCGCCGAAGATGACAAAGCGCGCGATCAGCATCTGCGTCGCGTTCGACGCCACGGCTCCTGCAATCGAAACGCCGATCAGCGAGATCGCGCTTTTGCCGAGCCGTCTGATTCCGAGCATCACGAGCGCCGCGACCATCGTTCCCGCCAGGCTGAACAGCGCCACATACGAAAAGAGCGTGCCCGACACGATGCTCATGCCCACCACTTTCGCCGCGGCCAGCACAAGGAACCACTTGAAGGGCAGAAGATCCACGGCCAGCAGTATCGGCAGATTCGCGATGCCGAGCCGCATGAAAGGCAGAGGCTTCGGCAGCATGTATTCGATGGCGGACAGGAAGAAACAGAATGCCGCCAGCAGCGCCGTCACATCGGAGCGATTCGCGAAGCGCGAGCGCAGATTCCCGTACGAAGGACTAGAAGGCACTTGCATCGACGCCCCCTTCATCCTTGCTGCCGCTGCTCGTAATGCGCACAAACACCTTGTTCGGGAGACAGGCTATCCACTGATTCGGCTCGGAGATCGCGCCTGCGAGGATGCATATCTTGTTCTTGCAGGGGGAGTCCACTACCGACGCCTTTCCGTCGTGGATGTGCACCACGGTGATGCCGAGCGGACCCGGAATTTCGTACTCGGCATCCTTATCGAGAGGAGCAATCCATTCTCCGGTTTCGCCTGTTATCTGGACATAGCGGGTTCCGCTCTGGCGATTCAGAATCAGAAGCGAGGTTTCCACCACCAGAGCGACAGCCAGACCAAAGATTACGATGTCAAGAAACCGGACATGCACTTTTGAAAAGGGCTTCATACATGCCTGTCACTGAAGAAAACAATATCGGAAACTCAGATCAGCTGCAGCAGCCTTCATCGCACTCGCAGTCGTCTTCACAGTTGCAATCGCCGTGATCTCCGTGCACGTGGCCGTGCTCGAGCTCTTCGGGACTCGCTTCGCGGACATCGACGACCTTCACGTCGAAATGGAGGGTTTCTCCGGCGAGCGGGTGATTCGCGTCGAGCGTGACGTCCTCGCCGTCGATTTTGACTACCGTGACGATCTGCACGCCGTTTTCGCCGTGCGCCTCGAACTGCATGCCGGGTGCGACTTCCACGTTCTCGCCGAAGTCTTTTTTCTGGACCTTGAACACAAGGGCCTCGTCGCGGTCGCCGTAGGCATTTTCCGGCGCTATGCTGCACGCAATCGATTCGCCGGGATTTTTGCCTTCGAGCTCTTTTTCGAGGCCCGGGATGATATTTTCATTCCCATGGAGATAGACGAGAGGCTCGGCTCCCTCGGATGAATCGATGAGCCTTCCGGTATCGTCGCGCAGGGAATAATCGATGGTGACAACGCGGTCTTTTCTGATTTCCATATGTATTCCTTGTCAGAGATTGAGGATGGAGCCGCCGTCGCGGACACCCTTCTGGTTGAACAAGTATAATGGATTATTCTCTTGTGCGGCAATGGAGTAGTGAAGCCAATCGTGCAAAATAAGTGAAAATTGAGTATTCCCCCGTCTTATGCGAATTGCGGCAGATACTCTCTGTGTGCCTCAAGGTACCGCTCAAAGAGTGTCGTTGCGAGGGAAGGATCGTCGATCATTGGGTCGAGAGCCAGTGCTTCCACTCCGGCTCTCCGGTCGCCTTCCACTCCGGCCTTTACGGACAATTCGGCGACAGTGATCTGGCGCCGACAGAGTTCTGCCACCGGCTCGGGCAAATTGCCGACACCGATACCATGGACGCCACCGGCGTCAACGACGGCCGGCACTTCGACGATGCTGTCGGCGGGGAGATTCCCTGCATATCCGAGGTTCGGAATGTTGACGGCAGGTTCGTAGGCATGCGCGTTTGTCGCCATCGCGCCGATGATGAGCTCTGCCCTTTCGGTGTGTGCCTGTTTGAGGCTGTCGATCGGCATTCTGCCTTGCCCCATCTGCAGTATGGCGTCCCACAACCTTTCGCGGTTCCTGGCGCCCCGCTCCAGGTCATACATCTGAATGTTGTATTTTGACCATGTGTTGCGCTGCATGTTGTGCGTATAGGGCAGATATTCGCACATGTGGCAGTCTCCCGGCACGGGAACGCAGTCGAATATCCTTATCATCTCCTGCGTCAGGGGTTCAAAGTCGGGCGGCGCTTCCAGAAACCTCTTCTTTAAGAGGGGATACATGTCGGTTCCCTCCTTCGTCCTGACGCTCAGCATCCAGGTAAAGTGGTTGATCCCCGCCGCAGTGATATCGAGCTTTTTCACGGTCTGATCGACGATGTTTCTCTCGATTTCGCTGGACCTGTCAGTCCAGACAAAGCGGTAATCCTTTGGTGCGTCGATATTCAGGTCTTTTGCCAGCACATAGCCGGCCATCATGTAGCCAAAGCTCAGCTGGTGACAGATCCCGACAGTGGCGACAGAGGAATACCGCCTTGCCGCCAGCGCTATACGTGGAACAGGGTTGGTGAAATTGAGAAGCTCTGCGTCGGGACAGAATTCATCCATGTCTTTCAGAATGGGCATGATTTGCGCCAAATTGCGGGCAGTGTGAAACAGAGCCGCCGGCCCGCCATTCTCCGCGTAGTGCATGATTCCGTATTCCTTTGCCAGTTCATGGTCAATTCTCCAGCGGTTTTCTCTGTCCACCGCTATCGAAAGAATGACATAGCCTGCCCCGGGGAATGCCTCTTTTCTGTCGTCGGTGGCGCTGACAGTCATCTCTGCTTCCCATTCCCGATTCATTCTGAGAGCCAGGCTGTAGATGGCCTCCAGACCGCGCCTGTCGATATCCACGAGACAGAGCTCGCAGCCATGAAGGTCCCCATTCCTCATCAGCCCGGCCAGCGTGGACAGCCCAAAGGATGCGCTGCCCGCACCGACGACCACAATCTTTTTTCTTGCCATTATTATATCCTCCCGTGCATTATTGCTTGACGGCTCCACCTGTTATGCCACTTACAAGATATTTCTGGAAGAAGGCGACGAACAGCAGGGGGAGAATGCTGCCTAAAATGCCCGATGTTGCCATAAGACCATAGTCCGTCCTGAAACGCCCTATCATTTCGGCCATTGCGACGGTCATCGTCTTTGCCTTCAGGTCCGATGTAAAAACGAGGGCAAAGAGAAATTCATTCCATGCGGAGTTGAAGACGAACAGGCTGGCGGTAAACAGCGCCGGACCCGACATGGGCAGTACAATCCGGAACAGGGCGCCTAAACGGTCGCAGCCGTCGACGAGAGCGGACTCTTCTATTGCGGAAGGCAGCGTCTTGAAATAACCCCTCATTATCCAGATGCACAGAGGCAGATTGAGCGCGACATAGCTTATTATCAAAAGGGTTCTCGTATTCAGGAGGCCCAGTTTGTTGCCAATGATATAGAGTGGTATGACAAGGAGAACCGGAGGAAGCATCTGGGTCAGCAGGACAAAGAAAGTCATGACCTGGCCCAGTCTGACTTTCAGCCTTGTTATCGCATATGCCGCCAGGGATCCGAAGAATACCGTTACGACTGTCGTTACGACACTGATGATGAGGCTGTTTCCGAGCCCGCGCTTGAAGGTGTAGGCGGTACCCACGGCCTTTGAGGAAGAAAGGAAAATATCGCGGTAGTTCTGGAAGTTCAGCCTCGATACACCCCATTTCATCGGCAGGGAACGTATCTCCCTGTCGGGGGTAAGACTTATCTTCAGAGTCCAATAGAGAGGCATCAGTATGGCAGCCAGGACAAGAAGAATAAGAAATATTTCCATATAATCGGGGAAGGACTTTCGTTTCTTCATATTTCTTCCTCTTTGAACNATCCGCGAATATATGACGACCAAAAGGAGAACCAGAATCAAAAGCAGAAAACTCATGGCAGCGCCCTGGCCGAATTTCATATACTCGAAGGTTTCCCGGTAGATAAGCATGCTCACCACAGTCGTGCTGCCGCCGGGACCGCCTCCGGTGAGGGAGTAGATGATATCGAACAGTTTGAAGGTCAGTATTGTTTTCATGACGACGTTCATATAGATGATTGGCCAAAGATGCGGGATCGTTATGTATTTGAAGGAGGCCGATTTGGATGCCCCGTCGATGGCGGCGGCCTCGTATTCTTCCCTGGGTATCGATTTGAGACCCGCCAAAAACAACACTATTGAAAATGGAGTGCCCTGCCAGAGGTTGGCGATAATCAGCATGACGATCGCCAGCGTTGGTTTTGCGAGCCATGGCACATAGTCTTTGATGATGCCAAGCTGCATCAAAAGTCCGTTGAGAAATCCGTAATTGGGGTCATAGATGAGTTTCCATATGAGCGAATTGACAATAGGAGCCAATACATACGGGAACACTATTATTGCCAGTATGACACCCTTGCCTTTTCTCTCTTTGTTGAGAAGGAGCGCTATTCCAAGGCCAAGTGAAATACCGACCAGGAGGTCTGCCGCGACAAAATACAGAATCCTCAGAAGGGACAGCCACCAGTCATCGGAACGCAGCACTTCGAGGTAATTTTGAAACCCCACATATTGGCGCCCCCGTGCAGGATTGCTGATGTTCAGGTTCTGAAAGCTGAGCCAGAGCGAGTGTCCCATCGGATACACAATGACGGCGCATAAAATTATGATTGACGGCAACAGAAGCATAAGACCCAGTCTTCTGTCTTTTGCGGTGAGAGACAGCGATTTTTTCTTCATTGACCGGACACTCCCTCAGCGGCGACCTCGGTTTGTAAAAGGCAGCCGACAGGAACCCCATCGGCTGCCTCCTCTGCAATCTGAATGTGCACTAATACGCTTTCTTGATTTCCAGAGTCTTCGCAACGGCTTCATCCAGAGCCTGTTGCGCGGTCATCTTGCCGGTCAGCGCCTTGTGGAGCTCTTCGGCCAGCATGACGCTGAACTCGCCATACCAGGGAACGGCGGGTCGGTTGACGATGTATTGGGACTGGAGCGCCATCTTCTTTAACTCGGGGAATTTGTTCTGGATCTGGGGATCCTCGATGACGGATTTCCATCCGGCAGGGTATCCTTCTCTCTCGAGCCCTATGCGGGAGCCTTCCGGTCCGGCCATGAATTTTATGAATTCCCAGGCTTCTTTGGGATGCTTGGTATTCTTGCTTATTGCGTATCCCATGGGTCCGGCGACAGTGTAGGGATGCTTGCCGTCCACGGAGGGCATCATTCCTATTTCCACCTGCCCGACAACCTTGGATTCGTCCGGATTGTTCATTCGGACCAGCGGGTTCCCCCACGACAGCGAATAGGCAATATCGCCCTGTTTCATGGCTGCCTGAACATCGTCCTCCGTCCACATCAGCGATGCCGGATCGACAATCTTGTAAGTGTAAATACTGTCGATCATCCACTGCAGCGCGTCGACGGCACCGCCCTTGTTGAACAGCGGATTGAGATTGTCATCGAAGAAGTTGCCCCCGAATGTGGCGGCCAATGCGACGAAATCACAGATCAGGCATTCTTTCTGGGCCCAGGAGAAGGCCGTCGCATATTTTACCACCTTGCCCTTCTGCAATTTCTGGCTGTAGGCCACTACATCACGCCATGTCTTCGGGAATTCCTTCAATCCTTCTTTTTGGAGCATGCTGGTGTTATAGATGAAGGATTTCCACTCTGACGACCAGGGGAGGCCATACCATTTGCCCTGATACATCATGCCTTCCTTCGCAAAGGGAATGATGTCCTTCCGGTAGGAATCGGGGACCAGATCGTCGATCGGATAGAGCCATCCGGCCGATGCATACCGGGCCACATCGACACAGTCCAGGACAAATACGTCATACTGGCTCCCTCCCGCCATGAAGGAAGCGACGAGCTTCAGCACGGCGTCCCGTCCATAGGGAAGGACATTCAGGTTGACTTTGATGTTCTTTGCGTCTGCAAGTTCCTGAAAACGCTGGGCAAGAAACTGGACGTGGCTGGGACCTTCCAGGGTGTTCAGCTCCACGGCGTTGTCGCTCTGCGCCATAACCGGCAAGATCAAAGCCAGAATCATCAGGCTTACGAGGAACACAATTCTGTTCTTCTTGATCATCTTTTCCTCCTCTTTAGATGAAGCATTATCTGGCCGTGATCGCATGAACTGACAAGTGTGAAAAAGATGACATTTATTGCAATTTTCTCATGTGCCCTCAGTCCAGGATTTTCTCGGGGCGCTTCGCGTACTCATGGGGCAGAAGGCCGAATCGTTTTTTGAATTGGCGCGAAAAATACGCCACGGACGAATAGCCCAGCTTCCAGGCGAGGCCGGCCACGGAGTCGCACTCTTTCTCCTTTATCTGCCTGGCAGCTTCCTGCAGCTTGCATTCCTTAAGGTAGACGCTGAAACCTTCCGCACTGTATTCCCTGAAGAGGCGGCTGAGGTAGCCGGAGCTGATCCCAAAATGTTCCGCCACCATGTCCTGGGTAATGTTTCTGTCGATGGAAAGGGCAATGAATTCCTTTATCTGTTGGACGAGTTCCCTGTTGGTCTCTTCTCTTGAACACTGAACGGAGCCTTTCAGTATCTGGATTTTTTCATCTGCCCATTCAACGAACTCTCCTATCCCGACAAGTTTCTGCACTTCCTCCCTCATGATTACATGCGACAGTTCGGGGTTGTCCTTATTTCTGGCCTTTTTCTGGTATGTTTCGCTGATGAGTTCCGATATGTGGACGAAATAGTCCCGCATTATTACGGGCGGGAAGCCGTCTTTTTCCATCCTTTTCAGATCACTGATCAGGACGGTTTTAAACTCCTGGTAGCGGTCCCCCAGCAGGAATCCTTTGAGCGGCTCCATGGCAAAAGCCTTGCAGGCGAGGCTGTGTGTGTCCTCCGGCGAAAACACATTGCCATAGCCGTAATAGAGCTTTTTGTCCAGAATCTTGACGAGGGTGTCGTAGGTCTTCGGAAAATCGGCAGTTTCCGTCAGGGCATTGGAGAACACAATGTTGGATTGCGTCTTGTGTGCGTGCCTGAACAGGGCCCCGATCGGAAGTGTGCAGGCAGAGTCGACAAAAAAGAGGCAGACCAATCCTCCGGCAGGGTAACGAATGGATAAAGTCCTGTCCGCCGGCATATTCGCTTCCCACTGTCGCTGTAAACACTCCTCTTCCAGCTCCCTTGTTTCCCAGCTCGCATTTTGCAGAGAGAGCAGGTTGTGCTCTATCAGGATCACATGAAAGGGAAAGTTGCAGTAGCGTATACCGAGGATTTCGCAGATGTGGACAAAATCCTTCTTTTCCAGGCCTTCCGTGATCAGATTGATGACAAAGCGGTAGGCGATGAGATTTCTGTTCTCATCGACAATTTTTGCCGTGTCTGACCTCAATGTACTCCTCTTTGCGCTGTGTCCGCTGTCGTGGACCATGCTGCGCAGCGCGTCCATCGCCTTCGCGAGGGGTTATGCACATGGCTCTTGATGAACAGGAGGTAGATGGCAAGCCCACGAAAAACAGGAGCGCGAGGGCAAAATTGAGTCTCTGGGAATAGAGCAGATTTCTTTGAAACAATGTCGACGATACGACTAAGGCCAGTGAAATCTTCTGACTGGGCAAGGGCTTCCAGATGACCTGCCATGTCCTGTCGTTTCCTTTCCACAGTGTCGTCGTCTCAAGCTTTTCCGGCCGTGTCGCGTTTATCCATGCCGGTATTCTGTGGTTTCCGTAACTGAACAGTATTTGGCCGATATCGTCTTCTATCATCAGTCTCGCCACGGCAGGGTCGATGGATTTTCTTATTTCGTCTGCGAGAAAAGACGAATCGATTACATAGAGAATTATGCCGCGATTCCGCAGAGGATTGGTTATTGGGTATTTTATGTAATACATAAGAACTTTTTCCATGTCATAGTTCAGCATCGCCGGAGAAATCCAGCCGCTCACATTGTTTTTTTTGATGATGCAGTTTATGATTCCCTGGAGCTGAGTCCCCTGGAAGCTGTCATCGATGCTTTTTCTCATGCTCCGGTCGGTTATGATCCGGCCGTCTTCCCTGTAGACTATGATGCTTTTCAGCCATTCGTGTCTGAGAATCTCAGTCGTAATTTCGCGGGACAGGTCGTTGGCGAATTCGTCGTGCTTTTCGTAGATGAGAAAATTCATCATCGAAGAGCTCTGAAAGGACCCGAACTGGTCAAAGACTATTCCGGACAGAGGCATCAGAAGGGAATCATCGAGTCTCTGGGATATGTTTTCAGCTTTTTGGCTGTAGTATTCTCTGCCGGCGTTGACAAGGTCCTTGTTCGAAAGGTAGAGGAGCAGAGCTGAATTCGCGAGAAAAAGCATAAAAATCGATATGAAAAATAGATTGAAGAATCGTACGAAGAGTTTTCTATCTTTCATCCCGGAACCCGTGAAACCGTGAAAGACTTTGAATGCATAGAACTCTAACCCCGACAACACCCGCTGTCAATTGAAATTCCTGAACAGTCGGTGATCGGCAATTCGTCCGGAGCGTAACGCCCGGGCCTGAAAATGCCGATAATTACCCAGGATTGGTATGCCCATGGAAGCAAAGAAGAAATCTCAGCCCAAAGCCTCGGTAGTCGTAGCAAAAAAAGCGGTGCGCCGCGCATCGGCTTCGCGTTCGTCGCTGAAGAGCGCCCGGGGCATTGCGGCTCTCCTGTTTACGGCCGCGGGGATAGTGGCCCTGCTTTCCATGCTTCTGTGGACGCACTTTCCTGCGATTTGGGAACCGCTTGTCGTGCCGGGCAAGGTCCTGCTGAACGTCTTTTCGTGGGCGGCCTATTATCTGCCCATATGGCTGTTCTGGGCTGCGGCGCTCGCGTTCGTGCCCAAGTTTTGTCCGCGCCTGACCTATCTTTTGGGCACCTCGGCTCTGCCTTTTGTTGTGGTGACGGAGTTTGCCCGCCTTTCGAGCAACNCCGGAGCATTCTTCGAGAACCACCCCTCGATGGCGAAGGTGGGGCTCTCCTCGATGTATGCGGCCCTGGGATTTTTGTGCGCGGCGAGCCTTGTGGTGGTGATCGCAGGCTATATAAAACTCTCGGAGTGGCTCAGGGCAAACGGCTACATCAAGACGCGCGCGGAAAAGAAAAAGAACGGAGAGGCGCAGAGTTTTGGCCAGAAATTGGCGATTTTTTTGAAAAACGCCTCGATGAAGAGGGAAGAGCGGCGCAGGCGAAAGGAAGAAGCCCGACTGGCGCGCGCGGAAGCCCTCGCGGAAAAGGATATTTCGCTCAACATACCCGATGTGCCGCGCCCAACCCCGCTCAGGTCTGAAGAGAAGACCGCGGGAGCCCCGGCCATGCCTGAATGGGCAGGTTCCGTGCCGGGCACGGCGCCCGCTTCCGGCCTGTCAGCGGCCGGCACAACGGGGCAGAGTGTTGCCCAGGGCGCCGGGGCTCAGGCTGCGCCCGCGCTCGACGCCGCGGGCATCTCCTTCACCTCCGTCNCCCCTGCGCGCCCCGCGCAGCCTGGAGAAGAGCCCAAGCGCGCCATCGTCGAGCGCATCCTCGAGCGCAAGGCGGCCAAAACCTACCATGTGCCCATCGACGGGCTCCTCAACACCTACCCCGATGGCCAGTACTGGATCATCGACGACAAGACCCGCGCCAGCGCCGGCGTCCTCAAGGAAACCCTCGCCGAATTCGGCATCGAGGCGNAAGTGACCGGCATCCGCAAGGGCCCCGTGATCACCATGTTCGAAATTCTGCCTGCGCACGGCGTCAAAATCTCGAAGATCACCAACCTGAGCGACAACATCGCCCTCCGTCTCGCCGCGTCCAGCGTGCGCATCGTCGCGCCCATCCCCGGCAAGCACGCCGTGGGCATCGAAGTGCCGAACGAGCGCCGCTCCATCGTCTCCCTGCGCGAACTCATCGAGAGCGAGCTCTTCCGTCAGACCANNAAAATGGAAATTCCCGTGGCACTCGGCAAGGACATCGCCGGCGAAGTCCAGCTCATCGACCTCACCCAGATGCCCCATCTTCTTATCGCGGGCGCCACAGGCTCGGGCAAATCCGTCTGCGTCAACTCGATCATTCTCTCGATCCTGTATAAGCGCACGCCCGAAGACGTCAGGCTCATGCTCATCGACCCCAAAATCGTCGAGCTCAAACTCTACAACGACATACCCCACCTCATGACGCCCGTGGTCACCGAGGCGAAGAAAGCCTTCCAGGCACTCCAGTACTGCATCTGCGAAATGGAGCGCCGCTATTCCATGCTCGACAGCCTCGGCGTGCGGGACATACGCTCCTACAACCGCCGCGTCCGCGAGCGCAACCTCGCCCAGGAAAAACTGCCCTACATCGTCGTCATCATCGACGAATTCGCCGACCTCATGCAGATTACCGGCAAAGAGCTCGAGGCCACCCTCGCGCGCCTGGCCGCCATGTCCCGCGCCGTCGGCATACACCTCGTCCTCGCCACCCAGCGCCCCAGCATCGACGTCATCACCGGCCTCATCAAGGCCAATATCCCCTCGCGCATCGCCTTCATGGTCGCCAGCAAATTCGACAGCCGCACCATCATCGACATGGTCGGCGCCGAAAAACTCCTCGGCCGCGGCGACATGCTCTTCTCCGGCGCCCAGGACCCCTTCCCCGTCCGCATGCAGGGCGCCTTCGTCTCCGAAGAAGAAGTCGAGCGCGTCGTCGCCCACGTCAAAACCCTGGGCGAGCCCGAGTACATCGACGAAGAGATCTTCATCGACGAAGAAGACTCCGACGAGCCCACCCTCTTCGACGAAGACGGGAGCGACCCCCTCTTCCAGAAAGCTCTCGAAATCGTGCTTCAGCAGGGCAAGGCCTCCGTCAGCTACATCCAGCGCCGCCTCAAGATCGGCTTCAACCGCGCCGCACGCCTCGTCGAAATGATGGAGGAGAAAGGCATCGTCGGCCCGGCCCAGGGCTCCAAGCCGAGGGATGTGCTGAGGAATCCGGACGTGTTCGATGGAGGAGGGGCCTCGGCGAAAAGGGAAGAGGAATAGAGGGCATCACTGTATTCCGATTACGACATTCCCTTTTCATCCGCAGGAGCGTCACCTGCGCTTTGGTTTTTTCATGCCGTTGCCTCCAGTCTCGCCAAAATTTGTGATTGGCTCTGATTATCAGGATATTTTCTTAATTTACCCTACTAATTTTTATGTAATTTTCAAGCCATTTATTTACAATGTATACGTTAATTGTTTTCATTTTATTATTGATATATAATAAAATGAGATTTATTATATATCTAATAAAAAAGAATAATTATGATTTATTTTTTAAAAAAATCGAGTTTTTCTTCTCAAAAATACCTTTTCTCGCGAATCGGAGGATACTCTTGGGGAATCCGGTATCCTCGATTTAATAGCCCCGATTTATCGGGGCTAATTACGGTATAGGAGGTGCCTCAATGAAACGGAAGAGGCTGTCAGCAATCTTCTTGGGGATGCTGCTCATCGCCGAGACTTTCATCGGCGGAGTAGCCTTCGCGGAGGGGTTAAAATTAACATCTCCGACTGACTTTTTCGGGTTTAAGCCCGGTACCAGCAGAAAACTGTGCGCTTGGCCGGATGTTAAGACTTATCTGCAGTTGCTGGATAAGGAATCGAAAAGAGTAGTATACGAAGATATTGGCTCCACTACTCTTGGCGAGCGCGAGATCATGGTGATCGTAAGCTCTGAGGACAATATAGCGAACCTTGATTATTACAAACAGATACAGAAGAAGCTTGCAGATTCCCGGGGACTGTCTGAAAAGGAACTCAGTGCCCTGAAGTCGGAAGCGAAGGCAGTCATCTGGGTGAATGCCACAATACACTCGACAGAGATAGGCGGTCTTCATGCCGTATTGAATGCCATTTACACTTACGCTTCCACCGAGGATAAAGATCTGGAGGGAATTCTTGACAATGAGATATTGCTGTTTGCCCCTTCGGTGAATCCCGATGGTCAGGTGATGACGGTAGACTGGTATAAGCAGACTTTCGATACGAAGTATGAAGGAACCAATCCGCCTTATCTGTATCACTACTATGCGGGCCATGACGATAACCGCGACTGGTTTATGTTTAACCTGGCGGAAAGCAGAAACGTGGGCAAGGTCCTCTACACGAAGTGGTTCCCCGAAGTCGTATACGACATACATCAGATGGGCTCTTATGGCGCGCGGTTGTTTGTGCCTCCCTTCTTCGATCCTCCAAACCCCGAGATACCGCCAATAATATTCAGGGAGATAACGACTCTGGGAGGGGTGGCGACAACAGATCTTTCGGCCAAGGGCATGACAGGCGTGGTAACGGATGCCATGTACGATACTTGGTGGCATGGGGGCATGAGGAGCGGACCTTACTACCATAATATGGTAGGGCTTCTCACCGAAACCGCGAGTGCTAAAATCGCGACGCCAATAGATATACCGTTTGAGAAGCTTACCAGTAAAACCAGGGGCANNAATGCCCAAACATTCACACAGACATTTACTGAACCATGGAAGNGGGGCTCTGGACATTTGAGGNATGTCGTGGCTTATCCCGAATCCGTCATATATTCCTATGCTAAAATTCTTTCCAAACTTAAAGACGATTTCATCGGCAATTTCGTGAAGATGGGCCAGGATGCCGTACGCAAGGGGCTGACCGAGTCTCCCTCTGCGTTCATCCTGCCCGCCGATCCTGCCGACCCCGCGACCCTAAATTGGATGCTGGAGATCTTAAACTTCCAAGGTACGGAGATTCACAGAGCGACCGCACCCTTCGTTGCGGACGGTAAGACATACCCGGCGGGGACCTATGTCATTCTGACGGCACAGCCCTACAGGCCGAATGTAATGGCTCTGCTCGATAAGCAGGTCTATCCCGACAGGTTGCAGTACCCTGGCGGCCCCGCCGAGGCTCCATATGATGTGGCAGGCTGGACGCTTCCTATGGAGATGGGTGTCGAATGCGTAAAGGTCGAAAAGCCGTTTGACGCCAATCTTGAGCTTGTGAAAGTGTTTAAGCCGGTACCCGGAGCGATCATCAAAGGAGCTGCCGATTATGGCTATGCATTCAGGCCTGAGGCAAACAACAGCGCCACCGTGCGCAGCAAGCTGCTTGCCGCCGGATTTAAACTTCAATGGCTCATGGAACCCAAGGTAATTGAAGGCGCGGAGTTTCCCGCAGGAACAACAATTGTTCTTTCTCAGGATGGTTTGACGGCAAAGCTTGCGGACATCGCCTCCAAATATTCCGCTACCTTCTATCCAGTATCTTCTGTCCCGACCGCCAAGATGACGACGCTTTCAAACCCCAGGGTAGGCATATATGAGAACTGGGGCGGCAATGCGGACGCGGGCTGGACAAGGATGGTATTCGACAAGTTCGAGATTCCTTACACATTTATGCGCGACGCCGAAATAAAAGAGGGCAAATTAATAGATAAATATGATGCGATTATATTGCCCGACAGTTCGACAAGCAGTTTCAAGAAAGGCCTAGCTGCCAATACATATCCAGAAGAATATACGGGCGGTCTAGGGGATGCCGGCCTTGCCAATCTCAAGGAGTTCGTGAATGCCGTTGGCACAATCATTCTCTGTGACAGCATCTCTGACTTTGCAACAGCCGTATTGGATGCGCCAGTCAAAAATGTGCTGTCCGAAGTAGACAGCAGTAAATTCTATTGCCCCGGTTCGATCCTTGAGGCTGACGTAGTAGACAAGACGAGCCCCGTGATGTTCGGTATGGATGAAAAGTTTGGGGCATATTTCGTACAGAGCCCGACTTTTGAAGTTACGGGCTCCAATGCGAAGATCCTCGCGGCATACCCTGCCGACAAAAATCCTCTGATGTCCGGCTGGCTCATGGGACCTGAATACATCCAGGGAAAGGCAAACCTCGTTGAATATTCCTACGGCAATGGTCGTGCGATACTTATTGGCCTGCGTGCGCAGCATCGCGGTCAAACTCACGGAACATTTAAGTTGTTGTTCAACTCGGTTTTCTATGCGGCAGCAAAATAACAGGGCTGTTAGGCGAAAATAAAATCGGCTGGGAAGTGGGGCATATCGCCCCACTTCTTTTCAATGATACCATACGCTAAATTTCGCATAATTAAAAAGATTAAAAGAAGCCTCTCCTTTCTGGCCAGGTTTTATCTACGGCCTCAGCTTAGCCAGACGAGAGCTTCTTTAGCAATTATGCAAAAATCGCTGATAGTCCCGGATATTATTGTATGATAATTGAGTGTTCCCGGTAAGGATGGCATTATTATAACCTAACGATTACCATGTCAAAATTGGCTTTAAATTCTTTGTCAGACCGTTATTATTTTTACACCTTGTTCCATAACCTCATTTTCAAAGTTTTTATCTATTTCGCTGTCTGTAATTAAATAGTCTACTTCGGATAAGGATATAGTATTTGCATTTCCTTTNTTATTGCATTTGGAAGAATCCGCGCACAGGATGACATTATCAGAACACCGTGCCATTTGTCGTATTACCTCTGCAATATCCAGCGATGAAGCCGTGACTCCATATTTTGCGGAAAAACCTATAGTACCAATGAATGCATATTTTGCATTGAATCTTTTGATGGCATCGAGGGCTAAGGGGCCGATAAAGCATTCATCGAGCAAACGAAAGTCTCCCCCTACCATCGTGAAACGTACAGAGGGGTTTCTGCGAATGGACTGAATTGGGAGTAAAGAATTTGTAATAATGTATATATCGCGTTTACCCAGCAGAAACCGTGGGATCATGGCAGTGGTTGTTCCGGAGTCGATAAACACCGTATCTCCACTCTGCATCATTTCTGCCGCTTTTCGAGCTATCTTGGTTTTTTGTCTCAAATTTGTCTGTTGGCGTTTGACAATATTCGGATGGAGGGCAAGCATGGCTTTACCGTGAGTGCGGATGATGAGGCCTCTATTGGACATAAAATTGAGGTCATTTCTGACCGTTGCATCAGTGACACCTAGAATTTTGCTCATCTCGAGCACAGAAATACCTGGACGGTCAGTAAGAATGTCGAGAATTTTCTCTTGCCGTTCGGTGATAAATTCATCGATATAATCAGATTTGGGATTCTGCTTAGTCCTCATTTTGAGTTGGTCTCCTCACCCAAAGCAGTTTGTGTTATTTTCAGCTTTCGCCTATCGCACAGGAATTGATTAATTTTCTCTTAATATGGCCTTCTGAGTCAAGCTCTGAAAATACAAGCGTTGTCTATATGATATGAAAGACTTTCTCCTAGGAATTAAAACCCCATCAAAATGGTCTTTATCTATCTGGCGGCCTACCTGTGTTCAGCGTTAAGCATTGTGCTTAAGTATCGACTCGCATCGTTTTTTGCATTCGAGCATTGATCGGCCAGTGTGATATATGGCCTTCCATGGATTGCCGATGTTCCCGATTTTAATGTTTCCATCTTTATCCAGAAGCTGTCGCCATTCTCCTATGGCATGATCAATAAAATGGAGTTTTGCAAAATTCCAAGTCTGAATAAATGCGTAGAGATATTCATCTTTTTCGAATGTCTGATATGCATCAAGGAATCCGATGAGCGCTTCGCAGTTTTGCCACCATTCTTTGTCCGTATTTGAAGCCGGGCCGATGTGCGGGCCTTCTCTATAAAGACCTCCGGAGGTTCGGTCGAAGCCGTATTGTAGGGTATGGGAAATCAACTTCTCCTCAAGATCGGCATATGAGAAAATGGGCATCTTGAGGACTTTCAACGCCCTGTTGAGTAGCCACACCAATTCGATATTATGTCCGTAAGAAGTCGAATCAGAAGATTTTTCCTCTATTTTCTGAGTGAGGCGCTCCGAATTCCAAGTCCGGTTGATGTTTATTGCCGGGATAGGGTTGAATGCCAGATCAAATTGATTCCGTCCACACCCCTTATCCACATCGATCATTTTTGCGATTATAAGATTGATGACTTCAAAAAGCCGCCGCATATGTATTTCTGCAGAAGAGCATTGCGCCAGTGAAGTGAACGCCTCCATAAGATGCATGTGAATATCGATTGATTTTCTGTCACCCGCCCAGAACCCCTTTTCTTCCAATGTCCAGTCCTCTTTGAGATTCTCGTAATACCCTCCATTGAGATTGTCCGCACAGTACTTCTCAAGCAGATCGAAAGTTTTCGAGGCGTATTCTAGACCCACGGGTTTACCGGAGGCTCTCGTATATTCGGAAAGGGCATATATTGCAAAGCTTTCTCCATATACTATCTTGGCCTTGTCTTTGGGAGCGCCTTGTCTTGTCGTACGCCATATCCAGCCGCCGTGTTTTTTATCCCAAAAATGCCCGAGAAAAAAATCAACGCCTTTTTCGGCTTCTTTTAAGAATTCCTTTCGATACGGATATTCTAGATATAGAGAGGAGAGACCCCAAATCATCCGCGTCTGTGTCACGATGTATTTATCCGTGTCTCCCGATNNGGTTTTTCCATTTTGGTCAAACGATGTCAGAAAGCCACCATACTCTTTATCAATGCCATTATCAATCCAGAATTGCAGAATTCCTTTTTCAAGATGATCACATATTTCTTTATAAATGATCGACATGCTGCTGGATAGGTTAGCGTTCATGGTATAACGGCTCCTTGTTATAAAGACGAAACTTTAAAATAGTACACATATATTTTGTCTATTTCTTTTTGGTTTTTCTGATTATTACATCATCTTTTACGATAGCGGCTCCGGCGCGGACGATTATGGCATAGAAATCATTGATTTGGTCGTCTGTGAATGGCTTTACAGAATCTGACAGACAGAATTCTTTGTTTCTTAGTACATATTTGTTTCTGCCTAATGGATTATAATTGATCAATTCTATGGGGATGTCGCTTCTTGTTGTCGCAACAAATTGAGCAATTTGCTGTATGTTTTCCGGTGTCGCAGTAAATTCCGGGATGAGTGGTATTCGTACCAATATCGGATTTACCTTGTTGGCCAAATACTTAAAATTGGCCTTGATTATTTCATTGTCGGCCCGTGTATGCACTATGTGCTCCTCTCGGGCAAATATTTTGATGTCTATTATGAATTCGTCGACAAATTCGACGACATCATCGATGGTTTCTCTAGTGGTGTAGAGGCATGTTTCTATAATGGTATTGATTCCCTCTGTCTTGCATGACTCCAGGATTTTTCTGCTGAAGTTTCTTTGATAGAAAGGCTCTCCACCCGATAATGTCACCCCNCCGTGCGATTCTTCATAGAAAGCCTTATCTTTTTTNACTTCCTGGATGATTTCTTTCACGGTCACGAGTCTCCCATCAAAGGCGAGAGCGTTGGCGGGACATTCAGAGACGCATATTCCGCATTTGTTGCACAGGGACTTATCGATGTTGATATGATTGGCTTTATCCGCCGATACCGACAATGCTTTTTGTGGACACTTCCCGACACAGATATGGCACGCGATACATTTATTCTTAAAATGCCACAGATCGATGCTGCTTTTTTTCCCCTCGGGATTATGGCACCATTTGCAATCTAAGGGGCAGCCTTTCAAGAAAACGGTGGAGCGCAATCCTGGGCCGTCGTGAATTGTGAAACGCCTGATGTCAAAAATGATGCCGCTCTCGCCAGTCTCAATCGGCCCCATATTCTGTTCTCCTGATGATTTCATCCTGAAGATCATCCGCGAGTTCTGTAAAATAGGCCGTATAACCCGCAACTCTTACGAGAAGATCTCTGTATGCTTCGGGATTCTTCTTTGCAGCCAGAAGATCTTCCCTTCGCACAACGTTGAATTGGACGTGGTGAATGTGAAGTTTGATGAAAGTGCGCAGAAATGATGAAAATTTGACAATATTTGATTCTTTTTGGAAAAATTCCGGCAGAAACTTCAGATTCAGCAGGGAGCCGTTGCTGACCAGTATCGAGTTGACTCGGGAGACAGAATTTAAAAGTGCAGTGGGTCCTGTTTGATCCCTGCCATATACAGCGGACAAACCTCCATCCGCAAGAGGCTGTTTGGCTAATCTACCGTCAGGAGTCGCCCCGACGTTGAGTCCCATTGGCACATGAGCCGATACGGTATATAGCCCGATTTGGAACAGTCCGCCTCTTGCGTTTCTATATTTCCCGACTTCTTTAGAAAAATAGGCTACCCATTTCTGGCCTATCCTATCGACCCATTCAACATCGTTGCCATATTTGGGGATCTTGTTGAGCAGCCTATTTCTCAATATTTCATGTCCTTTAAAGTTTTTTCTGAGCGCTTCGAGCAATGTGACCGGCATGACAAATTTCTCGTCGTAGACCGAAGTTTTTATTGCGGCCAATGAATCCGCAACATTGGCGACTTGAATGCATTGGACGCCGCTAAAATTGTAGAAGGCTCCTCCCGCCGTCACATCACGGCCTTTGTCCAGGCAGTTCTCCATGACGGCAGATAAGAAGGGAGAAGGAAGATAGGCCGCGTGCATTCTGTCCACGGTGATGCATGCTTTTATCATCTTGTCTATAAAATAATTAATTTGTGTTTTAAATGCGTTTTCTAAATCTTCGTAGGTTTTGTAGTCATACAGGAATCCTGTCTGGAGCCCAAGTTTTTTGCCTGTTAGAAGGCAGTATCCGTTGTTAAGAGTCAGCTCGAGTACTTTAACCATATTAAACATGGCAGCATCACTCCAGCCGAGGCTATTACCGTGTGTACTGAGCTCGACACAGCCCACAATCGAGTAGTTCCTTGCATCTTTTATATCTATTCCCTTGTTTGTGAGGGCTGGGATGATACTCTCATCATTGAATATCTGAGGCATCCCGCCGCCATTCCCGATTACTTTTATGCAAGCATTTAAGAATTTCTCCGGGGTTTTGTTGTGAATTCTGGCTGAAAGGTTGGGCTGGGAGAGTCTCACTTGATCCTGGGCCCTTAAGAATATAAATGAAAGGAGATTCGTGGCATCATTGGAGTCATCGTCCACTCCTCCGATAGCGACATTGAAGCCCGTCGTGAAACCGGCAAAATATTTCGCGCTTTTTGTATTGCGCATATATACAATATGGTTGAACTTGATCCAGAGAGCCTCCGTCAATTCTAGCGCACGATCGAGAGTCAGGCGTCCTTCCAAGAAGTCTTTTTCAAAGTATGAATAAAGATACTGATCCATCCTGCCGGGGGATATCGAGTTTGCGTTCGATTCCATGTGCAGGATGACAAACAAAAACCAGAGTGACTGAAGAGCTTCATGGTATGACTCAGGAGGAGAGAATTCGAGTTTTTTACATATGCGGGAAACCTCAAGGAGTGACGATTTAGCGGACTCGTCACTTTCGGAATCGGCCATACGCTTAGCCAAGTCTGCATAGCGCCCCATGAAACGTATGGCACCTTCAAGGACAAGATCGACAGACAGATAAAAATCCCGCTTTGAAATGTCACAATCTTTAATTTTTCCCTGGACAATTTTTCTGAGTCCAGAGGGACCGTGCGAAAGCCATTTTTCTGTGTCAGGGCAAATATGACCCTGGGAGTGATCCTTTTGATTTATTTTGACTGCGAGTTCGAAATCATCCATGTTTTCATCGAGAACTTGACCTATTTTGTCTCTCAGCCCTTTATTATGCCAGTAAGGATAGAGTTCGGACCTGAATTCTATAATATCCTTATTATCCACATTGAATCTGTCCTGGGCTCTTGTCGGCAGCGACTCTATCTCCTTGTTGATCCACTCGATTCCAGCTTCAGGAGAAACGATCCCGGCTCGTATTTTGGTCGACCTATTGCCAACGATCAATTCTTTAGGATCTAAGCTTATTTCAATCTGTTCCAGAGCGTTTTTCAGTGCAAGGGCTCTTTGAATGATCCGGGGCTTTTCTTCATTTTGCCGATAGGTCCTGGTGATGATTTTAGCTTGTTCTATTGATAAATATCTTGGTTCATGCAGAATATGTTTTCTCAGCTTGTCTATTCGGCCAAACGGCTCTATTGAGTCTAGTCTGTCCAAATAGAGATTATAATCGAGCATACCCAGCTCCTTTTTCAATAAGAGATTATGATAGTTAATCCCCTGACACTACGATGGATATCTTTCTCTCTTGAGGACCATCGAGTTCCACAAGATAGATTTCCTGTGCGCCTCCGAACAGAACTTTTCCATTTTGGATTGGGAATATGGCATTATTCCCCAGCAGCAATCCTCGCAGGTGACTCGTCGCATTGGCGGAAGTTCTGCCATAGGAAGGTAGAAAATGTGCGTGGACATATGGACCTTCATCCGGCACAAGTTTTTTAAGAAGATCAACAATATCCAGCTCAAGGCAGTCGAGGCCTTCATTGACGGTTATACCGGTAGTCGTATGAAGCGTGATGATGTTGACCACGCCCGTCTGAATGCTGCTTTCTTGCACTATATCAGAAACGATATTGCCCATCCGTATCATTTGGATTGATTGGGATGTTTTGATAGCCTTAGAATATATTTTGGTCATATTATTCTCCTTGGAGATTTAAGAATCGGATTGGATTCAGTTCGAGTATCTTATGGAGGGTTTCTTCGCGGAAACCTGCGTATTCAAGAGCCTCTCTCATCCGAAGCTGTTCGATGCGCGGATAGTTCGATCCAAAAAGTACCTTGTTCGATAAACTCCTATCAATCCAGGATGGTTGAATTTGAGAAGAAAAGACATATTTGAAGAATTCTCTTGGGGAATCGAAATAAAGCATTGAGGTGTCGATATATACGTTGGTGTATTTCATGGCTAGAATGCAGCTTTCTACTACCCATGGCCAGCCAAAATGAGAGATGGAAAATTTGAGGTCGGGGAAATCTTTCGCGACGTTTTCGAGCAATAAGGGGTTTGCATATTGGAGTAAGCTGTTTGGTTCCCAGCTCATGCCCATATGGAAACAAATAGGAACATTGTATTTTTGGGCTATTTCGTAGACAGGATAGAGAATGGCTTTGTCATTGGGGAAGAAGTGTTGCGATGAAGGGTTAAAATTAATACCTTTTAGACCGAAATCCTTTATAAGGGTACGTAAATCGGAAAGAGCGGTCTTAGAATTTGGATCAATGCTGCCAAAACAGATGAAAGTATCGGGCGCAAGATCTTCCAGATACTTCATGTCATGATTGGACATCAATGTGCCACCAGCCGTGCTGCTCAAATCAAGAGGAAGCAGGACGACTTTATCAATGCCTGCCGCAGCGATCTGCCTTTTAAACAGATCAATGTCCTGGAGTGCGATTTTATATAATCCGAAATTATCTCTTCTGAATTTAACCTGCTCTTCCGAACCGCACATTTCTTTTAAAAAATACGGGTGAGCGTGAACGTCGATAATCATGAGTTCCTCCCTGCCTTGTTTGGTTTCTGCTGGCTTGTTATGAGATCGAAGACCTCCTCGATAGCCGGTGCGCCTTCCATGGGTCCCCATTTTGTTGTTGAAAGAGCGGCGGCGGCATTGGCAAAAAGGCCAGTATCATACAGTGGCCATCCTCTTATCAGACCCGTCAGGAAGGCCGCGCAGAAAGTATCGCCTGCTCCTGTGGGATCAACGGCATCGACTTTATAGGCGGGAATTTCAAGGGTGTCTCCATTATGATAAATTTTACAGCCCTTGTCGCCCAATTTTTGCACTACGAGCTTGCCTTTTTTTTGCAATAACCTACAGGCTTCGTCATCATTGCCGACATTCATGAAATCTCTGCCTTCCTGGACGCTGGGAAGGACAATGCATGCGCGCTCAAGTACCGGATCCGCGATCTTTCTGAGTTCATCCGCACCGAGGGCTTCCTTTCTTATATTGGGATCAAAACTGACTTTTGTCGTGTCAGGGATGACTTCCAGAATCTTGAGGACGGCTTTTCTTGAGGAAAGGCTGCCCGATAGAGCAAATCCCGTGATATGTACCCATTTTGCATCTTTAAAATAAGCTTGATCCACGTCGTCGGGAGACAGAAGCCCCGCTGCCGCGTTGTGGAGATGGTAGAGAAACCTTCGTGATCCATCATGGAAATACGCTATAAAAGTCACGGCAGTTGTTGCGTTGTCAGCGCACTTTATTTGGGAAATATTGACTCCGGAATTGGATAATTTATTGATAAAGCAGTTACCGAAGCCATCCTTGCCCACAACCCCGATAAAGCCACATTTGTTCCCCAGTTTTGCCGCCGCGTTGATGAATATAGGTGTGTCTCCGCTTGGGAATGGCCCGAGGAAGGTACCCGGCCTGGAAAAATCGCAGTCAATATCTTTCCGCATTATCTCGACGAGTGGTGCTCCGATAGAAATGATATCAAAACCCATCAAATTACTCCTTAAAAAGTGCTTTTTTTCTGCCTGTATAAGGGCTATCTCGATTTAGAATATTTGTTCCAAATCATGACACCGAGTAGTACGATTCCCCATATGAGAAGTTTGTAGAAATTGCTGAAATAGGGGAACATGTTTATCGAGGAAGATAAAAACTGAAAAATGAGTATGGCGATCATGACATTAGAAATTTTGCCATGACCTCCTTGAGGGTTGACGCCTCCTAGAATCGCGATGAGAAGGCACTGCAGAGTATATTGCTGGCCATAATCGGACTTGGCAGAGTTCAGGCGGGACATCATGATAAGGCCAGATACCGAAGACAGTATGCCGGCAAGGCAGTAAGTCTGAATGATTATTTTATCTACATGCAACCCACTGAATTTAGCGGCTTTAGTATTTGATCCCACCATGTAGAGCTTAATTCCATACGCTGATTTGTTGAGCATGAAACTTACAGAGAGCGCAAGAAGGATAAAGATGAGTAAAGGGAGAGGGACAATATTAAATAGTGCGTAATTTCCTATTTTTGCATAAAGAGGGGGCAGTCGGTTTATCGCGTTGCCCTTGCTTAGGATTATTGAGACACCTGAAAACAGTTGCATGCTCCCGAGGGTGGCTAGTATGGGGGGTATACCTATCTTTGAAATCAGGAGTCCATTTAGCAGCCCACACAACAGACCTATTAGAATGGCGATGAGGCAAGATATTATTATTACATAAATAATCAGATTCTGATTTGGGATAAGATTCGCCAATTTTATCATCATCAGGGCCGCGATCATTGAAGACAGATTTGCCATGCCGACAATTGAAAGATCGATTCCTCCGCTTATCATCGCCAATGCCATCGCAAATGCCATAAGCCCATACTGGGGAAGCTGATATGCCATGGACTGGAAATTGGTAAAGGAAAAAAACTTTGAAGATTTCAGTATGGCCATGGTTATCAGAATAACCGCAGCAACCACCAAGTTATTCAAAAGAGTGTTGTCATTTTTCTGCAATTTTCTAAATGACAGGGCGTCATGCTTCATTTTTCGATTTCCTCATGGAGGGTAAACGGTGGCTCGACAATATCAACTGGAACGAAGTAACTCCCGTGCCGATAATTATTATTAATCCAGTGAAAAATGACTGCCAGTAAGTTGGAATACTGAGAAGCAGAAGACTGTTCGAGATTATCGTTAACAGGAATGTACCCAATAAGGCTCCGATGATTGTTCCGGACCCGCCCTTGACACTTGTACCGCCCAAAACAACCGCCGCGATTACTGTCATCTCCATGCCGATCAGGTTGTTCGGCTGGCAGTTTTGCATCATGCACACTCGCGTCATTCCGGCTATTCCCGCCACTATACCGACAAAGCAATATATTGAGAACTTTATTTGTTTGACTTTAAAGCCGGCCCGGATCGCCGAATTGGAATCACCGCCTATGGCATAAACGCCACGCCCCCACATCGTAAAATGTAGAAAAACATATGTAATTATTACAACGGCGAACAGGATTAAAATGGAAGAAGACATATTTGATTTCAGGCCGTTCAGGGGGTTTGTCGCCACAAAAAGTTTTGCATTACCAAAGTCGAACATGACTTTGGGGATCTCCGCAATTTCCTGGGCATTGAGCGCTCCCTGCAAGATACCCATAAATATACTTTGGGTACCCAAGGTCACGATCAGCGCGGGGAGATTGAAAATCGAAATGAGGGCACCATTTATCGCGCCCATTATTAAGCCAAATGAGCCTGACAGGAGGAATGCAAAAAATACGTTACCAGTATAATTCATGCTTAAAAGTATTTTTGTCGTCGCAAACATGCTCAATGATGCAACGGCAGGGAAGGATACATCCATGCCGCCTGATATGATGACAATTAACTCGCACATGGCAAATATCGCCGGCACGATGAAAGAGACCATGAGATCAACAAGGTTATTCAGTGTGAAGAATTGGCCGCTTCTTGCCTGGATGATCAGGCTGAGAGACACTATCGCCAGAAACACATAAAATTCATGGCCTAATCTTTTCTTTCCCATTTCTATACAAGCTCCTAAAAATTGAAAAAAGGATCAGTTTGAGATGCATTCTCTGGCCAATTCAAGCTCTGATATATCGCTGGACTTCAATCTGCCCATTAAATTGCCGTGTTTCATTATCAATATCCGGTTGCAGGTCGTTAAAACTTCAGGGAGATCATCTGATATGATCAGAATACCCATACCTTTTTCGGCCAGAGACCGAAGTATCGTGTGTATTTCATTTTTTGAGCCAATATCCACGCCTATTGTGGGGCCGTTCAGGATCAGGATTGTAGTGTTTCTTGACATCCACTTTGAGAGGACGACTCTCTGCTGGTTTCCGCCGGACAATGTCTGAACATTGTCTCTTGGGTCCGATGTCTTTATAGAAAGCTTTTCTAGCCATTCTTTTATTGCGGCAATTCTCTTTTTATTGTCGAGGATTCCTATTTTATTGGACAAGTTTTCCAAATTGCTGACGATGATATTGTCGCTGATTGCCTGATCGAGAAACAATCCTTCTGTCAACCTGTCATCGGGGACATATCCTATGCCATTCTGGATTGCGTCAAAAACAGAAGTTATTTTTACATCAGTCCCGTTTAATTCGATTGACCCAGAATCTGCCGGACACATGCCAAAAAGTGATAATGCCAATTCTGTTCTGCCCGAGCCAAGCAATCCGGTGATGCCCAGAATTTCCCCTTTATAAAGGGAAAAAGAGATGTCGTTGAATCCGTTTTTTAGCGATAAATTGTTGACTTTAAGAATTGGGGTCGCTGAGTAGTCGATAGTCGGATCATAACAGGACATCTCGAACTTTTTCCCNGTCATATAATACGAAAAATCCTGATTATCTATCTCAGACGTCGAGCAGGCCAAAACATTTTCCCCGTTTCTCAGGATGGTTAGTCTTTCAGATATTTCGAATACTTCTTCGATTTTATGGCTTACAAATAATATTGAAATGCCTTTCACCTGTAGCAATTTGATAATTCGGAAAAGATTTTGGACTTCTTTTTTTGTCAGTGCCGTGGTCGGCTCATCCATAATGATCAGTTTTGCATCGTTGATGAGCGCGCGACATATCGCGATTTGCTGCCGATTGGCGATGGAAAGCAGTTCGACTTTTTGATCGAGATCTATATTGAAGTCGATCATCCTGATAGCTTCTTCGGCTATTTTACGAAGCCGTTTCCAGTTCACAAACGTTCTTTTTTGCGCCAATTCTGTGTTGTAGGCCAGGTTCTCCATTACGGAAAGGTTGGGGAACAAAGAGAAGTCTTGATATATAACCTGTACTCCATTCCTTATGGAATCGATCGGTGAGATTTTGTGATATGTGTGACCATTGAGCTCGATTTTACCGGAGTCCATTTCATATACGCCAGAAATGATTTTGATAAGCGTGGATTTACCACAGCCATTTTCTCCCGCGAGACAATGGATTTCTCCCTTTTTAATCTCCAAATCCACGCCGTCAAGGGCAACAACTCCAGAGAACGACTTTTTTATATTGCTTGCTTTTAGTATGATCTCTGCTGTTTGTGGAGTGGTGTCCATAAAAGAATTTTCTCCTAACGTAACATTATCCCTCCATAGCATTTTGCTATGGAGGGAAATCAAAACAGAAAGCTATGTAGTTAGAATCATTCAGAAGTCAAAGTCATCAATATTATTCTTATCAAGAGTTATCCAGCCAGATCCGATAAGAAGATTCCCCTTAAGGATCATTTTCTCATAACCTTTTCTCCCAAGGTCGATGCCATTGGTTATTGGCTGCTTATCAAGGATCTTTTTTGCGAGAACACACATGACATATCCGGCATCCGCGGGGTCCCACAGCGTCGCATACTGAATGGTCCCGTCCTTTATATACGTACGGACCTGAGAGGGAAGCCCTGTGCCGCACGTGAATGCCTTACCCTTGAGCCCCAGCTCCTCAATAGCTTTTGCGGAATTTGGCGCAGCATGTCCCGATGTTCCCATAATCCCCTTCAGATCAGGATATTTTTTGAAAAGCTCTTTGGCCTTCTGATAGGTAACGTTCGGATCATCTTGAATTTCGACATATTGATCGGCAGTGATGAGTTGCATTTTGGGATATTTCTCTTTCTGGCGCGCAATTCCGCCCTGTGCCCACTCCATATGGGATGCATTTGTGACAAAACCGACCATGGTGACATATTTGCCTTCATAATTCATGGCTTTTGCCAAATTATCCATGATGAACGCACCGTATTCTTTGTTATCGAAGGCCTCTATGTCATACATTGTATTTTTCTGTGTTGAGCCTTCGTGCGTGATAACCACGATTCCTTTCTTCATGGCCTTTTCAAGGACGGGTTCAAGGGCAACGGGGTCTATTGGAACAACACAGAGCGCGTCGACTCCCGCCGATATTAGATCTTCGATAACCTCGGCTTGTGCAGACGCATCGGTTTTCGAAGGTCCTTTCATGTACGCGTGCATGCCTGTCTCTTTGACATATTGTTTTACGCCCACTTCCATGCGCTTGAACCATCCGATTGTTGCATCTTTGGGTACAACAGCGATTTCGTAGGTTTTACCTTCAGCGAACGAGGCAAAACACACAAAGATCACCATGAGAATGAGAACCACAGAACTTTTCCTCATCGAATACCTCCATTACTCCTTAACAGGATTATTTTTGTATACAACCGTTTTTTTAATCTGTCAATATAAAAATGAAAGCAATTTAAATGTATTAAATATGTTATATAGTTAAATTTTATAACAAAAATAAAAATAATTTAAAAACAAAATACAAATTCTGTGTTTTTTTATTTTTGTAACTCTTGGTTTAACAACATTTAAGAAAAACAGATAGAAGTCTATAGAGTGTTTTACTGAGGTATATCCTGAATAACCTCAATTATGTGTGAAGGGGAGTAAACATGACTAATTATGCGGCCTTTAGTATGATGGGGATATTGGTACACCACATGATGGAAGTACAGGATGAAAAAAAACATAGGCTAACATTAGATATATTTTAGGCTAGATATTAATTTTTTGTGTTTTTATTGACAGGAACAATCCCTTCTGCCATAGTGCGTATCTATAAATAGAATCGCCAGGGGAGGATTCGACTATGGCAACCACAAAGAAACGGATGACGACCAGGGATCTCGTGCTCACCGGCATACTGCTGGCCGCGAGAACGGTCATAAAGGCGATGTTCCCCAAGCTGCCCGTCACGCCCAACTTCATCATCTCGATGTACTGCCTCGCGGTGTTCCTCGTACGGCCCAGTCTCGCCGAGGCGATAGGTATAGGTGTGGTGTCGGCGATTCTCGCGCAGCTCACGACGGGGGCGGCGGTGCTCTTCATCAACTTTGCTTCGGAGCCGATCGCCATCGTCGTATGCTATTTCCTCTGCAAGATCGCTTTTCCGAAAAGAGCGGCCTCCAGTATAGTCCGACCCGCCGTGGTCACTTTCATCACGACCTTCGTGTCGGGAACGGTCTTCGTGCTTATACTCTCCTTCGTGCTCCTCGCCCGAGGATCGGGCGCCAAGTACGTCATGATCTACTCTGTCGTCCTTCCCACGGCAGTGGCGAATATGGTGATCACGACGCTCTGCTATGCTCCGCTGCGCAAAGTGCTCAATATTAAGGATGAAGAGACCGCGAAGACGGCGGCGTGATAGATTCTTTCTTGAACGACCGCGCCGGGGCCGTGCCTCCTTCTTCGCCTCAGGCCTCTTCGGTCGTGTCCATCGTCCGACTGGAACATTTCAGTTTTACCTACGAAGACGCCGCGCGACCCTCTCTGGTCGACCTCAGTCTCGAAGTCCGGCCGGGTGAGTTCGTGGGGGTCGTAGGGGCGGAAGGTTCGGGCCGGACGACGCTGTTTCGCGTTTTGAACGGGAGCGCGCCCCGGCATTTCCGCGGTGCATGGAGCGGACGCGCCGAGGTGACTAGGCTCGATGCCTGCTCGGTCGGCCACGCGACGCTGGGCGCCACCGTGGTTTCGATTTTCGACGATCCCGACGCGCAGATCGTCAGCCTCACGGTCGAGGAGGAAGTGTGTTTCGCCCTTGTCCAGCGAGGTTTCCCGCCAGAGCTTGTCTCGGCCCAGATGAGAGAGGCCCTCGCCGCCGCGGGTCGGCGGCATAGGCAAGGTCTACAGAACCATGCTCCTTGCCCTCTTCGTGGGAGCTATCACTTTGACGCTTTTTCAGATCTTCAGTATTTCTGAAGGTTCAACTGTCTTCACGCTCATTCCACCGCTCGGCTTTGGGCGCGTGACCGACAGAGGCCTCCAGATGAGCCTCCTTATGTCCCTGCGGATGGTGGCGTCCGTCGGCGTCATTCCCCTCGCCGTGGCACTCACTCCCTCGACACAGATCGTCTCCCTCGTGTCGGGCACCTTCAGACTCTCGCCCGCCTACACCTGTGTCCTCATCACCGCCCTCCGCTTCATCCCGACCTTCGGCGAGCGCATGGGCAAAGTGCTCGAGGCCGAGGCCTGCCGCGGCTACCGCGCCGATACCGCTAATCCCTTCCGCAAGATCGGCATGATACTCCGACTCTCCCTTCCTCTCCTCGTCACCTGCGTCCGCGACGTCGACTCGCAGGCTCTCTCCCTCGAGGCCCGCGGCTTCAGCCCCGACTCGAAGACCCGACCCGCGGCCATAAAGCCCGACGATTTCGAACTCGCCGTGCTCGGATGCGTGGTGGTGGTTATAAGAATCTAGGCTAAACTCGTAAAGGCTTGGGAGATATGTGAAGCAGTTCCATGAGATCCCGCGCGCTCCAGCCCTGTGGGCCGATCCCCAGGAGCCTTGTATAACTGGAATAAACGGTATTATTATCTATAACATAAAAATATAGAGCATTATCAATAATCAGGATTATGATAGCATCGCATTATACATACAAAAAATCTTATTGACACCAAACCATAATTGTAGTACATTGTAAACATGGTTCACTATTTCGAAGAAATCCTAAAACGCATCAAGAAAGGCCAAATACCCAAACCTATCTTCATCCATTTCAACAATGCGTTTTCTTCTTTGGATTTAACCAAAGATTTGAGCCTGTTTGATATCACCCAATTGAGAATATCGGATGAAAAAACAAGGGTGTATTATCGATTACGAAAAGGCAAATATAGGGCGATCTTTTATATTGAACATGAGGATATCTATGTCATTGCCTTAGATAAACGAGAGGAGGTGTACAAAAAATGGCAGTAATCTCTGTTCGCCTCAACGATGAAGAAGAAAAGATGGTAGCGTTTCTTTCTGCTCAATTTGAGAAGGACAAATCGAGTCTCATAAAATATTCTCTGAAAGAAATGTATGAAGATTTTATGGATAATAAAGTCATTGATCAATTTGAAGAGAAAGAAAAGGAAAGTCCTCTTTCTTTTGTAAGCGCTGAAGACATCCTGAAGACATTATAGACACACAGGCGATTGACAACAATCGCGTTGACCTGACATTGCTGTTGTCACGGTTTGTGCCTGGTTACTTCATTCCGTACAGACCGCGCCAACGGCGCAATGCAAGTCACACGCACATAGGAACGGACGCTTCGCGCCGTTCCTACACCGCCGCGGATTCCCCTCCGCAGCAGTTTTATCTGGATAGACCGACCCGGCCTTTCCGTCAGGCTTTTCCCTTTCTGCCGATCGAAAGCAGCAGATTCATCACGATGCCGATCGTCGCCGCGGTGGCGATGGCGGGAAGCTTGGCTCCGAAGGCGGGGATCATGCCGTTCGGGAAACCATAGGAACCGCCGAGGCCGACCACCAGAATGACCGCGATGACGGCGAGATTTCTGGCGTCGAAGAGGTCCACTTTCTTGTTGACCATGATCGCCACGCCCTGTACTCCGATCACGCCGAACAGGTAGATGCATGCGCCGTTGATCACCGCGCCAGGCACCGACCGTATGGCATTGGAAAGCGGCTGGATAAACGAGAGCGCTATCGCCATGATCGCGGCCAGGCCCAGCATCCTCACGGAAAAGTTCTTCGTTATGGCCATCGTGGAGATGTTTTCGCCGTAGTTCGTCCCGGCCGGACCGCCGAACAGCGCGGCCACCATGTCGCCCAGTCCGTCGCCGATCAGATTGATGCCCAGTTTGTCGGCTATTCTGTACTCTTTTGCGCCCTTTTTCTTCGCGAGGTCGTTGACATAGATATCCAGCTGGAACAGGTGAGCGGTGGATTCAGGGATCGTCGCGATCGCGATCGGCATGATCGCGGCCACCGCGACCCAGCTCACCGTGGGGAGCGTGAAATGGGGAACATCTACCAGAGTTCCTGTCCAGACAGCGCCAAAATCCACGAGCCCAAGCGGTATGCTCACCACGTAGCCGACCAGTATGCCGAAGAGTATCGGCAGTTGGCCCCAGACTCCCTTCAGGTAGACCGAAAAGGCTATCGTCGCGAACAGCGTCACGAGCGCGGCGATCCACGCCTTGTCGCTGGCCGCCCCATTGGCGTACCCGGCGGCCCCTGTAATGGCGGAGCCCGCGAGCGAGATCCCGATGACCATCGCGATCGACCCGGTCACCGTCGCCGGCAGCACCTTCTCGATGATATCCATCCCGAACCGGCTCACGATCAGCCCGGCCGCTATGGACACAAGCCCGGACATGATGATGCCGAACTGCGCCTGCGAGATCATCCCGTCCGCGGCGATTCCCGAAGTCACCCCTGTGACGCTGATTATCGCCGCGATATACGAGAAGCTCGAACCGTAATAGAGTGGGATTTTTCCTTTCGTGACGAACAGGAACGCGAGCGTCGCCAGCCCGCTCGCGAAGATCGTGGTCGACACGTGGAATCCCGTGAGCAGCGCGACCGTCACGGTGGCTGGAAACATGACCAGCAGTTGCTGGAACGCAAAAATCACCAACTTTCCAGGCGTTGGCGTCTCGTCCGGCAGGTACCCGACAACCTGCTCCCTTGGTTTTGACATGGCATCTCTCCCTTGGTTTAAGGCTCTGGTACCTATAGCGGCACCTTTCCCATACTAACGGAATCGCCTAACGCGGAGAAGCCCTCCATACGGTAAAAGTGATAAGTTTACCGGTTTTGTGGAAAAATATTCAGAGAGGATGCGCGGAGAGGTTGGAGCGCATCATCGTTGACGCTGCGATTGTGTGTGACTGGAATGATCTTTATAATTGAAAAGTAGATTATAAAAAATAATTGGTATTGCACAATACCAAAACATGGAGTATATTTGATGGACAGGCTTTTGGCGGCTCCGCTTTTTCTCAGGCGCCTTACACCACTTCTAGCAGCAGGAAAGCTTGAATTCAAACCGCGCAACTGGCGCAAGACTATGGAATTCATGCTGGAGGAAGGGCTTTCTGAGGAAGATGTCTATGACATCGTCGCAAAGCTGAAGCCTGAACACTACCATCAAGGGCCAGAGCCAGATGATGATGGCTCTCCCGGGGAAGTCATGGTGTTCTTTTTCCCATACAGACGCCAGGCTCCACCAAAGGATACCATACTTTTGTATATCAAACTGAAGATCTGGACCGACATCGATGGCGATGCCGGTGTGGTGATGTCTTTTCATGATGAAGGAAATATATGAGTATGCAATTGCCCTGCCCCCGCTGCGGCACAACCCGTGACGTCGACATTGTCGAACGCGAAGAGAAGGTGACGATACGCGGCAGAGAAGTGCCTTTCACCGCTAGATTCTCTCGTTGCATGACCTGCGGCGAGGAATTCGAGGCGCCAGGTCAGCTCGACGCGAACCTCGCCGCGGCTCGCGAGGCCTATGCCCGCCTCTATGAAGCCCCGAAGCCTGAAGAGCTGGTCGCGCTCCGCACCCGCTACGGCGCCAGCCAGAAGGCTTTCAGCATTATTCTCGGTTTCGGCGAAGNNCTCACCATGAACAGCTATGAAAGTGGCTCGTCGCCCGATTCGACGAAACCGCTTCTTCTCAAGCTCGCGGCCAATCCGTATATCTTCAAAGAGATGTATACCATCAACAAAAACAGGATCGGTGCTATCCAGCGCCGGCGGATCGAGGTCTCCAAAGGTTTTCAGTCCGCGATGCGATGGGATGGCCTCGAAGCGCTTTCGGCTTCCTTGACAGCGCTTCAATGTGAGAAAATAGAAGTCTGCGCTGAAAAAAGCGGTCTATCAGTGCCCGAACAGATCGCTCGCTATGTTGGATGCGCGTCATTTCAGGATTACACGCGCCTTTACGCCGAAGCCCGGTGGACGAGTGGAACGACAAGGCAGATATCTGCAACTTCTATGTTGGCGAATTCTGTGTCGGGGGCGGCCTGATGAGTGATGATATCAACGAGCGCTTTGCGCGCTTTCTTCGCGCTGTCCAGCTTCAGGATATACGGCCGATGTCCCTTCAGTCTGAAGTGAAGGGATCTATGCCTCCCCAGGGCAGTGAGCTTCAGTTGGAATGGAGACAGTCGTTCGCCAATGGAGATCCGATAGCGCCGACACCTGAAGCAAGGGCATTTAGGCCAAAGTATGAGTTCGTCGTCAAATTCCAGAATGCGATTATTTTTGAGCAGACCTCGGTCTTTGTTATCGGCTTTAAAATCATTGACTCGGTGGCGTATGATGAACTCTGGGCCGACGAGAGTCTTCAAAAAATTTTCATGGAAAAACAGATTCAGAAGATCCTCTGGCCTCTTTTCCGCCAGCATATCCACGATGGCATGAGCCGTCTCGGGATGTCGCCCGTAACCTTGCCGTGGATTTTATAATAGAAACTTTAAAGACAGAGCCCGCTTTTCTCCATTGACGATGCGATTGTTCGATGTCATTCTGAAAGAGTAAAAATAAAATGTTGTCGCACATTGAGCCAGATTGGAGTCATACAAAGAATGCAGTGGATCGCCCCGCAAGAGAAAGACTCGTCGACCGCAGCGTTTGAGAAAAATCTTTGGGACGCTGCGGATCAGTTCCGCGCCAACTCGGGCCTCAAGGCCCAGGAGTACTCGTCACCCATACTCGGCCTCATTTTTCTGCGCTTCGCCGAGCTCCGTTTTTCGGCCCAGCGCCACATGCTGGAAAAGGCTGACATATCTTTGCGCCGTGGCTCCCGGCTGGACGAACCGGACGCGTACCAGGCCGAAGGCATCATTTACCTGCCGCCCGAGGCGCGCTACGACTATTNNCTGCTCAGTCTGCCCGAGGCCGAGGACATCGGCGCCAAGATCAACGCTGCTATGCGCGAGATCGAGAAGTACAATCCGCAGCTCGCGGGTGTTCTTCCGAAATCGTACAATCGCTTCGCCTCCACGCTTCTGAAGGAGCTTCTGAAGAAGATGTCGGAGATTCCCGCCAGCCTCGACTACGACGCTTTCGGGCGCATCTACGAATATTTTCTCGGCGAGTTCGCGATGAGCGAAGGGCAGGGTGGGGGCGAATTCTACACGCCGAGCTCCATCGTCAGGCTGCTCGTGGAGATCATCGAGCCCTACCACGGGCTCATCCTCGACNCCGCCTGCGGATCGGGCGGCATGTTCGTGCAGTCCGCGCGCTTTGTGAAGGAGCACAGGAAGAATCCGAGTGCCGAACTTTCAATCTACGGTGTCGAGAAAACCGAAGAAACCGGGCGTCTCTGCCGCATGAATCTGGCCGTGCACGGGCTCGAGGGCGACATACGGCACGGCGGCAACGTGAACAGCTACTACGACGATCCCCACCGCGCCACGGGCCGCTTCGACTTCGTGCTCGCCAATCCACCCTTCAACGTCAACGCCGTAGACAAGGAGAGAATCAAGGACGCCGTGGGCGAGGGCAGGCGCTATCCATTCGGGCTGCCCAGGCCGGACAACGCCAACTATCTCTGGATACAGCTCTTCTACTCGGCGCTGAATGAAAGGGGCCGTGCGGGTTTCGTCATGGCCAATTCCGCCTCGGACGCACGCAACTCGGAGGCCGACATCCGCCAGAAGCTCATCCAGACTGGGGCCGTGGACGCGATGGTCGCCGTGGGCTCCAACATGTTCTATACCGTGACGCTGCCCTGCACGCTCTGGTTCCTGGATCGAGGAAAATCGAAGACCGTCCGGGCCGGCACTGTTCTCTTCATCGATGCCCGCCACATCTACCGCCAGGTCGACCGCGCTCACCGCGAGTGGACTGCCGGGCAGATAGGTTTTCTCTCGAATATCGTCCGCCTGTACCGGAGCGAGGCACCCGACTTTACGCTCGGAGGGGAAGAGACCGAAAGCAAACTCAGGGAAGTTTTCGGGCCAGACATGACCTACGCCGACATACCCGGGCTCTGCAAGTCCGCCACGCTGGCGGAAATCGAGGCCCAGGGCTGGTCCCTCAACCCCGGCCGCTACGTGGGCGTCGAACCCGGTGAAGCGCTGAGCGACGAGGACTTTAAGGCCCAGCTAACCGCTCTCAACGAGGAACTCGAGCAGCTCAACGAGGAGGCGCACGAGCTCGAGAAGACGATCGCTGACAATGTGGCAGAGTTGCTGGGGAGTAAGCATGAAAACCAAATGGACCCCAGTAAAGTTAGGAGATTTAGTTAGTTTTAAAACAGGCAAATTGAATTCCAATGCTGCAGTACCTAATGGTAAATATCCTTTCTTTACTTGTTCTCAAGAGACCCTTCGAACTAATAGTTTTAGTTTTGATACAGAATGTGTACTACTAGCCGGTAATAATGCAAATGGCATCTATCCGCTTAAATATTATAAAGGGAAATTCGATGTATATCAGAGAACATATATTATCAAATCACTTGATGAACAAAAATTAACTACAAAATTTCTTTACTATGCCTTATTTTTAAAACTATCAGAGTTTCGTAATATATCTACGGGGGCTGCAACAAAATTTCTTACTTTGACAATACTTAATAACATAATGCTAGAAATTCCTCCTTTTTTTCCCCAAGAGCGTATCACAGAAGTCCTTTCAGCCTATGAAGACTTAATCGAGAATTGTCAGCGTCGTATCCAAATTTTGGAGGATATGGCTCGCAATCTGTACCGAGAATGGTTCGTGCGCTTCCACTTTCCGGGACATGAAAAGATAAAAATGGTGAATTCGCCTCTGGGCGAGATCCCGGAGGGGTGGGAGGTGAAAACATTTACAGAAATCGCAGATGTATTGAGTGGTGGGACTCCTAAAACTGTTATTACTGACTTAGCAATAGAAAAGCTGTAGAGTCTATGTTATACTAAAGCATGGAACAAGAAGATGGACGGAAGCTGTCGAAAGCAGCATTGGAAGATCGAAGAAAGATCATAATAAGGATGAAACAGCAAGGAAAATCAATGCAGGATGTCCAGGAAGCTGTGGGGATGAGCCACACGGCGGTCAGTAAAACCTGGAGCATTTTTCTTGCACACGGCCAGGCAGTGGCGATCAAGGGCAAGCCAAGGGGGCGACAATTCGGCGAAGACCGACACCTGAGCCCTGAGCAAGAAAAAGAGATAAAGAAAAAGATTATTGACCGGAGACCCGAGCAGCTGAAACTTGATTTTGCCCTATGGACCCGTGAAGCGGTTCGAATGCTCATCCAGAATGAATACCAATTCACGATGCCGATACGCACTGTTGGAGAATACCTGAAACGATGGGGATTCACACCACAGAAGCCGGTGAAGTTTGCGTATGAACGTAAACCTGAAAAAGTAAAAGCATGGCTTGAGGAAGAATTCCCTGCGATCAAGGATCGAGCCAAGCAGGAGAATGCTGAAATCTACTGGGGCGACGAGACGGGCCTACGCGCTGGTGATGTGAGGTGCCGTGGCTATGCTCCCAAAGGCAAGACACCGGTGGTCCAGGCAACCGCAAAATACGAAAACCTGAGTATGGTCTCGGCGATCACGAATAAAGGGCATGTCCACTGGATGATCGTTGAGGGAGGAGTAAACATCGAAAAATTCATTGAGTTCCTCGATGCCTTGGTGAGGGATGCTCCACGAAAAGTATTCCTGGTTCTGGATAACCTGAAAGTGCATCATGCGACGATCGTCACGGACTGGGTTTCGGCACACAAAGAAAAAATCGAATTGTTTTTCCTTCCTGCATACAGTCCTGATTTGAATCCTGACGAACATTTGAATGCCGACCTGAAGCAAGGTGTAGGGTCGCGCACACCGGTCAGGACAAAAGCAAATCTGAAAGCATCAGCGACAAACCATATGAGGATGTTACTCCGAAGTCCTGAAAGGATAATCTCGTATTTCCGAAATCCAGCAATTCACTATGCTTCAAGCAGCTTTTAAATTGCCGGGTCAGTAATAAGTACTGGAATGGGAACATTCCATTTTTTACGCCACGAGATGCACCTGCAGATTTTTATATTATTGACACCGAGAAGCATATAACTGAATTAGGTCTTTCAAGTTGTGCTAGTGAATTGTATCCCGCCGATACCATTTTTATAACGGCTCGAGGAACTGTGGGTAAGGTCGCTCTCCCATCTATTCCAATGGCCATGAACCAATCCTGCTACGCCTTACATGGCAAGAATGGTTTCACCCAGCGTTATTTATTCCTTTTAACATTGCAACAAGTGGATTATTTGAGAACTAATACAGGTGGAGCAACATTTGATACTATTGTAGTAGATACTTTCCGACGGATGCAGATTGTGAAGCCACCAATTTATTTGATTGCAGATTTTACTCAGCATATAGATTCTATGTTTGAGCAGGTAAATTTACTTCAGCATAAAATTCAAGCTCTCCGTCGTACCCGCGACCTTCTTCTGCCTCGGCTTATGTTAGGGAAATTGGATATTGAAGGAAAATAGGATTAAATAAGGTTAAAAAGGAGGACAAAATGTACCTCGCTCACATGCATATCGAGAATTTTCGTTGTTTTGGAAGCGGGGATAAAAGTTTTGATATAGATTTTCAACCCGGTTTGACCGCGCTCGTTGGAGAGAATGATTCTGGGAAGACGGCTGTCATAGACGCTATACGTTTTGTATTGGGTACAACAGACCAAGAATGGCTTCGGGTCGAGGATAATGATTTTTATGAAACAAGCGAGAATATCAGCATCAAATGTCGGTTTGAAAAATTATCTCCTGAAGAAAAAAGCACTTTTATAGAATACCTTAGCTATGGAGAGACCGAAGAAAAGATAACTCTAACCATTGTATGGGAAGCTGATAAATCAGCGAGGGAGATTCATGGAAGACCATACCACAAAGTAGAGTGGAATACTGGTGATGATGGTCAAGGGCCAAGCTTGGACCAAAATGCGAAAGTTCTTCTTTGTGCTACCTATTTACGGCCCTTACGAGATGCAGAACAAGTTTTGTCGGCTGGTCGGGGGTCACGCCTTGCTCAAATATTGAATAATTCAGAAGCAATAAAAAACAATGGCAGTTCGCACATTGATCTAGATTCGGAAGATGATCTACGAGCACAAATTAAATATCTGAACGTCCTTGGGATAAGCGATCTTCTCAATCAGCTTCTCAAAAATCAAGAGGCTATCTGTTCTGAAAAAGAAGGCATCGACAAAAATCTGAAAAAATTGGAACTGATAAATGAATCACTTAAGAGTACATTGGGCATCGGGAATGAAAAAGCAAGCCCAGATTCTAAACGTTTACAGCTCCTCGAAAAACTTGATTTAAAACTGGATGCTTTTGGGAAAAGCGGTCTTGGCTCTGAGAATCTCCTTTTTATGGCATGCGAGCTCATCTTACTGGGACAAGCCAAAGAAGAAAACAAATTATTACTTATAGAGGAACCTGAAGCACATTTACATCCACAACGACAACTTCAGGTGATGCAGCATCTTCTAGAACGTTCCAAGAATGATGGAATACAGATTATAATTACTACGCATAGTCCTAATCTGGCTTCAGTTATACCACTTGATAATTTAGTTTTAATTCATGACGCACGCGCATTTCCTTTGAACAAGGATCAGTCATTATTATCCGGTTCGGATTATTCTTTTCTTCAGCGTTTTCTCGATGTGACAAAAGCGAACCTCTTTTTTGCGAAGGCGGTCCTCATCGTGGAAGGTGATGCTGAGAACATATTGATTCCAGCATTGGCATATGCCCTTGAGAAAGACTTTACTCGTCATGGTGTATCGATAGTGAATGTCGGAGGAGTGGGGCTGGGGCGATATGCCCGGATATTCATGCGCAGAGTATAATGAGCCGTGAAAACTGGACAGGATTAGCAAGGGAATAAGGTAGACCGCTCCTCCTTGCGGGACACGAAGCGGGAGGCGTAGAGTTGGGTATGAGAAAGCGGTACGACAAAGCATTCAAGGCCAAAGTAGCCCTGGAAGCCCTGAAGGGCGAGAAGACCTTACAGGAACTGGCAACCACCTACGCGGTCCATCCGAACATGATTGCGCTCTGGAAAAAGCAGGTTATGGAACATGCGTCGATGGTCTTTGAGAAAGAAGGGAAGGAGAAAGCTTCTGAAGAAGCCGAACGCCAAAAGGATGAACTGTACAAACAGATAGGCCAACTCCAGGTTGAAAACGACTACCTTAAANAAAAAATTCAAACAACTGTACGGGACCGAACCGAAATGGTAGAAGCCGATCATCCTGAGCTTTCAATAGCACAGCAATGTGCGATTCTTGGGATACAGAGGTCATCCTATTACTATCAGCCTAAGGAGGTAGCGGAAGATACAGATTTGGCTGTTTTAGAAGCTATTCTCGAGGTACTGAAAGAAAAACCGTTCTACGGGTACCGGAGGATGGCAAGAGAACTCGATTACTTAGGCGTTACACGAAAGCAGGTTCGAAGGATCATGAAGAAAGCGGGCTTACGGGCTATCTACCCAGGGCTACAGCTTTCAAAGCCAGCAAAGGGTTCAAAGAAGTATCCGTACCTGCTTAAGGGAATGCACATCTGGCTGCCGAACCAGGTGTGGGCGTCTGACATAACGTACCTTAAGCTTTCGGGTGGCTACGTGTACCTGGTTACGATCATTGACCTGTATTCCAGGAAAGTTCTCTCGTGGCGAGTGTCGAACACTATGGACGCTCAATTCTGTGTATCGGCACTTGAAGAGGCGATAGCCCATTATGGAGTACCGGGTGTTTTCAACACGGACCAGGGGAGCCAGTTTACTTCTGACGCCTTTGTGTCGGTGTTGGAATCGCATGGTATACGGATCAGCATGGACGGCGTCAACAGGGCTTTGGACAACATCGTTGTGGAACGGTTCTGGCGATCTTTGAAGTACGAGGATATTTACCTCAAGGACTATCGGACGATGTCAGAATTGAAAGAAGGACTTGCTCGCTATATGAAGTTTTACAATAGCGAGCGATTTCACCAGTCGCTGGAGTATGAGACTCCGGACACGATGTATTGGAGCAGATTCCCTGTTAGGGAACTCAAAGAAATCGCATGAGGGGAGCAAAAGTCCACCTTATTTTTCATCTTTCTCTGTCTTGACAGAGGGGCTCATTATAGAGATGGAATGTATCCTCTCAATATTCCTGTGGCTTGCATTACCGATATGGATGTCATGCCCGATTGTGCCGTGGAAATTATTGGATTAAAAGTCACAGCAAGTAGAAGATGGAAAAAAGAATCTGATTTTAATTCCCTGGAAGCTTTAGACAAGGAAAAACAAAATAAACAGAAAAGAGCAGATGGCCAAAAAGTTAAAACATTCGTCTCCGATCATTGGACATTCGAGTATGATCTTGCCTTAGCAGGCTTTGCGGAGGAAGTCTATATTTGTGCTTATTTAGCAGAGCATGATGATAAAGTCTGTGAGTTAAAGACAAATAAAGAAAGGGAAGCCATTATTGATTGTGCCACAACAGAATATGCTGGAATCTTGGACAAATATGACACCAATGAAGAACGCTGTTCAGCGATTTATGCAGAATTTGTGAATGGCCAGGCATCAAAAGCAATCGCTGCACAGTATTTTGCCCAAAGAATAGATGAAAAAATCAACAATGGTGAGTTAACTCCAGAAATACTTCGAAGCAAACTTCCAGCATATATTCTTGAAGCAATCGATTATATGACGGCAAGTGGGGAAGCTCATGAGTGATGCTTTTCTCTCTAGCGTCCGTATCTCGGATGATGATATTGCCTGGGCGGAATCGACGCTTGGGCTGCCACCTTGTGCTTTCGATGAGCCGCGAAGTCAGGTCCTAAAAACTATGGATTCCCTAGATGTTTCATCCTGCCCCGGAAGTGGGAAGACGACTATGGTAGTCGCAAAATTAGCGATTCTTGCGAGAAAGTGGCCTTACAGAACAAAAGGAATCTGCGTACTTTCCCACACAAATGTTGCCCGACATGAAATAGAAACACGTCTTGGACATACAAACGAGGGAAGGGCTCTTTTGGAGTATCCGCACTTTGTGGGAACAATAGATTCCTTTGTTAGCAAATATATAGTTACTCCTTGGATTCGGTCATTTACAAAAGCAGCAATTCAATTTAATAGTGATATCTGTGCTAATAAAATGTGGAGACTTAGTAAGAATATTGATAAAATTGAAAGTTACCTTAAACGAAATTTTCATGACGGAGAGAGCAGAAAAAGAGCAATATGTGGGGTTCATTATAGTGGTTTTAATTTAGATTTGGTCCTCAGTAATGGTACGTGCTCTAAAAGACTTTTGAGAACGAATAAAACTTCAACATTTGAAGCAATTGATAATCTGAAAAAGATAATTTGGAAAGACGGCTATGTTTCCTATGAAGATTTAATAGCATATGGGCAAAAAATTCTGCATGATATGCCTTATATTGGAAAAATGATACAGGAACGTTATCCGTTTATATGTATTGATGAAGTACAAGATAATAATAAAGATCAATCTGATTTACTTTGCTCTGCTTTTGAATTTGACCATCAACCTGTATGTTGCCAAAGGTTCGGTGATCCAGATCAAGCTATTTACGATTTTACCTCTGAGCCTGATGAAACANCTGAATGATTTCCCTCTACTAAATTTATAAACATACCCAATAGCCATCGTTTTGGACAGGCTATCGCTAACTTAGCAAATAATCTTGGCACAGCGTCTCCCCATCTTGAGGGGAAAGGGCCTTCGACTCTAAATATCTGCAAGAATAAAGAATTGAATCATACTATATTTCTCTTTTCAGAAGATTCAGCCGGTAAGGTGTTGCCAGCCTTTGGTCATTTGCTTCTTTCCTCCTTTACCGATGCTGAACTTGCCGCTGGTATTTTTAAGGCCATCGGGCATATTCATAATCCCAAACAAGATAATGGCAAAGAGCACTTTCCGCATGATGTAAAAGACTATTGGAATGAGTATATGCCTTCAATCACGCAAAGAGATGCTAACCCTCGATTTTTTGTGGGTTATATTATTCGGGCACAATCTATGCTTTCCTTTAATATTTCTATATCTCCGGCGATAGAGAGATTATGTGAGGGAATTATGCGTCTTGCCCGTTCTTTACACGGTACAAAACCTCTTCCTAATAGAAGATACCTCCATCGCTATATCGAAGCGGCTTTGGAGAAAAATGAAAAAAGAAAAAAAGATTATTTAGATTTTCTATATACTTTTCTTGTACAAAAAAAGTCCTTACAAGAGAAGGATTGGAATTTTAAGTGGCTGCCTTTAATAAAGCAAATTGCTTCCGCTATAACTGATGAGGAATGGAAGGATAATGAAGAGACAACAGGTTTTTTACGTTGGCCTTCTGATTCAGAAGGGGTTATTAAAGAAACGATGCTGAGTAATAATGACAATATATTTTCTTATATGGAAGGAGGTCGAAAAGTCAATATTAAAGTAGGATCTATTCATTCGATAAAGGGAGAAACGCATACCGCCACACTTGTATTGGAGACCTATTTCTATACCGCCAATCTTAAAGACTTGTTGCCCTGTTTGATGGGGAGGGGAAATGAAAAAGGAAAAAGCAATAGACAGGAGTTAAAACGAAAGGTTCATTATGTTGCCATGACTCGACCAACACATCTGTTGTGCCTTGCGATGAAGGCTGAAGATGCAAAACCATATAAGGAAAAATTAGAGGCACATGGTTGGCGAATTGAATCCCTCTAGAGGATCACGTTTACCAAGTATAATCTTTCCCTATTCGTTGAAACACAGGGTAATTCTGAAACCATTGATATATTTCATTAAATACTCCGGTTTCAACGGACGATGAAATCAGCTAAAAAGCTGAAAGTGCGCAACTTCGAGGACAAGGCTTTCTTCGCGTTGAAAGGATTGTGTTCGAGCTTCGGAAAGATGATGTATTTACTGGCAGGGTGAAAGTCGTGCCGGGCATCTGGTGCGTGGGGCTGATTCAGATCTGGCTCGATCTTGGCCTCGCCGATGAACATGGCGCCGAGGTGGCCAATTTTCTGCTCCTGCATAAACTGTTGCCTGCGTAGTGAAAATTTGAGTGATGTTCGGCTCCAGAACAGCCCGCGACATGAGAGAGTAATTTATCATCGTGAGATGTTTCTCTGATCCTCAATTTGGATCATTATCCGGTTGCGCTGTGGTACAAAGAAATGCGAAAATTCAAAGAAATGATTCCACGTGGTCAGAGCCATGCGGAGATAACGTGGGACCTGTAATCGTCTGAATGTTTTTATGTGCCTGTCGGTTTCCTCGGAGAACGTGGCTTGTGAAAGAGAGGTTCTGATCGATATGATCGATAATCCCTACACCGAAGATCTGCTTGTCGAGCGACCCGCTATTGCTCTTTTTGCCGAGCTGGGATGGCAGACAATCTCGGCCATGGACGAGAAATTCGGGGAGTCCGGAACCTTGCGGCGCGAAACGCGGGGCGAGGTTGTGCTTCTTTCGCGGCTGCGTGCGGGGCTTGCGCGACTCAATCCCCTGCTGCCAGAGTCTGCCATTGGCACAGCGGTTGACGAATTGACGCGCGATCGTTCCGCCATGAGCCTTGAAGCTGCGAACCGCGACGTATATCGACTGCTCAAAGATGGCATTGTGGTTTCCGTACCCGACCACGAGCGCGGGGGGCAGAAGCCTGAACGAGTACGAGTCGTGGATTGGGATGTTCCTGGGAACAACGATTTTCTTCTCGCGAGCCAGTTCAGTGTGACGGGGCCTCTCTACACATGCCGTCCCGACCTTGTCGGATTCGTCAATGGTTTGCCCTTTGTTGTCATCGAATTCAAGAAACCAGGTGTACCCGCACGCGTGGCTTTCGATGAGAATTTGAGCCATTACAAAGAGCAGATTCCGGCTCTTCTGTGGTACAACGCCTTTCTCATCGCCTCGAACGGAACCGAGAGCCGTGTCGGCTCGGTCTCCGCCGACTGGGATAGATTTTTCGAGTGGAAACGCGTCGAGTCGGAAAACGAGCCCCGCCGCGTCTCCCTCGAGACGATGCTGCGCGGCACCTGTGACCGGACGCGCCTCATCGACATAGTCGAGAACTTCACATTCTTCTCCGAGCACAAGTCCGGGCTCACCAAGATCATAGGCCAAAACCATCAGTACCTCGGCGTGAACAACGCCATCGTGTCGATGCTGAAAGCACGGCGCAGAGGTGATGGTCGGGCCGGCGTTTTCTGGCAGACTCAGGGATCGGGCAAGAGTTTCGCGATGGTCTTTTTCTCGCAGAAAGTACTGCGCAAGCTGCCGGGCAACTGGACCTTTGTGGTCGTGACCGACCGTGTAGAGCTCGATGGACAGATCGCTGGCACTTTCAAGGCCGCGGGCGCCGTGAGCGAAGCCGAGGGCGACCAGTGCCACGCTTCGAGTTGCGCTCATCTGCGTGAACTGTTGCGGGGCAATCACCGCTATATCTTTACGCTCATACAGAAATTTCAGACACCGGAGCTGCTCTCTGACCGAAAGGATATCGTCGTTCTTACGGATGAGGCCCACCGCAGCCAGTACGACACGCTTGCGCTGAACATGCGTACAGCTCTGCCACAAGCGCTGTTTCTGGCTTTTACGGGTACTCCGCTCATCGCGGGAGAGGAACGAACTAAGGAAGTCTTTGGGGATTATGTCTCGATATATGATTTTCAACAATCGATCGAAGACAGTGCGACGCTGCCCCTTTTTTATGAGAATCGGACTCCCGAACTCAAGCTCATCAACTCCCACCTGAACGAGGACATGTACCGCATCATCGAGGAGGCGGAGCTCGATCAGGATGAAGAGACGCTGTTGGAGCGGGAGCTCAACCGACAGTATCACCTCATCACCCGCGACGACCGTCTCGAGACGATTGCCAGGGATATCGTGGCACATTTTCTTGGCCGAGGCTTTCCCGGCAAAGCGATGGTGGTGTCCATCGACAAGGCCACCGCGCTCAGGATGTACGGCAAAGTGCGCAAGTACTGGGCCGAAGAGACTCGGCGCGTCGAGGAAGAACTCGGCAAGTTGGGCTATACGATAGATGGGAAGGAATTTTCTGACAGAGAGCAACAGGCTCCCGCCGATCTCTTGAAACGCTTGGAGACACTGCAAACGACGGATATGGTGGTGATTGTTTCGCCGAGCCAGAACGAGATTCCCCGGATGAAAAAACTTGGTCTCGACATCGAGCCCCACCGCAGGCGCATGAACGAGTCGCAGCCGCCGCTCGACGAGCGCTTCAAGGACCCGAACGATCCGCTCAGGCTCGTGTTTGTGTGCGCCATGTGGCTCACTGGTTTCGATGCGCCGAGCTGTTCCACGATTTATCTCGATAAACCGATGCGAAACCATACGCTCATGCAGAGCATCGCGCGGGCCAATCGCGTTTTTCCCGGCAAACAGTCCGGTCTTATCGTGGACTACGCCAATGTATTCGCCTCGCTGGAAAAGGCGCTGGCCATCTACGGCACGGGCACGAACGGCAAAAGTCCCGTCAGGGACAAACAGGAACTTGTCGATGAGTTGCGGAAGGCCGTTGAAGACGCGCTGGCATTCTGTGCGAGCCATCAGGTTCCACTTGAAGATATCGAGAAGTCGCCTCTAAACAGCATGGCGCGGCTCCAGTTCATGGAAGACGGCATTAATGCTCTTATTTCACCGGATATCTTGCGTCAGGAATTTTTTACTCACGAGCGACTGGTTGCGAATCTCTACAGTGCGGTCAAGCCGGATCCCATTGTCGTGCAGTTCGCAGAACATGTTTTATGCCTCTCTGCCCTCGCGGATGCGATTAAAGCCAAGTTAAATCCAGACCATCCGGATATTTCCAGTGTCATGCGCGACATCAACGCGCTACTCGACAAGTCCATTACCGGCATGACGATTCGAGAGGCGGAGCCGCCTCTTCTCGATCTTTCAAAAATCGATTTTGAGTCACTGAAAAAAAGATTTGAGAGGTCCAGACATAAGAATACCGATCTGGAGGTATTGAAAGCGGCGATTCAGGCGCAGATGGAAAAACTTGTCCGACTGAATAGCAGCCGAACAGACTTTACGAAGCGGTTCGCGACGCTCATCGAGAGTTACAACGCAGGCAGCAGAAACATTGAAGAGCTTTTTGAGGAACTGGTGAAACTGAGTAAGGCTCTCAGTGAAGAGCAGAAGCGTCATGTCCGTGAAAATATGACCGAGGAAGAGCTGGCCATCTTCGATATCCTCACACGGCCTGCGCCCGAGCTTACACACGAAGAGCGCGACTGCGTGAAGAAGGTTGCTCGCAGCCTTCTTGGCAGGCTGAGACAACTTCTCGTGCTGAACTGGCGGCAAAAAGCCGCTGCACGATCCCGGCTTCGACTTGCCATCGAAGAAGAGCTGGACAACGGCCTTCCCCGCGCCTACACGAAGGATGCCTATCAACAAAAGTGTATCGCGATCTTTGAGCATGTGTATGAGCATTATCCCGAGTACGAGACGAGCGTGTACTCACAGGCGGGATAATCATGGCCGGGATGTTCTGGGGCAGATTCGGTCGACGATCGCGAAAGATTTATTGCGGGGCATCGAAATCAGCCCCGAGACTCTCGACAGAGTTCTCTATATTATTGGCCATCATCATACCTATTCAAAGATCGACAATATCGATTTTCAGATACTTGTCGAGGCTGATTTTTTCGTCAACATCGACGAGGACGGAACGAAGAAAAAGGGTCGGCTTGAGCTCGCGAAAAAGTTTTTTTCCACCGCGACGGGCAAAGAGCTGCTTGAAAAGCTGTATGCGCAATGAAGCCTGATACAGAGAAGCAAAGAGGCGGCTTGCGTAGTGTCGGGCTCGATGTGTTTTATTCCCAAAAATGGCATGTTTTTCTTCGCGCTGTTCACGAAAACGGCCCGTTCACGTTTACGTGAACAACGGGGATTTTATAGATGGTTAAATACACCAACTTGGTTGCTATCGAAGTCCCGGTTTATGTGTCGGATACTTAAGGCCGCGGAACGGCCATGATGTAAAATGGGCTTGCGGATAATTTTGAATAGCACGAATAGGCCGCTCGCTCATTGCCGCAGAACAATCCTGCTTCAAAAATGGCTTGCGGGCCTCTAGTTTTATTCCAATAGAATGTATTCTATTTCATACATCGTCGCGTTCGCCTGTGGCGATTTCATGGCGAAGCGTCGCTCACTTTATCTGTTGAAACATTAGTTTATACTGAAATCATTGACATATTTCATTAAATACCATAGTTTCAACGGGTGATGAAACAGGCTGAGAAATTGAAATTGCGCGATCTCGAGGACAAGACGCTCTTCGCGCTGAAAGAGTTGTGTTCGTCCGTGCCCTTCCTCACCCTGCGGTCCTGGCGTCAGGAAAAGACATCGGGCGGGTACAGGCCGGACATTGTGCTTGCCATGAATGTGGGCGACCGGCATTGGGAGTGGCTTGTGGAGTGCTGTCTGAACGGCCAGCCCAGGGAGCTCCGCGGTGTCATTCCTCTGATAAAGAGCGTGCTGGCGGAGCCGGGCAAGGGGAACAGGTATGCCCTGTTCGCCGCGCCATTTCTTTCCGAGGAATCCCGGCGGCTCTGCGCGGAGGCGGGGCTCGGCTATGTGGATCTGGCCGGCAACGTGCACGTGAGTTTTGAGCAGGTCTACATCGATGTGAGGGCGCAGGACAATCCTTTCAAGGAAAAGCGCTCCCTGCGCTCTCTCTTTTCCGCGAAGGCGGGCAGAGTTCTGCGCGTGCTCCTGACGCCGCCACTGCGTTCATGGAAGGTTAAAGATTTGCAGCTCGCGTCGGGCGTGAGTCTCGGCCAGGTGAGCAATGTCCGCAAGCTCCTTCTGGATCGTGAATGGGCCGAGGTGTCGAGGGAAGGCATTCACATCGAAAAACCTGAGGCGCTGCTGTGCGCCTGGCGTGAATCGTATGAGGGAGAGTACCTCTCCGAAGAGACTTTCTCTACGACGATAAGTGGGGAAGCGTTTGATGCCGCGTTCCGGAAGGCGCTGGAGGAGTCGTCAGGCGGGGCTCACCTGGTGCTGGCTTCCTATTCCGCGGCCCGCTTGTATGTTCCCTATGTCCGTCAGGAGACGCTCTGTGTGTACGCGGACGCGGAGGGGAAGGGAATTTTGAAGCAGAATCTCGGCTTGAAGCCGATGGAGACCGGCGGCAATGTCGTTGTGATCGAACCTCGGGAAGATGACGTGTTTACCGGCAGGGTGGAGGTCGTACCGGGCATCTGGTGCACGGGACTGGTTCAGACCTGGCTCGATCTTGGCGTCGCCGGCGAACACGGCCTCGGGGCCGCGGACTTGCTGCTTCAACAGAAGCTGTTGCCCGCGTGGAAGAAACCTGAGTGATGTTCGGCCCCAACACGTCCCGCGCCTGACGTCACCGGCGAGACGGTTATGCCTGACTCAGAAACCAGGGCTAGACAATGGGGGGCCTGCTTGGTTTTTGCTTATTATTTCTGTGACAGGAATATTTCGAATCTATAGTAAATGTATAGTGAATATGCAAGGCATTGTGGACGCTGGGGATGATGTACTGAGCTTTGTATAAAACGAGTTGACGCCGCTTTCGGATTCTCCCATTCCGCGCTTCTCTTACGGAAAATAAACAAAAATCCGCAGCATAATTGCGGATTTTATAAAAAAGCGAATTCTGTTGAAGGTTTATGGAAATCTTTGAGAGCCTGGCTGGAAAGGTATGCCTTCCTTTTCGAATTTGAATTTACCGCCACGCCCGCCTTTCGGCTCATGCCCCCGTGCCGACACCATTGCGTCCCACCCGCGGCGGGGTATAGTGGAGTTAAGCGGATTCTCTCTGCGCGCATATGCTGTCCCCACTGTAATTCGCAGGTTCATGGAGGTTCCCTATGAATGATAAGGATTTGAATTCCGGTCTGTCGGTAGAAGTGCAGCTGGCGTGGGAAGTGATGACATGCAAGGCTATGCGGGAGACTTATGATGAACAGACTCATCCCTGTCGGTATTTTAACCAGCACTTCGGGCCCTGGCTCACCTATGACTGGGCTCATGAAAGAAGCAGGAAGGCAATCAAGCCCGGTGAAATAAAGAAAATAAAGGCGCGGACGAACGGAAACCGTTTCACGGTGCCGGCGATCGCGGGCGGGTGCAGGAAAGCTCCCATTATGACCATCGGCATAAATCCCAATATGCCTTCGTGGCAGCTCAGCGAGGAAGGTACCCGGTGGTGTTATCCGTATTTTGACGATATCGCCGAGTATGCGACGTACTATCGTTATCAGACCATTTTCCAGGAGCAGTATACTATCGATTTTTTGAGACAGTTCATTGTCCCCGATTCCTCCGTCATCGCCGCCGAAGACGGAACCGTGAACTATGTTGTCTACGACGATGCGCAGGAAAATATAAGGATTCTCTTAAGCTATGATGAAAACGAGATCGTCATACCCCGAGGTTCCGCCGTTCTGTGCGGCAGAGGCCAGACCTTTAGGAAAGGGGATATCGTCGCGGGTCGGATCGCCTTGCCGGTCGGCGTACAGACCGAGGTGGAAAAGAAGACTGTCGGGTATTATCAGTTGTTTGAAAAGATACTCGATATCGCGGAGAGTAAACTTAAGGGCGCGGGCCTGATCCCGCCGGAGACAGATCTCCATGCGGGCGAGGACGTGCTGTTGGGAGACATGGTGGCCTGCGCTTCCCCCGGCTGGACCGCGAAGTCCGGAGGAGTCCCCGAAGAAGAGAGGGGCAGAATCTCTTCGGTATGCTGCGCGGAGAGAGGGTGGCTGGCTCTGCAGTTCCAGCAGACCAAACCCAAGATCGTCGTTTTTTCAGGGACATCGGCCTTCGGCATGTTCAAGAAGGCATTCCAGGGACTCACCTTCTCTCCCGAGCTTCCGGACAATCTTTCTGGCCCGTACGCGTGGTTGAGGTTTACCCTGCAGAATCACGTCATGATGTCAGTCGATCCCTCGGAATTCAAAACACGTATTATCGTCGCGCCGCATTTCTCCTATTCCGTCAATTTTACCAGCTGTTACGCGTTTTCTCTCGATGAGTGGAAGGCCTTCCAGGAGAAATGGCCGGAAGCCGCCGCGCTGTTGGGCGCCAAACCGGACGGCGGGCAGGTGCTGATAGCGCTCGACAATGTTCACGCAAATAAAGAGGACATGAAAGACGCCTGGGACGATTTACGGAAGATGCTCATAGAACCATACGACATGATCGCTTCGATTATCGTCGAAGAATTTGAAAAAGGGACAATCCGGTTCGACAGCCGAAACAAGCATTTCGAGCGGACGGAAGGCCCCTGTCGTTTTTGCAGCAATCATCTTTTTACGATAACGGAACGATGTCCGTACGGGAAAGATTCGATACGCGATACCATCGCGTATCAAAAGCGTATCTATAAAAACGCGGCCAATATGTCCGGACAGAGTTGAGCAAGAGATCAAATTCGTCGCCAGACATACCCGGGCGGTCCGGGTAGTCACCCTCATGCTATACTGATGATCAAGTATTCTGGTAAGCCACGTGCGGAGGTGTCCCCATGAGCAGTCGATCCAGGGGCCTGACAATAGTTGCCGTTATTGTCGCCATTCTTTTAGTCCTCGTGTGTTTCGTCGTCTGGTATCCGGCGGGGAAAAAGGAAGCTCCTCCGGCGGGCTATACGCCTCTCCGCGACGACGATTTGGCGGCCCGCTACCGGCCTGTCTTCGACTGTCCTGCGGAATTCGGACCGATTATTGCGCTGTACTATCGGGCCGCGCGGGACGATTCGGGGGTTATCCATATCGCCTATCATCCTCTGTGGGCGGGGGAGAGGAATGAAGCGAAGGCCTTCGGGCCCTTCCTGAGCAGGCNNATCCTGTACACGGGAGGGTTGTCGCTGCAGCGTCTCATGTACGGGCCCGGCGATATCGAGACGATAGGCCTCGCGATAGATCCGGCGAGCGGGAAGATCGTGGAGGTCGATTACGAGACCGCGGCCGACTACGACCCTTCGAGTTTCAGCGTGAAGCATCAGAATGTGTCGCTGAAGGGGAGCTTTGACTTGCCGCTGCGCTTTCAGGTGGTCAGCTGGAATCATCTCTTCGCGCTCGAGGAGAACACCGCCGCGTCCGCTGAGGCCGCCTCCGGCAATGCTGTGACCAGTGGGGCCGCCCCACGCGCCGAGGCCGCGCTTACCGCTGCTGCTGCGCCCCTTTCGTATTTTACGCCTGAACTCTGGGCAAAATATGCCATATGGAAAAATCCCGAGACTATTCTGCGCAAGGACAGGGCTCATTTCCCCTGGGAGCGGGAGGTGGCTCCATGAGCCTTTTGAGGCTGAGCGCATTTTCCGGCGCGTAGGCCATGATGCTGTTGTCGAAGTAGATATAGGCGTCCCTGTCCAGCGCCGCGACGCGGGCGGCCCAGCCTTCAAGTTGCGCGTTGGAATACGAGGAGGCATAGAGCGTCGTAGGGCCGTGCAGGCGGATGTAGGCGAAGTCCGACGTGATGGCCTCGCGGTAGGGGTAGCGGCCCCCCGTATCGGAAATACAGAAGCCGAGGCCGAGCCCCCGCAGGCAGGCCAGCGCCTCGTCCTGAATCCAGCTCTCATGCCTCGGCTCTATGGCGCAGCGCATGCCCTCGGGAGGACTGGCGCTCGACTGGGCGGCGTCGTGCAGGGCGGTGCTGAATTCCTCCAGCACGGCTCTGTCGAAGGCGAGGGACGGAGGAAGCTGAAAAAGCACGGGACCCAGCTTGTCGCCCAGGGCGCTCACGGCCCCGAAGAAGCGCTTGAGGGGCTCCTCCACATCGCGAAGCCGCTTGATGTGGGTGATGAAGCGGTTGGCCTTGACCGCCCAGCAGAAGCCGGCCGGCGTCGCTTCCCTCCATTTTCTGTAGGTGGATTCTTTCATCTCGTGGTAGAAGGTGGCGTTGACTTCAACGGTCTGAAAATGGCGGGCATAGTATTCGAGCCATTTCGCCCCGGGGAGGTCCTTCGGATAGAAAGGGCCTTTCCAGTCTTCGTAGTTCCAGCCCGATGTGCCGACGAGCACTCTGCGCATACTGACCTTCTCACTCGTGGTATCAGGACAATTATACTGTATGTCGCCGTTCCCTCACAGCTCGAGCCGGTGCGCCGGAGGCCCGCACTCTTCGATCCACGCCGCGCGGCACCACAAAGATGTCCATAGCGCTGCATTCATAGGGGGCCCGCGCCGCTCAAGCCCGAGCGCTGCCTTAGCCCGCGCGTCGAGGCCCGCGCTCCCCGACCTATACNNCGCGTGGCACGCACAGAGATGTCCGCCGCCGACATCTCTGAGGAGAGGTTCCTGCTGCCTGCAGAGATCGAATGCGCGGGGGCAGCGCGTATGGAATCGGCATCCGGAAGGGGGCCTTACGGGCGAAGGAGTGTCGCCTTCGAGGATCACCCTCTCTCCCTGTCGGTCCGGATCGGGGACCGGCACGGAGGAGAGCAGCGCGATGGTGTAGGGGTGGAGGGGATTCGCAAACAGCTCTTTTTTGTCCGCGAGTTCCATTATTTTCCCCAGATACATGACGAATACTCTGTTGGAGATATGCCTGACCACCGACAGGTCATGGGAAATGAAAAGATACGTGAGCTTCCGGGAATCCTGCAGGTCTTTGAGCAGGTTGATGATCTGGGCCTGAATTGACACGTCCAGTGCAGATACGGGCTCGTCGCATACGATGAGTTTTGGCTGCACGGCGAGGGCTCTGGCTATGCCGATTCTCTGTCGCTGTCCTCCGGAAAATTCATGGGGATATCTGTTCGCATGAGCCGGTTCGAGCCCCACGATCTTCAGGAGATCGGCCACTTGTTCTTTTGCCTGCCGCTTGTCGGCCAGGGCGTGGACCAGCAGGGGTTCGCCGATGATTTCGCCCACCTTCATCCTTGGATTGAGGGATGCGAAGGGGTCCTGGAATATTATCTGCGCCTTTTTTCTGAACTCCTTCATCCCTGACTTTTCGATCCTGAAAATATTTTTCCCTTCAAAAAAGGCTGAGCCGGAAGTCGGCTCTTCCAGGCGCAGAAGGACATTGCCGACCGTCGTCTTCCCGCAGCCGGATTCNCCGACCACTCCCAGGGTCTCGCCTTCGTTGATGGAAAAGGATATGCCGTCCACGGCCCTGATCGGGCCCGCAGATGAAGGGAAGTGCTTTATCAGATTTTCAACCATCAATAACTCTTGGTGCGGCATCAGGTACTCCTCGCGCTCATGGATGGCNTCAAAATCCGCGTTCCAGCACGCAACCAGCCTCCCCTGGTCGCCGATGGGAGCAAGGGGAGGCATATCTTTCCTGCATTTCTCGGAAGCGAGAAAGCAGCGCGGCTCGAAGGGGCAGCCGGGCGGCATGTTGAGCTGGCTGGGCACGCCTCCCTCGATCGTGGGCAGGCGCTCGCTGTCCTCGTTTATCTTCGGAATCGACTCGAGGAGGCCTTTCGTGTACGGATGCCTCGCGTCTTTGAAGATGCTCCGCACATCTCCCTGTTCCATGATCTTGCCCGCATACATGACAAGCACATCGTCGGCCATGCCGGCGACAATGCCCATATCATGGGTTATCAATATGATCGACGCGCTCATATGTGCCCTGAGCCGCCTCATTAGATCGAGTATTTGAGCCTGAATGGTCACATCCAGGGCAGTCGTGGGTTCGTCGGCGATGAGCAGCTTGGGGTTGCACACGAGCGCCATCGCGATCATGACGCGCTGGCGCATTCCTCCCGAAAGCTGGTGGGGGTAGGCGTTCATTCTTTCCTTAGCCATCGGGATGCCCACCTTGACGAACATCTCCGTCGCCTGTTCGCGGGCCTGGGCGGCGCTCACGTTCTGGTGCAGCATGATCGCCTCGATGACCTGCTTCCCCACGGTCATGATGGGGTTCAGGCTGGTCATCGGTTCCTGAAAGATCATCGATATGTCCCTGCCCCGGATGGCCTCCATCTCCTTTTCGCTCTTCCTGGTGAGGTCTTCGCCTTCGAACAGGATCTGCCCGTCGACGATTTTGCCNGGCGGGTTGGGAATAAGCCGCATGATGGACAGAGAGGCGACGCTTTTCCCGCTTCCGGATTCTCCCACGATGCAGAGGCTCTTCCCCTTGCGCAGTCTGAAGCTGATACCGTCGACAGCCTTTACGATGCCCTCTTCTGTGCGGAAATAGGTCTTGAGATTGCAGACATCGAGGAGCACGGGATTCTTGTCTTCCGAAATTTCCTGTCGTTTCATGGACGTATTCGCTGTCATTGTCGTTTAGACCTTGAGCGTTTCAAGAACGGCGAGCAGGGCGCCGTATTGAATCTGGACAAGGTTTCGGATGGGAATCACGCTGTAATCCAGGGCCTGGCCTATTTCTTCCATCAGGGAGTCGATCAGGATATCCAACTTTTGGTAGGCCTGCCCGATGCTGCGGCTGCCTCCCTTCTCGAGCTGGGCCTTGAGGGCTCTCCGGTACATCGATATCGTCAGACCTTTATAGAACCTTTCGAGATAGAGGGCGTGGGCCACCTGCGCTACCGTGGCGTCCTGCTGCATCACTTCTTCGGACTGTGCCCACAGCATCTCGCCTTCCGAGCGTTTCAGTATCAGATTGACAAAGTCCGACGAGGTGTCGCGGAATATGGCGCCCTCTTTGACGTCGGCGATGGTGGCGTCGATTATTTCCTTGGCGGTCAGCAGCAGCCTGTTCGATTTCTCATAGCCTTCCATCAGCACTTCTCCGCGCTTTCTGCCGGCAGGCGACGTGTCGCCTATTTTTTTCGACATGAAATAGGGCACTTCGGTGATGAGAATGAAGGGATCGCTCACTGTGCTCGCATAGTCTTTGCTCGAGCCTCCTCCGAACATATACTGCGCGGGNTCGCCTTTGGCAAATTTGGCAAAGTAGTCGTACGCGTCCTTTGCGTAATTCGTGGCGTAGATTGCCGGATAGAGCTCCTTGCAGTAGGGGGCCTCGGGCTCNCCGAGGGAAAGGGGGACGCCGCGCTCGAGGGGGATTCTGTGCAGCAGGGGATACAGGGCCTTGAGTGGCTGGGAAATGTAGTAATACGCCCCGCCGAAGCCCGAATTGTGCAGAGAATACATGACGGCGGGCCTCGTGGTGTCTATGGCGTGCATGAGCGCCCTGGTCTCGGGNATCGGCTTGTCGAACTTGAACGTCTTATATTCGAGGGGNAAGGTCCATTCGACCTGATTGTCGCCTTTGGGCCTGTAGAAATCGCGGGCATAGTTTTTCAGGGTGAAGGGCCCCTTGAACCAGCCTTCATTCATCCTCGTCCCATCGGGGTCGATGCAGGGAATGATGTGCCAGGTCCTGCCTTCTCTCATTTCGGGGCTTGCGACCAGCTCTTCGAGAAGGAAATATGCCATCATCGCGCCGATCGGCTCATTGGGGTGCGGCGAGGCAAAGAGGAGGATCGATACGGGTCCCTTTCCCACGCTCACCATGGGAATCCTGAGGCCCGACTGAGATTCGCCTATGTATATGTGGCGGCAGATATCAGGATTGCTTTCGGCGATTCTTTTCGCATGGGCATAGAGTTCATCTACGCCGTGAAAGAATGTATAGTCAGGAACACGGGAAAGCCTTTCGTCGATTGTCATAATCTTCTCCTATTATTTCAGTTGCCTCGAGAGGCGTGGATCGAGCGTATCGCGCAGCGCATCGCCTATAAAATTGAAGCTGAGCACGATGATGAAAATGCAGAGGCCCGGCCAGATAATCAGATTGGGGTTCAGCAGAATGTATTCCTTCCCCTCGCTCATCATCGAGCCCCATTCCGGCGTGGGGGGCTGAACGCCGAACCCGAGAAAGCCCAGTGCTGCGGACGAGAGAATCGCGCTCGGAAGCCCGAGCGTCGCCTGGACAATGATGGGGGTTATGGTGTTCGGCAGGATGTGCCTGAAGATTATGCGCCGGTCGCTGCATCCCACCGCTCTTGCGGCCCGGATATAGTCNGATGCCGCGCAGCGAAAGCACCTGCCCCGCACAAGGCGCGCATAGCTGGGCCATGAGACCAGGCCGAGCACCCACATCACATTGAAGATGCTCGGACCGAGAATGGCCATCACTGCGATGACAAGTATCAGAAAAGGAAAGGAATAGAAAATTTCGACCATCCGCATGACGATGAAGTCGACCCAGCCGCCGTAATAGCCGGCAAGCAGGCCCAGTACGGTACCGACGACAGACGCTATGGCGACCACCACAAAACCTATGAGGAGCGACAGCCTGGAGCCGTATGCGAGCCGCGCGAAGATGTCGCGTCCGTAATTGTCCGTGCCGAACAGATGCCCCCCTGTATTTATGGACAGAAATGTGTTCGACAGATCCATCGTATACGCATCAAAGCGCACGAAGAGAGAAGGAAAGATCGCGACCATCATGAAGGCGAGGAGCATCACGGCTCCGACGAGTCCGAGCTTATGCCTCGTAAAGACGACAAGTCCGTGGGGAATCTTTATTGTGCTGGAGAGGTTTGTTTTCATAATCAATCGTATTTGATCCGTGGGTCGAGGAAGACGTACGCGACATCGACGAGCAGCATGACGATGACGAACGAGAACGCAAACACCAGAACCGTCCCTGAATGAGGGAAGATCGCGGAACTTGACGGCATCCATCGCGAGCAGTCCCAGGCCCGGAAGAGAAAAGATGGTTTCAATGATGACGGCTCCGCCGAGCAGAGAGCCGAACTGCATGCCCAGGGTCGTCAAAATCGGAAGGAATGCATTGGGAAGCGCGTGCTTGAACAGCACTCCCATCTGGCTCTGACCCTTTGCCCTTGCGGTCCTTGCGAAGTCCTGCCCGAGCGCTTCGAGCATACAGGACCGGGTCAGCCGCGTAAGGATGCCCGCCAGACTTGCNCCGAGGGTGATGGAAGGCAGGATAAGGTGCCGCAACTGCTTCCACAGAGTCGAATTGTAGGAGGGCAGGCCGCGGATCGGAAGCCATCCCAGCTTCAGGCCGAACAAGAGGATCAGAAGAATCCCGAGAAAGAAGGATGGCATGGAGACACCGATAAGCGCTATCGTGCTGGAGGAGTAGTCGTACACCGACCGTCGTTTTGCGGCGGCGAGCACCCCGAGGGGAATCGAGACGACAACGGCGAAGAGACACGACAGGAGCGCAAGCTTGACAGTGTTGCCGATTTTTTCTCCGATCAGTTCCGACACAGGCCTGTTGAAGTGGATCGATCTCCCCATGTCGCCTCTCAGGAGCCCCGTCATGTACCGGCCATACTGGATATACCAGGGCTTGTCCAGCCCCAGTTCCGTCTTCAGCTTGGTGACATTGGCGACATTGACCGACTCGTTGCTCAGCATGAGGCTTATGGCATCACCGGGCGCAAAGGAGACCATCGCAGAGACGATGAAAGAAATCCCGATCAGAACGGGATTGCTATGAGAATCCTTCGGATTATATATCTGGTCATTTCCCGTTTCTCTTATTGAAAGGCTTTTCCGACCTCTCCGCGCGGGGGAAGCCGGAAAAGCCTGCAGGCGGATTGCTGTGCCGTTATTTGCTGAGCCAGACGCTGTTTTCAGTGGAGACCAGGTGCAGCCCGCCCCAAGGAGGCACAAAATCTATGACCTTCTTGTTCACAATGGAATATGCGTATTCAAAATAGAGAGGAATTCCCGCGACGTCCTGGAATACCTGTTTCTGGGCTTTCTTCCACAGCGCCGACAGTTCATCGAAATTCGTCGTTGCCAGGGCCTTGTCCAGAGTCGCATCCACATCCGCATTTTTGTAGAAATGGGTGTTCGACATCCCGATCATGCTGCTGTGAAAGAGGGAATGAAAACCTGTGGTTCCGGCGAAACTGTAATCGAAGAACAATCCGGTATTCCCCTTCAGAAGATCATCGGCCCACACCGCGGTATCTTCAGTCAGAACACTCGCATTGATGCCCTTTTCGCGCAGCTGCGTTGCGAGGATCGTCAGGGCCTTTGTCTGGGAGCCGGCGAGTGTCTTGATTTCGATCTTGAATGGTTTTCCGTTGTATTGCAGGAAACCGTTCGAATCAGTGCTGCTGAAACCATTCGCCTTGAGAAGTCTCAGCCCTTCGCCGGGATTGTAGGCCCAGAGGCTTTTGAGGGAAGGATCATAGCCGAAAGGCACCCATGGCGGAACCTGGCAGTAGGCGCGTTCCCCATGCGACCCGATGACCGCTTTATAGGCAACATCAATATCCAGCAGCATCGAGATGCCCTTGCGGACCTCCAGCTTGTTGAAAGGTTCCACCGTCACATTGAAGCCAAGGCCGCGATACGAACCGCCGCCGGATTTGATCACATTGAAATTGGCGTTCTTTTCGAAACTGTCCGCCATCTCCAGATTGAACAGGTATTTGATGACATCCACTTCGCCCGACTGAAGTGCGATGGACTGGCTGATCGGATCGGGAATGACCACGAACTCAACCGCGTCCAGATAGACCGGAAGGAAATAGGAAGCGTTTTTGACGAGGAGCAGCCCCGAATCCGGCGAAAAGCTCTTGAACTTGAATGGCCCTGTGCCGATCGGATACTTGGCGAATCCATCCTCGCCGAGCTTGTCGATCGCCTCTTTGGGAACGATGGCGACACGGCAGAGCCTGTTGGGATCATTCACGAGGAAGGGCTGGGGAGTCTGCGTCTTTATCTCGACAGTGTAGCGGTCCAGCGCCTTCACCGAGGTCACGGGCCCCAGGGTCCACGCGGTCGTGGTCTTCATCATGAAGTTGATTGAATAGACGACATCCTCGGCAGTCGCTTCGCGGCTTTTCCCTTTTGGGAACACAGGATTGTCGTCGTGGAACTTCACGCCCTTTCTGAGTTTGAAGACCCAGGTGAGGGGGTCCGGGTTGGTCCAGCTTTCGGCGAACGCCGGAATCGGCTTGAAGTCGTTTTTCCCTATGGCAAACAGCGTGTCGAAAATGCAGCTCTGGGCATCCGTAATGTCATTCTGCGCCGTCTTGTACAGTTGAAGGTTCTGCAGGCTGGACACGGCGATCCTGAGTGTACCTCCAGCGACAGGAGTCGCGGCCGATGCGGGGACGACAATGCCCGCCAATGCGATGAACCATACGAAAAAGATGGTGAATCTTTTCGACATCTTAACCTCCTCTGCAGTTGTGCTGATTGAGAATTTGGCCCGACATGTGGCACGACAGCCTATGACTGGGATGCAGGATACCCTAACACCCATTGTGCGGGCCGTCAATAGCATTCTGTATATATATGCAGCTTCTATGAATTGAATCTGTAGGAGGCCGCGGGTGCGGAGACGCGCTTCTCCTGCGGAAAATTGGCAAAAATCCGCAGCATAGTTGCGGATTTTCTGGATTTCACTTATACTGTCTCCATGGACTACGCCCGAAAGCTCGAAATCGGCAGGGAAAACAAGTCGGTATTTCTCTTCGGACCGCGGCTCACCGGCAAAACCTATCTTCTCAGGAAGAAGTTTCCGGATGCCAAGTATTATGATCTCTTGCGTTCCGACACATTTCTGAGGTTGTCGCTTAGGCCTTCGATCCTGCGGGAGGAACTCGAGACCCAGGCCGCCGGGAATACAGTGATCATCGATGAGATTCAGAAACTTCCTGTGTTGCTGGATGAGGTTCATTCCCTCATCGAAGACAGGCATCTGCGATTCATTCTGACGGGATCGAGCGCGAGGAAGCTTCGCCGTGGGGGCGTCAATCTTCTCGGCGGAAGGGCGCGTGTGCTGCACCTGCACCCTCTGGTCTCTGCGGAGATCGGTGAGTATGACCTTGAACGAGTGCTTACGTTTGGGACTTTGCCAGCCATCTATGACTCTGATGATCCCTGGGACGATCTGAAAGTCTATTGTGGAGCCTATCTTCAGGAGGAGATCGCCGCCGAAGGCGCGGCGCGAAAGCTCGATGCATTTGCGAGGTTTTTGCGCAGCGCGGCGCTTTTTTCGGGGGAGCAGGTAAATTACGAGGCTTGGGGATCAGATGCTGCGGTCCCATCGAGGACGGTTCGCGAATATTTTTATATTCTTTCCGACACCTTGATCGGTGAAGTCTTGGAGCCATGGAAGGGTGGCAAAAAGCGAAAGCCGGCCTCTGCGGGCAAATATTATTTTTTCGATGTGGGCGTGAGAAACGCCCTCGCGGGGATTCGCGAGGTGGCGCCTGGTACGGAGGAATACGGGAAGGCGCTCGAACACTTCGTCTACTGTGAGCTCCGCGCATGGCTCGACTATACCCGCGACGATCGACCCTTGAGCTTCTGGCGGACGCAGGACAATAAAGAGGTAGATTTCGTCATCGGGGATGAGATTGCAGTCGAAGTCAAAGCCACCGAGATACCCGACCGCCGTCACCTGAAAGGGCTCGCGGCGATTGGCGATGAGAATAACTTCAAGTACCGTATCCTCGTGTCCCAGGCGCCGGAGCCGCGCCTTTCCGAAGGCATCGAGATTCTGCCGGTGAAGGAATTTCTCTCCCGGCTCTGGCAGAATGCTTACGCGGGCTGAGGCTTAAATGTGTGGTGCACCGTGCGGGCTAATTCCGCGCTTCTCCTGCGGAAAATTGGCAAAAATCCGCAGCATAGTTGCGGATTTTTGGTATTGTGAGTGCCGAGCGTCATATTTATGCGCGGCCGCCTCATCGATTTACCTCTACTTTTTCTAAATGTTTAAGTTCGTTATATTTGGCTGGCCAGGGGGGTCGGCCAGCGCATGGACGAGAGGCATCTCAGAGCATACTATCCGCCCGCAGAAGGTCGTCCGACCCGTCCATAGGGGATAGAAGTACTATGAGCGTTGAACCCAGAGATCTCTTCGATATCCGCATTTCGGATTTTTTCGAGGCGGCGCGCTTCTCGGGACTGCCTTTTCCCGTCGTCATTCTGCCGGGGGACGAAGAGGCATACGGCGGCTGTCTGGCGGCGGGCAGGGGCTTCATCCATCTTTCGCCCGAGGGAAGGCTCGAAGCCTGCCCCTTTGCCCCCTTCTCCGACAGGAACGCCGCAGTCGGCTCGCTCGAAGAGGCCCTGTCTTCGCCGATGCTCGCCGCCATCAGGGAGCGGCACGGCGAACTGACCGAGACGAAAGGCGGCTGCACGCTCTGGAACCGGGGCGGCTGGATCGCGTCGCTGGGGCTCTGCCGGGGAGCGCAGGGCCTGGACAGGCAATCCTAGGTCGCCCGGAAAAACAAGGGCTCCGGTCGTGCGCGCCGCCTGCTTCTGCATGGGGCACTCTCAGGGCAGCGGGCTGATGCCCTCGACCTGCACGGTCCAGCTTCCGTCGTCCGGGAAGCCCGGCGCGTGTGCATGCGTGCTTCCAGACGAACGTGCGGCCATTGGGGCTGGATTCGCCGCGGCTTTGCCTTCTCCCCAACCTCCTGTCATGAGCGCAATGGCCAAAAGGAGCGCCCCGTTGCCGGGCAGGTACACCGGAAGATCGGTGCGCGGCAGCTGGGGATTGTGGCCGTTCGGCCTGTAGGTGTTTTTGGGTGTCTCCATCAGCAGGAGATCTACCGCGTCGCGGGTTCTGCCCAGCCGGGCCGCGGTCATGGCCATCGCGGGAAAATCCCAGCCCCAGAGCGATTTTCGGTCCCAGGCGCGGAGGACCGCATCGAGGGTTCGGGACATGGACTCTCTGTTTACGGAGGCCCCAGGCAGGACACCCAGGGTGAACAGCATCGCAGGGTGATCCTCGGCGAATTCCTCATAGGTCGCGGGGCAGGCTTCGTGGGCGAGGTAGATGTTCCGCTGCGGATCCAAAGGAAGCGGTGCAAGGCCGGCAACAATCCGTTCCCACTCCTGGGGCTCGCCGTATCCGAGCGCGCCGAGCCAGCGTATCGCGGTGGAGAGCCCCCATCGCCAGTATTCGAGTTCAAAAGGCGGATTGAGCGTCTGCTCCGGCCTGTGGTTTTCCTGGACGGGGATCAGGGGCGGGACCAGTTCAAATCGCTGTTTCGATTCATTCCACTGTGTGAAGCTCGCCATAAAGTCGGCGGTCGCCGCCACGATGTCCTCATATTCGGCAAGAATGGAGCGCTCGGGATGGGCCATGCGCAGCAGTTCTGCGTACATGATGGGATGGGGCTGTTGCCAGCAGAGGAGGGGGCCGATGAATGAGGGACTGTCCCTGCCCGAAGGATCGGTCATTTTGGGCCAGCGGGCACCCGCGTAACCCTGTTCTTCTGCCCGCCGCTTTGCGGATTTGAGGATCTTCCTGTACCAGCCGAAGCTCCGCTCGAACAGCGCCGGTTTCCCCCAGGGAATAAAGTGGGCCGCATGCCAGTAGTGCATCTCCAGGTGGAACTTGCCATACCAGCTGTTGCAGGTCAGGCCGGTCTCCGCCGGGGGATATGAACCCGCGCACTGAATGGCGGTGAGGTAGCGTGAGAGGACAATGCGCCGCTCCAGCTCCGGGGCACGCGCGTCTCTGCTGTCGGCGAGCTCGACGGCGCCTCCCGAGGACCAGAATTCTTCCCAGGACCGTTGCGCCGCATTCTGGATTTCCCGGAACGAGGGCAAATCTTCCCTTATTTCCTCAGCAGAAAAGTGGATCACTATCTCCAGAAAAGGTCCTGAGGCTACGAATTCGAACGCGTGCCGCCCCGTCCTCTCGATGTGGGAGTGCTCGCCTTCATTCACCGAGGCATTCACATAGTAGTGGTCTTTGTCGAGGATCCGCAGCAGTGATACGGCCGTTCTCTGTGTGTCCCCGAGCACGCGGGTCTCGTGGCAGTCTTCCGCGCGCCAGTCGGAGGCGTCCATTTCGTGGGACCCGTAGGGAAAGGAGAGCTGCACCCTGAGATTGCCCTGCGCAAGCAGCGGCGACAGGATGCGAATGCCCAGAATATCCTCCGTCGGATGGCAGAGCGTGAGCACCTGGACCGGCAGTTCCCTGTACAGAAATGAGCTTCTCAGTTCCCCGCTCCAGAGGTCCAGAATCTGCTCGATATCGCTGACCTGCTGTGCGGAAAGTTCTTTTCCCTCAAGTATAAAACCTATTCTCCCGAGGTTGAGCCTGTGTGGATTTATCCGCAGCTCGCGGTACAGTCGTTCCTGACCCGCAGGATCGGTCATATAGCCGCCGGTTCCCCTCTCTGCATCGAAATAACTGCGCCTGAGGCGTGCGGGATTGCGCGCAAAGCCCTCTGTTTCGGGATAGGAGTGGAACCCCCACTGCGCCATGGTGCAGAGAGGAGTCGCGCCGGGCTCCTTCGGGAGAAAACTCTGCAGGCCCGTGATATCTGCGGTAAACGCGAATTCGCCGTTTCCTACCGAGAGCGGGGAGAATGGGTCCGCCGCGTGGAGGACAGGGTTGTGTCGCCTCACCAGAGCATGCCGGTCGATCGCCATGGGTTACCGCTCCTCTCCTCTGTGCGCGAGCCGCGCGCCTTCCAGGCCGACCTCTCTGAAATGAAAGCGCTCGTTGGGAGTATCGTTGGGGTAATGATATGCGATATAGGCCCTGCCATCAAAGGCCTGAAAAATCATGCCGTGCCCCCGGCCCGCTTCCAGAAGCGGTTTCGCCTGCTGCATCCACGGGCCCTCGATCCGACCCGATTCGGATCGGGCTACTCCGAGGGCGTATCCCGACCGGGCGATGCTCGACCACAGCAGAAATAGATTCCCCTGGTCCGCCCGATATACAAAAGGGCCGTCGGTCACGCGGGCATCCTCAAGGCCGCTGCCGTCCCGCCGCAACAAGCCTTTTGTCCAGGGCCCCGCGGAGCCGCGGAACAGCAGCGTCGGTTTTCCTTCTGCCCGGCCAAGGTCCGGCGACAGGGGGACCGCCCAGATTTCGCCGTCGTTGACCTGCACCCACTCGTGCGAAAAGATAAGCCAGGGCCGCCCGTCTTCCACAAAGAAAGTCCCGTCGAGACATTCCCATCCGGGAGGGGTCACCGGCCCGGCCGAGTGCAGTTCGAAAGGCCCGAGGGGAGTCTCGGCCCGCAGAATCTGCGTCGCCCGCTCGTGTCCCCGCGCCTTGAAGCTGGCGAACATGTAGAAGGAGTCTTTGTACCGGTACACTTCCGGCGCCCAGAAGTTGTGCGTCCCNCAGAAACCGGCCCCGGGGCGGAACGCGGGATGCGGCCCCTCCCAGTGTTCCAGATCGGAACTTGCATAGACGTCGAAGCCGATCCCCGGCTCTTTCCAGGGATCGGGATCAGTGGTCCCGTAGAGATAGTATTTTTTTTCTTCCTGCACTGCGAGCACAAAAGGATCCCGAATCACGATTGCATCTCTTTTCATGATTTTCCCTGCCGAAGACCTCGGCCCTATGATGGAGTATAGCCCACTTCGCTCCCGATTGGAGCCACGTACGTCACCACGGGGATGTCAATAATAGATATATATTGTCAATATTTCGTATGGTATTTTTCGGAAAACCTGCCTACGCTTAATACACAGTTTCTCGATCCATAGCCGGCGCGAAGGGGGTCGTCTACCGATCAGGGAGGGAGGGATGAACAAAAAAGCCAGGAAGAGGGCGATTCGGGAGAATCTCTCATCGTACGCCTTTCTTACCCCATGGCTGCTCGGCTTTTTTCTGTTGACTCTCTATCCCATGCTCTATTCCCTGTATCTTTCCTTTACCGAATTCAACATACTTCAGCCTCCCAAATGGATCGGCCTGCGCAATTACTTCATCATGTTCATAGGGAATGAGCAGTTTCCCCGGGATGAGCGATTCCTCAATTCACTGTTTGTCACGTTCAGGTTTGTGTTTATCTCGGTGCCTCTCAAGCTGGCGTTCGCACTGGCCGTCGCCATGCTGATGAACCAGAGACTGAAACTGATTCCCTTTTATCGGACGCTCTACTATATTCCCACGCTCCTGGGGGGATCGGTGGCCATCGCGGTGCTCTGGAGGCGGCTCTTTGCCGGAGACGGGGTGCTGAATACCATACTTCGCAGCGCCTTCAATCTCAACCCTCCGGCGTGGATATCGAATCCCAAGTATGCCCTCTACACCCTGATACTGCTGTCGGTGTGGCAGTTCGGATCGCCGATGATCATCTTCCTCGCCGGGCTCAAGCAGATACCCAGGGAATACTACGAAGCCTCGAGCGTGGACGGGGCGGGAAAATTCAGGCAGTTCTTCGCCATCACCCTGCCGAGCCTGTCGCCGATCATCTTCTTCAACCTGGTCATGCAGATGATCAGCGCCTTCCAGTCCTTTACTCAGGCGTACATCGTTTCCGGCGGGCAGGGCGGGCCGCTGGATTCGACCATGTTCTACAGCCTGTACCTCTATCTGAAAGGCTTCGGTTTTTCCGAGATGGGCTATGCGTCGGCGATGGCCTGGGTTCTGCTCATCATCATCGCCGTCCTGACCGCAGTGGCGTTCAAGGTGTCCGGTTCGCTGGTGAGTTACGGGAGCGGCGAATGAAAAACCGGACTGCAAGGCGGATAAGCGCCGGCATTTCCAATATCATCATCATTGTCCTGGGCGTGGGAATGCTGTATCCGGTCGTCTGGCTCATCGCCGCATCCTTCAAGGAGAGCAACACGATCTTCACCGATCCGGCGCTGATTCCCAAGACTTTTACCCTGCAGAACTATGTGCAGGGCTGGAAAGGGATCGGGATCGTCGGCTTCGGCACCTTTTTCAAGAACTCCTTCATCATCTGCGGCCTCTGCGTCATCGCCAACGTCATCTTCTGCTCGCTCACGGCCTACGCCTTCGCGCGCCTCCGCTTTGCGGGCAGAAAATTCTGGTTTGCCGTCATGATGCTGACCCTGATGCTGCCGACCCATGTCACCACCATTCCCCGCTACATAATTTTCCGCTCCCTGGGCTGGATCGATACCTTCCTGCCCCTGGTGGTGCCCAAATTCTTCGCGACGGACGCGTTCTTCATTTTTCTTCTTGTGCAGTTCATACGCAGCCTGCCCAAGGAGCTGGACGAATCCGCGCTGATCGACGGCTGCGGCAAATTCGGCATCTATATAAGGATTGTCATGCCCCTGACCATGCCGGCGCTCATCACGACCGTGCTCTTCACCTTCCTGTGGACCTGGGATGATTTCTTCAATCAGCTTTTGTATCTGAATTCTCCAGCCAAATACACGGTTCCCATGGGGTTGAGGCTCTTTCTGGATTCTTCCGGCATGTCGTCGTGGGGCCCGATGTTCGCCATGTCGGTGCTCTCTCTGGTCCCCTGCTTTATTCTGTTTTTCTCGCTGCAGAAATATTTTGTGCAAGGGATTACGACTACGGGTATTAAGGGATAGTCGTATCCCATAATAATAGAGGAGGTTCAGAATGAGAAAATTCGTATGTGTAGTATTTGCTCTTTTTATGTGCGCCACCATGGTCTTTGCACAGAGCGCCACCATTCGCTGGGCGTACTGGGGCAGCGAGTCCCGCATAAAGAGAAGCCAGCAGGCCATCGATCTCTTCATGGCCGCCAATCCGGGAATTGCGGTAAACCCCGAAGTCTCGGGCGGCACGGGCGACCACTTCAACAAGGTCGATACGCAGATCGCCGGCGGAAGCGGCCCCGACATCATCCAGATGGGCGGCAACATCAACGACTACGTGAAAAAGGGCGTACTTCTGCCCCTGGACAAGTATGTCGGCAATGTCCTCAACACCTCGGTGATCGACCCGAGCGCGGTTGAGTCCGGCACCCTCGACAGGCATCTCTACGGTGTTTCCACCGGTGTCACCATGCCCGCGCTGGCCTACAATAAGTCCCTGCTCCAGCGGGTCGGCGCTCCTCTGCCCAAGGTTTCGATGACCTACGCCGAGTTCCGCGCCTACCTCGTGTCCCTCAAGTCGAAGCTCCCCGCGGGAGTGTATCCGATGCAGGATATCGGTGCCTTTTCGTCCAACTCCACGCCCTTCGGCTATTGGACCCGCTACAACGGCACGCCGCTGTACAGCGCGGCGACCAATTCGACGGCGGTGACTACGGCAGCCGCGCAGAAATATCTTGAGCTGTTCAAGGACTACCGGGACAACGGGCTTGTTCCTCCGCCGGATGTCGCGGCAGGCTTCGCCGAGACGAACGCCGACACCTCGATGCTCATCGCCGGCAAGGCGGCGATCGGATTCATCTGGACGAACCAGCTCGCCGGCTACCAGGCGACGACCAAGGACGAGCTCGAGCTCATCGAATTCCCCGGCGCCGCGGCCACCAAGGCGCTCTGGCAGGCTCCGAGCCAGTTCTACACCGTGAACAAGTACTCCAAGAATCCCGAGTTGGCGGTCAAGTTCATCAACTTCCTCGTGAACAGCCCCGACGCCGCGAAGGTCCTCGGCAACGACCGCGGCGCTTCGGCTTCCGCGACGGCGCGCGCGGCGGGATCCTCCGATGTCAACGACCGCAAGGTGCTCGAGTATCTGAACGTCTCGGGACCGCACTCTTCGAGGGAGACCGACCATGTGCCGAACGACACCGAGTTCAACAGCACGCTCTTTCTGGTCTATCAGAAAGTCGCCTTTGGCCAGATCTCGCCGGCTGTGGGCGGACAGCAGATCTACGATCTGCTCGTGCGGCTGATCAGGAAATAGTGCGGTTTTGCTGAAAAAGTGAAGGAGGCGCGCCCGCGTGTCGGGCGCCCGCCCTCATTGCCAAGGGGCGCGCCGCCTTTTTGTGCGGTTGTAGCCCGGGTCCGTCCTTCGGAAGCGGACCGTTTCTGGGCCGGCCGCTCCGCTCAGAGCGCGTAATCGGGCAGGTACTTCGCCGTCGCTCTCAGCATCTGCCCGTAGAGCGCCTCGGCGTCGCGGGGCGGCGCGGTCATCAGCGGGTCGTTCAGGAACGCGGGGAAGGCGGCCCAGGCGTCGCGGGCCATGGCCGCGCGCAGGATTGTCTCTTGGGCAATGGCGTGCGGCGCGACGAGCTGCCCGACCTGTGAGGGAAGCCTTCCCGCATGGATGGGGCGCACCGAATCGCGCGCGAAGAGCGCATTGGTCTCTACGACAGAGCCCTCGGGAAGGCCATCGATTTGCCCACGGTTGGGCAGGTTGACGTTGGTGACAAACGAGCCGAGACCGCAGAGCGCCTTTATGAGCTTCACCCCCTCTTCTCCCGAATGCTTCAGCTCGAAGTTTTCCTTTCCGGACGCATAGCGGGCCGCCTTCTGCTTCAGCGACTCGGCGTTTTCGATGCGCCACGACACGGGCGTCAGCGTAAATTTCCACGAGCGGACCGTCGCGGGGTCGCGCAGGTACATCCGCGCGGGCATGAACTCGGCCAGGTGCCGGTCGCCCGCCGCGGCGATGAGCCCGTAGCGGCGGAAAAGATCGAACTTCACCCGCTCGCACGAGGCGAAATAGGAGTTGAGCCAGCTTTGTCCCTCGACTCCCTCATAGCCCGATTCGAAGTGCTCCTCGACGAAGGCCGCATAGTGAGGAAACAGATCGACTGTTCCGTACGATGCCCTGTCGAGCCAGGTGAAATGGTTCACGCCCAGCACATTGACTTCGATGTCCTCCATGGTCGCGCCGCCCGCGCCGGGNACCGCGCTCCGCACGCCCGGAGCTTCCGCAGCCCCCAGCCTCTCCCGCACCATCGCCGCGAGCAGCTTGCGCGTGCCGAAGACCTCGTGGCAGCAGCCGATCGCCTTTATGCCCGGGAAGACCTCATAGAGCGTGCGTACGCAGAGCGCCATAGGGTTCGTGTAGTTGATCACCCACGCCCCGGGGCAACAGTCGCGTATCGCCCTCGCAATCACCTCGTACATGGGAATGGTGCGCAGAGCCCTCACCAGCCCTCCGGGTCCCGTCGTGTCGCCCACGGACTGGTAGACNCCATACCGCTCGGGCGCATGCACATCGGAGGCCATTTCGGCGAATGTGCCGGGGAGAATCGAGGCGATCACGAAATCGGCGCCGCGCAGCGCGCTTTCCAGGTCATCCGCGACTTCGTAGCGCCATTTGCCCACGACGTCGGACCGCGACAACAGCGCATTCCCTATGCGCGCATTCGTCTCGGCCGCCTGCCTGTCGATATCGTAGAGCCGCACCGCGCCGCACAGCGATCCCTCCATCGCCAGATCGCTCATGAGCGTCCAGGCCCAACCNCGCGAACCACCCCCGATATACGCGATGACCAGATCCGTATTCATCTGCGTTTCCTTTTCCGGCTTTTGCGCCGTACCGCCGGAGCGTACCCGTGAGCCGCCGGGTCGGCTCAAAGCGAGTGTTATACGCCCATCAGTCTACCCAATTCTCAACTTTTAATCCCTCTATTCTTTTGAACTCTTTATCGTTGTTCGTGACTAGTATTCCATCATTGAATTTGACAATGGCAGCGATGAAGAGATCATTCGGGCCGATGAGCGTCCCTTTCATCTCCATCCTGTATCGAATATCCGCATAGACATAGGCCATCACATCGTCAAACGATGCAATTTCAAAGGATTCGAGAAATTGTTCTATTTTTTCTATATTGGCTTTTTTCCGTTTGCTTTTATAGGCCCCAAACAGAAGCTCTGCCTTCACCACCGAGGGAATCGCGATCTCAGAGGGTGAGATTCCCATGATTCTCTTTTTTATGGACTCATGAGTGCCATTCAAAAAATAGATGCAGGTATTGGTATCGAGGTAGTACATTATAGCGTCTCTCGGCGAAGATCGGCACTGAGGTGAATTTCTTCAGGTTCCTGAAAAGTGGCATCTTTGATAGCACCGAAGAGTTCTTCAAAATGTGCAGGGTAGGAAGGATCGATCTTCATCCGCAGCTGTTCAGCGACCCATTTAGAGATTGAGGTATGTTGTTTTTTTGCAGCATTCTGTACCTTTGTCAAGGTTTTATTGTCGATATAGAGTGATATCTGTGGCATGGAACTAACCTCCATAAAAAAGAATAATGCTATTCTATACTCAAAGTCAAGTATATTTGCAAGTATACTTATACACGGTTCCAGTATGACGTACCCCTGAGCCGCCGAATCGATCATTATTTGCTGTAGTGAAGCAATTGTTGGACGATCCCTTTAGATCCAATTTTCCAGTTTAAGTCCTCTTATTCTTTCAAATTCTCCAGTATTGTTTGTTACTAGAATGAGATCTTTTGCAATTGCCTGAGCCGCTATTTGCATATCATAGGGACCAATAAGTTGGCCTCGTTTCTCAAGGTCCGCTCGAATCAATCCAAACACTTCTGCATCGGTATCATCAAATGGAATAATGTCGAAAGCCGAGACAAAATCGATGAGTGCGTTTCTGTTGCGTTCTCTGTACTTACTTTTTGATATCCCGTACTCCAGTTCTCCAACAGAGATTGCGGATAATTTAACCTGATTTGGTTTAAGTGTTTTTATTTTCTCGACAACCATTCTTGGATTTTTATTGATGATGTAAATACATATGTTTGTATCAAGCAGATACATTAGAGCCCCTCTCTTTCCTGCATGGGGGGTTGATTTCTTCCGTCAGCCATGAAGTCATCAGAAAATTCCGTTAGACTTCTTTCAAATGCCTCCCACGGATTTGTCTTTGGAAAGAGGATGATAGTACCACCTATCTTCTTTATGTATAGTTCTTTATCTTTAACTTGATATTCTTTTGGAAGTCGTATCGCCTGACTATTCCCACTCCTAAATACTTTCGAACTAAGCATAATAGTACCTCTTAAAGTAAATATATACATGAGTATATACGGTGGTCAAGTTTTTCGCTGCTTTCCCATAATATTTCCTGTTTTCTGTATATTCGTCGGACTGAAGCAGATGTTAGGAAACTTTGCCTTTACTTATAGGCATCCTTGCAGTTTTCTATATCAAGCATAAAGATGATCACGGTCTCTTCTGAAATGGTATAGAAAAGCCGATAGTCTCCGATTCTGAATCGATATACTTCTTTATATTCACCTTTGAGCTTTTTTATGTTTGGGCCGAAATAGGGATTTTCCCGTAAGAGGGGATATATGTATTCTTTTATTTTCTTATATAGGAATTTATAGTTTGAAGACTGAATTTTCTTTTCAAATGTTTCAGTCTCTGCTACTTTGAAGTTAGTCAATTACTTTGTACCTTCCGGCAGAGATATCAGACAAGCCTTTTTTAATGTCTTTTTCAAAGGTGAGGATTTCTTTCATTTCACTGTCATCCACGACAGTTTCATTCACAGTATAATTGAGTGCCGCGAACTCAAGATAGTTGGAAATGGTGCGTTTTTGTCCTTCTGCGGCTTTTTTGAAAATATCATAGATAGTATCTTCAACCCTTACGGTAATTATTTTTGCCATAGAGAACCTCTTGCTTCAATAATATTCAATATGCTTCAAAAGGTCGATAAGATATGAGACCAAGTGCCTAAATCCAGGTATTCAGTGTCTTACTTCTGTATTAACTCGAAATACTGATTTGGTGTGAAAATGAGCGGCTTCTTCACTGCTATTTCTTCAAAGTCCTTGTCGCCTGTCAAAAGAATATCTACATCTGCAAGAATTGCTGATGCCAGAATGGGAAGATCGCCTGCGCCTCTTATCGCCGGGAAGTCATCCGGATTCAGGTTTTTCGGAGTTTTAAATGGTTCATAATCGATGGTGTGAAGAAATTTTGAAAAATAGTCGGTTTTGTCAGGAAATTTATTCATAAAGACTGTTTTACATTCATTTATAGAATAACTGGCAATGACTACCGTGTGAGTCTCGAGGATATATGAGAATACTTTCGATACTTTCCCTTCGGGAAAGAGTGCGGCAGAGATGATGATGTTGGAATCAACGAGTATTCTCACTTTTTATCTCCGTTTTGGGCACGGAGATTTTTAATATATTGAACAACATCGTCTTCAGAGGAAAAACCAGCCTTTGCTGCTTCGCCAATCATTTCATTTTGGAGAGATTTTAGAGCAGTCCGAGAAGCGTTTTGGAAAATGATTTTTCCATTTTCTTCAATAAAAAATACTTTATCCCCTCTTTAAGACGAAGTTTCCTGCGTATCTCAATAGGGATAGTGATTTGTCCTTTTGAAGTGATCTTTGCAAGTTCCATAGATTACTCCTTACTTTCCTTACAAAGATACTCTATATACTTCAAGATGTCAACCACAGAGTCTGAAGGCCCCCAACGTGCGCATGACTTGCATTGCGCCATTGGCGAGTCAGGTGCAAGCGATCGTTAGGTCAAATTTCTTAGTATCTTTCAATCTGCCATACCAAATCCTAAAGAACTCATCAATTTTGGGAATCGTTTCTCTTCTCTCGAGAAGAATGTCTTTTATATCAAACATTCCACAAATTGAAGCATATTTATCCCAATAGGCTCCGGTCTTACCGGTTTCAAGTATTTCTTCATTTATCTCATTCATGGCCAAGACTTCCTGTAACATTATTCGCGCTTGTTTTTCCTTATCTTTATAATCTTTTGTTTCCCAGTTCACAGATAATATATCGTCCTGATACGACAGATAGTGTGCTATTCCTTCATCAAAAATTATCCAGAATAANTTTTCCCAATTGCTTCGTGTGATTATATGTAGTTCCCTGCCATTTTCAATATGTATTAATTCATGGGTAATCAATCTTTTTAACACTTGTATATATTTATCAACAGGAATACCATAATTTACCAAACGATTAAGATCGATGAATATTTCGTTTTTAGAATTGTGTTCTCGAACAAAAGCATCATATGGATCCGGAGCACCAATAATTATGTTTACCTTTNNGCTCAACATTACATATGTTTCCATATATTTTTCTACTATTTCTTTATTTATTATAAAATTATTCTCAACTAAAGTTTTGGTGTTTTCAAACATATCAAATATTAATTCATAATTTTGTTTTTCAGGTAATTCAAACAAGTGCTGACCACGGGAAATTTCATCAAATACCCAATAATCATATGAATTAATATTCTCTTTTTTCAAGTATTTCTCAATAAGAGTGAAATCAAACCTAACCATGCCATCCTCAATTTAAATAAAATGTATCTGCGCTGAAGCGTCAACCTAAAGCGGTTGTTAGCCGATTCTTCTCTTAATTTTCTGTATTAGGTAAAGATAAGCAAATTTCACTAAAAAATATGTTCCAACTTCATCTCAGGGAATACCTTATGTATTTTCTTCATGACATGAAGCGTTGGATTAGATTTCTTTTCTAGTCGTTGGTAACTATACACGTTCTTCATTCCTAATAATTCTGAAACTTGTTTTTGAGTTAGTTTTGATCTTGACCGGTAATGCCGTAATAGCACTGCTAATGCAATTTCGGGATCAACAGGAACGGAAAGCAAATCTTTATTTGTATCTAGAGTCGTATCAGGTAACGGAAACACCATTTTTGAATCAGCAGGTTCTTCTAGATACAGGTTCAGAGCTTCTTCACATGCCTTCCGCAAATCGGAAAGGGTATCAGCTTGAGCGACACAGCCAGATAATTCACAGGATTCGGCCCAAAAGCCGTTTTCTTCTGTATGAATTGTAAAATGGTATGTCATTTTGGACCTCCTTGTTGTGATGCAAGTCGTTTCAATAAAGCTTGTTCCTTTAATTCCTTATGCATCGGAATAATCTCTCGTAGGGAATCTTTACCAACTTTCACGTGAGATCCCCGTTGAGAGATTACATACCAGCCGGCTTTTTTATAGAGCCGAAGCATTTCTTCACCACTTAATGGTATGATTGATAATACCAAATATAATTGGTAAAATCAAGCTGAAATATAATTGGTTTGAGAGAAAAGTAATTGAGAACTATGATGCGCTTTTTATAGTAAACAGAATCATGAGAATATGAAAAGGATATCATTTTCTTCATTATTTAGCTCTGCTTAGCGGAGTCCACCTACCATAATATCCTGCAGCAAAACGCTCGCCGCGCTTCCTCTCAGAGATGAAACCCTGTCGAGGCCGACTCGCGGGCGCAATAGACCGCGTAGGCCTCCTGGTCGTAGGGGTAGTCCCATGTGCCCTGGCGGTGCAGGAGTGCGCCCCCAAAGCCGCTCTTGAAGCGGTAGAGGCCGTAGAGGGGGTGCTCGGGGTCGGGCCGGGGTGCTACGCCGAAGAGATCGTAGCTGGTGCAGCCGGTCTGCCTGGCCTTCTTTATGGCGGCCCACTGGAGGGCGTAGGGAGCCATGAGGCTGCGTCCTTCATCGGAGGAGGCGCCGTAGAGGTAGGTGGCCCTGTCGGCAGAGGCGGAGAGGAACATGGCGGCCAGTGGCCTTGTTCCTTTCTCGGCGATGAGGAGCCGGGCTCTGGCGTCGGACGACCTCCGGTCCATCAGGGCATCGAAATGGGCTTTCCCATGAAAGACTATATTGTTTCGGCGCGCGGTCTGGCCGTAGAGATCCATCCAGAGGCCGAGGTCGGCAGGTCCTCCGGTGCGCACCGAGACACCCCTGCGCGCGGCGAGGCCGATGTTGTAGCGGGTCTTGGGCTTCATTCGGGCAAGAAGGCCGTCCTTTTTCCCTTTGAGATCGACGATGATGGTATCGGGGGGAAGAATGTCGGTGGGGGCCTTGCGCAGCCCCACCTCGGCCACGCCCCAGTTCATCCTCAGCTCGCGCAGGCGGGTTTCGGGCGGGCCGAGCCAGTGCCCTTCTTCGTCGAAGCGATCCTCTTCCTCGGCATAGGGGGAAATCCAGGGGAGGTCCCAGCGGACAAAGATGCAGGAGGGGCCGAGGTGGGCGCCGAGCTCCGACGAGAGGGCCGCGAGGTATTCTCCTCTTCTCTCGCCGTCGGGGAGCAGCTCGGGGCCGAAGGGCGAGTAGGCGACGCGCCGGCCTCCGCCGACGTCGCGCATGAGCAGCAGGACGTCGCCCGAGGGTTCTCCGCCAGCCTCGATGTCGAAGGCGAGGACGTTCCAGCCGAGGCGGAGCTTCACCCGGCTCCAGAATGTCGTCTGCTGAAGAAGCCGCGTGGTCATGAGATCGGTCACGGGCTTGGGAAGGACGCGGACGTCCACGGGGCGTCTCCGTAAAAAATTAGTAGGCCCGGAGCCTAACCGTCTCCGGGCCTCACTTTAAAAGTACGATAAATCCTGCCGGTCATCAAGGCGTCGGCTCGCGCACGGTGTCCCGATGCCCCGCGGCGCCGCGAGCCCCCTGTCGATGGCTCAGGCTATCGCAGGACCCAGGATGATCGCCGAGACGATTATGACTATCAGTGTCGCGATACCGAAAGCGATGAGCAATTTCCAACTTGTTTTCATGCCATTCCATCCTTTTTCTCAGTTGTGGAAGCGATAAAGCTCCTCCACCGCGCCTCGATTTCCTCGACCGTGATGTTGAGGTCGACCATTGACCTGAAGAACCTCGGGACCTCCTCGTCGAGGAAGCGTTTTCTCCTGAACTCGCGGACCTTCGCGGCGCCGGCTTCGGAGACATAGTAGCCCGTGCCCCGTTCGACCTGCGCGACCCCCGACTCCGCCAGGGACTGCAGGGCCCGCGCGGCCGTATTGGGGTTCACTTCGAGGGAAGAAGCGAGATCCCTGGCCGAGGGGAGGCGCGCTCCGGCAGGTATCCGCTCCGCGACAATATCGTTCTCCAGCAGTTCGGCTATCTGGCTGAAGATCGGCTTTTGATCATTGAACCTCATCGCGCGCTTCCTTCTCCGCGACGCGGAAGTAGCCATAGAACAGGGCGAAGAGCGGTATGAGTGCGTACCGCACGATCTGCATTATCACGTCCATCGCGCGCTGGGCGCTGGGTGAGATATCGCCCGAAAAGTTCATTTCGTTTTGGAAGGAGCCCGTAAAGGGCAGGGGAAGCCCCTGGACTTTTCTGACGAGATACATCCCGACAAGAAGGAGCCCCATGCACACGAGCGCGTAGGCGATGCCTACTCCCGCCGTTTTGATGAAGGCCCTTTTTCTGAACGTCGCCGAGCCGGCGGCGAAGATGAGGGCTCCCGTGGCATAGTTGATCCACCCATCGAAGCCGGCCGAGAGCGGGTTCCATATCCGTCCGCCCGCGCCGCCGGCGGCCAGCTCGACGAGCGAGAGGAGCGCCGAAAGCGCCGACGCTGCCGCAGCGGCGACAACCGGGTATACGATCGCGTAGAAAATCATGGCGGCCGCATATTTCTCCAGACTCGTGGCGGGAAGAAGTATCCATTCGGTGCCCGCGCGTCCGTCGTGCATGCCCTTGAAGGCGGTCGCGGCGAGAAGGAACCCGGCGATGCTTATGACGGCGGCCCAGAATTCTCCGTTCGAACCGTTCATCATGGCCCGTCCGGTTATTATGATGGTGAGCAGGTTGATCCCCGCCAGGATTCCGGCGCCTATGCCGAAGGCGGGCAGGTCCTCCAGGGCGCGATTCTTCGCGAGGAGGACGACCCGCGCCGGGCTGAAGGGTTGGGCCAGTGTTTCTTTCGTCATCTTCATTTTGTTTCCTCCTTCTCGCTGTACTCCTTCACGGCCGCGTCGGCCGGACCGAGCTGGGGCAGCTGTTCTCCCTTGAGCGCAGTTTTAAGGCGATCGGGGACCGTGATGGCCGCGTTGAAGACGAGTTCGAGATCCGCGGCCTGGACATCGTCCGGACCTGCGCCGCGGCCAAGCTCGAGAAGGGCCGAGTAGCCCACTCTGTCCTTTTCGGCGTAGACGACATCGGGACCCAGCTCGCTGATGTGGGCCGCGCCAAGCCGTTCGGTCATGAGATCCGAGCCGAGCTGGAAGAGTATCTTCCCTCCGTGGACAATCACCGCCGGATCGATCACCCGCTCGAGGTCGCGCACCTGATGGGTGGACACGATGACGATCCGGTCGGAATCGACCGACTGGGCGAGAGCCCGTCTGAACTGGGACTTCGAGGGAATGTCGAGGCCGTTTGTCGGCTCGTCCAGAAGGATGAGCCGGGCGCCGCTCGCCAGTGCGGCGGCGAGGGTGAATTTCTTGCGCTGACCATAGGAATACTTGGTGAGAAGCTTGTCCTCCTCCAGGGCAAACTCACGCGATAGAACCGCGAAGCGCTCACGGTCGAAGGCCGGACGAAAGACGGCATAGCGGTCGAGCCAGGCGCCGGGCTTCACCGCGGGCACCCAGGGGTCCTCCGGTACGAAGATCGTGTCGGCGAGGAAAGAGGCTCTCTTGCGCCAGGGCTCCTCGCCAAAGACGCGGATCGTGCCCGACTGGGGCTGGAGTGCGCCGGCGAGCAGTTTCAAAAGGCTCGTCTTGCCGGCGCCGTTCAGGCCGAGAAGCCCGTAGGCCATTCCCGGCTCGAGCTTCAGATCGAGGCCCCCGAAGAGCGGCCTCTTGCCATACCCGAAGGTCATGGATTCGATGTGTATCATGCTACACTCCTAGTGTATTAGATATCTAATACACTAATATTATTGTACGTTTTCGTCAAGGGTTTCGAAAAAAATATTTGGAGGAAGAAAATCAGTATGCCGCGAAGACCTGTCTCCGCAAGGCGCCTCACGGCGCCGCGCATATGGAAAATCGCCGCGGACGGGACGTCTCTCCGAAGGGCGCCCCCAACAGCGCGCGTATGCCGCCTCTCTGTTGAGGCTACGCTGCGCCGCTCACTTCACCGTTACCCAGCGCAGCACCTCTTTCAGCTTGGGCCTCTTGCCCGTCATCAGAATGCCCACACGGAATATCTTGGCCGCCAGGATGGCCGTACCCGCCACAGCCGCCACGAGGAGCGCGAGGCAGAGGGCCAGCTGCCAGACCGGGGGCGAGGAGACGAGGACGCGGGCGAGCATGACGATGGGGCTCGTGAGAGGAAAGAGGGAGAGGATCACCACCAGCGTGGAATCCGGGTTGGTCACGAGGGTGCTGATCATGACGAGGGGCACGATGAGGAACATGATGAGAGGCCAGGCCATCTGCCCCAGGTGCTGCTCGTCCTCGCTGGCCGCTCCCAGGGCCGCGTAGGCCGAGGAGTAGAGGAAGAAGGCGAGGATGAAGAAGACGACGAGCCAGACCAGGTTGCCGGTCGAAATGCCCGCGGGCAGGGACAGCCCCAGAAGGGGCCCCACAAAGCGCTTGAGGAGGAAGGCCATGGATACCCACACCGCGTACTGCAGAAGGCCGGCCAGGCCCAGCCCGAGTATCTTGCCGAACATGAGGTCCCGGCTCTTCACGCTGGAGAGCATGATCTCCACGGTCTTGGACGTCTTCTCGGTGACGACCGAGCGGCCGATCATCTGGCCGTAGAGGAGGACGGTCATGTAGATGAGCATGACGAAGACGAGGACTGTCATGAGCACTTCGACGAAAGAGTCGCTGCCGCGCGCCTCTTCTGCGCCACCTTTGTCGAGCTTGATGACCTCGAAGGAGGGCGGGGAGAGGACCTTGGCGACCAGGGCGGGGTCGATTCCGCTCTCCACGATGCGGGCTTCGCGCGCCGCCGCTTCGAGGACGGCGGAGGCCGCGCTGTAGAGAGCTATCTCGGCGCCGCTCTTGGAGTACCAGACGGCCTTGCCGCTGTCGGGCCACCCGGGCTCGAGAGAGAGGAAGGCTATCCGGGAACCTTCCAGCACCGAGTCCTTGGCGGCCGCGGCGTCGTCGACCCACTCCACCTCGATGCCCATGCCGGAGAAGGCGGCCGTGAGGGCCTGCTCGACCGGGGGCGGGGCGCCGAAGAGGGCGAGGGGCTTGCCCGAAGCCACCGCGCCGGGCGACTGGGCCAGGAGCGAGGGCAGGACGGTGACGGCGAAGATGAGGAAAGGTCCGAGGATGGTGAGAATGACGAAAGCCTTGTTCGCCGCGGTGAGCCTGAACTCATGGCGGATCACATACCTAAGCCTGGACATTCCGTTCCTCCTCGCCGCCGACGAGACGGACGAAGATCTTGTGCAGTGAGGGCGCCACCGTCTCGAAGCGCCGCACCCTGAGCCGGCCCGCGAGCGCCCTGAAGAGCGCATCCGGATCGGCGTCCTCCTTCAGCTCAACTTCGATCCAGCGCGGATAGGACACCACCGACTCGACGAAATCGAGGCCCGCCACGAAGGATGCGTCCCCGTCGAACTCCATCTGGACCGCGTTGCGGCCGTATTGGGCCTTGATGTCCGCCATGGAGCCGTAGACTACCTCTTTCCCTTTGTCCATGAGGAGGATCCGCTCGCAGATCTTCTCGGCGTGCTCCATGATGTGGGTGGAGAAGAGGACGGTCGCCCCTTTCTGCTTGAGCTCGACCATGACGGCGAGGAGCTCGTCCTGCGCCAGAGGGTCGAGACCCGAGAAGGGCTCGTCGAAGAAAACCGCCGAAGGGTTGTGGGCGACCGCCGCGATGAAACTGCGCCTTCTGCGCCATGCCCTTGGAGAGCTCCTGCACTTTGCGGTTCTTCCACTCGGAGAGCCCGAAGCGTTCCAGCCATGCGTCGATGGAAGGGCGGTACAGGGCGGGCTTCGCCCCCTTGATGGCAGCCAGATACTCGAGGACTTCGCCCAGCTTCGCCTTCCTGTACAGACCCCGTTCCTCGGGAAGATAGCCGATCCGGTCCTTGTCGGCCTCCGAGAGAGGAGAGCCGTCGAAGCGGATCGTGCCGGAATCCGGGGCGATGATGTTCATGATCATGCGTATCGTGGTCGACTTGCCCGCCCCGTTGGGACCGATCAGGCCGAAAATCTCTCCAGGCCTGGCCTCGAAGGAGAGGCCCGCGACCGCCTGCACGCTCGAGTAGGCTTTGTAGATATTCTCGACCGTTATCGTAATCGGCCTCCTTTATCGACCACAATGTAACAGTGGCGCCCTCGGGGGTCAACACATCAAGTCAGGTATTGCGGGCAGCGGCCACCTCGTTCAGAGTGAAGCCCTTATCTTTGCAAAGTAAAGAAATATTGCCAACCCACGATCTGCGTTTTATAATTTTATAACAGAATTATAACGGGAGATTACGATGGAGCCGGAAAAAAGAAAAGGCAGGACCCTTTCCACAATTATTGTCGCCGTCGTATGCATTGCTGTAGTAGTGATTCTGGCCACAACAATCCACGTTACCTCAAATGATACGGGAATTACCATAAAGGGCATGTATGGCACGACGATACCCTATGACACCATCGTAACCGTACAGCTCTATGACAAAGAGCTCCCTTGGGCCTGGGGCATGACCCGTATCAATGGAATAAGCCTCGTATTCATGGAGATGGGGTATTATATGCTCAAGGATCTCGGCAGAGTGAGATTGGCCATATTGAAGCGGGAAGCGCCCTATGTGCTGATCGAAACAAATAAGGAGAAGGTCCTTATCGGTCTGGGGCGGGAGAAGAATCAGGAACTCTATGACCGGATACTTGAGAAGCAAGCTTTGTATAGGTGACGGATGATTCTTGCATATCTTCTCGATCTTATTCTCCTGTACGCGATGGTCAATGTTGTGCCCCTGGTCCTTGCCCTCATAAAAAAGACGGATCTTGCAACCTTTTATCACGACAACATAAATTTATTACTGCTGCCCGGCCTCGCTTTTGTGGTTTGCTTTCTCGGGCACAGTTTACTCACTAAAGGAGCGGACCTCTCTGTACATGGCTATATAGTGTGGGTCCCCTGGGGTATTTGTCTCATCGATGTGGTCAATGCGATCCGCTATCTGTTCAGGAAGGGAGAGCATGTTCCGGTGGAGAACGCGATCGCCGACCGGCTCGAGAGGTGGTGGAAACGCCATTCGGGGAAATCGGGGGAAGATAAATAGGCCTTCTGCTGAAAAGCCCTTTCCATGCGCTGGACAATGTCGTGACGTGATTTTCCCTTAAAATGTCCTTTGAGAGCACCTCAGACGACAATTGTTGAGAGTACATTCCATATGAAATGCAGAATGATTGGATATGCAATGGATTTTGATGTCATGGCAAGATAGGAGAGCCCCAGGCCCGCTCCCCACAAATAGAGAATCACGAGCCATTCCCCTTGCTCAACATACTCAATGTGCATCAAGGCGAAAAAGAGGGAGCAGGCTACAGGCACCAGAATTTTCGACCATTTTCTGAAAAAGTTGGTCTCGTAGAGTAGATGTATGAGGAAAAAACGGTAGTAGACTTCCTCCAGCATGACTATGGAGAGCATTGCCAAATAGAAGGATACGGGCTCAAACCTCGCTTCGATATGCCTCGCATCCATGAGCAGCACAAGGATCGGCTGCCAGTAGATCGCCAACGCAGCGAACATAAGAGGCTTGGGAAAGCCGGAGGGCAAGCGCAGAGAAAAGAGTTCCTTTGGCAGACGACCATAGAGCTTGCCTAGGGACAAGGCGACAGCCAGGGAACAAGCGAGCGACACCAGCGCCCCGGCCAAAACCAGAATCGAAAAACCAAGGTTGCCCATCGAATCGAGTATGGCCGATGAAAACGCGGTGGTCACGAAGACCACGGCCGCTACGATCTATGCGGCTCCCGGCGTTCTTCTACGGGTTTCGCTTTTACGGGCACTGTACGAGAAACCTGTCACAATCAGCGTCAACACTACTTCGATGATCGCCATTCCCAGCAGGCCAAGCACAGTAGGATGGTTCATAGCGCCTCTCTATGATATCACGAGCCTGCAGGCTCCCACCGATCCATAAGGCCGGTCACGACACCGGCCTTCATCAAAAAGGGAATGGAAAGCATATTGTTTTCAGTATCTGATTCGCTTGGATATGCAAGAGCGCGCCGCATAACTTCATTTGTGACAGCCGACTCACGAAATTCGAGGTAACGGCCGATGCCCGCCCAATCGTCTTCCTGCCCATGGACATACTGTAAAGGCCTGTGGTACCAGAATTCGGCATTTGTTGCGGCCAGCCGCCTCTCCCCGCAGCAAAACAGGAGAAAGGCCGCGGAGTACACCTTTCCCTTCGCGCAGATATCGAAGGGAATTCCGAAATACCCGCAGAAGGCCGCGATATCTATGACGTCGTCGATGCTGCCTCCCTCGGAGTCGATCGAGAGCATGGCTCTCGTTTTCTCTTCATGCAGGGCGAGTATCTTCTTTTGAATGACGGCAGCGGTCAAATCCCCCTCTCCGAGTATTCCCTCTATGCTAATTGTGTTGGAGCACATCGAAGACCTCGTCGACCAGATTCAGCTTCAAAGCCTCGGACGGAAGGATCGGCCTACTGCCGCCATTCAGTATTTTCTCCCGAAGTACCTCTTGGGGAGTATCGGATCGACGCTCCAGAAAATGGAGAAGACTTTCCCTGCGCTGTTCGAGCATGCGCGCATAGCCCTGTATTTTCGAGGCATTGACGAAGCCGACATCTTCGAAGACGTCGGTGGCCGTTATGCGGGTTCCGGAAGAGACAATCCGGCAGCCGGTGGAGGCGAAGAGCAGTATCGCCGCCTCCCCCAGACAGCAGCCAAAAGAAAAAATGTTGGTCCTGAAAGGCACAAGATGCTCAAAACTAAGTATCTCCATCACGTCGTCGTAGGTCCCGCCAAGGCTGTGGAGAATGAGAGTGATATCCTCCGATCCGGACGCGAATCCAGCCATCTGCTCCGTCACTTCCTTGGCGCTGACATGTGGAGTCGTCGAATCGTCCTCATCGACACCCACCCGGCCGTACATGAAAATCGCTCTCTTCCAGTCGATTGTGGTATTCATGGTCGCCTCGTATTGTTGGAAACTTCACGGTTTCGATCAGCGAGCCGTATATTCAGAGATCCCTTGCTGTAATGTACGGAAGCGTGTCTGTCGCAGTTCTTGGCGACAAATCTGAATGCAACGATATCACCGGTCGAAATGTAGAGATTCATACATACTACGATAAAAACATTCATGACAAAGTGTCCCGAAATCATCATTGCCGCGTAGGGGACAAAGGAAAGGATAATGAGCGGAGCGACAAGCGCTGTCAGCATTTTCTGTCTGTCGACGAAATCTTCGACACCGACGCCGATGAGGAGCACATTGGGCTGCACGACGAAGTAAAGTTCCTTCCAGTGTTTCAGCAGAAAGACCATATGGCATACTTCGTGAAGAATCACCGTCACGCATATGAAGACCAATCGCGACAAGAGCGGTAAGGAATATTCCGGATCCACCCGAAGGGTGTAGTGTATGATGAGTTTCAGTAGTATTACGACGAGCACCACTACAAAGAACGTGATGGTCACCGATCTCCAGAAATGACGAAGCGGGACCGATTCGTCGAAGTCCTGCAGTCGGGGATTATCCGGGAGCGATTTATTTGTGATGAGGAATTTCATACGCGCCCCTTTCCGAAGGCCTCGATGGGTGGATTCCTCTATGAAATCTGTGCGACTCTACAGCCACCAATTTCCATTATAGATGCACTCTCGAACGGCGCAACAGTTTTCTTGCAGAAAAGGCATAGACACTTGTCTAAAAACCGGCGTAGCCTTTCCAAAATAATCCTGTTTACCCTTGAGACTCAGTCTTCTTTGTGCAATTTCCGATTCAATGCTCAGCCCTGGGAGTACCGTGTCCATCTTCAACGGACAAGAATCCCCGGATGTTCCCGCTGCATCATGGCGATGAATTCCCTCATGTTGTATGCATCGGTGGGGAAATAATAGTTGCCGGTATTTCTTGTCTCTATGATCAAAAGCCGAAAAAAGCCTACTTCCCTGAGCCGGAGTATATCCTCAATCGCCACTACTGTTCTTTTCCTGAAGAGCGAAGTGATCGAAATCGAATCCGGGCTGACATCTATCGAGCAGGCAACGTGGGTGTAGATGCATAAGGCCCCGGCCAGCGCAGAAAAAATCAGCAGGATATAAAAGGGAGTATTATGGCCGCTGCTGGGGAGCAAAAAGATCGTCATGTCGAAAATAATGCCAAGGACTCCGGTGATACAATAGATGACATGTGGCCGGACATGCCCCTCTTCAGTTTTTCGCCTCGACGTCTTCTCCACGAGAAAGATCAGCAACATACCAACAAGGAAAACTACGATCACCGTCATATGCGGTTTCTCTCACGAAGTCGCGATTATATTTATCAGACAATGCAAAAAAATGGGGTACACAGGATTTTTCATCGATCGTTTTACCCATACCAGTATCAATGAATTAATAAAGCGCCCCACAAGCGATGGAATACTGTAGGCGCCTACCATGTGCGCAACAGAGAAAAGAATCGATATCACGATTGCCCGGATTGTACTGTCTTTGATGATCTTCGCCGATGCCAGCATATCGTCGAGATAATATCGGAAATACATCTCTTCGTTTGTCGCGGCGACTACAAACAGCGGGATCATGGTTGTCCGTATTGTCCTTTTCTCTTTGAAATAGAGGATCAAAACGAGCTCCGCGCCGATATAGTAAGCAATTATAAGCAGATACACGACTATCGCCAGGGTCGAGGGTTTTGTAAAGGCGAATAGCTTTTTCCCCCTATAGAATCGTGTATATTCGGCAACGAGCGCGGCGATGCCGCCGATCACGCCGAGTATTGAGGGCAGGAGCGCCGTATACGTATATCGCTGCGGAATGGGACCAAACAGGGAAACGAGGAAGGCAGAAAAGAAGATGACAGAGGTGAGCAGCGCAAGGGTTTTCAGCACCATCGCCAGGGTACCCGTCTTTTTGAAGAGCGCAAAGAAGACGACCACACAGACAATCTGAAAAGCCGCGACCGGGTATGACAATAGGTTGTTCATACTGCCTCCGACGATTGAAATATCATCTTAAAAGAGAGGCCATTAGATTGTACGCACTATGGATAAACCAGGGCAAGCCGATTTTCCCTGTCGTCACATAATACCTGGCAGTACAGCAGAACATCGACACGAAGAATATGCCGCTTAAATAGAGGATATCGGCGGCCCGGGGCATTTTCGCTACGTGGCCTAAAGTAAATATCGCCGACAGAATGACAAAGCCAAGCATGCGCTGCTTCAAAGCCATAGTGTCGGGGAAGAAAGTCCTGTAGATATAGCCCCTGAAAACGGTCTCTTCCAGCAGGGGGCCCAGAAAACCATAGAGAAGGATTCTGTATATTTCAGAGATGTTTCCATGCCCTCTCAAAGCGAGAAGATTGATTATTATCAGCAGCCCCAGGGAGTCCGGGGTTAGGGCCAGGCTTTTCTTCTTTTTCATCTCGTCATCGAGCGCGAGGACAGACGAAACCGTCGTGGTGACGATGGCCGTCGCAAACAACAGTAGGGACGCAACATAATAGCCCTTCTCCAAAAGAGCCTGTATGCCGAACAGCGATACGTTTCCGACTCCCAGAAGAATACATGAGAAAATAACCACGTAGATTTTCTTCTGCTTTTTCCCTTGTTTTTCGTTCTTTTTGATTCGGAGAAAGGGAAAGAGCACGATGGAGGTCCCCAATACTGTTATAGCTATGGCTCCGGCAATCATAGTTTTTTCCTATAGTCAGCAGCTCCGATTATACACCCGCCTTGTGCCGCATATGGAGAGACCCATTCGCAAAATGTATAAAATCATGCCTGTCACTGTTTTTTGCAATAAATCTGAGCATGACGCAATCGCCGATGGACATGTAAAGATTCATACACACTACGATAAAAACATTCATGACAAAGTGTCCCGAAATCATCATTGCCGCCGATCTCCAGAAATGACGGAGCGGGACCGATTCGTCGAAGTCCTGCAGTCGGGGATTATCCGGGAGCGATTTATTTGTGATGAGGAATTTCATGCGTGCCTCCTTTCCAGAAGCCGCCGATGGCTGCCGACGAATATGCTCATACCGGCCCTTCTGCCATCATCAGCCGATTTGTTTTTATAATTCTATATATAGCATATGATAATATAAGCAATGATATGATGAAAAATGCTGCCGGGGCCAGTTTCTCTCCATGAAAAATTCCTATTACCACTATTGTGGTTAAATTCCAGCAGATATGCATCTGGATTGGGATATAGATATTCCGGTACATGGCATACAAGGTCGCAAGAAAAAAGTATGAATGTATATAAGAAATCACGAACAATATGGCTCCCGCCACCGAGAAGGAATAGCCGTGGATAAGCGAAAAAAAGAGCGCACTTACCAGGACGAATCTCCGTATGCCGTACTCTTTACAATACATATACAGAACTTTCCGAAAGAGGTACTCTTCTATGAANAAAGGTCCCACCACAAGGGCAGCGAGCGAAAGAAAGGGATTGATCTTTGGCAGCTCTCCCGCAATACCGAGTAGCTCGTGCAGAGAGTACAACAAGAAGGGGAGCGTCAGCGAAGCGAGGCTATAGAGCACAATGTCTTTGAATCCCGATGCATAAACCTTCTTGGGCGGTTTAGACTGGTCTTCTTCGGCGGGGTTTTCTTCCTTGCGTATCATATTCTGTTGTATGGCCCTGCCGAGGAGGAGATAGCAGAGCTCCCCAATCAACGCCACAGCTGTGCTATAGATGTTCAGGAATAACCTTGATGGCTGCGTCCCTCCCAAACCCAGGGAAAGAGGGAAAGTAAAGACTACTGGAATAAAGAAATTTATAAGCCAGGGGATCAGCAAGAAAAGCAACAGGGCCTTTCCATAGGCCGAGACAATTTCTTTTCTCATTGCTGGATGATCTCACTGCAGCACATGGACACACAGGGACGCAGAAACAGCATAGGGAAGCAAAATCAGAATATACAATAAGTGCATCCCTTGAAAATTTTTTGTGGCTCTACAGCCACCAACTTCCATTATAGATACGCCGCGTGACGGCGCAACAGTTTTCTTGCAAAAAAGGCATAGACACTTGTCTAAAAACCGGCGTGGTTTTTCTGGGATATTACTGTTTATACCTGAGCATCATTCATATTTGTGCAATTGCACTATTTCCCTCCCAAGGCCTTCATTTTGACTTCTTCGAGTTTACAAACCGGCAATTCTGAATGTACACTTAACTCAAAATAGTACAATTGTCTTTCATGCGAGGGGGCAGTCGATTGTCTATGAGACTGTTTCTGCTGCTTCTACTCCTTTCAGAGACCGTTGACAGAGAATCCCTCCGGTTTGCCTGCAGTCCCTTTTGGCTTTTTATTTGAGGATACAAATTATGAGAAAATTTTTATTGTGTCTGTCAGTCCTTATATTTATGGTTCAAGTGCCATCGTATGCCCAAAGTACCGACACGGTTGACGCATTCACCATAGAAGAGTTTGTACTCAACGACAGGCATTTTTCTGTGAATGTGGATCACTTCAATACCTGTCTTCTGGTGATGCTCTCGTATTATTATCCTGAGCAATTTTCTTTCGACGATACAGAAGTGAAAAGCCTGATCGATGGGTATGTAAGGGGAGAAAATCCCGGGCATCGTTTCGTTTTCAATGTCAATCAGAAGGCGGCGCTCGGTGTCATATTGGATCCATACACCTTGGAAAGTACGACCGTGTATCGGGTATTGAAATTCTTTTTTTCAAAAGCGAGCATTATGGCGGGCCTGACTATTGGTCTACACCAGGAAGGTTTTGAAATACCGCCTGAAGCATCCGCAAGTATAAGCCTTTTTTACGATGAGAACAGTGATGCAGTGCATCACTTTGAACGTGATGTTATCTCGATAGTAAAACGCAGAATCAGTCCCATGGTGGAGTTCCTGGGCAAAGAGAAACAATACGATTTTTTGCCGCACAAGCCTCTGAGTATGTATATTACATTCGCCAACAATATCCAGTATTTGCAGGGGATGGCATGTGACTATGCTCAGAACTCAGTAATGTTATATGGGTTAGCCTCAGAGAAAGACGATGCTGTATTGTTCTTTCACGAATTGGCTCATATTTGGGCTTCGGCAAACGAGGTAAAGGTCAACATAATCGGCGAAATAGAAAAAAGTAAGAAGAAAAGTGAGTATATAGAAATACTGCAGAATTGTAAAAAGAAAATATTACAAAAGGAGACTACCCAATCCGAAAGTATTGTCGACTTAGTCGATCCTATATATGAGACTTCTTTTTTAGGCTTCGAGGAGTTCTGGGCGATATCCTTTTCGAAATATTTGGTCTCACAATATATGGCCGGATCACCGGAAGAGAACTATCAGTTTCCTTTCATTGCATCAATGAATAGTACTACATGGGGACATGCAAAAGACCTATTCGATTGGATACACAAAACGGGCTATTTTAATGGGGCTGGTCTCACTTCTGATCTTCAAACAATGATTTATAAAGAGTTTGTTTTATTCATTTTGTGTATGGATCAAGGTCTAGACTACGCGCTCGAAAAGAGCGGGGAGTTTGTACAATGAGATCGATATACCGTGAAACGAAACGGTACGCCACGAGCGGCCGTCTTCAGGTTTTGGTCGTATGCCTGCTTATTTCGGTCTGCGGGGTGAAACTCAGCGCAGCGGGGGTCGATTTTCCCGCACTTGAGTCGATAGTGGAAAACGGGACAAAGACGTACTACGGAGGAATCGGAGCATGCCTGTTTTCGGATCAGGGGACCGNNCTTTGGCGCTATCGGAGCAGTGGCGGGGACAATCGAATTGCATTCGATGAAAACACCGAAATTCATATAGGGGAACTATCGGGACAGTTCACCATCCTTGCCGTACGGACACTGTGCGCACAGGGGAAAATCGATATCGACGCGCCTGTTTTCCGATACCTGCCGGAACTGTTTTCGGGCGCGAACGCCAATGCGGAGAGAATCGGCAGGCTGAAAATACGTTCGCTGCTTGCCGGAGCGAGCGGCTATGCCGACCGGCCGATGCCGAACATGGATGGGATACTCGACGCGGACAGCCTGATGAAGCGTCTCTCCAACGCAAAAAACCGGTTTCCGGAAGGCGTGCGGAGATCGGAATCCGCGCTCATGATGGATGTTTTGGGTCTGCTCGTCGAAAAAACGAGCGGCAGGCCTTTCGACAGCTATGTCCGGGACGAAGTATACGGGCCGCTCGGAATGGTCGCCTCAAGTTTCGGAAAGGACTCTACGCCTCCGGAAAAAAGCAGGTTCTATCATGTCGGCGGAGAGCCGTTCCTGGACTCAAGCTCCGATATGTACAATTACCTCGACCCGTTTTTTTCCATGCGCTCGACACTTTCCGATCTGGTGCAATGCTACTCGTACCTGTTGAGAGCGGGGAACGAAGACCGGACGAAAGAAAAGAGGGCGATAGATTCAGAAGCGCCGTTTTCTCCCGCAATCGCGGGGCAACTGAATAGACAGGGCTACGAATCGGGCGAAGGCTGGATTCTGACCGAGCCTTCTCTCGATTACCTCGGTAAGGTAGCCTGGGCGGAAGGATCGTATCTATCGCACCGTGTCGTGGTCATTCTCGCGCGGAATCAAAAAGTGGGGATAGTCCTCGCGGGCAATATCTATGACCAATGGGGCATCAATGCGCTCCGGGACATAGGGATCAAGATTTTGAAGCGGTACATCGAAGAGCAATTCAAGATTGCTCTGCCGTCGTTTTCCAGACCGGAAGTCAGGGAAATTCCTGCAAATGTATCGCCGCAGCCGGGGCTCTATGCCTCCCCCCAGGGAGTGGCGATTGTCGGCGTCGGGAACAATCTCGTCACACTGCAGTGTAATGGAGCCTATTCCGAGTTTGCCTTTTCTGCGGGCGAATCGTTTCTGCCCACGACGGACAACGAATTCAGGGAATTGAAAGTAATCGACAGTGCGAGTTTCCTGATACGATGGAATACGGGGGCGGAAGCGCTCATGCGGAGACCCTCATTCACACACTATTCCTTTATTGTCCCTCCCCGAGAAGGGATATACAGGACGGACCCCGAATCGTCCGGCGGCTGGTCCGACTTCTGGGTAATCGCCTCGCACGGCCAATACTTCACGATCAGCGGCGGCGATATGAAAGAATACCTCCTTCTGGATTCGTCGCCGACAGCCGCCGGCATACTCTGCGACGACGGATCGGCATTCTTCAACAGGCAAGTACTGATCGATCCTTCCGGGGCAGTGAGCATTGGTTTTGCCAAGCCCGGTCCGTAAGGGGGACCCTTTTCCCATAACGTTATACCTATGATTATCATAGAGAGAGGCGCTGTGAATTTCCTCGGGAAATTGAAGGCGAGCGCCAATGAAGTCTGGCGCGAAAAGACATTCCTGTTCATCGCACTCTTCATCGTCGTGGTGACAATCGTATTTTTTAGTTTCTCCAACACCTTCGAGTCCAGAAACGATTTCTACCAGGCCCACAACCTGCCCCCCGCAAGAACAGAATCACTCTTTCTGGATATAAAATTACCTATTGGAGTTCTGGTCATTATCGATCTAATAATCATCTGGGTATGGAATACCTTGGTTTTTGTGATGAATCGCTTCTTTGCGTATATGCTTATTATGCCGCTGATCTTTTTCTATCAATACATAGTGAAGTCACCTGCTATTCCTGGCTTAGGCATGGAGATCTCGCTCTTTTTCAAAGCATCGGCAACAGCCTTTTCTGCCCAGGCTACCCTGAGGATGGTGGTGTGGGTGGTATACGCGGTTGTCGAACTGACAGTTAACCTGTTCTGGATTCTGGTGTGTACGAAAGAAGTACTTGCAACGATCAGGGGATATAGAGGGCTCAAGCGGGAAGGTGCTTCTAAAAAGATGATTTCAGAGTATCTGCGCGAGGATCGTTTGAAGGGGATGCATGTATGCTGCATTCTGCTGTTGTTCTTCTGTGCGGTTCTGGAGTCCTTGTGCAGTCATGTGCTGTGAGAAGGGAAAACATGAAGCGATCAAGTTTTTTCATTTTTATCTTTCTTATGATGCTTTGTATAATTGCCTTTGCCGATCAACCTCAGATCAATCCTTCAGGGGTATGGTCTATTCAGGGGGTTGATATGACAAAGACGAAAATGTTTTCCTGGGGAGAAAATCCTATTGATAACGACGTGGTGATAATAGACCTTGGAGCAAAACAGCCCTACATTATAGTTTCTTCAGTGAAATTCAGTGTGACATCATATACCCGGGAAGGCTACCAATTTATTTTCGAAGGTCAATGGGAAACAAGAGATGAAACTTCAATACCAGGGTCTTTGGTCGTTGTCTATAGCAAAGGCGGTAACTCACTGTATTTCGAGAGTGTGAAGCCAGAGGATTTTGTGGATATTGTGGATCTTGGAGAATCCTATCGCCTGTACAGGGTGCCGGTGGACGCGCCGGTAGTTCCTATAGGTCCCGAGGGACCGTGAGGTAGTATAGGCTCCTCTCTTACAGTGATGTTAGAGAACAATGTATCGGTCTGGGGCTGTCCAGCTGCTTCAACAGCTGGACAGATAAATAGTCCATTCAATTCTTGTATGCTATCTGCTCATATTCAACTATCGAATCAAATTCATGCTCAACGACCGACCTGGTTTTGGGATCCAGACCATTCAAATGATCAGCTTCCAACCAAGCATTTGCCATTTCAACAGCCAAGACCTTCCCAACTACAAATCCTCCCATGCACAGGACATTGGTGTTGTTAACAACCCGTGCACGACGTGCGGTATATGTACTTTCACATAATGCGGCATAAACACCTTTGTGCTTATTCGCTATGATACTAAGGCCCATACCCGTCCCACACATTATTATGCCTCGGTCCACCGTCTTTTTCTGGACCAATCCAGCAACAGCTAACGCTGCTTTTGCATAATAAACAGGAGCGTCCGGATTTGTATCGACAATCTCATATCCTTTCTTTTCCAAATCCTCTTTTATCGCCTGTTTCAATTCGAACCCAGAACCATCCGCACCTAATGCCACTTTCATACCTGTTTTCCTCCGCTTGTCTTTGTTTTGCCCCTGTACTCTACAATTCTCATCCGTCGAATGAGAAAACTAAAACATTTCCCTTTGTTCTATGAACAAATACTCCCATTCCCCGGTCCAGTCCTGACTCCGTCAGGCATTATCAATTCCAAGTTTGATATCAAAATAGCTTGAAAATGAGACCGCTGGCTCCTGATTGTCCGTCGTATTTGGACAAGTCAGCCATGCGGCAGAGCTTCTTTTTACATGATGGAAAGCAAACAGCTCTTCTGTCTGCTTTATTGTGAGAGGGCGAACCTTACCATCTAAATATTTCTTAATATTAAAAGCCAATTCACATGCACTCTCTGCAGATTCCATTATATACCACGCACCCATCGGATCTGTTCCCCAAGAGAGCGGGCCATGATTACCTAGATTGACGATATTGTAGTCTTTTACATAAGGAATGATGGAATTCGCAAGTTCTTTTGACCCGGGGCATTGATAGGGTGCAACAGGAATTCTACCGACGAGGCCGCTGGCTGCAGCACTTGTAGGCACATCAAGTTCAATGCCAGCAACTGCCAATGCGGTGAGGTGTGGACAATGTGCATGGCAAGTTGATTGAATTGCATCGTTCTCTTTATAGACCTGCAAATGCATAGACAGTTCCGATGTAGGCTTGTAATCACCTTCGATAATCCGGCCATCCAAATCTACTTTTATCAACATACTCTCAGTTAAATCCCCTTTGCTTATTCCTGTTGGAGTAACCAAGAGGACGTTATCTGCTATTCTGATGGTAATGTTGCCATCATTTGCAGATACAAAGTTCTTGCTATACATTTTTTTTCCGATATCACAAATCATTTTTCTTGCAATTGTTTCAGATAAATACATTCCGTTTCTCCTCCTTTATCATTTATATTCAATATGCATTAACCAGACTTATTCGAGATCATGATCTCCGAGGAACTTTCTATACCTTTCTCCCCATACCTCAATATCCTGCGTCATGAAACGTTTATAATTGGCAGAAGAAGAAGCGATTTCCATCAGGTCATTTCTTCCATTAATTTCTTTGCAGCCATATGCCTGCAATAATATGTTCCCCATCGAAGTTGCCTCAAAAGCGCCGGCATAAACGGTCAGGCCTGTTATGTTAGCAATTAATTGATTCAGTAATTCATTCTGTGCGCCCCCTCCCACTATATAAATACAAGATACTTCTCTATCAATTGCACTTAGCAATCTATCAAGCATATATCTATCCTTGAATGCCATGCTTTCAAAGATTATGCGTGAAATTTGTCCTATATTGTTCGGGCTGATATCCACTCCATAGCGGTCCTTCACATCGCTGGCAAGAATCGTGGGAATATTATGCGCATATTGGAATTTTAAAGCATCCACATCTATTGTCAGATCATTTATATTTACTCTCCTGGCCATATCAATGATTTCCGGATATGAAATTCCACCCCATTCTCGCCGACAGCATTGAATCATCCACATCCCGGATACATTCTTTTTAAGCATGTTCATTCCAAATCCTGTGGTTGAATTTGACGCATGTATCTTAAATGTCTGTTCTGTGATAACAGGTTTTTCTGTTCCTAAACCTATAAGGCTCCAAGTACCGCTGCTGATGAATGCGCAATCCTTATCAATATTCGGTACACACAGCATTGCATCTGCAGTATCATGTCCGCACGGGGTAATTATTTTTATTCCAATTGGTAAACCTAACTGTCTGCAGATACCCTCATCGATGATTCCAATAGTGTCGCCAGCCCAAACTAGATCGCTCATCAATGAGCGATCAATAGCAAGAACATCAAATATTTCCTTGCTCCATATATATGCACGCTGGTCAAGCAATCTTGAATATGATGCTGATGACATTTCACAGCACGGCATTGCTCCCAACATATAGTGCATTGCATCAGGTAGAAACAGAATGCCTTTACTGTGGGTGAAATCAACTGATTCATCTCTCTGCTGTATCAAGATGCGATTAAGTGTATCTGCTTTCGCTGATTGGTTGCCTGTAATCATATAAACCATGCGCAGATCTATTTTTTTTTCTAATAATTCATCAAGCTGCAATTCTTCAAATGAAGAATCACGATATGAAACAGGCAAAGCCCTGATTCCCCCTTTTTCATCCAGCAAGACATATTCATGTCCCATTGCATTGACTCCGATACTCCCCAAGTCGTGACCGAACTTTTGAACGTAGATGCTCAGACCATGCAATATCTCTTCATACCAACGATATAGGTTGCGTTGACGTCTCCCTTGCAGATAGAAATCTTGGGTTGGAAACCGATGCAGTTCTTGCATGACCAATTTCCCATCTTCAAGCCAGCCGGCAATAACTCTTCCAGAATCGGCGCCGATATCAACTGCGATATGTCTATTCATGCCCGACTCCAACTTCCCGTTCGATTAATTCCGATTTAATTTCCGGAAGGTGCATTAACGTTATGGCAAAAGTGTTTAAGCATAACAAACTCTTGATGTGAATTATTCTCGATCCTGACACCTTCCCGTGCAGATCTTTCACTTACAAAGAATTCATCATAAGTTTGTTCCTCAAAGCGAATCACATTCGGTGCTTCAGCTTGGAACACGCCAAAACGTCCATGCCCTTGGATCAGAATGCATCCATAAGCTGCGTTATCTTTGACAACAACTGTCTGTCCTGGCTGGATGCGTAATTCTTTCGCGGCAAAAAATGGGTTGCCATAGGTGATCCATTTTTGCGTATAGTACTTATCCTCTATCTCAATAACAGGTCTTCTAAAATACTTCTTCCGATAATCAGGATCGAAATTCGCTTCGATATCCATCAAGTTGTACAAATACTCCAAATCCCTTCTCTTATTTTCTGGAACTTTACCAGCGAACTCATCGTAAGGAACGATAGAACCACCAGGTGTATGATTTTCCCATAAAGAACAGGATTCACTCATCCATTGAGGTTCATATGTGCACAATGACCCGCATGCATGTAATACGCCTGGCGGTGTGTACCAACCAGTTCCAAGTTCCAGTCGGAAAGCTCTGGAAAGTTCGGTTAACCTGTTTTCATGATTCTCGAATTGACTGAGCCGGCCAATGATTTCCTCTTTAGTGACACTCGGATCAAATCCAAAATATGTAACGGGTGCACTGTCCAAGGAAAGATTCATCTCCGCAGGATAATAATACGCCTCGGGTTTGCTTTGTAACCCTACAAGCGCCGCATCTTTTTCCTTATGATGCAAATGATGAAAGGATGTACACTTATAATCAAAGAACTTTGAAAACACCGGCCATCGGTGATATTGTTCCCAGATTTCTCTCCCGATCAAATCCGAACCCAACACTGCGACGCAATCCTTGAAAAGAAGTCTCGTGCCATTGCTATAGATATAACTCAACCCTTCATCTTCTGGTGCCTCAGGTCCTGTTTCTGCTTTCTCCGTGGCGGAAAACCATCTCTCACAAATGTAGCCACGTTTCAAACCAAGTCGGCTGTAATCGTCGGCGAGCAACCGCAACCTTTTGCCTGGTTCCAGCAAGGCCCTTGGAATCCAATTAGGGCACATAAGGAAAATCCCTTTTCCCTCATCAAATGTTTTTCTGATTAATTGGCTATTCATTGTTTCATCCTTGAATTGTTTGCGTTGTCTGCGGATTCTTTTCTAATTCCTTTTGTGTTTCCCGTTTCCGGATGGGTAATTCTGCTTCCTTCCTCTTCCTGGTAACATCAAAATATACAGCACCGAGAATGATTAATCCTTTTACGATCGATTGAATATACCAAGGGACCAGCAACATACTCATGCCATTTGCTACTACGCCAAGGACAATTGCTCCGATTAAGGTACTTCCTATTTTCCCCTCTCCTCCCAGGTAACTGATCCCCCCCAAATATGCGGCTGCAACCGCATCAAACTCCATGGCATTTCCTGTAATCGGGGATCCCTGTGCAACACGTGAGCAAGCGATGATACCGCAGATGCCCGCGAGCGTACCTGAAACCGTATAGACAATCCATGTGGTTTTTTTGATATTGATACCGGAGAAACGGGCGGCTTCTATATTTCCTCCGATGGCATATATATTACGGCCAAGTCTTGATTTGGCGAGCAAGAGATACATTGCTATGAAAATGATAAAGAGATAGATTACTGGATAAGGGATTACTTCAAATAAATACCCGTTGCCATATATACTGAAAGAAGGACTCACATATATCATATTTCCCATTGTGATCACATAACAAAGACCACGGGCGATCAACTGCGTTGAGAGCGTAACAATGAAAGGGGGCATAGTTGTTCTGCAAAGAATGAATCCATTGATGCCGCCCATCAACGTACCGGCAGCAATTCCTCCAATGATCCCGACACCAAAAGGTAAATGCAAATTGCTGATTAACATGGCACAGAAACATGCGGACAGCCCTATTACGGAGCCCTGGGAAAGATCAATTCCATTGATAATGATACAGAGAGTCATCCCAAAACCGATGATTCCCATTGTCGATATCGAACGGAGAATATTAAAGATATTTTTTGAAGCCAGGAAACTGGGTTGAACAATAGCAATAATTGTGGAAAGTACGATCAAACCAATCAGGATGCCACCGTTATCCCGAAGAAATGTGCTTTTTCTCCCCAAAAACATCCTCTCAAACATAATCATTGTCCTCCCAGCGCATATTTAACAAGTGTTTCTTCGGTCAAGTATTGCCTATCTACAGTGGCTACTATTTCACCTTGATTCATTATATAGACCCTATCGCACATATTTATGATTTCCGGCATTTCTGAGGAAATGAAGATAACACTCACTCCCATTTTTACGATCTCATAAACGAGGTGATAGATCTCCAGTTTGGCACCTACATCAATGCCTCTTGTTGCTTCATCCAATATGAGTATTTTGGGGTTGGTGACCAGCCATTTGGCCAACACAACCTTTTGCTGATTGCCACCGGAGAGATTGGCTACTTTCGCATCAAATGATGGTGTTTTTATCTTTAGCTTTGACCCAATACCAGATACTATCTTTTCATTCAATTTCTTATTCAGACTGAATCCATGAATAAGAGTCTTCAAAATCGAAATTGTTATGTTAAAATCGACTGTCTGCTTGAGAATCAATCCTTCCAGTTTCCTGTTCTCAGGAGCAAAGACTATACGAGCATTTACTGCGTCCACCGGAGAATTAATCTTAAGATTCTTTCCATCAAGCCAAATGTCACCTTTGATATTTTTATCAATGCCAAATAATGCCCGAAACACTTCTGATCTGCCAGCACCGACAAGACCATAAAAACCTAATATCTCTCCTTTTCGCAGATAGAAACTGACATCATTTACCCGGGCAGACTGAATATGATTAGCTTCAAAGAATTTCTCTCCCGGCTGTGTGTCATGCTGCGGAAAAATCGTAGAGATTTCATGCCCAACCATCATGTTTATCAAGCGGTCATATTCCAGATCCGTGGATTTCTCAGTTCCCACATATTGCCCATCACGCAAAACAGTAATCCGATCGCAAACCTTATAGATTTCGTTTAATTTATGAGAAACAAACAAAATTGAAACACCTTCCGATTTTAATCGGCACATGATATCAAGCAGTGTTTCTGTTTCCTTATTTGACAGTGACGCTGTCGGTTCGTCCATTACCAACAATCTGGCGTTCTGAGATAATGCGCGGCATATTTCCACCATATGCTGCCGGGCTATATTCAAGGTCTTCACCAAAGTATCCGGCCGGACTTCATCCAGGCCGATCAGATTCAGCAACCTTGTTGTTTCTTCCTCCATTTTCGCTACGTCAACGAAGAAACTCCTTTTCTTGATGGGGAATCTTCCCATAAAGATATTTTCAGCCACAGTCATATTGCCGGCCATACTTAATTCCTGATGTATGACGGCGATGCCCAGAGACCGGGCTCTATCAACACTTTCAATCTCTATTTCTTTATTATCAAATAAAATCTTACCATCGTCCGGATGATAAATACCGGTCAGCACTTTAATCAACGTCGACTTTCCTGAGCCGTTCTCGCCAACAAGACCGTGAATTTCTCCAAGCCTCACGCCGAAGTGCACATCATCCAACGCGCGAACGCCAGGGAAATATTTACTGATATGCTCCATTTGCAAGATGTATTGATCAGCATCATCCATGACAAATATCCTAATTGAATAAATTCCATATACAGAAAGTATAATTTTCAACCTGAAAGGCCCGTCGCATTAAGCCGATTTGCTGACGACGGACCTTTCAGCTGGTTAATCAATCGAGAAAATCAGAAAGCACTGTAAGAAGCGGCATTTTCTTTTGTGATGTCCAAACATTCAAGTTGGACATATTTCTCCACCGTTTCTCCTTTGAGAATCTTCACTGCCGCCTGTACACTCTGGTAACCCAGTTTGCTTGCCTGTTGTGCTGCAGTACTATACACCCAGCCTTCCTTTACGAGTTCTACACCTTTTGCCGTGCCATCAGTGGAACAAACAACGATTTCTCCGGGTTTATAACCATTCGCACTCAATGCAGCGGCAATACCGATAGCAAACGTGTCTCCTGTAGTATAGACACCTTTGAGGTTTGGAATGCTTGACAATGCGTTTTCCATGAGTGTCAGCGCTTCCTCGGTAGTTCCGTTGTTGACGATCAGTTCCTGGACGACCTTGATTCTAGTGCCGGCAATCTTTGAATAGAAGCCCTTAAGCCGCTGATTGATAACCTCGTTACCGGGAGTGCAAATGATTACGACATTTCCTCCATTGGGCAAGCTTCTAACCATCGCTTCACCTGATATCTCACCTGCCATCAGGTTATTGGAAACAATAGTGGAGGCAACATAGGTTTTATCAGTCGTAGCAGTGTCCAGAACACATACAGGAATTCCAGCCTTCTGCGCATCCTTGATCCCAGAGAGAACCGCACTCGATCCATTGGGAATCATTATGATTGCCTTTACTTTCTGCTGAATGCATTGTGCAATCTGGTCGAGCTGTTTCGCAGGATCCCAAGCGCAATCATAAACTACATACGAAGCAGTGGGGTCAAATTTTTTGATACCTTCTACAACGCCATTGAAACAAGCATTATAGAAAGGACTGCTCGTAAGGTCCGGTACGAGGATGCCATAAATCCCGCCAGAAGCCTTTGTATCCACGGCGCCCGCAAAGGAACAAACAAGCAAGAACACGGCTAGGCATACCCACGTTTTTCCCTTTTCTTTCATTTCAAATCCTCCTTTAATTTTTCATCCTCAAGATAGGATGATTATTGCACCTTTTAAAAACAGCAACTCACAACTTATTAAGAAGTTGTTTACGCCCCCCCAATTCCATTAGGCGGTCTGGTATAATCTAAAAATATTTTATACCCCAAAAAGACCAATGTAAAATAGTTAATTCTCATGTTCGTCATAACCAGAGGTTATGATTCATAGCAAAAGAGAAACTCCGCCGTATCACATAGTCCTGGCTATGCAGAGAATATGACCAACTGTTTTTCTTCGAAGCATGATAATCTGAATGACGGGCAATGTTCTTCTGATCTCCGCTGCAAGGCTCTGCAATTGACTGAATTTCACCTATTCCTGAGGCAAGGACAATCACCGCTTGTTGAATTACTGCCCCGGCAACTTTTATTCGATAGTTCACAATTCAATAGGTCTGTTATTTCTTGATATATAAGAAATAAAGTTTATACCTTTACCTGATTAGTGCCATGCTTCAGCCAAACAGAGCCACGATTCCGGGCGGATCGAAGTTTGGACACCGGCAATCAGCAGCCTGACGAGCATTGCTTCCATATCAAAACGTCTGTTAAAGCGGTATTGTACTTCGGCCAGATAGCGGTAGGCATATATTGGAGCAGTTGAAGGAATGATAGGTACCCAGTATAGCGGTCTTCAGATTTGTCAGAATCGTATTGACCCACTTGAAACATGCCATGTTGGTGCTCCTGTTTCCTTCCCCTACAACCTCTTGCATATGATGAAATCCCGCTCTCTTGACCGCGGTGAAACAGGCAAGTCCATCGGAAACTACAATGCTTCCGGCTTGTAGCCGCTTGGCTGCCCATGCCTCTATCTCATCGGATGAAAAAGACGGGAGACGAGAGAATACACATAACGGGGGTGATGGTTCATATCTGTTTGTATCGCGGCGAGAAACGGTACCTTGTTCTCCGAACCCCTTCCGACTTTCCCTCCCCGACGCTCTCCTCCCAGATAGGTGTCGTCAAGTTCAACGCGATCCTCAAGTATTCGTCCCTCCTCATTAGTCCTTTCTGGAATTGTATCTTGTTTGTCGCCATTGCTACCTGGCTCCTTCCCGGGTAGCATCAGTATACACCTTCCACAGGGACACAGAATGTCCCAAAAGGCTGAATTATAACACTAATCAGGTACCTTTATGATTCCAGTGCGAATAATGATTGCCGGTTCAGTAATCCGATATGGGTTCTCGGAGTTCAAGTTTTCATTGTATTGCTGATCATCTGCTGGAAATGCGGATCAAAGTAGATCAATTTGTCTTGAATCGTGCTTCCTGATGATGAAAAACTGGTAGAAATAAAAATCTTTACCCTCTGCAGCCAGCATGAATTTAAGTTATGGAGTATATAAATTTAAACTATTTTACAAGAAAATTCTCATAATATATCATAACCTACAATTATTGATACATCGACTCCGCAGCCAGCTCGGCTATTGTGAATAACGGCTGTCATGCGGATGACAGGTATCACAATGCAGCTATATCAGATAGGGATCATCTAGAACGCATTTATATTAGGAGGAGATAATAAAATGGTATTGACATCGTATGTGGAAATACTGAAGTATGCACGGGAGCACCATTTCACAGTTGGCGCATTCAACTCATACAACTTGGAGAGCCTCCAAGCGCTAGTATCTGCAGCGAACAAGCGAAGTGTACCTCTTATCGTACAAACTTATTATTCACATATGCTTTCCGCTGGCGCTGATTTCATGCAAGCTATCGCTGATGTGGCTTCTCAAAAGATTGATGTCAAAATCGCTTTGGGGCTTGACCATGGGAAAAGCTTTGCCCAGGCACGCCAGTGCATTGAAGCTGGCTATTCCGGTGTAATGATTGATCTGGCTTCCGAGGACTATGATTACAATGTATCAGAGACAAAGAAAGTGGTTGCCTTGGCGCATAAACATGGTGTATCAGTGGAAGCAGAACTCGGGNAAATATTTGATGCGAATCTTTCATTAAAAGAAATTGCCACAGGGTATACGGACCCTAAAATAGCGTATCGATTCGTCCGGGAGACGGGAATAGACTGTCTTGCGGTTTCGATCGGGACTGCCCATGGTTATTACACACATAAACCTGAGATCAATTTTGATTTGCTACAGGAATTATTGAAAACAATCCCTTGCCCGATTGTTGTTCACGGCGGTTCATATACGCCGGATGAAGATGTATTGAGGATGGTCAGGATGGGGATTTCAAAAATGAATGTAGGTACTGAATTCTTTGCAGCATATAAAAAGTCCCTCTCGGAAAACCTACAACATAATTATGATAAAGATGTAGCAGAAATGATGAGAGACGCACGAGAAGCGGTAGAGGCGGTGGCAATTAAAAAAATCGACCTGCTTACGGCATACCGGAAATGATGCCATAGTAGTAATGTGTTGGCGCGGAGGAGACTCTCCATTTTATGTCATACATTGGAATAGATATTGGTACGTCTGGTTGTAAGGCCTCTGTTATAGGCCAGGATGGCACTGTTCTTATATCCGCATCTCGTGAGTACTCTTTTATCAGTCCGCAGCCTCGATGGGCAGAGCTTGATCCGACAACAGTCTGGAAAGCTGTATGCGAAACTCTGAAATGCTTATCTTCACGGTCCAAAGAAGTTACACTGCTTGCAATCGCCAGTATAGGCGAATCTGTTGTGATAACGGACAGCAATGACAATATCCTCTATAACGCAATCACCTATATAGACAGTCGATGTGAAGAAACTGTGGCAATTATCGATTCTATCATTCCGCTAAGCAGAATGTATGATATCACAGGATTGCCGCCCAATCAGATGTATTCTTTGAATAAGCTTCTCTGGTTCAAAATGCATAAACCAGAGATACTGGAAAAAGCAAAAAAAATTTTCTTGCTGGGTGAGTATATCGGTTATCTGCTCACCGGCGAACGACTTCTGGACCAAGCGAGCGCTTCGCGGACGATGCTGATGGATATCCATACTTTCACATGGTCTGAAAAACTAATGACTGCATTCAATATCGATGGCGATTACTTTGCTCCCATTGCACATACCGGGGCAATCATTGGAAAGCTATCATCATTACGAGCAAATGAGCTGGGCCTCCCCCTTGGCATAAATCTGATCCTGGGCGGGCATGACGGACCATGCAGCATGTTGNGGGCAGGAGCGTTGAATAACGGTGATGCGTTGCTTGTTGAGGGATCAACAGAAGGGATTTGCATTGTCACTGATCATAATAACCTTACAGAATCACTTAACGGGAAAGGGATCGCGATTGAGCCATATTTTAATAATATGGCGATAGTCTCTACGGGGCAGCTGACCCACGGTACCTGCATTACTTGGTTTGCCAAGCTGATGCACGAACAGCTTGAAATGTTCCGTACCGACCATAATGAAACCCTGTATATGATCGCCGACCGCATTTGCGCGGAAAGTTCAGAATCATTATACTTCATCCCATATTTGTCTGGTATTGATCCGAATGACCCATCGAATAATGCATTAGGGGCTTTCGTTGGATTGACTATTACTGCCGATACCAAGCAATTGTATCGAGCTTTATTAGAAGGTTTGTGTTTTGAAACCAGAAATCGCCTAAATTTATTACAGCGCAGTGGTATTCATACAAAGATGCTTACAGCGGTCGGCGGCGCGACCCGATCGAGCCTTCTCATGCAGTTGAAAGCTGACATCCTTGGGTGTCCTGTTAATATCATGCAAATCAAAGAATCCGGCATTCAAGGACTGGGAATGATTTGTTCGGTCGCAAATCGCGATTACAAAGACTATAAAGAATCACAACCAAATTTTTGCAGGATAGGCAAAGTCTATATACCAAACAAGAATTATGACGATCAATTTGAAGAGTATAAAATAATCGCACAAAACATGCATAATTTGTATGGTAGTTTTCTCAATAAGAAAGCGAGCCTATACCGTATTTTGTGTAAACGGCAAGGATCATAACGGTACCGGTCGCCGTAGAGAATCGCGAATTGTTGCATTGCCGCTCCCTAGTCACGTATCGGCATCGTCCATCTTTTCGAGATGTTCTGCAAGGCCGGTTTGAAGTATCTTTTTCCGCTTGATCGTTCTTTTCGTAGCCAAGATGATCGGTCATCTCGGCGTCCATAGCCTGCTCTATCAGCGCCTTCGTCTGCTGCTTCAGAAGTCCTTCGGGTCCAGTGATATCTTCAGGCCCTTTATACTCCTTCAGCAGTTCATCCAACGTGATGGCCATACTCTTTCCTCCCTCGAGTATAGCCGTTTACACAAAATTTCTTACAGGCTCCATTCCCCTCGTTTTCCGTGTACTTTATGGGCTTATTCTAGCATATATTCTATTATTTTACAATGCTTTACTAATTTTTTAGTAACCCCCACATATTTGTTTGCTCTGTTCTTTAATATGTAACATGAGCTTTGAGGCGAAATGAGAAAGTTCTTTGCTTTTTTTCCATACCAACCAGACTTCTTCTTGGGGGATCCGTTCAATTAAATCAACTTCAAATAGTTTCTTTGATTTTATTTTTTGTTCCGCAAAGTTTCGTGGAACAAGCGCAATGCCCATATTCGATTCAGCGAATTGCATTAACAAATGGGTATTGCCTGCTTCATAAGCAGGTTTGATCACTAACCCTTGATTCTTAAAGAATGAATCAATATGTTGCCTTTTTACACTTCTTGACGGGAAAAGGATTATCGGGAAGTCAATCAGTTTTTGAAGCGGCACAGAGGGAGGTCCTGATAGAAACTGATATTTATCACCAACAACAAAACAATAATCCAAATTAAAGAGATTATAGAACTCCAATGTACTGTCATTGGTTTTTGTATGCGATAAACCGAGTTCAACTTCTTCGGACTTAATCGCTTCAATAATATCAAGAGACCTCGCCTCCAGTATTTTGACTATTATATCTGGATACTTCAGCCTGAACATTTTCAACCAAGGTAAAACGACAAAAGACGTAAGATCATTTCCCGCGGCAATATTTATCTCAGGGACACTGAGATCACTCAGTTCTTTTATTTTTGTCTTTGCATTATTCAAAAGAACATATGACTGTTTTACAGCTTCATATAAGATGCTTCCTTGATCGGTAAGGCTAACTCCTTTCACTGATCTGGTAAACAACTTACACTGCATTATGCTTTCGAGATTGGCAATGTCTTTACTCAATGCTGGTTGTGTAATATGTAACTTTTGAGATGCCAGAGTGATATTTCCGCAAGTCGCAGTTTCATAAAAATACTCAAAGTAAATAAATTCCAGGTTCAAGCAGCCCTCCTGAATTATATTGAAGCACTACAGACAATTTCCCTTTTCATCATCTCTTAATAACATTGGGTCAGTCAAAAATATACTACCATGATACTGAATTATCATTATGACTTTGTTTCTGAAAAATGATAATAAATCGCCATGATGTATCCATACATTTGAAATGGCTATACTCGCTTCTTTTGCAGCGGCGCATTTGAATGCCCCTCTATTCTTAAATTATTTTGTATTTGGATGCATGTGTCGGTGCTGCTGGAAGCGACGAAAAGCATATATACGGTTGGATTTATTCATTTTTGTATAATGTATTCGCAACCTTATAGTCGACAGAAAGGCCGGCAGCCGCCGAATCAATGCTCATTCGGTCCAGCCCGATTCATCGACCCTTTCTAAGTCTGCTGTTCTTTTCTCGAATGCCTTTCTCTCGGCCTCTGCCCATTTCCCGAACAGATCGGCGAACATTTCTCTTTTTGATGTCTTCTGATCCGGCAAAAGTGAGTTCCGGAAGATGGCTTTCACGGTACGATTTTGGCTCAAACTATATTCCTTTTATGGATACTATAGTTCGATGTTGTGGTTCTTTGCAATCGCTCTTATCTAAAGGATTGAAGTATGCCAGTTCTGAGGCCCTTCGGGCACAAACGGGAGCATGAGTTGACGTTTACACATTGGTGTGTGTAATCTGAAACAGAGGTGATATGTATGGCTACAAATCTTGCAATCAATGACGCGCTCCTTGAGAAAGCGCTTGAAATTGGCGGTTATAAATCGAAAAAGGATACGGTGAACGCCGCACTTGAAGAATTCATCAGGCGACGCAATGCGAAAGAACTCGTGAAGCTCTTTGGTACTATCGAATATGATGCTTCCTATGACTACAAAAAGATGAGATCACGATGAAACGTGTCCTGGTCGATACCTCGGTCTGGTCGCTTGCGCTCCGTAAAAAGGATGCGACTGAATCCGAACAGAGAATTATTGCACAATTGTCAACATTGATCCTCGATCTTGACCTCGTCATAATTGGTCCCGTGCGGCAGGAAATATTGAGCGGCATTTCGGATCAGAAGAAGTTTACAATCTTACGGGAAAGGCTCTCCATCTTCGAGGATTTTCCCATAACCACGCATGATTATGAAGTAGCCGCACAATTTCTCAATGAGTGCAGGAACCACGGTATCCAGGGATCGTATATCGATTTTCTCATTTGTGCCGTCGCTGCGAATCATGACATGTCGATCCTTACCCTGGATCAAGATTTTCAAAATTATCAGGAATATATAAAGATACGGCTGGAAAAGATTGCATAGGACACCAATGAGCAATTTCTCCTCATGTTTGGATACTATCCCAGCAGATCGCATATCGTGGCCGAATAGATCTTCGCCGCGTTGATCACGTCCTCTATGTCGACATCTTCGTTGTACGAATGGATGCCCGGTGTGTTCGCCGGCCCGTACTGGAGGGTGGGGATTCCCTTGAGTCTGTAGTATCGTGCGTCGCTGGACGCCCACTGGTAGGCGGGGATGACTTTATGGTGCCATATGGTCTCTGCGTTGTCCACGATTGTGCGCACGAGGGGTTCGGTCACTTCGGTGAAGTTCGCTTCGCTGCATTCGGAGCTGTACCGGATTGTGCCCAGGTTCAGTTGCTCAAGGATTTTTTCGAAGCGCGCGACGACCTGTCGTGCCGGAAGTCCTATGGGAACCCGGACATCGATGTCCGCCTCGCAGAGGTCGGGCACCATGTTTATTTTTATTCCNCCTTTGATTATGCCGGGGTTGACGGTGACGTGGTCGATGACGTCTCCCACCTGCGGTCTGTCGAGTTTTTCCTGGGCGATTCTCTTCGAGTCGATCAGCACCTGGGCCTGCGATTCGGCGTATGCGCCCGTCATGGAGCGGAGTTCGCCGATTCGGCCGAGGAGGGCGACGACTTTCATGATGGCGTTCTCGCCGACGTAGTTGCCGATGCTGCCGTGGGCGGCTTTNCCTTCGGCGGCCACATGGATTCTGACCTGGCCCTTCTGGCCGACTTCGCAGGTGTCGCTACCTGTGGGCTCGGCGACGATGCATGCGAGGGTATTGTCCGCATGGCCGTTTTCGACGAGCCATTTTGTGCCGTGGGCGCCGCCCGTCTCTTCGTCGGGGACTATGTGGATTCCGAGTCTGCCTTTCAGGGGAATCTTTTCCCGCGCGAAGAGGCTCATGGCAAAGAGGGCGGCGCCGAGCCCGCACTTCATGTCCGAGGTGCCTCTGCCCCTGATGGTCGTCGGGGTGATTTCTCCTCCGTAGGGGTCGAAGTCCCAGCGCGCGCGGTCGCCCGCGGGCACGACGTCGCAGTGGCCGTTGAAGAGCAGTGCGGGGCCTTTTCCGATTTCCGCGACGATGTTCGGGTATGCGGGCGAAGGGCCGACTATGCGGCTTTCGATGCCGTTCTCTGCGAGGAATCGGGATATGAACGCGACGATTTCGTCGACGTTTCCGGGCGGGTTTTCGCTCGGTATCCGGATGAGGTCGGAACAGAGGCCGACAAGTTCGTTTTTTCTCGTATCGATGATGTCCCAGAGGGAACGCTTTGTGGCGGACAGATCCATATCTTTTCTCCTCTTCTATATTTCCTCTGCTCTCCAGCAGACCGCGTATCTTCCGGGGCCGACGGCTTTGGGGGCGGATTTTCGCTGAGGCACTTGTCTATGCAGTATTCGCAGCGCGGGGCGAATCTGCAGCCGGGCTTGGGCTCGATCGGGGAGCCGATTTCGCCGCGGAGGACTTTCGCTGTGTCGCTCCCCGCCGATTCGATTTTCGGAATCGCCGAGATGAGCGCGCGGCTGTAGGGGTGGTACTGGTGTCTGAACAGTTCTTTTGCCGGCGCTTTTTCGATGATCTGGCCGAGGTACATGACGGCGATCTCGTCGGAGATGTGTTTGACCACCGCCATGTCGTGGGTGACGAACATGTAGGTAAGGTTCAGCCGGTCCTGGAGGTCCTGCATCAGGTTGAGGATCTGCGCCTGAACGGAGACGTCGAGAGAAGAGACGGGCTCGTCGCACACGATGAACTTGGGCTCCAGGGCGAGCGCCCGGGCGATGCCGATGCGCTGGCGCCTGCCCCCGTCGAGCTCATGCGGGTAGGCCGAATGGAGGCGGTCCTCGAGTTCGACCATCTCCATCAGTTTCTGGACGCGCTCCGCGAGTTCTTTCTTGCCGGAGACCCGCCGGTGGATGATGAGCGGCTCCGCGATTATGCCGGAGACGGTCATTCTCGGATCGAGGGAGGAATAGGGGTCCTGGAAGATGATCTGCATCTTTTCGCGGACCATCCTGAGTCTGCGTTTGTCCAGCGAGATGATGTCCATTCCGTCGAAGAGTATGGATCCGCCCGTGGGCTCTATCAGCCGGAGGATGGCTCTTCCGGTGGTCGTCTTGCCGCAGCCCGATTCGCCGACGACGCCCAGGGTGCCGCCTTCCCGAATATCGAAGCTCACGTCGTCGACTGCATGAAGGTTCCCTCTNCGGGTCTGGAAGTATTTTTTCAGGTTCTTTACCTGCAGTATCGGNCGCGGCGCCGGATGGTTCATGCATGTTCAGCCCTCATTTTATTGGCAATTATTCCTTCGTGCATCAGGCACATCACTTGTCNNTGCCGGACTCTTCGGTGATGCGCGGTGCCGTGACTGCGCACGTATCCTCGGCGTAGGGGCATCGCGGCCTGAAAATACATCCCTGCGGCATGACCGAGGGGTCGGGCATCATTCCCCTGATCGGGAAAGCCTCGTCTTGTCGAGCTCTATGCGGGGGATGGAGTTCAGAAGGCCTTCGGTATACGGGTGNGAGGGTTTTTCGAATACCTGCCGGAGGGGCCCGTACTCGACGATTCTTCCGGCGTACATGATCGCCACGTTTTCGCACACCTGGGCTACGACCCCGAGGTTGTGGCTGATGAGGATCAGACTGGTGTTCAGTTTTGCCTTGAGTTCTTTTATCATCCGGAGCACCTGCGCCTGGATCGTCACGTCCAGGGCCGTCGTGGGCTCGTCGGCGATCAGCAGCCTGGGACTGCATGCCAGTGCTATGGCGATTATGACGCGCTGTTTCATGCCGCCTGAAACTGGTGGGNNATACTCGTGCATTCTCTCCCGCGGAATTCCGACCATTTCGAGCATGTCGCCGGCTTTTGCGATGGCTTCTTCTCTGTTTGCGGTGCCGTGGATCTCGAGGACTTCGGCGATCTGGTCCCCGACGGTGAGAATCGGGTTCAGGGAGGTCATCGGGTCCTGGAATATCATCGAGATCTGATTGCCCCGTATTTTCCTCATCTCGTCCTCGGGNATTGTCGTCAGGTCCTTCCCTGANAAGAAGATGCTTCCGCCGACTATTTTGCCCGTCAGCTTCGGCAGGAGGCCCATGATCGAATAGGCGGTCGTCGTCTTGCCCGCTCCGGATTCGCCCACGAGCCCCACGCTTCCGCCGGTCTTGAGCTCCAGGCTTATGCCGTTTACCGCGTGGACAATGTTTTCATCGGTAATGTAGTGGGTCGTGAGGTTTTGTATCGACAGTAAAAGCTCGTCCATGATTTCACCTTAGCGTTTGAGCTTGGGATCGAGGGCGTCCCGCAGCCCGTCGCCGATCAGATTGTACGCGAGAATGACCGTCATTATCGCCAGGCCCGGAAAGAGCAGCGTGTGGGGCGCGTAGCTTATGTAGGACCGCGCGTCGGAGAGCATATTCCCCCACTCCGGCGAAGGTGGCTGGATGCCCAGACCCAGAAAGGACAGTGAGGTGGCGGACAGTATCGACTGGGCTATCCCCAGCGTCGCCTGCACGATTATCGGCGCCATGCAGTTCGGCATGATGTGCCTGACGATGATGCGGAAGTCGCGCGCGCCGAGCGCCCGCGCGGCCTCTATGAACTCCTGGTTCTTGATCGTCAGCACGGAAGCCCGCATGAGGCGGACGAAGGCCGGTATCGAGGTGATTCCGATCGCGAGGAGGAGGTTCTGAAAGCTGGGCCCCAGGGCGGCGACGATCGCCAGCGCGAACAGTATGTTCGGAATGGCGAGGAGTATGTCGGTTCCCCTCATGATGACCGATTCGATTTTTCCGCCGTAATAGCCGGCGATCGCGCCGAGCGCCGAACCGATCAGACACGCGAAGGCGATGGTGGTGAACCCTATCACCATGGAGATGCGGGCTCCGTGGATGATCCTGCCGAGGATGTCCCTGCCGAAATTGTCTGCGCCCAGAATGTAGAGGTGCTCCGCCGTGGTATTCCCGTCATCGATCTCGGCGCTCGTCAGCGGTTTTGCGAAGGCGTTGGATATCTGGTTCTGGGTGATGAAATTGTACGAAAAGAACAGGTCCGCGAAGATGGCCATCAGGATGTACAGCACCACGACGGCGAGTCCGGCGACGGCCAGCCTGTTCTTCCTGAACCTTCTCCAGAATTCCTGGAAGGCGGATTTTCTCTTCTTGTCCGCGTGTATTCCCGAAACCGGCATATCGGCGACATATATTTGCTGATCCATGTTATTTGCCTTTCGCCGGAGCGCTGTTCGTCCTGGTCTTGGACATGCCTTCATACTGGGCCTTGATGCGGGGATCGATGAACGCGTACACGATATCCACGATCAGGTTGACAAGGGCGAACACGATGGCGACAAACACCACCGAAGCCAGTATCTGGGGCGTATCCTTTCTCTGTATCGCGTCGACCATGATCGTGCCGATGCCCGGGTAGGAAAACACCGTCTCCGTGAGCACCGCGCCCACGAGCAGCTGGCCGACCTGAAGGCCGATCACCGTGACGACCGGAATCAGCGCATTGTTCAGCGCGTGTTTCCGGATCACTTTTTTNTCGTCCAGGCCCTTCGCCCTTGCGGTCCTGATGTAGTCCTGGCGGATTATCTCCAGCATGGACGACCTCGTCATCCGGGCCTGGACCGCCGTATTCATGGTCGCCAGCGTTATGACCGGCAGCACCAGCGATTTCAGGTTGTTCGGGTTGGCCAGCGACGGAAAAATCCTCAGCTTTACGGAAAAGATCCATATCAGTATCATGCCGAGCCAGAAGGCCGGCATGGAAAGTCCCAAGAGGGAGAGAATCGAGACAACCATGTCCGACAGCGAATATTGGTGCGTGGCGGAGATGATGCCCGCGGGAATCGACAATATTACGGAGAGAATGAGCGCAAGGAGAGACAGCAGGGCCGTGTTCGGGAAGCGTTCGAGGATTGTCTTGAACACCGGCCTGTTCGAAACATAGGAGCGGCCCAGGTCGAGGGCGAGGAGCCCTCTGTAGCTGAACGAACTGTCTTCGCTCGGACTTTTGAAACCGAAAAGGAAATGGATATACTGCATGAAAAAAGATTCATCGAGCCCCATGAGATGCCGCATGTGGACGATGTCCGCGTCCGTGGCATCCTGGGGAAGAATCATGCGCGCCGGATCCCCCGGAGAGATGTACGTCAGCGAGAACACGATAAAAGTGACGCCGATCAGCACGGGGATTATCATCAGAAGGCGCCTGAAGATATATCTGGTCATATCGAATCCTTGTAGGCACGCAATGATATGCGGCAGACTTTGGTCTGCCGCATATACAGGTTGATGTTATTTTTTGACGACGTTGTTGAGCATGAATGCCCCTGAAGGCGCGAGGAATACTCCGGATATGTTCTTCTGGGATGCAGAGATGCCCGTGATCGCCACAAGCGGAACGCGGGGCAGCGCCGCCAGGATTTCTTTCTGGGCGTTCTGGTAGGCGGTATTGCGTTCGGGACCGTTCGGCAGCGAGTTGCCTTTGTCTATCCACGCCTGTGCGCCCTTGGTATAGAATTTGGTGTCGTGGAGGAGGGATGTGTTGAATCCGTCGAAAGCCACGAAGATATAGTAGGAATCGTCGGTCTGAGTCCAGTTGACGATGAGGTCCCACACGTCGGGATCGCTCTTCGACCTGCGGGTGGCGAGCTCCGAGAGCGCAACCTGCTCGATGCTGATGAGGTCGACGCCGAGCACCCGCTTCACCTGGTCCTTTATGACGAGGGCTTCCTTGACATACACACTTCCGGACAGCGCCGTGCACTTCAGCGATCCCGGCTTCTTCAGCGAACTGGGCAGCGATGCGAAGAGCTCTTTGGCCTTTGTCGGGTTGTAGTAGCCGGTCTTCAGGTTGCCTTCCGCAATCCGCGTGCCCTTGGGATCATCGATGTAGCCGAAAGGAAGGCTCTCCACGTACTGGAGCGTCACTTTGCCGCGCTTGTCCATGATGTCGGGCGAGTTGACGAGGTCCGAGGGGTTGATCGAGTAGAGGATGGCGAGCCTCAGTTTGGCGGACGGCGCGGAGAGGTCGTATTCTCCGTCCAGGTCGGGCGTACCGTCTGCATTGGCCTGGCCCACTCTTGGCGATTTCATGTTGAAGCCCAGATAGTGGTAGCCGAAATACCCGTCGGTGAGGAGGATCTTTCCGCCGGCCGACTCGATCTCCCGGGCATCGAGGGGCGCCACGTTCATGATGAGGTCCACTTCCTTGTTCAGGAATGCGCTCTTGAGGGCTGAAGGATCCCGTATGGTCTTGAACACTATCTTTTCGACGTTCGTCTGGATCGTCGAATCGTGGTAATCCCTGTTTTTGACGAGCGTTATACTGTCGCCCTGTTTCCATGAGTCGAACTTGAATGGACCGGAACCGACCGCCCAGGTGACGCCGTAATCTTTCAGAGTTCCGTCCTGCTGGGCTTTTTCGAGCGTGGCCCTGCTGACTATGGAGGCGCCCAGCCACGTGAGCTGGTTGAGCTGTGACCCGAAGGCCGCCGGCTTGTAATACTTGGTGCGCTCGTCGAAGGACTTGAGATCGTTGTCCTGCACGCTGGCCGGAGCCTTCGATGCGTCGAAAAATCCCGTTCTGAACTGGACGGTGTAGTTGTCGACTTTTTTCATGTCGTACATCATGGCGAAGATGGATTTCATCTGGGATTTGTCGTTGAAAGCGCCGCGCTGGAAAGAATAGATCACATCGTCGATTGTCAGCGGCTGACCATTGTGGAATTTTACGCCGCTCTTTATCTTGATGGTATATTTGGTGCCGTTTTCCTCAATTTTGGGCAAATCGACAGCCAGCTCCGGAACCACTTTCCCATCGCTGGACAGGTCGTAGAGCCTGTCGTAGATGAGAAGGTTTACATTGTGTGTCGGGGTATCGGAATACATGGGCGGATCCAGAATGATCGGATCGGTCGCCTGCCCGACAACCAGCGTCGTCTGCGCCATCAGCGAAGCGATGGACACACACAGAATTATTGCCGCTGTTCCAAATTTCTTCAGGAACATGTCGTTACCTCCTTTCCCGGAAATTTCCACTAATCTTACACAGCTTTTTCCGGGATGAGTCTAAAGAAACGATTAAGATAGTCTAAAGATTGTATAAAAATGCTTTGGAGGCCCTTGCGCCGGCAATATTTATGCAGAATGAATAGGAAGAATTGCTATTTTCTCTCGGGGAACCTTATAGTGAAACTGGCACCGGCTCCGGCGCGGCTCTCGAGATCGAGGGTGAATCCGTACTCTTCAGAGAACCTCTTGACAATCGAGAGCCCGATGCCCGCGCCTTCGCCGCGCCTGTCCACATCCTCGCTCCTTTTGTTTCTTTCGAAGGCGGAGGCCGGATCGGTGATTCCTCTGCCGAAGTCTCTGACGACGAGCTCGTTTTCTCTGAGAAGGATTTCGATGCGGCCGCCTTCGTCTCCGTGCTTCACCGCGTTGTCGATGAGAATGTTCTCGATGCGCTCGAGGTCCATCGATTCGATGGGAAACCTGACTTCTTTTTCTATGAAGGCGTCGAAATGAATGTTGGTGTAGAGTTCCCGATAGTACGCCACATTTCTCGAGGTGATCTCCGACGCATCCGCGAATTCGACGCGGCGCCGCTTTTCGACGAGGAAGGCCGCCTTGAGGGAGGTCGTCATTTCCTTGAGCCTGAAGAGCTGGACCTTCGAGACCTCGAGGTACTCGTCGATGATTTTCTCGTTTTTTCCGTGCCGCTCGATGAGCTGCCGGTATCCTTCCAGGATCTGCACCGGCGTGACGATGTCGTGGGTCATGTCGTCCACAAAGGTCTTGAGCCGGGTGTAGGCTCCCTCGATTTCATCGAGCATGGAATTGAAGGTTCCGATGAGCTGGGTGATCTCGTCTTTCTTCCTCGGCACGGGGATGCGCTCGCGCAGGTTCTGCGAGGTAATCTTCGCCATGCTCGCCGCAAGAGAAGAAATGGGCCCGGTCACGGTGTTGATGAATATTATGCCGGCCGCCGCGAAGATCACCGCGTAGAGTATGACCGTGATCGCGATTATCTGTCTGAAGGGGGCGATATAGCCGGAGACTTCGGCGTCGAGATCGACGTAGAGAGTAAAGTCGTAATCTCCTTTTCTGGTTTCGAGTTTTCTTACCCCCGACGAATTTTCGTCCAGTCTGGAAGTCCCGTACTGAAAGACAGAGAGGGAACCCTTTTTTATGGAGATGCTCTCGTGCGGGAAAATGACGTAGGAGTAGATATCGATATCGTTCGCTATGTTGCTGAACCCCTGCACCATGATCGACAGGCGCGTGTTCGCTCTTTCGAGGACAAGCTGTTCGATGCTTCCCTTTGCGGCGAGATACGACAGGACAAAGGTGACAATGCTCATAATGCATATCACCACGGCGAGAATTGCCAGAAATTTCTTCTTCATATTCGTCAGATTCCTGAATGGGTTTCCTCATCGGAGGTGGCGCCTCCGGAGCAGGAACAGTCAGCTGTGCTTCTGCTCGGAGTTTTCTATCATGTATCCGAATCCTCTCACGTTTTCAATCTTCAGGCCCTTGAGTTTGTCGCGGATGGCCTTTATGTGTACGGCGATGGCCCCTTCTTCGATGTGGACATCCTTGCCCCACACCGACAGATAGATTTCTTCCTTGGAGACCACCTTGCCTCTGTTGGCCAGGAGGAGCATGAGAATTTCGAATTCCTTCTTTGTGATATGGATGCGCTGCCCCTTGTCGTACACGGCCTTTGTCGCAGGATCGATGACCAGCGAGCCGATGACTGTCCTGGAGAGGGCACCCTTCGGCGCGGACGCGCGCCTCATGAGCGCGTGGATTCTTGCGACGAGCTGTTCGATGTCAAAAGGTTTTACGATGAAATCGTCGGCACCCTCGGTCAGCCCGCGGACTTCGAAAGATACTTCCTGACGGGCCGTAATCATGATGATGGGAGTCTGCAGTCCCCTGTTTCTCAGAATTCGGCATACCTCTATGCCTTCGATATCGGGAAGGATCCAGTCGAGGATCACGAGATCGAATTTCTTTTCAATGGCGCTGGCGAGGGCGGACTTGCCGTCGTAGCACACTTCGACATTCATGTTCTGAAGGAGAAGCTCCACTTCTATCATCCTTGCGAGAGAGTGTTCGTCTTCCACAACAAGGATATTCATACAGATGAACCTTTCCTTTGGCCCGAAATTCAGAGAATAAAATTACCGTATATATTAGGAGGTTTTGCATGCTGAAACAAGTAATCGAAGTCTATGAGCTGCTGGACGACGCGCGCGTGAACGGCGGCACAGTCGCCGATTTTTTGAGAGAAAAAGGGCTTGAAAATGTCGCCGTCCGCGAGATGAAGGGCGAAAAGGGAAAGACTGATTTTGTCAAAGTGGTCGTTCCGGGCATGTCCGGCAAGTGCTCGGGAGGCAACAGCCCCACGCTCGGCATCATCGGCCGTCTCGGCGGCATAGGGGCCCGCCCCGAGAGGATAGGGCTCGTTTCGGACGCAGACGGGGCGATCGCGGCGCTGGCCTGCGCGTGCAAGCTTGCGGAGATGATCCTGAAGGGTGACCGCCTGGCCGGCGATGTCATCGTCGCGACCCATATCTGTCCCGACGCACCCACCCAGCCTCACGCGCCGGTTCCTTTTATGGGGTCGCCGGTGGACATGCAGGCCATGAACACCTATGAAGTCGACCCCGAAATGGACGCGATACTCTCGATCGACACGACAAAGGGAAACAGAATCGTCAACCATCGCGGTTTTGCCGTGTCGCCCACGGTAAAAGAAGGCTGGATTCTCAGAGTCAGCGAGGATGTGCTGGATATCGTCGAGTGGAGCACCGGCAATTCCCCGGTGATCCTGCCCGTCACGATGCAGGACATTACGCCCTACGGGAACGATCTTTTCCACATCAACAGCATCCTCCAGCCCTGCACGGCAACAGAGGCTCCGGTCATCGGCGTTGCGATCACTGCGGTCAGACCCGTTCCCGGCTGCGGAACGGGCGCGAGCAGGGAGACCGATATCGAGGAAACGGCACGGTTCTGCATAGAGGTCGCCAAATCGTTCACGTCGGGCACCTGCAGGTTCTATTCGGAGCAGGAATTCGGACGGCTGAAACAGCTGTACGGGCCGATGAACCACCTGCAGACAGAAGGAAAATCGTCATGATGAGTTCAGCCAGGATCGGTATCATCACCATCGGGCAATCCCCGCGATCCGACGTCCTTCAGGATTTCGTCGATGCCCTGGGTTTTCTGCCCTCCTTCGAGCAGACGGGCTTGCTCGACAACCTCTCGCGCGGGGAAATCGCCGCGCTGGCTCCCCGCGGCCCCGCCGATCAGACGCTGGTGACGAGGCTCAGGGACGGTACGGAAGTGAAACTGTCGGAGAGAAGAGCGGTCGAGATGCTCCCGCGGGCAGTGAAGGACATGGAGCAGAGGAGCGTCGATTTTATGGTGCTTTTCTGCACGGGCGAGTTTCCTCCTGTGGAGTCGAAGGTTCCGGTGCTGTATCCTTCCGCGATCGTCGGCGCCGTCGTCTCCGCCATTCTTTCTTCGAGGAAGAACGACGGCGGCCGGCTCTGCATCATCGCTCCGGCCAGAGAGCAGTTCTCCATGCTCGCCCGGAAATGGGAAAGCTCAGGGTGCGACCTGCTGTTTGAAGCCCTGTCGCCCTACATCTCCGGCGAGCCTGAAATCCTGGACTGCGCCGGCAGAGTCGCCCGACTTCAGTGCGACATGGTCGTGCTCGACTGCATCGGATACACCGAGAAGATCCGGAAGATTTTCGCGCAGGCGACGGGAAAGCCCGTCATTCTGCCGAGGAGCCTCTTGGCCAGAGTCGCGGCGGAGATTGCGGCGAGATGACGATATGCAGGAACGGCGCGAGATCGTTTCTGTATATAGGAACGGCCGTTGCGCGCTGCCGTTTCTTTCTGTAGAATCGAGCTTTTGCCGCGCGCCGCACCGGGCGCCGACTTCACCCGCTGTACCCCATCACCGTGTAGAAGGCCATGTTCTGCTGGCGCGTGTCCAGCCTGCCGTACTGGGCGACGACGGGCAGGTCCGCGTTGAGCCGCAGGGCATACTGGGTCTCGCGCGGTATGCGGATGCCGATGTCGTCCTCGTTGTCCAGCCTGAGGCAGCGGACGCGCCGGGCCGGGACTTTCAGGGGAGGCAGCACGACGGGGTCTCTGTCGGTGAAATAGAGTGTGACGGTGACGGTGGCGTCGGCGTCGTTCATGTTCAGGATGATGAGGGATTCGTGTCCTTTCAGCGGGAAGTCGCCGGGNGGCGGCAGTTCGAGGTCGGGGTACACCCACTGGGTTCTGCCCATGGCGTTCTGTTGATCTTTCATGTGGTTTTTCCTTTCGGGGTTCCGGATCGGCGGCCTGCGGGAGCACGTCGCCACTGCCCAATTCCGTGCGGCGTTCAGTGCGCGCCTGCGATGGGCGCGTCCTCGAGCCTGTCGGCGAATCCGCACTCGTAGCGGAGGGTGACGCTGCCGCCCGCGGACAGGTGCTTTAGGTTGCCCAGAGCCTTTTCGCTTTCGAACCCTGTCGGGCCGGCTGTCGCGGGNAGGTGGAAGCCGCAGGCGCCGCGGTCGCGGTTGTGGGTTATCCATATCACGTGGTGGTCGAGCTCGGGGCTGTCCTGGCGCACCCAGCGCACGCTGCCGTCCCGATGGACCAGGGTCGAGGCGGCCGGGGATGCCGTATCTCTATGGTTCAGGATCGCCACCAGTTCGGGCTCGTACGCCGCTTCTCCGTCGATGCGCTTGATGAGGGCGGGGTTCGCGGCGAGGCCTGGCCTTGCCAGGCCGGGCAGTATCTCCTCTCTGATGGCGGCGTGCGCGGCATCGAAGGGGACCGTCGACAGTATGTTCTCGGCCCCCGCAAAGGCGAAGTTGATGTGCGCCAGGTACATGTACTCCATGGCGCGGGACGTCGGGTTGCCCAGGTGCACCTCGGCGCGCAGGCGCAGGCCGTCCGCCGATATCCGCAGCGAGGGAGTGCAGAGGTACTCCGCCACGAAAGGCACTTTCCAGTGGATGTGGCCGCAGAGCGACAGCCCCTCTTCGCGGCCATCCTCCGTCCCNGTTTCGATCCACGCCTCATCGAAGCGCGCCACGGGCAGCTCTCCGTGGTGCAGGTGAGTGTCGCGCGGGCCGGGATTGCCCATCGCGGTCATGCCGCAGTGAATCAGGAATCCGCCGTAGTTCTGCAGGAAGTTTTTGCCGTAGGAAGGCTCCTCCACGAACCCCTCGAACTTGAGGCTCTTGCCGTCGACGCTCCAGTCCCAGACCTGCTGGCCCAGATAGGGGAGCCAGATGAGCTCGCCCCGGCCCGCGCGGATCCGGAGCGCCTCGACTCCCGACCTGTAGCGGAAGGCGCTGGCGGAGAAGGACTGGGATTCGAGGATGAGCTGTTCTTGTTCCGAAAACATGGAGGGATGCAGCCTCCATCGGATGGACCTGTTCTCTCTCATAGCCACAGCCACCCCAGGGCCTCGATGCCCGAGCAGACGATCGCGTCGTCGGGGGCNTCGGGATGCCTTATGTTGTGGATCAGGCGTTTGATCTCGTGGTAGGGGTACATGCAGCTCTTCACTCCCGATTCGCTGACGGGATTGATGTCGAAGAACATGTCCTTCACGAGGTCGAAGTCCTGCTCGTTGTGNCGAAGAATCTCGTCGAGCAGCCGCTCTTTCTCTTCGGGCGAGGCCGCGTCCTCGTACTTCAGCGATGCGAGCGCCATGTCGTAGATGACGGCGTTTCTCCGCTCGGCGTTTTCGATCCGCACGAAGTGCGGTACGTACTCGGCGAGCTGCGGGTCTTTTTCGATTTCGCGCTGGATGGCGTGGATCTCCCTCAGAAGTCCGGGGTGCCTCAGCTTCGCGCGCATTATTTCCGGGATGTCCGCGTTCGTGATTTTGTTCTTCTGGAAGGGAAAGGGCGTCGTGTAGAAGGGCATCTGGCTCTCGTGTATCGTGAGTATGCTTTTCAGCACCAGGAGAATTCTGTCGCCGAGCTCCTTTCCGAAGGCGGCNTCGCAGGAGAGCCGGAAGAAATCNCTCCTGTCCATTTTGGAGCCCCAGCCGTAGTTGCCGTGAGCCCACTGGAACATGAAGAGCCCGTACCACTCGAACATGAAGCCGTTGATCCCGCTGACGCCTTCCGCCGCGCTCGTCATGTGCTGTTCGATGTCGCGCTCGATGACCTGCACGTTGGGTTCGTCCGTGTAGCGGATCATGTTGGACTCGAAGATGCGGAACAGCCTGCCCATGGTCGAGGTGATGGCGTTGGCCTCGGTGTCNCGCCCNCAGATTCTGTCCCTGCCGAACGCGGCGATCCACTTCTTGAATTCCGTGGGAGGCACGTAGAGGGCGGGGGCCCAGAAGAGCTTGATGTCCGCCGGCATGCTCCTGACGCACGCTTCGAGGAATGCCGGGTCCTTTTCGAGCGGCGGCTGTCTGAACGCGCGGATGCCGATGACCGCCCCGGGGTTCACCTTCCGTATCTCTTCGTAGATCAGGTTCAGAAGCCACATGTTGGCCTTGTGTTTCGCCTCGACGGGCGAGGCCGAGGTCGCGCCCCAGCGCTCCGTGCACTTCTCGCAGTTGCAGAACCAGAAGCCCTCCTCGCTCTCTTCGAGGGTGAAGCCGTCGAAGCCGAGCCGGGCGATTTTTCTCATGCTCGCGAGAATGTAGCCGATGTTGTCCTCGTCGCTGAGGCAGAGCGAGTCGAAGTCGTTCATGAAGTGCGAGCCGGCCGGCTTGACCATGCGCTTTTCGGGGTGCTTGATGCTGTACGCGCCGTTGTAGGAGTTGAGGCCCACGTATGCGAAGATCTTGAACTCGAACCTGTGGGCGAGGGCGATGAAGTCGGCCAGGAAGTTCTCCTCGATGTTGGGGTGCGAGTAGCGCACCGTCAGCCAGCGCCTGTTCTCCTTGTTCCAGATTTTTACCGGGACGTCCCTGAAGACCGTCTCGGGGTATTCTTCGAACTCGAACGGCCAGTATCCGTACATGACCATGTTCATCTGGTTTATTTTGCTGTCGATGCAGGTGTTGAGATATTCCAGCCACTCGTCGCGGCCCCAGAGCTGCATGTCGAAGCCGAGGCGGCCGTAGCCCGCGTACCAGGAAAAGGTCGGGGCCACGGCGCGGTGCTCGACCGAGGGCCAGTCCGTTATTTCGCAGCGCGGGAGGATGAATTTGCCTTCTTGTCTGACCAGGAGCTGTTTCAGGGTCGTGATCGCGTAGATGAACCCCGATTTTCCCTGATATTTGAGGAGTATGCGACCCTCTTCGATTTTCAGGTAATAGCCCTGCTTTATGAAGAGGTCGCGGTTTTCGGTCTCGATGCCCGAGAGGTCGGGGACGGAGGTGAGCCTGAGGGAGTCGCTCTCCGGGGCACCCGCCGCGTCCGCCGAAATCCGCAGTTCCTTGCGGTTCCAGAATCGCATGCGGGCGATGTCCAGCAGATCCACTTTTTCCGCCTCCGGCAGGTCGCCGAAATCGATGGCGAGGCCGCCGAAAGGTCTCGTGCGGCCCTCAAGCTCCCGGGCGACTTTGGGTTCAGGAAAAAGATTTATCATGAGCCTTCCTCCTCTTTGGGATATCCGGCGCCGCGCCGTGTCCATTCTATGCGGAAATCCTGCGGAATTTCCGGTCTTCGCGCCCATTCTACGCGAAAATCTCCGCGAGATCGCGCGCGGTGACGAATTTTGTGCCGATGCCGGCCAGATCGTCCACCAGCTTCCCGAGCTCCCGGAGCGCGACGGGCCCGCAGTTCTTCGTGATGAACTCGTCGGGGATGACGGTCGCCTCGCCGAAATGGTAGCTCGCCGCCATCGGCCAGAACTCCCAGGGATGGATATAGAACGCGAGCACGGTCGGTATTTCTTTTTTGCCGCAGAATTCGACGAACGACAGGCTCTTTCCGAAGATGTACTCCGCCCCCACTGTCCTGAAGAGCGGCCACTGGTCTCTGTCGCGCTCCAGGCCCGGGTCCTTGCTTTCCATGGTCATGTCGGCGAAGTTGGGGACTTCCAGGACGGAACTGTCGCCTTTTTTCGTCCAGTCCGCTCGGTCGGGATGGTAGGGCGCAAACTGTTCGCGATAGAAATACATCGGGTAGGAAACGTCGCAGGTAAAACCGAGCTCCTCGAGCGCGTTGACCACGGCCGTCGAGCCCCAGAGCCGGGGGCAGCGGAACGACGTGGTGTGTACCCCCGCGGCCTTCTCCACCCATTCCTTGCACAGCCGGAGCCTGGGCTTCACTTCGTGCGGCAAGAGGGGCTTTACGCCGGGAATCGGGAAGAGCTCGTCGCCGATGGTCTCGTGGTACAGGGAGTGGCAGCCGACTTCGTTGCCGCTCTCCGCCACCAGTTTGGCCACTTCGGGATTTTCCCGCGCGCAGTCGCCGGTGAAAAAGAAGGTGCCCCTGACTCCCTTTTTCGCGAACATGTCGAGGAGGAAGGGAGTGCCGTGTCTGGCGCCCTCGTAGAAAGGCGTAAAACTGCCGACATCGGTCTCCATGTCGACACCGAACAGTACATAGATTGGCTTCATGGTGAGCCTCCTGCCGGATGGCTAGAAATCGAGCTCATAGAGTATACCGATGGGAGGCGACATGACATCGACGCCGTCCTCCTTGATGGCCACGCCTTTTTCCCAGCGGACACCGAAGCTGTCGGTCGAGATGAAGGTGTCGATCTGGAAGGTCATGTCGGGCCTGAAGGCATAATTCGAGCTTGTCTCGACCCAGGGGGCCTCGACTTCTATCAGGCCCGTGCCGTGCATCGGCCCGTACACGAAATTGTCCCTGTACCCGTTGTCCACGAAGAACTTGTAGAAGTCCCTGGCGACATCCGCGGCGATGACGCCCGCTTTCAGCTGCCCCTGCGTCCAGTTGTGGGCTTCCAGGCCGAACAGGACGATATCGCGGCGCTTTCCCGTCAGTTTGCCGAGGATTACCGGGTAGCCGATCGAGGCCGAATAGCCGTCGACCTTCGCGGACAGGTTGAGCTGTACGATATCGCCCTTTTCGAAACGGCGGTACGACGACCTCGAAATGGCGTGCCTGGTGGAGGCCTCGGAGAATACGTACATGGGCAGGCCCTCGTACTCCGCGCCGTTCTCGTAGATGACGCGCTGTGCGACGCCGACCATCTGGAGTTCGGTCATGCCCGGCCTGATCTCCTTCATCACCTGCTGGCTTGCGAGTTCCGCGAGGCGGTAGCCTTCCCTTAGACAGGCTATTTCGTTTCTGGATTTTATGGAGCGGAGCTCCACCATCAGCCGGTCGGCACGGACGATCTCGGCCTCGGGGAAGGCTTTTTCGATGCCCTCCATGATGACGACCGACGTGTCGAGGTAGCTGGCGACGCCTATTCTGAGCTTTTTCCCCGTTATGCCCAGCCCCCTGAAGACATCGTTGAAGGTGTCGGCCTTGAGCTCGGGGTATGAGGGGTCCGCGCCCTCGCGGTAGTCTTTCAGGACATAGAGCTTGTCCAGCTTGTTTCGGTCGCCNCCGAATGCTCTGCTCTCGGGGCCGACCATCAGCGCCGCATCGCCCGCCGCGCTGATCGCCACGCCGCAGCGCTCGAACAGCGGCCAGAACCCCGAGAAGTACCGCGTGTTGGCATAATCCGCCTCATTTCCGTTGACGATCAGCGCATCGAGGCCCTCTCGCCGCATGAGCGCGGCCGCCCTGCCGATACGTTCCCTGTATTCATGATTGGGTATGCAGATATCTCCGTGCATTTTCATTTCTCCTCGGCGCTTGCCAGTTTTGTTTTTCTTGAGGTCGTGACTATATCTCTCTTGGTGTTGGAGTCGATGAGGACGACGATGATCAGGATGATGCCCTTTACGACCCACTGCCAGTACGTGTTTATTCCCATGAGGACCATCGCGTTGCTTATCACCTGCAGAAAGAGGGCCCCGATGACCACCCCGAAGACGCGCCCGCGCCCTCCGGTCAGCGAAGTTCCCCCGAGCACGACGATGGTCATGACGTCGAACAGGAGGTTCTCGCCGAGCGATACGTTGCCTGCCAGCGTCTTGGCCGTCAGACCCAGGGCGCCGATTGCCGTCAGCACTCCCGAGAACACGAAGGCGAGAATGCTGATGAATACCACATTGATGCCCGACAGCTTGCTCGCCTCGAGGTTGCCGCCGACCGCGTAGAAGCTCCTGCCGACCGATGTGTGCGCCGTGATGACGAACAGGATGGCCGCCACGACAAACATGAGAATGACAGGGAAAGGCACGATCCCGACATAGCCCGAACCCAGGAAATTGAAACCATCGGGCAGGCCCGAAATGGGAAGCCCCCTGGAATACAGGTAGTTTAAGCCCTTTATGATGTTCATGGTGACGAGCGTGGCGATGAATGAAGGCATCTTGCCGTACACCACCAGGATGCCGTTGATCATGCCGATGAGGGCGGCCATCGCTAGGACGAGCACAATGGCCATCCATATGGGCATTCCCATCTTCACCACGAACCCCGCGAAGAAGATGGAGACCATCCCGATAATCGAGGAGATCGACATGTCCATCTGGCCTATCAGTATGACAAAGAACTCGCCCATCGCGATGATGGCGGTAAAAGCGGCCTGTCGCAGAATGTTCATTATGTTGTCCGTGGTCCTGAACGTGCTGAGGGTCAGGCTGAAGATCGCGACCAGCGCCACAAAGAGAAAGAGGATCATCCAGTCCGTGATGAATGACCTCCATCCCCCGCCATAACGTTTTGCTTTTTCTTCAAAGGTGTTCATTTCCCGTTTACTCCTAGCAGACTGCTGATAATCACTTCCTGCGTCTTCCTTTCCCCTTCGACGATGTCCATAATCGAGCCCTCGTAGAGGATGTAGATCCTGTTGCACAGCCCTATCAGTTCCTCGAGTTCGGGCGAGACCATGACGACGCTCTTCCCCTGCCGCGTGAGTTCGTGTATCAGCTTGTAGATTTCGAACTTGGCTCCGACATCGATGCCCCTGGTCGGCTCGTCCAGCAGGAATATCTCGGAGTTGCGGAGCATCCACTTGGCGATGACGATTTTCTGCTGGTTGCCGCCCGACAGTTTTTCGACGCTCTGCCAGAGCGAGTAATAGCTCAGTTCGAGTTTTTCGTTGATGTCATAGGCCGATCGTGCCTCCGCCCTGTGGTCCTGGAATATTTTGAATTTTCTGAATTTGCTCATTGAGGGGAGTACGGTGTTCTCCTTGATGTCGAACTTCATGTTCAGTCCGAGGGTCCGCCGTTCATCGGGGATGTATCCGAGACCCAGCCGTATCGCGTGCTCCGGATTCTTTATTTTTACTTCCCTGCCCCTGATAAGAATCGTGCCGCCTGTCACCGGGTGTGTGCCGAAGATCGCCTGCACGAGCTCGGTCTTTCCCGCGCCCACAAGGCCCGCGAGGCCGATCACTTCGCCGGACCTCACGTAGAAACTGATGTCCCTGAAGGCTCTCGGTGCGGTCAGACCCTTCACCTCGAGCATCGTGTCGCCGAACTGTGTGCCCATCTTGGGGTAGACCTGCGTCAGCTCCCGCCCGATGATCATTTTGATGAGTTTCTGCTGGTCGATGTCGCGCACATTTCCGCTGTCGATGTGGCGGCCGTCGCAGAGCACGGTGTAGGAGTCGCAGCATTCAAAGATTTCGTTGAGCCTGTGGGAGATATAGATGATGCCCATGCCCTTCGCCTTGAGAATGCCGATGATTCTGAAGATGTTCAGAATATCCTTCTCCTGGAGCACCGCGGTGAGCTCGTCGAGGATGAGCACCTTGGACTCGGACTGCACCGCCTTGGCGAGCTGGATGATCTGCTTTTCGGCGGTGCGCAGGTAGTGGACCGGCACGTTCAGGTCCACGTCGCACTGCAGAAAGTCCATCAGTTCCCGCGCCCTTCTGTTGAGCGTCTTCCAGTCTATCAGCCCGCCTCTTCTGGCGTAGTGGCCGATGAAGATGTTTTCGAGGCCCGTCATCTCGCTCATCAGCTGGAATTCCTGGTGGACGACCTGGAGGCCCAGTCTTTGGGATTCTTTTATCGAATAGCCCGAAAGCCTTACCTTTTTTCCTTCCATGAACAGCTCGCCCCTGGTCATGTGGTTTTCGCCCGTGATGCACTTGGAAAGCGTCGATTTGCCGGCGCCATTTTCGCCGACCAGACCGTGGCACTCGCCGGGCATCAGGGTAAAATTCACATTGTCCAGGGCCCTTACACCCGGGAACTCCATCGTGCAGTTCTTGAGCTCGACCAGGGGCAGTGCTGCAGCCTGGGCACCCGTGTCCGCCTGAGAACGACTCTTCATTGCTTGCCTCTTCTCCACCTGTCTTCAAAAAATTGAGGTGGACAAGGATGCCCTCGCCCACCTCACCATCGGCCGGTCAGCCGACGGGCATCGGCGTTTCGGTTACAGCCACGACCAGGTCTGCCAGTCGTAGTTCTTGATATTGGCGGGCGTGATTCCTTCCGGCTGGGGAAGATTGTAGGTTTCGGGCAGTTTTTCGCCCTTCAGCGCCCTGTTCATGGCATCGGTGGCCTGATAGCCGAGCACCACCGGGTTCTGGAGGACTTCGCCTATCCATGCGGGGTTCCCCCTGGTGATGAAAGAGAGGACGTCCTTGTCGCCCGCGATGCCGATGAACTTAATGTTCGTTCTCTTCTGGGACACCGCGGCATTGTAGGCGCCCACGACTTCGGCGTCGTTGTGGCCGGAGACGACATCGATGACCGGCTCTCTCTTGAGTACATTTTCGACCAGGTCCTGCGATGAGGCCCTGCTGCCTGCGCCGACATCGCCTTCTTCAATCACTTTCGCCTTGGGGAAGGCGGCGAGGACGGTGTCCCTGAAGCCCTCGAACCTGTCCTTCGACACCTGGCCCGAGGTCGGGCGGGAAACAAAGAGGCACACGGGGTTCGGTTTGTTCAGAGTCTTGAGGTAATCGACCGCGATCTTGCCCGCCGCAACGCCCAGAGCCCTCATGTCGTGCCCGACGAACGTAGCCCACACCGCGTCGGAGGGCTTGGTCGGCTGCTGTTTGTAGTCGCCGATGACGAAAGGGATGCCCTTCGCGACGTTCTGCTTTATGGTGGGGATCGCCGAAGAAGCGTCGGCGGGGAACAGGATGATGCCCTTCGCCCCTGCCGCGAGCAGATTGTCGATATTGTTCAGCATGGTCTGGACATCGGAGTGCGAATCCTCAAACTGGAACGTAAAGTTTGCCTCGGGATGCTCGGCCGCCCACTGTTTGCAGCCGTCGATGACGCCCAGAAACCAGGTGTACGCAGTAAGCTCCATGATGCTTACCCCGATGAGGACCTTGCCGCCTTTTGTCTGTGCTGTGGTCGTCTGCGACCACCCTGCCGTGGATGCAAGGAGAAAGACGACCAGCATCAATGCTCCAATCTTTTTCATAGCCTCCTCCATAATTCTTGATTGGAATTCTAAGTTTTGCCAACGTTGTCGGCAACGATTACTATCATCATATCGAAATCTCGATTTGTCAAGTTTTTTTTCGGGATTTTGCGGTACCCCGGGATAAAAAGGGATTTGAGGCAGGGCCCTTGACATTCGCCAACGTTGTCGGCAACGCTAGGTGGTGGATAATAACGTCTATTGACCGAAAGAGCATGGGGTCGAACCGTGACAAAGCTTGAGGACATTGCGAAAGAGACAGGTTTCTCGATCAAGACAGTCTCGCGCGCCATACACAACCATCCCGACATAAAGCGCGAAACGAAAGAAATCATAATGGAAGTGGTCCGCAAACGCGGATTTACCCCGAACTGGGCGGCCCAGAGTCTCAGAAACCAGAAAACCAACACGGTCGGCTATATCATCCCGAACATCACAAACGGATTCTTCGGGGAGATCGGCATCGCCGTCGATGCCTTCTTCCGCGCGAAAGGCTATTCGACGCTCATCTGCTTCACCTCGGATTCAAGAGAGAATGAGATCGAATCGATCCGCTCCCTCCTCGCGAAGAATATCGACGGCATCATCCTCGCGCCGATCGGCAACCAGGGCGAATATATCGACCAGATACCCAACATCGATGACACGCCCCTTGTCCTGATCGACAACCGTCTGAGCGGGCCCGCGCGCAATTATGTACTTCAGGACAACGAAGGCAATTCCCGCCACCTCACCGCGCACATTCTGGGCCATGGCCATACACGGATTGGCTTCATCACGGGGCCGCTGGAGGAATCCTCCTCGCGCGAACGACTGAATGGTTTCCGCGATGCCCTCGAAGACGCGGGGCTGCCCTTCGATGAGAGCCTCGTCCGCAGCGTGGACTGGGAAATCCACAGTGGCTACGAAGCGACCAAGGACCTTCTTGAACAGAAAAGCGGCTCACGGCCCACCGCGATCATCTACGGGAATTCCCAGCTCCTCCTCGGCGGGTACAAGACACTCCGGGAAAAAGGTCTCTCGATACCCGGCGATATCGCCGTCGCCTCATTCGAACACCCCGACATCATCGATGCGCTCTCTCCATGTCCCACGACGCTCGAAAAAGTCGAGACGCGGATCGGTCAGGCCGCCGCCGAGATGCTGCTGTCCATCATCGAGTCCAAAGAAAAGACGCCGCCGCGCGAAGTGTATATTCCAAGCCAGCTCATCATAGGGGAATCCTGCGGCTGCCCGGGACGAAGCTGAGGTCCTGCTACATCCTCTCCGCAATTCCCTCTGCCCAGGCCTCGATTTTGCCCCAGTCCCGCATGTCCAGAGGAAGGTCTTTCGGCGTGCCGAAGATGAAGCGCGCAAAGGCGGGCAGAGGCCCGGGGAGCCTGCCCGCGAATATTTCGGCAGAGGACGCGCCCGCGAGCGTCCGGATTTTCTCGAGGTCTTTGCGAATCGCTTTTTTCCAGACTTTTCTGCCCCGCTCGAATAAGTATGAGACTATGAAGATGTCGGCGGGGACATTGGAGCCGGCGACTTTTGCGCCCAGGAATTCCTTGAACTGAGGGAGCACTTTCATTCCGTTGACCGGACTGCCCAGGATGAGCCTGTCGTAGCCCCGTACAGAGCCGATCCCGTCGATGGGCGCCACTTCGACATCGATATTTTTTTCCGCGCCTTTTGCGCCCAATATTTCCCCGATCCGCCTGGCAATTTCCTCTGTGGTGCCGGTCTTCGAGATATAGGCGACAAGGATTTTCATAGAGGGCTCCTATAAAACATCAACCCCCAGGTTGACTCCAGATCAAATATTTTTCACTCGGCCAGGCCGAGATTATGCACTTAACGTGACTGTAGAAGTCCGCATGGATTTCGCTCCACTTTCCAACTTCCTGTCAGTCATCAAGCTCACATTAAATTCCTCCCCCCTCGTCAACATTACCCACACTATCCTCGACAGCTTCCTTGCCGTCGCAATAATCGACTTGCCTGACCCCTTACCCCTCTTCATCGCTTCATACCGTTCCATCAGTCGCCATGAGGCACTCTGTCGACTTCGCCGAATGCCCATCACAAGCTGCACAAAGGCGGTTCGCAGCTCTTCAGGACCACGTTTCGTTATCCTGCCGTAATGCTCTGTCTCATTCGAACACTGGACCCAGGGAGCCAATCCCGCATAGGAGGCATACTTCTTATGATTCGCAAATCGCTGTATATCGTCCGTGTACGCACGAATGGTACTCGCCGTCACCGGTCCACAGCCGGGGATCGTCTGTAATAACTCTACTCCCCTATCTCCAGCCACCAGCTTCTCTATCTCACCCTCGATCGCCTTGACGTTTTCACTCAGCCGGTCTATCGTTGCAACCAGCGGTTGGACTACGAGTCCGTTTCCCGCTCCTGCGAGGGTGTCCAGAATCTTCTGGCGCCCTCGCGTGCTTTGTAGGCTTGCCTTCGTGTCTTTCATCCCCATGGATACCAGCAATCCATGGATCTGGTTCTTCACTGTCACCCGTGCCCTCACCAACGTGCTTCGCACTTTCAATAGCCGCCTCAGGTGCTCACTTGCCTCGGAACACAATCTCGACTCCGGCAGCATATCCTTCGACAGAAACTCGGCGATGGTCGCCGCGTCATGCTTATCCGTCTTCTTCACCGACTCGTTGATCACTTTGAACTTCATCGTGTTGATCACGACGACTGAAAAGCCTTTCTCTTCCATCCGGTGCTTGAAGTACCTCGTGTTCCCTGTCGATTCAACGCCGATCCGAAGAGCATGACCGCTCCGCTTCCACTGTCCCAGCTTCCGTAAAAACGTCATGTACCCTTCTTCGTTGGTCAGATACTGCCCATTGACTCCCAACTTCTCTTCTCCTCGCGCGTACACCGTGAACTGCGTCGTATGCAGATCCACTCCGATATCTATCCTCATTCCCTCTCCTCCATCCGGAGTCGGGTCGTTTCGGCGATGAAGCTCCATTCTCCTATCCGACCTCGCAGGTCATTGAATGATGCGGCGAAAGCTCTTCATTCTCCTTCCCGGTCTTTTTTGACCATTCATCATGACGAACTTTTGCCTTCCCGTCCCGGATGCTCTCCGTGACAGTGTACTCTTCCTCGCCGCTGCTTCCTAATGTTTTATCACTCCTCCTTCGGCTTTCGCATTTTGAATATGCTGCGATTCCTTAAAATGGAGTATTGCATATTTCGCTTTTATACAACAGTTCTGTATTTACTATCACTTGTGCCTACGCCGGGCGGACTGTTTTGTGGTATTCTGGCATGACTCGGGAGGGTGCGATGATGGCAGGCACAATCAGGGACGCGTGCATCNGGGATAGCGCAAAGATATGCGAGATATACAATTACTACGTCGAATCGACCGACATTTCGTTCGAGGAAGAGCCTGTGCCGCAGCAGGAGATGGCAGGAAGAATTGAAGCTGTTTCCCGGAGTTATCCCTGGCTTGTGTACGAAGCGGACGGAGAGGTCCTGGGATATGCGTATGTGAGCAGATGGAAAGAGCGTTCCGCGTATCGCTACACGGCGGAGACAACCTTCTATGTCGTCAAAGACCACGCGGGAGAGGGAATCGGGACGGCGCTCATGCAGGCGCTGCTCGAAAGGGTCAGGAAACTCGAAATCCACGCCCTGATCGGAGTCATAGCCCTGCCGAACGAAGAGAGCGTCGCCCTCCACGAGAAGTTCGGGTTCAAAAAGGCGGCGCATTTTGCCGAGGTCGGCTTCAAGCACAATGCATGGATCGACGTGGGATACTGGGAGCTTGTGATGTAATATTAAATTTTTTTGCCGGTGATTTCATAAAACTGCTCGGCAAGTTGTTCCAGATAGCCGCCAGGCCCATGATATGAGTGAACAGCTGTAGGCTTCGGTTCTATCGTGGGGCCTGGTTTTGTCGCGACTGAGCGGCCATGTGCTGCCACACCGTCACGCTCTGCCGCCGGTACCAGTGCACACGCAGCGGCGACCGCGGCCCCTGTCGCCGCCCCGGCATTTAAAATAGGGGTTATAGGCCTGTCCCATATTGCCGCGGCGCGAGCCAAAATGCCTCTGCTTGCAGCAGCCCCGCCTGTGGCGGAGATTGGTTCCGAGCCCTGCATGAATGATTTTGATGCAAGGGCCATGAGTCCAAGCGCAGAATCCACTGTGCCCGAATAATACGTATCGAAGTCGCTTGTATCTCCGTTGTCGATCGGCGGAGAAGGCGGGAAACTTTCGGAGTGTGTCTGCAGGATTTGCAGCACTGAGCCTGGTTCGACCGACACCAGTGCTTTTTCTGCCCGCTCGAAATCATCTGCCGAGCCATGGCTCTCCCGTATGCTTTCCCAAACCAGAGAACCATTTGTCCTGCATCCGAACAGGAATGGACGGCCTAATCCGTCATACATGGCATTGGCCGCAGGAATCGGTGTTCTCCCTTCATTCATGACGACAAAGCTTGTTCCAAGAGAGAGGAGAGGGCCGGAGGCGAGCACTTTGCTCTGTGGATTGTCGCCGGAAGATGCGATGACGACGCACTCTTTGTGGAAACCGTAGCGTCCCCTGAAATATGCGGCGATCTTCCCAATATGCGAAAGGGGGTGGGCGAGAGGAGGAAGCTTCGAGGATAGGCCTGATGTTCCCTGTGGCAGATTGCCTGCCTCTGCAATAGCGGCCATAAGGTCTGGATCCCATGTACGCTTTTTCCAATGCATCATCCCTGTTCCGGAACCATTGCCCCAGTCGATGGGGGCATCCGGATTCCCGGCGAGAATACCTGCTAAAAATGAAGAAATGAGATGGATGCGGGCGGTGTTCTCGTAATTGAGCAGATGCATCTGGGCAGTTCGGGCGATCACCGGCCCGGTAAACCGTGCAGGACTATCCGAGCCGGAACGTGCCACTATTCGCGCCTGCCCTCCCATCAATGTGCGTATTTCGTCAGCGGTGCTCTGTGCATTCGCGCTCATCCAGATCGGCGCCCTCTCATAGGAAAAACATCCCTTCAGAATTCCGGAAAGACCGTACTCTGAGATCCCACGGTTCTCACCGGAAAGGTCCATCATCAAATTACATCCATTTTCAGACACCCACACTTGCCCATGCTGTTGAGCGGAAATGTTTATGGCATCGATATGTTCGATGATGTCGCGGGGAATGTCCGACAGAACTGCGTTGAGGGCATCCAGAAATAACATCGCTGGCTGCGATGCTTCTCCTGCTTCGAGTGGAGGGAGGATGGGCGTGCCACTTGTCAGCCCATAGTGGGCGAGCCTCGGATCGTCTCGGTATCGGACCCTGTGTTCGGAGATAGTCTGAAACGTTTCGCGATTGAGTACGACCGCAGTAGTGCTCTGTGTGCTTGAATCTATGCCAAGCACATATCCTTTTGTCTTCATGTGCCTCCACCTTCGTGATGATTGATCAGGCATGTATTCCTTTACATGCTTATCATTATTTTTATGGCATTTTCCGGCATACTCGCCGCAAACCGGAAGGCCTCTATGACATCGCTGAAATTATACGAGTGTGTGATGAGAGGTTTCACGTTCATCGTTTCCGAAGCAATCATATTGATTGTTCGTGGATACATGTTTCTATAGCGGAATATATGTCGGATTTCCACTTCTTTCACCTGGGCTGCCACGACGTCATATGTGGCAGGCTCCGATGGCATTCCGATCATGACTGCGCGGCCTGCGGGACGGATGTATTTGATCATGTCCGCAATGACGGTCGGATTTCCCGTCGCTTCAAATATAATATCAACACCTTCCGGAGCAATGTCCTTCATGACTTCAGCGAGTGATTCTCTGGTGGTGTTGATGCACACGATGTTCCTGGGAAAATGCTTCTTTATAATATCCAATTTTCCCTGTTTGATATCGCACAATATTACTTTTGAACAGCCGGAGGATACTGCTGCCAAAGCTGTCACTATGCCAATAGTCCCGGCCCCAAAAACAATTGCGACATCGCCGGGCTGAACCGTTGCGGTGGATGCGGAGTAAACTCCGATTGCGAGCGGTTCGACGAGTGCGCCCTCCTCAAGTGTCACATTGTCCGGGAGTTTGAATGTAAAACTTGCAGGGTGGACCACGGATTCTCTCATGCAGCCATGGACTGGTGGCGTTGCCCAGAATCGCACCGTAGGATCGAGATTGTATTTCCCTTGCAGGGTAGCATTGCTGCCAAGAGATGGTATGCCCGGTTCCATGCAGACTCTGTCGCCCACTTTGAGATGTTTGACATCAGGACCTGTCTCTATGACGATTCCACTTGCTTCGTGGCCAAGTATCATGGGTTCTTTTACAATAAAATCCCCGATGCGTCCATGAAGGTAATAGTGGATATCGCTACCGCATATGCCGACTTTTTTAATGGCGATTCTGACATCTGTAGGGGAAAGTTGTTCATTGATCGCGAAATCTTCAACGGACAGATTGTTTTTTCCCTTTAATACAAGAGCTTTCATAGTATTCTCCAAATATGCAAGAAAACTTTTACCGAGTTTTAAACAAGGCTACTCTATTTTCCGCACGAAAAGTAAAAAATGTCAAGAAAAAATAGCAAAAAAGTACTAAAATTTGCGCAAAATATATTAATTGAATACGATGATAGTGAGTGTGCGGGACTGTGGTAGTCAAAATGAATAAATTTTTATTTATATTATATATGTTAAACAATCTCTTTGGATTTTAAAGATGTAAAAATATTTAGCAAATTTTGCTTGACAATTCCGAAAAGCTGATTACATAATACCAAGAAAGGCAAAAATTCGATGAATTTTGCAGCAAATTGGCAAAATCTCGAATATCTCAATTGTCGCCAAGGAAGGAAATGAAGGAGGCAGAACATGAGAAAGAGAACAGCTCTATTGCTATTGTTGGTCTCTCTGGTTTCAGGTGCGGTGTTCGCCCAGGGCAAAGTGTATAAGGTAGCATACATTGCCCGTGCACAGGCTGATTCGTTTGCGGCATGGTTGGCGAACTCTGTTATAGAGGAAGCTAAAAAATATCCAAACATCAGCCTGAAGGTCTTCGATGGTCAAGCGAGTGACGATATTGAAAATTCTCTCATTGAGAATGCTATTACCAATAAATATGATGCAATCATCGTCCAGCCGAATAATGGTGAATCTCAACGACCCTTTGTCGAAAAAATCGTTTCAGCTGGAATCATCGCAATTACCACAAATGCCCGCATCGCCGGCATTAAGGGTGCTTCGTCAGTTGATGCCGATCCCTTTGAGCAGGCTGCAGTAAATGCTCGTCTGGCCCTCAAACAGGTTCCGCAGAATGCAAGAGTCGTGGTGCTCAATGGCCCTTCCGGCAATTTCCATGCCGATGCCCGTCGCCAAAGCTGGCAGAAAGAATTTTTTGACAAGCGCAAAGATGTGAAGATCGTTGGAGAACAGATTGCACACTGGAATAAAGATGAAGCCATGAACTACATGGAAGACTGGGTCCAGGCGAATCCGAAAATCGATGCGATTATTTCAATGAATGACAACATGGCGGCTGGTGCCATCGAAGTTGTAAAAGACAATCCTGCATACAGGGCAATCCTCGCATATGGCGTCGATGGCACCGCCGAGGCAGCCCTGCTCATTAAGTCCGGCCTTTTGACTGCTACAAGCTTTCAGAACGCTTACGAGCTTGCCACGAAGATACTCGATACCACAAATAAGCTCCTGACAGGAAAAGCCAAACAGATTGATGTCGATATTGATTGCCCGCTCATTACAAAAGATAATGTTAATATGCTCATTGAGATTCACAAAAAAGCCGGTGCATTGAAATAGTACCCACTTGATGCGAAGAAAATAAGCATGCCGAGAGCATTCACGCTCAAGGCATGCTTTATCTTATCTAATTATCCAGAGGTATACATGGAGTCTTACAGGCTAGAGGTCAGGAATATAAACAAATCTTTTCCTGGAGTGCGTGCGCTCGATAATGTGAGCCTGAAAGTCAGGGAAGGTTCTGTGCTTGTCCTTTGTGGAGAGAACGGCGCTGGAAAATCTACCTTGATGAAAACTATTGATGGGGTGTACCAACCGGATGATGGAGAGATCTTTGTAGAGGGGAAAAAGGTGAGTATTCGGAATCCGATACAGGCGAGAATGCTTGGGATTTCGATGATCTTTCAGGAGCTGAACTATATCCCAGAAATGACCGTGGAAGAGAGCCTTTTCTGTGGCAGATGGCCAACGAAAAATGGCCACATCGATTGGAAATCGGTTCGTTCTCATACTCTTGAGCTTCTGGAACAGGAAAATTTGCCCTATTCTCCGACCGTACGGATGAAGGATCTTTCGGTATCCGATATTCAGATGCTCGAAATATTGAAGGCCATTTCGATCGATGCCGGTATCATTATTATGGATGAGCCAACCTCTGCCATTTCGGAGCGCGAGATTGCCCGCCTGTTCGATAAAATTAAAGATCTGAAATCGAGAGGAAAGAGCATAATATATATTTCTCATAAGTTGGAGGAGATATTCCGCATTGCCGATGTCATTTCAGTGCTGCGCGATGGAAAGGTAATCGAAACGAGGCCTCGTGATGATTTTGCGATCGATGAAGTCATTTCTTTAATGGTGNGGCAGAAAACTGGAAAGCAATTTCCCGAAANNCGGGACATCACAATTGGAGAAGAAGCCCTGGTCGTCAGAGGGCTCTCTTCTGAAAAAGCATTCACAAACGTCGATTTCTCTGTGAAGACTGGGGAAATCGTGGGTTTTGCAGGTTTAATGGGGTCGGGCCGCACAGAGATAATGCGGGCTATTTTTGGCTTGGATCCCTATCTGTCAGGGGAGATAATGATCTCTGGCAAGAGAGTTTTTATACATGATCCCAAGGATGCGATCAAATCCGGAATAGCCATGCTATCTGAGGATAGACGCCGTTTTGGAGTAATTCCTATACGCAACATTCGGGAGAATGTTGGTCTTGCAAATCTCAGGCTCTTTTTCTATGGAGGGCATCTCCACAGTGCAGTGGAGAATAATACCATTGGCAAAATTTGTTCAAGAATGGAGGTAAAGGCCCCCTCTCTTTCCACAACTGTAGAAGAACTGAGTGGCGGTAACCAGCAGAAAGTAGTGCTTGGGAAATGGATTCTCTGTGACGCAAAAATTCTTATTCTCGACGAGCCCACAAGAGGCATTGATGTGGGCGCGAAATATGAAATTTACAAACTCATGGGAGACCTCGCCGCAGAAGGGAAGGCCTTGGTCATGGTCTCTTCAGAATTGCCCGAACTGATTGGTATGTGTGACAGGATATATGTCATATGTAAAGGCGAAATTGCAGGAGAACTTCAAAGAGAAGAGTTCAGCCAAGAAAAAATTATGAGACTGGCTACAGGATATGAGAAAAGGATGAGGGTACCACAATGAGAGATAATTCCAGACAACGTATTTCTTGGTCTGGCCTTACCCGACGCTATAGTATTTATTTAGTACTTGTCGCTTTGATAGCAATAAGTTCCATAATAAATAGCAATTTTATATCTGCCCAGAACATATCGAATGTTGCGCGCCAGATATCAGTCACCACAATACTGGCATTTGGCGAGACAATGCTCATCATCTGTGGGCTCCTCGATCTGTCTTCGGGGTCGGTTCTTGCGCTTTCCGGCTTGCTCTCCGTTGCAAGCTATAAAGCCACAGGATCCATGCCCTTGGCAATTATCGTTGCAATAGCCATCGCAGTGCTGTGCAACCTGATCACTGCGCTCATTGTCACACGATTTTCTGTTCCTGCTTTCATCGCGACACTTGCAATGCAGGAAATGGCGAGAGGTTCGGCGCTCTTGTTCTCCAAGGGACAAAATATCTATCAGATAGGTGGATATACAATTCTTGGTCAGGGTTCTATCGGTCCTGTGCCTATTCCCATTTTCTTTTTATTGGGTTTTTTTATTCTCACATGGTACATATTGAACCATACGAGATTTGGCCGCGCCCTGTATGCGATCGGCGGCAACCAGGAAGCGGCAAAAGCTTCGGGCATAGCGGTCAATCAGACTAAGGTATTGGCATTTGTGCTCAATGGAGTGATTGTGGGAATTGCTGGCGTGCTTTTCATGTCGAGAGTCAATGCCGGTTTGCCAAATGGTGGAATAAATTATGAATTTCAGGCGCTCACTTCCTCGATAATCGGAGGAACGAGTTTCTCGGGAGGTTTGGGAACTGCGNGGGGGACTGTCGTAGGAGCGCTTATTGTCGGATTCCTCAATAACATTATGAACCTTGCGAGTGTAAATTCTTATATGCAGCAAATTGTAAGAGGGGCAATTATTGCGCTTGCGGTAATGTACGATATTTCAACAAAAAACAGGCGAAGTAAACGTTTTGCCAAAGCGGTGTCTAAATAGAAAATTGATTGACATGCGTGCATTCGAAAGATAAAGTCGATGATAGGTTTTATCAGCGGGGCAAACCCAACTTCAACGTGCTGTGCATGGAGGCAATTATATTGAAAAGCAAACCTGTCAGGCTTATTGATATTGCGCAGCAAGCGGGGGTTTCGATCACTACGGTGTCGCATGTCATAAACAAGACCCGTTATGTCAAACGTGAAACACGCGAATATATTCTAAAAATAATGGAAGAACTTAGCTATGAGAAAAAGAAACCCAAATCACTTCATTCCACGACAAGATTCATAGGTGTTATTGTAGCAAATATTCTGGAGGATTATTACATTTCAGTCATCAAGGCGATAGAGACGTATGCCTCTGAACAAGGTTTTTCCATTTTGCTGTGTGATTCGGAGAATGACGCTGAACTTGAAAAATTGAATATCCGCAGTATTTTGGAAAAGAATGTGGGGGGCATAATTATTGCCCCTGTTGATTCTCGGAAATGCCCCAAAGAGATTTTGTCCGCCACTATTCCTATGGTTTTCGTGGATCGAAAATATGAAGATTTGGACAAGATTTTTGTGGGAATAAATAATTTTGAAAGCGGATATATTGGTACCAATTATCTCGCGACAAAAGGGTGTAAAAATATAGGCTTCATCAGTTATCCTGAGACAGTCTACACATGCCAGCAGCGGCTGCTTGGATATAGTTTCTTTATCCAGAAGAATATTGCGAACGCTTTACCCAATGTCCTTACACTGAACTATAAGCAGGAAGATTCAAACAGACTGATCTGCAGATACGTCGAGGATACAAAACCAGATGGTGTGCTCTGCGCGACTTCAGACATATGTTACCAGCTTATAGGAAGCTTGGAAGAAATGGGTATCAGTATTCCCCAACAGATAAAAATTGTGACGTACGATGACAATAAATGGCTCGATTACCTTAAATATCCGGTCTCTGTCATCACACAGCCTACTGTAGAAATTGGTTTTATGGCGATAGATAATCTTATTCGCATGATGCAGAACGAGAACGAAGACAAAAAGATTGGCACGAGCATTTTTCTGGAAACAGGATTTATAGACAGATTGTAGAAATTGCAGAGTTTTTACTGGCTTGGCCACTAAATTATTGTTTTCATCAGCGTCACGGCTGTCTCCACGAGCCTCGCACAGTCCTGGGGGGTGGTATGGTATCCGTTGCCCTCGGTGTGCTGGCGTATGACGACGGTGCCGTAGGAAGCATCGCCGCCGGGTTCGACCTCATAGCCCGGGGCGCGGAAGCCGCTGGCCTTTCGCCACGTCGCGCCCTGGCCGTGGGTGAGCACCACGGCGTAGAGGTAGGGGACGGCTCCGTTTGGGCCCTTGTTGATGGCCACCTGCAGCTGCACTCCCGCGAGGTCGTCGGGTTTCTGGCGGGGTTCGAGCATGAGCCGGGCATTCTCGGGTATCCGCAGACCCTGCTCGTCGCGGTCGAGCCGCAGGTAGGGCGTGCAGACAATGTCCGGAGGCAGGGGGACGGAGCGGGCGGCCTGCAGGGCGCGCATGACCATTTCGAATTCCCTGGGAATCCACAGGCGTATCTTGAGAAAGTTGAGGGCCGGCCACAGCAGAATGAGCGCGTCCGTGGCGAGAAGTCCCGGGAGGGTGAGCGCGCTTCCGAACACGACGGCTAAAATGGCGAGGGCTACCGTAAAGGGGATGCCGAAAACGGGACGGTACCAGAGCGGCAACTGCAGGTGTCTAGTCGAGTTGAAGGCATCGGCGATGCGGTCCAGTTCGGCGTCGGTGACGGGCTGCCAGTCCTCCTCGCCGATGTCCTTGGGCTTGTTGGTCCACGGCTTTGCGGACAAGAGAAGAAGCGGCAGCACGAGGAGCAGGGTGCCGACCACCGCTCCGGGGCCGCGCCAGAAGACCTGCAGTAAAATACCGCCGAGGCCGCACGCTCCGAAGACGAGCAGGCGGGAAGGTGTGCCAAAGCCTGGAATCCGATAGCGAATGACGGCTGTATTCATACGTGCTCCTTGCTTTTTCCGAGTCCGCACGGTTCGGCATGCGTATAGCGCCAGTAGAGCGGGCATGCTCCCTGACAGGCTATGAAGCTGTCGCAGGTGCGGCAGGGGACGGGCGCGAAATGCTTCTCTTTATAGAACCGGGCTTTTTCCGAGAACCACAGTTCGCCGAAATTCTTCTCCAGAAGATTGCCGATCGGTTCATCCCAGGAAGAACAGGGCAGAATTGAGCCGTCGGGAGCGACGGAGAGCAGCCCGTCGGCCGCCGCGCAGCTCTTGTTGCCGTGTCCGCGCGCGATGGGATTGTAAGTGCAGAAGGGTGTGGGGCTGTACCAGTAAAATGTCATGCTGAGTTTTTTTGCCTCTTTGGCGACGGCATCTACCCAGGGGCCGATCTCTTCGTAGGGGACGAAGAGCCGGTCAGCCTCTTTCCCCGGGATGGTGGGGATGAAGAGGTTCATGGCGAACCGGTGGATTCCCAGCGACGCGAGAAAGGCGGGCATGTGGTGGATGAGCTGCAGGTTCCCGCGCGAGATGGTCGTGTTGGTCTGCGTGGGAATGCCGGCTTTCTGCAATGCCCCGATGCCGGCGATCGTCTCGGAGAACGCCCCGTCTCTCCCTGCAAGAAAATCGTGAATTTCAGCATCAGGGCCTTCGACGGAGACCTGAGCGCTCCCGAGTCCCGCTCTCTTGAGCCCGGCGGCGCGCCCCTCGTCGATCAGGGTGCCGTTCGTGACGAGGTTAGTGATGAGCCTGCGCCGGCACGCATACTCGACGAGCTCCTCGAGGTCTTCCCGCAGGGTGGGCTCTCCCCCCGTGAACGAAAAAAAGGGAATTTTGGCCTCGTCCGCGAAGATGTCGATGATGCGCCGGTAATCTGCGGTGGAGCGCTCGGGGTGGCTTGAGACGGGCGAAACAGGGCATCTGCGGGGCGGAAGCGCGCCGGCGCGCACGGTGGCCGGCGATTGTGCGGAGGCGTTCTGACTACTGCTGCCCTTCTGCGCGTTGCAGCCCGCATAGCAGAAGCGGCACGCATTGTTGCACCGGTAGGTCAGCGCGATTTCGCCCAGCACCGGCAGCCTCGTAAACGAGAAAGAGAAGGGCTCCGAAGACACCGTGCCGTTGACCGGCGCATCGCCGCGGTAGAGTGCGGCGACATCTCCAAAGAACAGCGCAGTGTCGCGCACAGCCTCGGCCGAAGGGAACTTCAGGGTTCGCATCGAGCCCCCGCGCTTGAGGTAGGCGATGAGTGAGGCAGCCGTCGTATTGACCTTATAGACGCGGTTCGGCGGCAGGATGAGGACGCCGTCTTCTTCCCTGGAGAAGATATGCTCTCCCGCCTTGGCCCAGAAANNATCGTCGACCCAGGAGAGGTCGGGCGGAGCGGCTGCCGGCGAGATTGAAGTGCCGGTATGCCTCTGCGCGCCCGGCGGTTGGGCTTGGGCGGCCTCTGCAGGCGCGGCCACCTGCGGAATGGCCCCTTTGCCGCTTGCGCCCGCCGCGACCGCTTTCGCGCCGGCGTCGTCTGTCCGTGTGGCCGGCCTTCGCAGCATCAATGCGGGCCCCCGGAGACACAGGCGCTGTGACAGGCCGAGTGGCACGCGGAGTGACAGGCACTGTGGCAAGCCTGATGGCACGCGCTGTGACATGCGTTGTGGCAGGCCGAATAGCAGGCACCGGCGGTACCCGCAAGGTTCTTCGGCGAGAAACAGCCCGAAAAACAGGCCGAAGACGCCATGAACGACGCATACGTTCCGGAAAACTCTTTGGGAAGTCCGAGGTTTCCGTAATAGTGCGGGTGCGAATACACGTATATAAACGATGGCCAGCAGCTGTACCTCGGCATCGCTCCGGCAGCCGCAGCAGCGGCGGCTTCCCCGGCCTCCGGCTCTTCAAGCTTTTTCCTGTAATACGCCTTGGTGGCCTCGATGTCGCAGTCCCAAATTTTTTCCTGAAGCTTTTTCAGGGCCGTCTCGAAAAAATCGGCCATGCGGCCCGAGAGCACCCAGCCCTCCGTGTCGAAGGCGCCCAAAAATACGTCGCCGTACTCGTCCGCACTCTCCGGCTTGAGCACTTCGAGCCGCAGGGGCGACTCCTGCACAAGGCGGACCACGCCCTCATCCTCAAGAATTCTGATCATGACGGCCACGACGCGGGGCAGTGGCAGTTCGAACAGCAGCGCGACTTCGACAGGATGCAGATTCTCGGCTATTTTGCCGGGGACCGCATACGTCCCCTCGGTCAGGCGGGGGGGTGTCCACGAATCGCCGGCCCAGGCGATGCCCTCGGCCTTTGCCACAGCCTTCGGATATCCCGCTATTTTCCTTCGATAGAGAAACACGCCGAGCGCGGCGATGCCGCCGCAGAGAAAGAGGGCGAGAAGCGGCGTGCGCTGCCAGTCCCGGCCTGGTCCTCCGCGTACGGCACCCGGCTGTTCTCCAGTTTCGAGGGCACCGGAAGGATTCGCGGTCACAGTTTGGCCGGCAAGGGCATTGAACAGCGGAGAGAAAGCGAGGGCTACATTCTCGGCGGACAGATAGAATTGAAGATCCTGAGAGGCGTGCGCGGCGGGCGCTTTCTGATAGAACCGCAGCGCGAGATAGTTTTTGCCGTCGGACCCCTGTGCGGCGTACCAGTCGATGCTGTTCTCGTCATTGACGTGCTTTTCGGTGGCAAAACCGAGCTGCGAGAGCCGTTCGGATCGGGAATCCCCCGTTTCGCCCGCCTTCACCTCGATGGGAAAGACAATGGTCNNCACACCCCGGTGGCCGAGCGCCTGGTCCCACTCGGGCGGAGCCCAGTGGAAATAGAAGAGCTTTTCGCCGCCGGATCTTTCGGTGAGCCCCACCATGTCCGCCGCGGCAAGATCGGCGCCGTAGGTGAGCACCCAGGTCGAGGTTCCCGACGTGCGCCTGCCCTGGGCGAGGAGGATATCCCATGTGCCCCCTGCATCTTTGATGTCGAGGGGNCTGCGCGTTCCGTCCGGCAGATCGGCCCAGCAGCGCTCCCGGTCCCAGGCCAGGGGAGCTTTTTCTCCCTGGAAGTAAAAGCCGCCCATGGTGTCGGAGCTCACATTCCAGACAATGGAGTGCTGAACCACCGCCTTGCCGTCGCTGTGCAGAGTGAGGAATATTTCCACAGATTCCGCCTGAGCCTCGAGCGCAGCGAGAGCTTGTCCCGACAAANNTCCGATCAACACCAGCATGACCAGCAAGAATCTGCTTCGTTTCATTCTTCCAGCTCCTGTCGTCCATCCATTGCATCGAGCACAGTATGGTTTCCTTCGATGCCCCCAAAGGGCAGGGCAAGCTTTCGGCGATGAGGCGGGTTGATCCATCGAGGGAGAGAATCAGTTTCTGTTCGAGGTTTTGCTGCGCCGTGCTGGGCTCGCCCTCAATGCGCGAGCCGATCCGTCCGGCATCGGACACGTGCAGATACCCATCCACTGTCTCGGCGGCATTGTGCACCGCATCCTCGACAATGGGGTCCCTCGCATTCCCTTTTGCGCAGGATTCGAGGTACAGCCCGGCTGCAAATACGAGCCGTTCTACGGCCGCCTTCGCTTCGGGATTCTCAATGCGGAGCATGGCGAGACGCTTTCTCAGGCGGGCCGTCTCTTCGAGACGGTCGGCATCGTGTTCGCTCCGTTCACGCTTTTGTTCGCCGAGAATTGCCTTGGCTCCCGGCTTCGAGAGCAGTACCAGGGCGAGTTCTCCGCCGGTGACAAGAGCGAAGAGGGGTGCAGTCAGGAGCACAGGCGCGATCCCGGCGAGCGTCCGCGCCCGCCGCCAGAAGGGCATTGCCGCACACAATGCCGATGGCCAGAGGAGACCGAAAGAACTTCGCCATCAAATCGTGCATCTGGTTGCTTGCTCTTGAAACCCTAGCCGCCCTGCAGTTGTCCGACAACCTTGCCTTCAATTTTGTCCGGGGGGCTGAACAAATTTTATTATACTCTTTTGCCCCGCCAAAGATGAAGTATGGACCTCGTCGCTTCGGAGGTTTTAAACCGCTTTTTCATCTTGTATCACGCTGCCGACAAGTGTTATGATGAAGAATCTGAGTTAGTTATTTCTAACTTATTGAATCTACGATTCTGTTTGTCTATCAGGACATTTTTTTGCTCCATAATAGATAAAAGGAAGGAAATGGTATGTATTGCACAAGGCAAATAACCCCTCACATATTCTGGGTGGGCGNNGGAAACGATCGAAGGCTTGCGCTGTTCGAGAACATGTTCCCTCTGCCGAACGGCGTTGCCTNNTACAATTCATATCTGATCATAGACGAGAAGGTCGCGCTGCTCGATACGGTCGATTTTTCGATCAGCCNNGGCAGTTTTTTCGAGAACATCGGGCATGTGCTGGGAGACAGGGCCATCGACTATCTGGTTGTCAACCACATGGAGCCGGACCACTGCGCCAATATCGAAGAGCTCTGCAGGCGCTNNTTCCCGGGAATGAAGATCGTGGNNGGCAACCCGAAGACCTTCCAGATGATCCGCCAGTTCTACAATTTCGATATCGAGGCCAAGATCCGCGAGGTGCGGGAAGGGGACGAACTCCCCCTCGGCCTGCACACGCTGCGTTTCTATTTTGCTCCCATGGTGCACTGGCCCGAGGTGATGTTCACCTATGAAGAGCGCGAGGGAGTCCTCTTCACTGCCGATGCGTNNTTCGGGACCTTCGGTGCGCTCTCCGGCAACCTTTTCAGCGACGAGCTCGATTTCGAAGATCTCTTTCTCGACGAGGCGCGCCGCTATTATACCAATATAGTCGGCAGATACGGTGCGCAGGTGCAGTCGGCGCTGANNAAGAAGGTGTCGGGCATTCCAGTGCGGATGCTCTGCCCGCTGCACGGCCCGGTCTGGCGCANNAAAAACCTGGATTACATCCTGACCAAATACGATCTCTGGACCGTACATCCGGAAAAGAAGGTGTCGTT
>JADLKI010000005.1 GCA_015657395.1 Spirochaetales bacterium | reverse complement strand
AGCGGCTGGTCTACCAGGTCGCGGGGAATGCGTTCTTGTGGCGACAGGTGCGCTCGCTCGTGGGCAGCTTTCTCGAGATCGAGAGGAGCGCGGAGAATCCCGCGAAGGGCGAGGCGCTCATGCGGGAGCTGCTTGAGTCCCGCGACAGGGGCAGGGCAGGGGCCACCGCGCCGGCCTGCGGGCTTTTCCTCTGGAATGTCGAGTATGGAGAGCGGGTTCACGGCCATCCGCGCAGGCGCGGCGGGACAGAGGGGAGGGCGGCCGCCGCCCGACATCCGAAGGTGCGGAAGGTTTGGAAGGCCACACTTCGGGCGCAGTCCCAGACGCTGCATCCCCGGGATCCCGCCTTGTCCCCGGACTCGGATGGATCGATGAAGGCGAATAAACCGAAGGGCGAAGCCGCAGCCTCTCCCTCTTCTTCCTTTCTTCCTTCCACCTGGGAAGGCGTCGCCTCGCTCCCTGAGCCCCTGCGCGCCGACAAATATCTCTCCGAAATCCTCAAGATCATGACCCGTTCCCAGCTCAAAGCCCGCAGTGCGCGTCTCTTCTGCAACGGTAAAGAAGTAAAGTTTTCCCATAAACTCAAGAGCGGCGACCGCCTGAGCCTCGAGTGGACCGAGGCTCCCTCCGAAGAGATTGTGCCGGAGCCCGTGCCGCTCAGGATGCTGTATCGCGACGATGAGGTCTTTGTCATCGACAAACCCCAGGGCATGGTGACACACCCTGCCGCGGGCAATTGGCGCGGGACGCTCGCGAACGGAGTGCTCTGGCTCGAGAGCGAAGGGCATCCTGCCGCTGAAGCTCCTCCGCGCGCGGGCATCGTGCACCGCCTGGACAAGGACACCTCAGGCGTCATCATCGTCGCCCGCACCGCCTCCGCCCACGAGTTTCTGTCCCGCCAGTTTCGCGAGCGCCAGGCCCGCAAGGAATACTTTGCCATCGTGAAGGGCGTGCCGCCCGCCGCCCGGGGGCGCATCGACACCTGGCTCGCGCGCAGTCCCCGCGACCGCAAGAAGTTCGCGGTGAGCCAGCCGGGCCGGGGCAAGCATGCCCTCACCCTCTATAGAGTGCGCGCTACATGGGAGGTCGCTTCGGGCGGCTCCGAGCCCGTGACCGCGCCCCCGGGCGCCCGCCGTCGGATCGCGACATACTCTCTCCTCGCCCTATATCCAAAGACCGGACGGACCCACCAGCTCCGCGTCCACTGCGCCCACATCGGCTGCCCCATCCTCGGCGATCCCCTCTATGCGAAGAAGGACGGCCTTTTCTCCGGGGCCACCCTCATGCTCCACGCCCGCCGCCTCAAGATCCGCCTGCCTTCACGGCCCGAACCTTCGATCTTCAAGGCTCCCGTCCCGAAGCGCTTCAGGGATATCATCGCGTTTCTGGATAGTCTGGATACAAGCGGGCGCGCGTAAAGGCGCCTCCCGAAATGGAGAGCGCCCCCGCGGACATGCGGCCGCCCTACGGCTCTGCGACAGCGCCCGTGCAGGCGGGGGCGGTCCCCGCGGACACGCGGCCCTGCGATGATGGCCCCCGGTTACAGCTCTGGTCACAAAAAAGGGCCGTCCAATTTCTTGGACGGCCCTCATCAGCCATCACTGGCTTTTGTGGAAAAGCTTGCGCCGGCGGCGAAGCGCGCAAGCTTTGTTCAACTCAGTACTTGCGGCCTTTGTATCCGCCGTTGTCTTCTCTTTCGTAGCGGGGCTTCTCCTGCGCTTCATTCACGCGGAGCTGTCGGCCCATGAATTCCTGGCCATTGAGCGCGGCAATCGCGGCGTCTGCTGCCTCGGCGTTCTCCATTTCGACAAAGCCGAATCCCTTCGCCTTGCCGGTGAATCTGTCGACGATGATGTTCACGGTGGTGACATCGCCATACTGTGCAAAAAGATCCTGAAGCTGGCGCTCGGAAGTGTTGTAATTCATGTTACCGACATAAATTTTCTTGGACATTTCGGAAAAACCTCAAATCTTGGCCTCGTCCTCTCGACGTCGACCGGTTTGATCCGCCTAGGGCGAATCGGAAGCGATAACCTGGAAGCACAATACCGCGCCGACAGTCTTCAGAGGAGAAATTAGAGTACTGTTCTGATTATTGTTGGTCTTTCCGAATGAAAAACGAAGAGGAGAAAAACCGGCACGTGCGTCAGCCGCCTTCAGCTGGCCGGTGCTACGAAAGGAAAAACAATGCATGAAACAGCCAATTCCAACCTGAAAACATTTGGAAGGCAATTGTCCTTCCGCAGTTTTCGCTTATCTTGTTTGAATATATACACCTTTTACGGGAGATCGTCAAGCATATCGCCCGAAAAAATCGATATTTATAAAAATGTAGACAAACTTGACAAAGACCTCGCCATCGCTATAATCAAAATGACGGCATTATATTCAAAAGGGAGGAGTTATGACACCAGTTGTGTGGTACATCGTCCTTCCTCTCGCCGGGCTTAGTCTAGGATGGATGATCCGCTGGCTATATGCCAGATTTCAACTCTCTTCCGCGGAACGGGAGTCAGAGCGTGTTTTGCAGGATGCAGTAAAAGAGNCGNAGGCCAAGAAGAAAGAGCTCCTGGTAGAAGCANAAGATCAGATCATTCGAGAACGAAACCAGCAAGAGAGGGAAAATCGTGACCGANGAATCGAGCTGCAGAAATATGAGCGGCGCGTTCTCCTCAAAGAAGAGAATCTCGATGCCAAGCTCGCATCCATAGAGCGCATCGAAGCCAATCTTAAANACAGGGAAAACTCGATAGCCGAAAAAGAAACCTATCTGGCGGGGCAGGAAGAGCGCTACACTGCCGAGCTCGAGCGCGTGTCGNGCTTTACCGCCGAAGAGGCANAGAAGCTCATCATTCAGAACATGNAGCAGNAGGCCCGCCGCGACGCCCAGGTGCTGATCAACAAAATCGATCAGGAAGCCAGCTCACGCGGAAAAAGCCAGGATGTGCTCATCACGACAATCCAGCGCATCGCGACCGAATCTACGGCGGAATCGACGGTTTCCTCGGTCAGCCTGCTTCGACGAGATGAAGGGCGCATCATCGGACGGGAGGGCCGCAACATCCGCACCNTCGAAACGCTCACCGGCGTCGACATCATCATCGACGACACGNCGGAGGCGGTCGTCATCTCCTGTTTCGACCCGATCCAGCGCGAGATCGCCAAGATTTCGCTCGAACGGCTCATCGCGNACGCCNGCATTCACCCGGCGCGCATCGAAGAGATGNTGCAGAAGGTTACGCGCGAGATCAACCAGAAACTCTACGACGAAGGCGAAAAGGTCGTGTTCGACCTCGGGCTGCACAACATGGCGCCCGAGCTCATCAGGGCCGTGGGACGCNTCTACTACNGCACGAGCTACGGACAGAACGTCCTCATGCACTCGAAGGAAGTGGCGGTCATCGCGNGGCTTCTGGCAGCCGAGCTCGGCCTCAACNGGGAAATCGCGAAGCGCGGGGCGCTCCTGCACGACATCGGCAAGNGCATTGTCACCGACAGCGACAAGAACCATGCCGAGATCGGCACCGAGATCGCCAAGAAGTTCGGAGAGGATGCCCGGGTCATCAACGCCATCGCCTCGCACCACAACGATGTCGAGCCGAACTGCCCGGAGAGCGTCATCGTGCAGATCGCCGATGCGATTTCCGCAGCGCGCCCGGGCGCCNGCCGCGAAACGCTGGACAACTACATCAAGCGGCTCGAAGACNTCGAGGCCGTGGCCGAGAGCTTCTCCGGCGTCGAAAAGGCCTTCGCCATCCAGGCGNGGCGCGAACTCCGANTCATCGTCAACAACGAGCAGGTCTCCGACGACCAGGCCAAGGACCTCTGCAAGAATATCGCGAAGAAAATCGAATCCGACCTGCGCTATCCGNGCAGGATCAAAGTGACCATCATCAGAGAAACGCGCATAGTGGAATACGCACGATGAGTGTCGAGACCGCAAACGTACTCATGATCGGCGATGTCGTGGGAGCTCCCGGCCTCCGGGCGCTCTTCACGTTTCTGCATCGCTCATAAAAAGCTTGAGGCCGACCTCGTCGTCGCAAACGGCGAAAACGCCCTCAAGGGCTTCGGCATCGGAGCGGATGAAATCGCGGCGATGCGCTCCTACGGCATCGATGTCATCACGAGCGGCAACCATGTGTGGGAGCGCAAAGAGGCCTACGAGCTTCTTGAGGCAGAACAGGCCCTCCTGCGTCCTGCGAATTACCGAAGGGCCTGCCGGACGCGGAACCGCGTACCTTGAGGGCTGGAACGCGCCGGGACAGCCGCCCCCACCCGTGCGGCCGGCACAAGCGCCGTTTCGAGTGGCTGGTCGTCAACCTCCAGGGCCGCCGCGACCTCTATGACATCGACTGTCCTTCGTCAAGGCCGACCAGATTCTCGCGACCGCCGCGCGCGAGCACCCGACGCCTCGTCATTGTAGACTTCCATGCGAATCCAATGAAGAAAAAGAGGCCTCGCGTGGAACCTGGACGGCCGCGCCTCGGTCGTCGCGGGCACCACACCCACGTGCCCACGCCGACGAGCGCATCCTCCCAATGGCACGGCTACTCACCGACCTCGCATGACGGACCCGTCGATTCCGTGATCGGCATGAACGGCGACATCTGCATCCGCCGCTTCCTCACCAGATTCCCTACAAAATGGAGACTGCCGAAGGCAGCGCCGCCATCATGGCGCGCTGTTCCGCATCGACCCGAGAGCCGCCGCTGCGTGGCCATCGAGCGCATCTCCGAAAGCCTGTGAGGGTGGGCGCGGGATTGTCTGGTGGGCGGCATCGCATATGCCGCGGAGCGGCCGACCGTGGTGCGCGCCCGGAATGCTGTTGTGCCCAATAATCAGGTCTCTCTTGACAATGAACGGCGGACTAGATATATATTAATCCTGCAGCGTGCGCGATGGTGGAATTGGTAGACACGCTAGCTTGAGGTGCTAGTGCGAGAGGCATGGAAGTTCAAGTCTTCTTCGCGCAAAGTTTTTGCTAATAGTGGCTTAAGCCTATCTTGCATGTGAAACTTGCCCATGATGAGCCAAAAAGAAGGGCGCTTACACCGACAGAAGCAGAGGCCTTTGATAAGGTCGACGGCCTGTGCGCCCGCCTTTGCGTCTACCTTGCCAATGCGGCGAGCCTTCGCGGCAGCCTTTTTATCGTATCAGCGTTTCATGGCTTGACTGCACATCATCATTTTTGATGATATGCAGACGTGAAAGGCATTGTCCTTGTGGAGGTTGAGTATGCCGGCAGCAGAGAAAGAGCACCATNACAAGAGCCAGCGAAAGCTCATTTCCGTGTCTGCGGAGGAGGCTTCGGCGATTCTTGCATATGCGAAGAAGAAGGATCCGGAGGCCNATATTGTCGTGGATGAGCGCAATGTCGCGGATTCGGTTCTCCCTGAGGATTTGGAATGGTATCGGGAAGTGAAGGAGTCCTGGCATCCGNGTGTGACGCTCCGCATCAGGCGCGAAAACGCGGGGCTCACCNAGGCACAGCTTGCGGGCATGACCGGCCTCGCCGTTTCGAATATCTCCGCCTACGAGAATGGGCGTCGTTCGATGGGCCTGGCCGTGGCGAAGCGTCTTGCCGAGGCCNTGAAGCGGCCGGTTTCGGAGTTCATCGAGCCGGAAGGCACGAGATCATAGAAAATTATCTGATTCGTCTAGAAAATGCACGTAATCCNCTGTTCGAGACCTTGTCGATGAAAGAGGCGATTTCCTGCGGGCTCTCCTCGCCCGTCCTGNNAACCCAGGACTGGATGACCGCGACACAGCCGTTCGCGAAGTACGTATAGAGGCGCTCCATCTGTGCCGGGTCATCCACGGCCAAGGCTTTTTTCCACTCGCGTATGCTCTTGTCGCGGGCGATGTCCATGATGCGCCGCAGGAACAATGTATCGCCATACTCCGAGAAGAGAATCCGGCACAAGGCGACATTTTTCTGTATGGATTGGCAGATTTCGAGGATAAGGGATGGTATCGAGTCAAATTTCAGCGAGTGTTCGATCGCGTCTTTAATTTCGCCGTAAAGCTCCTCCTCGATGTTTGAGAGCAGGTCTTCCGGGCTTGAATAGTGGGTGTAGAAGGTGTTGCGGTTGATATCNGCGCTGCGGCACAGTTCGGCGGACGTGATCTTCGAAATCGGCTTGTCCTTCATGAGTTCGAGCAGGCTTTCGCGCAGCACCATCTTCGTGTACTTTACCCTGCGGTCGACGCGCCCTTCCTTCATCGCCTTTTCCTCCAAAATAATGGCATTCTCGCGCCGTCTGTCTTTATCCGACATAGTATAGCGAACATTCCGTTGTTTGTTAAGCTGATTGTAACTATATTGGTCATAGATTCTTATAAAAGACAAGTTGTTCGCTAAAACTGAATAGAGGTGCGATTATGTCGAGATTCAAGGCTGTCCCTATCGGGCATGGCCACGGCAATTTCGAGGAAGAGTGGGGATCCACAGGGGTGTTCGACTGGTGGTATGCGACAGGCTCGCTTGTGGACGACGAAGGGAGGGTATACTCATTCCAGTTCACCATGCTGAGGCTCAAAGTGTCGGTCCTGCGTCCCTACGTCATCATGCTGGCGCTGACCGATTTCGAGACCGGCAGACACCACTATTTTCAGCGTGTCACGCTCTCCGCAAGGATATGCGTATCGNATGGGACGCGTGGGTTTGGAGATGCGGCANTTGCTGCAGAAGCTGGAGGCGGCATGAGATTCACCGCTCAGACTAAGGAATTCTCCCTGAACCTCATGCTGGATTACGGCAAGGGCGCCGTGTGGCACTGCGACAACGGACTCTTGCGGATGGGGATCAATGCGCCCCGGCAGACCACGATCTATTATTCGTATCCCAACATGCCGACCTCGGGCACGCTGACGCTGAACGGAGAGGCGAGGGCAATGNAAGGCAAGGCCTGGTTCGACAGGCAGGGCGGCCCGTATTCAATCAAAAAAAGGGAGTGCATGTGGGAGTGGTTTTCGCTCCGTTTTCTCGACGATGAGGAGATGATGCTGTTTTCCTTCNCCCAGGACGACTACCGGGACGGAACCTATATCCGCGCGGACGGAAGCTCGGCGAGGCTCAACGCCTACAGCATATCGCCTCTCGACTTCGTCTACCCCGACGGCCGGACGAAGTACTCGTATGGCTGGAAATTGGNNCGTCCCGGCCTCAAGGATGAACACTACACCATCAAGCCTCTGCTCAAGGGCCAGATGAACATGGGGTATTACGAGCTTCTGGCGGATGTCTTCAATGAGAGAGACGAAAAAGTCGGAGCCTGTTTTGTCGAGCTCCTGCCGNGCGTATACAACACCAAATTCCCGGACACCGTGCTGAAAAATACGAAAGGATGAAATGTATGGGAGCCACCTATCTGGTCACGGGAGCCGCGGGACACCTGGGCAGCAGCGTCGTCCGCGAACTCATCTCGCGCGGGGAGCGTGTGCGGNGCCTCGTCCTTCCCGGCGACGGTCTGGCCGCGCGACTGCCGAAGGGTATCGAAGTGTGCGAAGGCGATCTCCTCAGCACGGACGATCTCGACAGGTTTTTCGCGGTGGAGGAGGGTGCAGAACCGACAGTTTTGCATATTGCGGGCATTGTCACGACCTATCCCGAGTTTTCGCAGAAGGTCTACGATGTCAACGTGCTCGGAACGCGGAACATCGTGGAGCGGTGCCTCGGCGCGAAGGTCAGAAAACTCGTCTATGTCAGCTCCACCAGCGTGATACCTGAATTGCCCCATGGCCGGCGCATCGCCGAAGTCGATACCTTCGATCCTGGCGCGGTCGTCGGCTTTTACGGAAAAACCAAGGCGGAGGCGTCGGCCCTGGTGATGGATGCGGTGAAGACGCGGGGACTGGATGCGTCCATAGTGTTCNCCTCCGGCCTCTGCGGCCCCGGCGATTACGCATGGGGCACCTTACCCGTCTTCNTCCTCGACGCGAGCGCCGGANAAGTTCCCGCGGGCATTCGCGGAGGTTTCGACGCGGTCGACGTCCGCGATGTCGCCCACGGCATCGTGCTCTGCGCCGACAGGGGGAGGCGTGGCGAAGGCTATATTCTTGGAAACTGCGTCGTCTCTCTCAGGGAGATGTTTGGGGCGGTTCACCGGCTGACCGGCGCGAGAGAAGTCAGGTTCATGCTCCCGCTGTGGCTCGCGAAGCTCGCCGTGCCCTTGCTGGAGGTTTATTACAGGGCCAAAAAGCGACCGCCTGTTTTCACTAAGTTCGCGCTCTACAACCTCACGCGCAACAACGATTATTCCTCGGAAAAGGCCAGGCGGGAGCTCGGATACACGACTCGGCCCTTCGAGGAGACGATCGCCGACACGCTCGCCTGGCTGAAGCCGGAAAGTCTGGCCGACCGATGAAGTACGTATTTTTTACCGGCGCGACGGGCGGTCTCGGCGAAGCATGCGTCGAGGCGCTCTCCCGCACGGGGCGCTGGACAATCTTCGCCGCCGGCACGAACGAGGTCGCCCTGGATCGGCTGGGAGAATTGCCGAACGTCATCCCTGTCCGCGTCGATGTCACCAAGCAGGCCAGCGTCGAGGCGGCGCTTGCAGCCGTGAAGGCGCGCACGGAGACTCTGGACGCGGTAGTCAATTTCGCCGGCCTCGCAAGTTTCACCTCTCTCGTCGAAGGCGACAGCCTCGGCGCCATCGAGCGGCTTCTCGCGGTCAACCTGGTCGGCACCGCGAGGGTCAACCGGACATTTTTCGAGATGATTCACAAGNGGCACGGCCGGATCGTAAACTGCAGCTCGGAGAGCGGCTGGCTGACGCCCACGCCCTTCGCGGGGCCCTATGTGCTGTCGAAGTACGCGGTGGAGGCGTACAGCGACAGCCTGCGCAGGGAACTGATGTTCCTGGGCATTCCCGTCATCAAGATCCAGCCGNGCAGCTTTGAAACGCCCGTGAGGCAAAAAATGAACGACCTCTTTCAAAAGTCTCTGGCCGAGACCCAGTATTACAGAAAGCTTCTCTTGAGGCTGAAACCGCTGATGGTGATGGAATTGGGCCAGCGCAACGACGTGCGTCGTCTGGCGGACGCGCTGCTCAAGGCGCTTGAGTCGAACCGCCCGCGGCTCCAGTATAGGGTAGGTACCGGCATGCTTCTCGCACTGCTCGAACTCTTTCCCGAGCGCTGGGTGGATAAAATCTATATGCTCGTCGGGGGCGGATTGCAGGAAAGCTGAGGTGGAGGTCGCCATGATGCGTCTTCGGGTTCGGTCGCTGTGATTCTCTTACTGTTGCTCATTGGCGAGAAAGGCGCGGCGGTCCGGGCACAGGCCGCGACGATGAAGAGCTCGAGCGCATCGACGAGCTCTTCGGCGCGCCATGGAGGAGAACTACAGCCCGGAGGGGCGCGCGATCATGGCGGACAGCCTCGCGGCCTGCGAACACGCACTCGAGGCCAGCCCCTCAGACTATGAATTGCTCTGGAGAGCCGCGCGCTCAGCGATGGAGCTCGCCGAGAGCTCAAGAATTCAGAAGTCTCGGGATTGGAAAGAGCTCTGCGATTCGCTCCTGCCGCCGCGCTCACCCGGACCGAGGCTGCCATGGCCATCGAGCCGAAGAGAGTGGAGGCCTACTTCTGGCAACTCCAGGTGCTTGGCCTCGTGTACGATGCGGATGGCGTTGCCTCCTTCGTCGCCAGAGGTTTGCCGGCAAAGGTGCGCCGGGATATCGATGCGTGCAAAGCCATAGACCCCTCCTATATGGACTACAGCATCATGCTCGCCGATGCCGTGTACTATTACAGCCTCCCCCTTCTGTGGGGCCGGGATGTGACAAAGGCCCTTGCGCTCTATAAAGAATTCGAGGCCCATACGGGCTGGAGTTTCGAGCCATATCGACAATATCTTCAGGCTGCGAACCTTCTCATCGGCACAAAGAATCCGGAGAACATCGCGCGGGCGCGCGAGCTCTTGCTGAGGATCCTGAACGATCCCACGCCGCGGCCTTATTATCGCGATCTTTCGGAAAAGCTCCTCGCCACCGCGGAGAACGCATTGAAGCAATAAGACCCGCCTGCCTGCTGAGTCTCAGCGGGACATCGGGACAAAGGAGAGAGTATGGGTACAGCCAGAACAGAAGCATTCGATGTAATTGTGATCGGGNCGNGGCCCGGAGGCAGCGCCCTCTCGGCCATTCTCGCGNAAAGAGGGCTGAAGGTTCTACTCGTAGAGAAGAACTCAAGAGCAGGCGGCAAGATGCTCAGCATGCGCCGGGACGGCTTCACGTATGAGATGTTCCCGATCAACGGCGTGCCTGCGCGGAACTCTCTTTTCGAAAAACTGATCGGTGATCTTGGGCTCGAAGAACCCAAGGCGATTTATCCCGATCCTATAGGACGCTTCTATTTCGAGCTTCCGAACGGCGAGATTCNNGCAGGATGGAGCAGAGGGCGAAGGCTTCCCCTTCGGCTTCAAACGCCTCATGGGCTTGAGCTGGGGCGATTTTTTCAGATTTCTCAAGGCGATGGGGCAATGGTTGCGGCAACGCCGACCGAGCTCGAGGGTATCGCCAGGCTCTCGTTTCTCGACTACCTAAAACGATTCGAACTGCCCCAGTCCGCTGTCGCGTACCTGGCGGTGGCTTTCTGTGAAGGGTATTTCAGACTGCCCNCCGATCGCATAAGCGCGGCCGCCATCGTGCGCGCCGTACAGCAGACCAGAAAGTATGGCGGTGGCCGCTACTATGAAGGCGGCATAGGCAGCGTCTTCGAGGCCTTCGCGCGCAGCGCGGAGCATGCTGGCGCCACGCTGCTTTTTCGGACCCGTGCGGACCGCATCGTTGTGGAAGACGGAGCAGTGGCGGGCATCGTCGCAGACGGCCACCGGTACAGCGCTCCTGTCGTCGTGAGCAGCGCGGGTATCCAGGCGACGGTCCTGAAACTCGTTGGCCCCGAATACTTCGAGCCGGACTACCTCAAGTTCGTACAGGGCCTTGAGGGCAATCTCTCCTCCGCGGGCTTCCGCTGGGTCCTCGATGCGCCCCTGCTCACCTCCNCCATGAATATCTACGCAGCCGCCGACACGGTCAACACATTCGACGATTTCCGCGCGATGGAGAAGAGCATATTCCCCGAGCATACCTATGTCTATCTCGGAACCACCTCGCTCTACCCGGGTATGGCGCCCAAGGGAAAGCAGCTCGTCTACGCCTGCATGTCCTGCCTCCCCGATCCCCGGCTGCGCATAGAGCCCTACCTCGAACTCGTGAGAAAGACAGTGGCCAAGATGCAGCCGGACATCTTCGACCATATCGAACGCGAGGAGACCTTCGGCCCCTCGACAGTCTCGGAGCTCAGCCGCGAGTCGGTGCTCNCCGGAGTGGGCGGCGAAGACTATGGAGTTGCGCTCTCGCCGGAACAGTACGGCGACGAGCGTCTGAACGGCGGTTCGCCGATTCAGGGTCTCTTCTACGTCGGCTGCGATGCCGGAGGCTTCGGCCTGGGCACGCACCAGGCCGTGGATTCAGCCTTCAATGTGGCGGAGATGGTGCGGAGATATCGCGGGGGGCAGGGCCTGTGAAGTGGTACTTCTGTTCTCGTACTCTATGAATCATGTCCACCATACACAACCTGAAATTTCTGAAAATCCGTTAATATCCTCGACTGTGAGCTACTGATCTGTCCTGGGCCATATCTTTTTGTCAAAGGATGGAACGATTGTGCCGCAGTTCAGGGTCTTCAGTTTTCAGATAATTGAGGTTTAAAATGGTTCGTCCTGCTCAGCATTGTTTTTTAAAATATATAAAATTGTTTTTAACAATATGAAAAATAAATTTAAATTTTTTATTATTTTGTCTTTACAACTAGAAAAAGTTGTGCGAAACTATTCCAAGCTTATTTCATACGAGGAGGCAAGTATGAATTTGAGGAAGATGAAGAATGTTGCAATCATCCTTTTTATTGCAACTATTGCTGTCCCTCAGCTCTTTTCCGCTGATTTGGATGAGATCCTGAAGAAAGGAACCGTCCGAATCGGCATGTACAACCAAGATCCGGGAAGGATGTTTATTGATCCAGCCACGAATCAGCTGATGGGGCTTGAGCCGGATATTGCTCAGGCTTTTGCCAAGAAACTCGGTGTCAAATGCGAAATAGTCCAGGCTGAATGGGATGCCCTTATTCCGGGGCTGCTGGCGGACAAATGGGATATCATCATAGCGAACATGGCGAGGCTTCCCAGTAGGGCTGCCACGGTAGACTTCACTTTGGCCTTCGAAAACTATGGTGCACAGACGCTTGCGGTCAGAAAAGACAACACTCACATAAAAGGGTGGAATGATCTGAAGAAAGGTGTAAAAGTCGGTACCGGGCGAGGGAACGCTGCGGAGGCCTATGTCCTTGCCAATTTCCCAGACGTGACGATTGTTCCCTTTGCGAGCCCCCAGTTGGCGATTCAGGCGCTTGTCGGAGGGCAAGTTGATGTTGTCACAGAATCCTATGCTGCGATGATCAGCTTTGAGGCGGCCAATCCGCGGATTAAGCTAATTGCGACCAATGACTTGAGAGCCTTCATCACCACTGGATTTGCAGTCAAGCCAGGAAATTTCCGCCTGTGGCTTTGGGCAAACCTTTTCCTGATTGATTTCAAGAACTCAGGCGAATATGCACTGCTTTGGAAAAAGTGGTTCCCGACGATTCCTGTAATTGAAAATCCTTTTGAAGTAAATGCTAATGAAGTCAAATTAGGACAATAGAGTATGAATGTAATCTCCCGGTCTTTCAACCGGGAGATTACGATTACGCATGCGAAGAGAGAACAAGAAATGTCAGAAAGCACGCTTCTCCTGAAATGTGAGAATATCTGTAAAGACTACAACGGACACGAAATATTGAGGAACATCTCTCTTGAAGTGTCCTGTGGGGAAAAGATTGTAATACTTGGGCCAAGCGGTGCCGGCAAAAGCACGTTGCTTCGCTGCCTGCATCTTCTTGAGCCAGTTAAATCCGGAAAGATTTTCCTTGAAGGAGAACTGATCAACGGATATTACAAGAATGAGTCTTTCTATCAAAAGAAAATAAAGGACACTGTCGACGCGAGAAAAAAGATGGCCACAGTGTTCCAGAGCTTCAATTTGTTCCCGCATATGACGGTACTGCAGAATATAATCGAGGGACCTACGCGGACTCTCAGGATTCCCAAGGAACAGGCGGTCGAGAAAGCTCTGCGACTGCTTGAAAAAATCGGCCTCCAGACAAAAAAAGACTCGTATCCCTCACAGCTTTCCGGAGGACAACAGCAGCGAGTGGCAATAATCAGGGCGATCGCCATGAGCCCTATTCTCATGTTTTTCGATGAGGTTACCTCTGCTCTTGACCCTCAGTTGGTGAAGGGGGTTCTCGATTTGATGCGGGAATTGGGAAAAGAGGGAATGACAATGATGATCGTCACCCATGAACTCGGTTTCGCGAAGGAAATTGCAGACAGAATAATTTTTATGGAGGATGGGGAGATCATCGAAACGGGCGATACGAACAAGTTGTTCTATGATGCGGACCATCAGTGCGTGCGGGATTTCTTTGAGGGGGCGCTCAAAGGAAAGATTGACTGGTGAAGGGGGCTTGACTATGCAACCATATTTCAACTGGTCGATCTTTTGGAAATACCTGCCTATTCTTGCCAGAAGCGCTCCGATAACATTTGCAGTTGTCATCGCTTCGATTTTTTTAGGTGCAATAATCGGCCTGATTATGGCCGCTGTCAGATTGAGCAGAAGCAAAATCCTTCAATTCATCGGACGGATTTATGTCGAGATAATACGTGGAGTCCCGTTTCTCGTTCAGGTTCTTTGGCTTTTCTTTGGGATAACGCTGTTCTTCGGCATAAATCTGAACCCCATCACTGCGGGAATATTTTCACTGAGCCTGTGGAGCGGTGCATATTTTACGGAAATCTTTCGTGGCGGTATCCTGTCGATACATCAAACCCAGAGTTATGCCGCCTATTCCCTGGGAATGACCCCCAAGCAGGCTTTTTACCGGATTATCCTGCCGCAGGCATTCAAGAAAATGATCCCGCCCTGTATCAGCCAGTTCATAACCACCACAAAATCATCGGCGGTCTTGAGCGTTATCAATGTTCCTGAACTGACAAAAAGAGCAGATGCAATGTCTGCCGCTCTCTATGCGCCATTTGAAATTTATCTGGCGTGCGGAGTCGTCTACTTCGTCATACTCTTTGCATTCTTCAGGCTGGGTAAATATGCAGAGAAAAAACTTCAGGCTAATACGCTTCAAATAGAGGAATAGGTTATGGATTATGTTTTTCATTTTGACGTCATTAGAAATTACTTCCCCGATTTCCTTAAGGCCTGTTGGTTATCGATAAGGCTCGGTCTCATCTGCATCATCATTACATCAATTATCGGGGTAGTCCTCGGTGCACTGTTGACAACAAACAATAAGGTAGTCAGAGGAGTCATCCGTGTCTATGTTGAGTCTTTCAGGCTAACGCCTTTCCTTGTCCAGATGTTGTTTGTCTATTTTGGTATTCCATTGTTCCTCGGTGTAACCCTCGATTCCATCAAAGCGGGAGTCGTTACCTTGGGACTGAATGGCGGGGCATATGCCGCTGAGACGTTCAGGGCTGGTTTCCAGTCTGTGCCCAGGACTCAGATGGAGTCTGCTCTTTCAATCGGTCTTACCAAAACGCAGGCGTATACGAGAGTAATCATACCTCAGGGAATACGATCTGTACTTCCATATTTCATATCGTCATGCACTATGATATTGAAGGATACTTCCTTTTTTTCGATCATCGGTGTCATGGAAGCGACAGGCTTCATTCGATATGCGGCTTCACTGACATACAGAAACTTCGAGTTGTTCACGATTCTCGGCCTGTTCTACATAATATTCACACTCGTCATTGGTCAAATTGGGAAGATACTCGAAAATCGTGTCGGTAGGCACGAACAAAACAACTAGAGAATGTATATGAAAACTGCTGATGTGATCATTATCGGAGGCGGGATAATGGGGTGTGCGCTTGGATACAGGCTTTCCCAGCGTGGTTCAAGTGTCATTATCATAGAAAAGAAATTCTGCGGCGCCGAAGGTTCCGGGAGGAACTCCAGCGGGGTCAGAGCACAGACAAGGGATCCTAAAGAGCTGGCCTTTGCCATATACAGTGAGACCTTGTGGGAGAGTTTGTCGGAAGAACTGGGCTTTGATGTCGAGTACAGGAGGGTGGGGAACCTATGCCTCATCGTCACGGAAGAACGTCTTCACGAGCGCGAACACCGAGTCGTGAGAGAACAGGCTGCCGGACTTCCTGTCCGATGGCTCAGCATAGATGAGATCAAGGACATGATTCCCAATGTCGACGTCGATGCCGACATCTACGGCAAAAGAATACTGGGGGGCACGTTCTGTTCAAGCGACGGGACGGCGGACCCTCTTCGGTCGACTTTTGCTTTTGCGCAGGCTGCAAAAAGAAACGGAGTGAAAATCTATACAGAGACCGAAGTAATAGGTTTTGAAATAAGCAACAACAGAATTACCTGTGTAAAAACGAACAGGGGAGATTTTTCAGGAGAGGTTGTTGTCAACGCCGCAGGCGCCTGGGCGGGAGAAATCGGGAAAATGGCGGGCACAAACGTTCCTATCAAGCCGCATCTCTGCCAGGTAGGAATAACGCAGAAACTGCCTCCCAATACACTCAGTCCGTACATGAGCATAAAGCCATACGGCTTTTGGAACCAGACAGCACATGGAAATCTGCTTGTCACCGATGTGAACGCGCCTCTGGATCAATTTCCGAGGCATGATGTCGGTTACGATGTAATAGAGTTCCTGTGCCACTGCACCGCCAAAATGTTCAGTAAAATCAATGTGGGACAGCTCTCGTTGATTAGAACATACTCGGGGTGGAATGAGGCGTCTCCGGACGGATGCTGTATGATCGGTTTCGCTCGCAGCCCTGAAAACTTCTTTGTGAATGCAGGCTACTCTGGCCATGGATTCTGCCTTGGGCCGGCGAGCGGTATAGCATGCGCTGATTTGATTCTCAACGGAAGCACGAGTGTTCCTGTTCAGGAACTCTCATACAGCAGATTCGACATTATATGAGAGAAACGCAAAAATGGACAGAATATTAGATCATCCCATCCTCGGACGAGAGACTGAATCAAGGTTGGTCGAGATAACAGTCGACGGAAGACCAATGCTTGTTCGTGAAAATGAAATGATTGCAGCCGTATTGATGGAGGCAGGGTATAAACAATTCCGTACTACTGAGAGAAACCGAGAGCCCCGTTTTTTTTATTGCGGAATTGGTCAATGTACGGATTGCATGATGGAGGTGAATGGGATCCCAGGAATAAGGACATGTATTACTCCCGTCAAGGCGGGGATGGTAATCAATTCGATGAAAGGCAACGGAGAGTGGAGATAGCGGACAATGAAAAAAATAGAGCTCGCCATTATAGGTGCCGGTCCGGCCGGAATTGCGGCAGCAACTACGGCTACAAAGTTTGGCGTCCAAACAACACTCATTGATGAGTATGTAAGGCCTGGCGGACAATTGATCAAGCAGACGCATAAATTCTTCGGTTCAGAGGCTCATAAAGCGGGAATTAGAGGCATAGACATCGCGCGACAGTTTTGCAGCGAGCTTGGGGCCAGCAATGTTGAGCTTATGATGGGCACGACGGTATGGTCTATCTTTGATTCAAAGATCTTGAGCGTATGCCACGGAGGAATAACCGAACAGATCAGGGCCGAGAAAACCATTATCGCGACAGGGGCTTCCGAAAATGCTATTTCATTCCCCGGCTGGACATTGCCTGGAGTGATGACTGCCGGCGCTGCACAGACGAGTATGAATGTCAATAGGATCCTCCCAGGGAAGCGGGTTTTGATGGTGGGAGCCGGGAATGTCGGATGCATCATTGCCTACCAGCTATTACAGGCGGGCGCTGAAGAAGTCACGATCATTGAGGCCAAGCCTGAAATAGGGGCATACGCCGTACATTCTGCAAAAGTAGCCCGTCTGGGAATGCGAATATTGACCTCGCATACCGTAAAGGAGGTCTTGGGAGACGGCTATGTTGAAAAGGCAGTAATCGTCGGACTCGATAAAGACTTTGTCCCGATTTTGGGAACAGAGGAATCATTGGATCTCGATATGGTCTGCATCGCGTGCGGACTTTCTCCCATGACAGAACTGGCCTACGTCGCAAAATGCGAATTTGTCTGGTCGCCAATATTGGGAGGGTTCATCCCAAAGGTGGATGCACACTTGGAATCCTCAGTGGAAGGGATATATATCGCTGGCGATTGTGGTGGTGTGGAAGAGGCAAGTACAGCAATCGAGGAAGGGACTATTGCGGCGATATCGGTAGCGGAGACTCTTGGATATCTTTTCCCGGCCACCGCTGCGGCTCTGAGGAACAATGCGTATCAGCGTCTGAACGAGCTGCGAAGCGGTCCATTTGGACAGACCCGCGCAGATGCAAAGAATTCTCTACACGTGAAGGCAAATACTAATGNNAGTAACTATAAGTCAAAAGGCTATTTTGAACTCGATGAACTTAGGAGCACACCGGGAATGCCTTCCGAAGCAAGGCAAAGACGTGGCCCTGTTGCCTGTATCGAGTGTGCAGAGAACATCCCTTGTAATCCGTGCGAAGCTGCCTGTCCCCATCATGCGATCATTGTAGGGCGGCCGATAACCAATCTACCTCGTCTCGACGAATCAAAATGCATCGGCTGCGGTCTTTGCATACCCCATTGTTCCGGGCAGGCGATATTTGTCATCGACAAATCGAAGGACGAAGCATTGATTTCCATGCCGTACGAATTCTTGCCCTTGCCCGGGAAGNGCGATGTATTAAGCGCCTGCGATAGATCAGGAAAGATTGTTGCATCTGCAAGAGTAGTAAAATGTACTGTGAGTCCTTCATTTGACAAAACGGCGATCTTGAAGATTGCGGTGCCTATGGAATTCGGGGATATCGTTCGTGGGGTAANNGGAGNNAAAATAGGAATGGAGAAGCGTAAAACCGAAGAAAAAGATGTCATCATCTGCAGATGTGAGGAAGTATATCTAAGCGAAATCAAAAAAGCGATTGCAACAGGTGCATCTCTTGAAGAAGTCAAGAGACTGACGCGGACTGGTATGGGACTGTGTCAGGGAAGGACCTGTGGACGACTGCTCAGAAATATTTATGCAAATGAGACGGCAACTCCTCTTAACCAAGTCGTTCCCATCAGGACAAGACCCCCGGTGAGGCCGGTTACCATCGAGGCAGTTGGAAGAGGCACAGAACTCCCGGAGTTTCAGTCGAAGGACAACCCCGAAGGAATCGAGGCATCAAAGTTCATCGCGCAGATACTGGAAACAGTATATATGGGGGAAGGGCCTTTAAAGAAAGGCTAGAACTTCACAGTGTACCTGAGAAATTACTACCTCTAAATCTGGTTATTTGAGAAAGGGAAAACCATCTGTTTGAGCACGTACTCTATTTCCTCTCTGAGGCAGTTAAGGTGGGCCGTGTAGCTTTCCTTGGCTTTGTCTGGTTTCCCTTCTAGGATGTAGCCGACGAACTCCTCATGCTGCCGTTGGCTCTTTGCCAGGTCCAAAACCACATAGCGATAGAGGAATCTTTGCCATTGACCATTATTCTGATAAATAAACTTGATTGCACGAGAATTATGCGAATGTCTGAAGATACAATCATGAAGTTCATGATCATACTTTCTCCACAGGATCCTGTCACCAGATGTTGCGGCTGATCGAGTCTTCTCCAGACATTCCCTAATATCTGCCTTTTCTGAGAACGGAAGTCTGGCTACTTCTTCTGTAATTAAGTTCTCAACGGCTATTTTCAATTCAAAAATCTGCTTTAAGTCCTCCAAAGTTATTCCGAGGACCTTCCACTTGCTTCCCTCCTCTTTGAGCAAGCCATCGACCTTCAAAATATATAGAGCTTCTCTTATGGGAGTGCGGCTCATTTTCAGTTCTTTAGACAGAGACGATTCAGAAAGCAACATGTCTGGCGGAAATTCATATGATAGAAGCTTTGCTTTAATGTATTCATAAGCTTGATTGGTCAACAATCTCGATCCTTTATTATTTCTGTTCATGATTCATAATGTATCCATTTTTGCAATAATTATCAACCAAAAAACAATAGAAACTGTAGACAATTAAGATAGAGTCTGCCTCGAAGTCGTGAAAAGGGAAGTCATATACGTCCACCCTTGACATTTTGTAGATACTTCCCGAGAATATCTCCGCTACGGTTCGCGGCCCATCTGGGCGCGATCAAAAGGGAACCCGGTGGAAATCCGGGACTGCCCCGCAGCGGTGAGCGGAAACGACCGTCGTCATATGCACTGGCGCTCCAGCGCTGGGAAGCGACGACCAGTAGGAACCCGGCCAGGGCCGGAAGTGTTCGCAAGTCCGAAGACCTGCCGGAGCCGCACGCTTTCTTCGGCGTGCGATGTGGACCCGGAGCCTCGAGGGAAGGCGGGAGGTCGAAGCGGCTATCCTCAGACCGTTTCGTATCTGCTCGTGGTCTCTCGTTCCGGATTTGCCCGAGGGGGCGGGAGGCTTAGATGAAAATCCATGAATATCAAGCAAAGGAACTCTTTTCCCGATACGGGATACCTGTGCCCAGGGGGCTCCTCGTAAGGTCTGCCGGGGATTCCGCGCTTGCTGCGGAATCCTTCGGGNGAAGAGCGGTTGTGAAGGCTCAGATACATGCAGGCGGGCGGGGTAAGGCGGGCGGAATCCGGATGGCACACAGTCCGGAAGAAGCCTCTCTGCTCTATGGGCAACTGCTTGGCTCGCGCCTTGTCACGGCGCAGACCGGCCCGGGGGGCTCGCTGGTCCGCAAAATATATGTGGAGGCGCCAGTCGAGTCTGAGCGCGAGCTCTACCTCGCTCTTCTTTTTGACAGAAAGGCGTCCCGCGCCTGCTTTCTGGCATCGGCGGAGGGCGGAACGGAGATAGAGGAGGCGAATGGAGCCGCCGCGCGCGTCGGAATCGACCCTGCCCTGGGACCGACGGCATATGCGCTCAGGAATTTGGCCTCTGCCTTGAGGCTCTTCGGCAGGGCACAGGGCGAATTTCTGCGGATGGCGCACAATCTCTACAGGCTTTTCAGGGAACTGGACGCCTCGCTTGTGGAAATAAACCCCCTTGCGCTCCTGGCGGACGAGAGCCTCATGGCACTCGATGCCAAAATCGTCTTCGACGATAACGCTCTCTTCAGACATCCGGATATTGCCAGGCTCCGCGACCCCGAGCAGGAGGACCCCAGGGAGTCCGAAGCCGCAAAATATGGCCTTTCCTATGTCGGCCTGGACGGGGCCATCGGCTGTCTGGTCAACGGGGCCGGGCTGGCGATGGCCACCCTGGACGCCATAGCCCTGCGGGGAGGGAGAGCCGCAAATTTTCTGGATATAGGGGGCGGAGTCCGGGAGGAGGGGGCGACGGAGGCCTTCAGATTGCTTCTGGGTGACCCGAAGGCCAGGGCCATTCTTGTGAACGTTTTCGGAGGAATAGTTCGCTGCGATGTCGTCGCTTCGGGAATGGTGCGGGCTTTGGAGAAGGTGAAAAGGGTTCCTCCCGTCGTCGTGCGTCTGTCGGGCAACAGGGCAGAGGAAGGAAAAAATCTGCTTAAGTCTGCCCGGCCGGCGGAGGGCCACGCTCTGGACATCCGCTTTGCCCAGAACATAGACGACGCAGCCCGGCTTGCCGTGGACCTGGCGANNTGCGATAGGAGGGGAGGCATGGCCATACTCATAGACAAATCCACTTCTCTCATCGTGCAGGGCATAACAGGAGATGCGGGCCTGAGGCACGCGCTGGCCTGCAGGGAATACGGCACGAAGGTCGTCGGCGGGGTCGCGCCGGGCAAGGGAGGCACATCCCGCGAAGGGCTCCCCGTATTCGAGACGGCTCTGGAAGCCCGGAAAGCCACAGGCGCCAACGCCAGCATCATTTTTGTACCCCCCGCAGCTGCGGCCGACTCCATTCTGGAAGCCCTGGACGCGGGCATCGAGCTTGTTGTCTGCGTGACGGAGGGGATACCCGTTCAGGACATGATATCGGTCAAACGAGTCCTGTCCGACTATCCCAAGAGTCGGCTGGTGGGCCCCAACTGCCCCGGCATCATCAGCCCGGGGCTGGCCAAAGTAGGCATCATGGAGGCTTCCATCCATATGCCGGGGAACATCGGCGTTCTGTCGCGTTCGGGCACCCTGATGTACGAAGCCGTATCGCAGCTCAAAACCATGGGGTTCGGAGAATCGACCTGTGTCGGCATAGGCGGGGACCCCGTCCTGGGCACCAGCTTTGTGGATGTCCTTGCGCTCTTCGAGGCGGATTCTGAGACGGCCGCCGTGCTCCTCATAGGAGAAATCGGGGGCGAAGAGGAGGAAGCCGCGGCGGCATTTCTGAAATCCAGGATGACGAAGCCCATGGCTGCCTATATCGCGGGCAGGTCGGCCCCCATGGGCAGACGGATGGGGCATGCGGGGGCCATAGCCGGTTCCACAACAGGCTCCGCCTTGGGTAAGATGGAGGCGCTGCGGATCGCGGGGGCCGTTGTAGCCGAGGATCCTGCCTCTATCGGTCAGGCGGTGCGCACGGCACTCTCCAGAAAAAGAGGTTGTGAGGTATGAGCATCTTTGAGGCCATTATGTTGCTCTGTTTTGGCGCCGCCTGGCCCGTCTCCATCGCGAAATCCTACAGGTCGCGGAGTACGGGGGGAAAAAGCCTGGCGTTTTCCCTGATCCTTATTGCGGGCTATATCTCCGGCATCGTAAACAAGATCATCAACAAGCCCGATTTCGTGACTTGGCTCTATGTGCTGAATCTTGTCATGGTGAGCATAGACGCGGGGCTCTGGCTCCGCAACCGAAAGTTGGAAAAGCGGGGACAGACTGAGGCCCGTGCCTGAGAGGATCGACGAGGAGACTGAGGCGCGCGCCGCCCAGCACCGGCTGAGGCCCGCGTCTGAGGGGGCTAGCCCCGAGTCACCGCCGGGCTCTATTTTTGCCCATAATACGCATTCTTGCCGTGCTTGCGCTCGAAGTGGCGGGCCAGAAGGCTCTGCTGCATCGGGGGCGGCCCGTCTTTTGCCGCCATACACGCAATGCGCGAGAGGATCGCCATTTTCGCGACTTCCTCGAGAACGGCGGCGTTGTGCACGGCGTCCAGCGCGGAAGTGCCCCAGCAGAATGGGCCGTGCGAGTGCACGAGGACCGCGGGTACGGAAGCCGGATCGATCTCACGGTTCCTGAACGTTTCGACGATCACGTTGCCGGTCTCGCGCTCGTAGTCGCCGGCGATTTCGGCGTCGTTGAGGCATCGGGTGCAGGGTACGGGGCCATAGAAGTGATCGGCGTGCGTCGTGCCCTCCGCGGGCAGGTCGAGGCCGGCCTGCGCCCAGGCGGTGGCATGGGTCGAGTGCGTGTGGACAATGCCCGCGGCGAGGGGAAATGCCCTGTACAGCGCCAGGTGGGTCGGAAGATCGGAGGAGGGCTTCAGGGCGCCGTCGACAGGGCGTCCCTCCAGGTCGACGACGACCATGTCGTCCGCAGTCATCGTATCGTAGGGCACGCCGCTCGGCTTGATGACGACGAGCCCGCGCTCCCGGTCTACGGCGCTCGCATTTCCCCAGGTGAAGAGGGCAAGGCCGAGGCGGAACAGCTCCAGATTGGCCGCGAGCACATCCTCGCGCAGCATTTTCAGTTCACGTGAAATTACGGACATGGCGAGCCCCTCAGTCGCTCCCGCTCGAGCTGTCGGCGCAGCTCGGGGACGGAGGTCTCTTTTCCGATCAGCAGGCACTCGATGCCCGCCATTCGTGCCCAGTCCTCCAGCATCTCGGTGCTGACCGCATGCGAAAAACCGGTGTGGTGCGCGCCGCCGGCGATCAGCCAGAGCTCAAGGGCGCCCCTGAAGTCGGGCAGCGGCTTCCACAGCGCACGCGCCACCGGCAGTTTGGGCATGGAGTGGGGCAGGGGCACTGCCTCGACTTCGTTCATCACGAGCCTGAACGAACCGCCGAAATCGAGCACGGTCGCGGCAACCGCCATCCCCGGCCTCGCATCGAACACGAGGCGCGCCGGGTCCTCTTTTCCCCCGATCGAGAGCGGGTGCACTTCGATGCGCGGCCGGGCCGCTGCGATCGAGGGGCAGACCTCGAGCATGTGGGCGCCCAGCACCATCTCGTTTCCGGGCTCCAGATGATAGGTGTAATCCTCCATGAACGAAGTGCCGCCCGGAAGGCCCGCGCCCATCATCTTCATCGCCCTTACGAGGGCTGCCGTCTTCCAGTCGCCCTCGGCGCCGAACCCGAAGCCGTCTTCCATCAGATGCTGTACGGCTAGGCCGGGCAGCTGCGGCAGACCCGCGAGGTCCTCAAACGTGGTGGTGAAGGCTCCCGCGCCCGTATCGGCGAGGAAGCGCCGCAGCGCAAGCTCGATGGCAGCTTGCTCCCGCACTTTCTGCATCGCGCCCCTGTTCCTACGGACTTCCTCCGCAATGTCGTAGCGCGCCTCATATTCCTGCATCACTGTGTCGACTTCTTTTTGCGTCACCGAGGACAGGCGCTGCGCGATCTCATCCACCCCGTAGCCGTTCACCTGCCAGCCGAACTGAATCTGGGCCGACACCTTGTTCCCCTCGGTCACCGCGACTTCGCGCATGTTGTCGCCCAGGCGCGCCACCCGCATCGCCCTCCCATCCGCAAAGGCCGCAGCCGCCCGCATCCACGCGCCGATCCGCGCCAGAACCTCGGGATCCTGCCAGTAGCCGACGACGACCTTCCGCGCAGTCCCGAGCCGCGCGTGGATAAAGCCGTGTTCTCTGTCCCCGTGTGCGGACTGATTCAGGTTCATGAAATCCATATCGATCGAATCCCAGGGGATGTCGCGGTTGAACTGCGTGTGCAGGTGCAGAAGGGGCCTCTGGTTCTCCATGAGTCCCTGGATCCACATCTTGGAAGGCGAGAACGTGTGCATCCAGGTGATGATCCCCGCACATTCCGGATCGGCGTTGGCTTTTCTGAACAGTGCGACGATGTCTTCCGGGCATGTCGCGATGCCGGGCTGTATCACGGGCGCCGGAATCGCATCGCTCTGGTTGAAAAAATCCGTCATGATCTGGGCGTGCGCCCTGACCTGCTCGAGCACGCCGGGGCCGTAGAGCAGCTGGCTGCCTACAATGAACCAGAATTTGTGCGATGTATATGTTTTCATGTAANNACTCCCTTTCGATGAATGCGCCCAGNNCTTTTGGTAATCCCGATAGAGTCGGCTGTAGACCTCGGCGCGGTCCGGGTCCGGCAGTATCACGGCCTCGATCGCCGGCCGCATCGCAGCCTGAGCCTCGGGGATGGAGGCGTAGAAGCCCGCCACGACTGCCGCGAACATCGCGGCCCCCAGCGCCACCGACTGATCGCTCGCCACGATTTCGATGGGCTTCCCGAGCACATCGGCGACGATCTGCATGACAAGGGGCGACTTGCGCGCGACCCCGCCGATGGCGCGGATTTTCTGTATGTCGATATGTTCTTCGACGAAGCGCTCCACGATGGCGCGGGCTCCGAAGGCGGTAGCCTCTATGAGCGCCCGATAGATCATCGGCGCCGTGGTCCCGAGGCTGAGCCCGATAATCGCGCCTTTGAGTTTCTGGTTGGCATCGGGGGTGCGCCGGCCGTTGAGCCAGTCGAGGGCGAGGAGGCCCGAAGCCTTCGGCTCTATGGCGCTCGCCGCCTTTTCGAGCGCGGGCATGAGCCTGCGCTCCGTCTCTTCCCTGACACTCTCCGGGACCGAGCCTTTGGGCAAAACCTGTTCGAGCGGCCAGATGAGGAGGTTTTTGAACCAGGCATAGACATCGCCGAATGCGCTCTGGCCTGCCTCGTATCCGAGCATTCCCGGAATGATCGAGCCGTCGACCTGCCCACAGATGCCTCTCACCAGGTGCTCTTTTCCCGCAGGGGGAGGACCGACAATCATGTCGCAGGTCGATGTCCCCATGACCTTGATGAACACTCCCTGTTCGACACCGCCGCCCACCGCCCCCATATGGGCGTCATAGGCCCCCACTGCCACGGGGAGCCCGGGCTTCAGGTGCAGCCGCCGGGCCCATTCGGCCGAGAGCTGCCCGAATATCGTGTCGCTCGTCCAGGTCTCTGTCCCCAGTGTCTTTTTTATTCTGACCAGCTCCGGGTGAAGCTTGGCCAGGAACTCGTCGGAAGGGTAGCCGCCGAAGCTCTCGTGCCACATGGCCTTGTGCCCCATGGCGCACCTGCTCCGCTTNATTTCCCCGAGCGACCGGACTCCCGTGAGCAGGGCCGGCATCCAGTCGCAGTGTTCGATCACGGAGACGCCGGCGGCCATCACCTCCGGGGCCGTCCTGGCGACATGCAGCAGCTTCGCCCAGAGCCACTCGGAGGAGTACACCCCCCCTCGNTATATCGTAAAATCGGTCTTCCAGCCGTGCGCAAGCGCATTGATCTCGAACGCCTCATCGGTGGCAGTATGATCCTTCCAGAGCATGAACATCGCATTCGGGTTGTCGGCGAATTCGGGGAGCATCGCGAGCGGCTCCACCTCCGCCGTCACCAGACATGGCGTTGAGCCTGTCGTGTCGATGGCGATCCCCTGTACTGAGGGCAGAACCTCCGTCTCCGTCCTCGCCGCAAGCTCGTCCATCACCGCGAGAAGCGAGTCGATATAGTCCTGCGGATGCTGGCGGAACTGATTGTTGGCTGCGTCGCAGTAGCGTCCCTCTGCCCACCGTGGATAGCGCGCCACGGCGCTCGTAATTTCCTGTCCGTTGTGTGCATCGGTGATGACAGCCCGACACGAATCCGTCCCGTAGTCGATTCCGATGACATACATCTTTCCTCTGCTGTTCATGGTGACTCCTCAAAGATAGAACTGAGCCCGTCAGGGCCTGTGCCGGCCTTCTTTACATCCGCATTCAGCGCGCGAAGACGGCCCCCATGATGTTTTCCTGCGAAATCTCCGCTTTGTCCAGCACCTTGCGGACTTTCCCCTCATGCATCACCAGGACGCGGTCCGACAGCGCCACGACCTCGGGCAGTTCGGACGAGATGAGGATAATGCTCGTGCCTTTGTCCGCGAGGTCCGTGATGAGCTTGTGTATCTCCGCCTTCGCGTGCACATCGATGCCCCGCGTGGGTTCGTCCAGGATCAGAATCGAGGGCTCCGTGGCCAGCCACTTTGCGACCACCACCTTCTGCTGGTTCCCTCCCGAAAGGTTGTTCACCACCTGATCGAGTCCGCTCGTCTTGATTTCGAGCAGGCGGACGACCTCGCCCTCCCGAATGGAGAAATCGACGTCGTCGAGGGCTTTGACGCCAGGGGAACTTTTGCATATCTTTTTTCAGCTGCAAAAGCGGTTCAGCCATGGCATCCTTCCTTTATTTGTTCTTGATCCGGTCGAGCACAGCCGCGAGCACGATGATGACACCGGTCACCGCGGTCTGCCAATATGCCGAGACGCGCATGAGCACGAGGCCGTTGCGGATCACGCCCGACAATTCCATATTGGATCCGACCGACAGGTCAATGCTTCCAGTCAGAATGACAAACAGTTCTCCAAAGGCGACGATCGCGACAAAGGAGATTTGCTTGGAGACAAGGTAGAGGTTCGAACCGTTTATGAAATTCGGCGCAAATATCGTCACGGCAGTCATCAGCAGAATCAATGCGAGAAGGATCGCCGATTCGCGGTAGGAAAAGAGCCGCGCAATGAACGATTTTTGTTCTTGAGCCATCATAGCTTCCTTTTTTATATCGGTATCTTTGCTCCATCTCGTAAAAAGATAGGCACTACCTCTAAAGGTGCTTCAACTTCAATCCACTGCCCTCCCTGATATACGTTTTCACTTTTAGACTCCACCCACTGAACACCTTGAGGAAGATATACTTTTCTCTTTCTTTCTCCTTCAAAAAGAACCGGTGCGACCAATATATCAGGTCCAAACAAATACTCATCTTCCACCTCATAGGTCTTTTTATCTTCTGGAAAATCAAAGAACAGAGGTCGAATGATAGGTATGCCTTCTTCATGGGCTCTTTTCATCTGCTCTACAATGTAAGTCTTCATTCGCTCTCGTAAGAATAGAAGATCTTTAATAATATTGTATGCCCTTTCTCCAAAAGACCACACCTCATTTGGACCCCCATTAAGTTCTTCCGGTGGGCAATCTGACGACAATGTATAATTATGGGGATAAGGCAAACGGAACCCATGAAGTCTAAATACCGGACAAAAAACGCCAAATTGAAACCAGCGAATAATAAGCTCTCGGAACGTAGGATCGTCAGGATCACCTCCCGAAAAACCACCAATATCGGTGGTCCACCAAAAAATCCCGCACATAGCCATGTTTAATCCAGCCTTTAATTGTCGACGCAGTGAATCAAACGATGAAGGAATATCTCCTGACCACACCACAACACCAAAACGCTGACTTCCTAAANNCCATGCACAACGAATGAGATTAACTATCTCCTTTTCTCCTATTGATTGAAGACCTTCCTCAAAGGCTTTTGCAAAAAAGAAAGGATAAATATTACTTACTTCTAATCCGTTACCCAAATGGTAACGCAAATTATCGTAATCATAGNNGGCAAAAGTGTTAGGGTACCCAAAACCTTCATTCCCAAGTTGTGGCTCTGCTTGATCTAGCCAGAACATTTTTATACCATATTTATAGTAATTTTCCTTTACTTTTTGCCAAATAAACTTTTGAGCCTCTGGATGTGTGACATCACAATAAGTCGTTATACCACGGAAAGTGTAAATTGCTGGTATACCTTTTTCAGTTCTCACCAATAANCCTTTTTTAGCCATCTCTTTATAATTTTCACTATGGAGCTCTACTGTAGGCCAGATAGAAACCATCAACCTAATCCCCATTTCTTCTAACTCTTTCACCATCGCTTGAGGGCCNGGCCAAAAACGGGAATCAAACTTCCAATCCCCTTGGTTAGGCCAGTGGAAGAAATCAACAACTATTACTGACAAAGGCAATCCTCGCCTTTTATATTCCCTAGCGACTTTTAAAAGTTCTTCCTGAGTCCGATATCGGAGCTTACACTGCCAGAAACCCAATGCCCATTCTGGAAGTAAAGGNGGCTTGCCGGTAAGACCGGTATAANNCTTCTTCAATATTTCTTGAAACGCTATCCCCGCAATTACAAGGTAATCGATTTGTCTTCCCGCTTCTGTATGCCATAACGTGTGATTTTTCACCAACTCTGCTCTTCCAATCGAGGGATTATTCCAGATAAAACCGTATCCTCTAGTAGAAATAAGGAATGGTATACTGATTTGCGTATTTTTCTGTGCTAACTCCAATACACAACCCTTAAGATTCAAATATCCATTAGCATACTGGCCCATCCCATAAAAACATTCTTCTTCGTATGATTTAAAATAAAGATCAATATTATAGATGTCACTACCTAAGGATTTATAGTTTCTCGCTTTAATAAGATCTGCATTGTTCATCCGGTAATCAATCCACAATTCTTCTAACAACTTATTACTATCTTTATCAAGGTAATTAATACTGCCATCGTTCATTATCTCAGCTTGAATACTACCATTTTGAATAAACGCCTTGTTAGATTCAATAGTAATTTCTGCTGACACCTCATCTTGAGGAAGCAGCGTCCAATTATCATCAACGATTTCTTTTCCAGTTGTCCCTCTGAAGCGTAACAATCCTCCCAAAGACTCGATACAAATTATTTCTCCTCCNTCTCTCCCAATAATTTTATTCTGAAATTTTTGAAAGGTCATCTTCCATCACCTCTATTTATTCTTTAAAAGCGCCTGCTGTTAAACCACTAACAATAGCCTTTCCGGCTAAAAGCGCCATAATAAGCGGTGGTAAAGCATAAATCATACTTCCAGCCATAAGTTTATTCCACTCTATTCCATATTGACTAACAAAGCGGTAGATACCGATACCCATCGGCTGCATAGCCTGGTCATTCAGAAAGGATAAAGAGACAGCAAAGTCTCCCCAAGCCGTAATAAAGGTCAACATTCCGGTAGTAGCAATAGCAGGAATTGAGAGCGGTACAATAATGCTTTGAAAGATCCTGAATATACCCGCTCCATCAATAAAAGCAGCCTCNAATAAGACCGATTGTATTTCCTGGATGTATGCGCGAAGTAAAATAGTGGCAAAAGGAATAGTAAAAACTGAAATACCTAATATTGCACTGATATAGGTGTTAACCAATTTAATCTTATTAAATATTAAAAAAAGAGGAATAACAATCGCAGTTACAGGTAACATTTGGGTAAAATTCAGTATAAAGGATACTGGTTTCCTCAGTTTTAAGCGAAATTTGGCCAAGGCAAAAGCTGAAGGAAGAGCAACTAATAAGGTTAAAGCGAGATTCCCTAAGGCTATAATTAGGCTATTTTTTAAGTAAGGGGAAAGGGTTATCAAAGCATCTTTATAAAATTCCGGAGAGGGNTTAGGAGGAAACCAATACGGAGGACTATGAAAAATTTCAGCTACACTTTGAAAGCCACCGATAGCTATAAAATAAAGAGGCAAAATAATAATGGCTGTAGGGATGAGAGTAATTAAAGTCCACCTTTTTGTTCGCCGTTTTTTACTCAATTTTACTTTCCTCCTTTGTCTTCATCAAATTCAAAAGAATCGTAAGGCACATCACTAAACCCACCATAATCACTNNTAAAATTGATGAAGCCTTTCCAAACTGGAATTTTTCAAATGCCAAGTTATATGAAAGAGTACTAAAGAGGTGGGATACATCTCCAGGTCCTCCCTTGGTTATGATCCAGACTAAGTCAAATACTTTTACAGTAAAGATACATCCCAAGGTAAAGGTGGTAATAATAATTTGTTTTAAAAGCGGGAGGGTAATAAAACGAATTTTTTGCCACCAATTTGCNCCGTCAATATCGGCACTCTCAAATAGTTCTACAGGAATGGCCCTCAAACCTGTGTAGAGAAGGACAAAATTGAAGGGAATTCCTAACCAGATATTAGCTATAGTTACTGAGAAAATTGGAAGTATTTTNGAACTGGTAAGCCAAGGAATAGGTTTATCGATGAACCCCCAAGAAAGGAGAAAACCATTCAACATTCCTCGATCACTAAAAAACCAACGGAAAAAAGACCCGCTTACTATGATTGGCAAANNAACCCAGGGAACCATTATTAAACTCTGAAATAATCCCTTAAGAGGAAAAGAATGATTGAAAAGTACCGCTAAAAAAACGCCAATGATAAACTGAACGGAAAGAGATAGAACAGTAAAAATCAAAGTATTAAAGAATGTTTTTNNTTGAAAAACCGTATCCTTTAATATTTGTACATAATTAGAAAAANNGCCTATCCATGGGGAAGTCCCTGCAATATAGGTGACAAGGTTAACATTCTTCNNAAAACTAAGAATAAGATTATAAATAAGGGGATAAATACCAAAGATTAACTCATACACCAAAAGAGGAATCAGAAAGAAATATAATTTATGCGAATCTGAATTTTTCATCAAAAATCCCTTTTATACTATACCTATTCCTCCAAAGGAATTTACCTAGGAGGAATAGGTATATATATGCTACTTTCCACGGACTTCTTGAAGAAGATTTCTCGCTAACCGCTTATTATGTNNCTCGTATTCTTCTTCGGTTGAGAAAAGTGCCCTAATATTTTTTNNCGCTGCTTCTTTAAAAGCCTTTTCTGGAGTAACAGCACCAGTTAAAGACTTCTGAATCGCAACCCAAACATTAGAAGATACATCAGGGTATTTATCGATTCCACCCATTAAAGGGCGCGGAAGAGCATACTCTGCCTGTTCCAAGAAAACTTTGAGAAGGGGCTCTTGGGCTGAAAGTTTTTCTGCTACCGAAGCTCGAGTTGGTAATCCCGCTAGGCTATTGCTGTTGTGTCGTAACATGTTATCTGCAGAAACTAAGCGTTTCAAAAATTCCCAAGCTAGATCATACTTCTCAGGAGCTATGTTACTGCTGATTCCAAAGCACTCTCCTCCAAACGGGACTGTGAGTCGCATACCCTTCTCTGGAATGGGTAGAGGGGCAACCTTGATATCACCTAACTTTTCCCTCACGTCTTTAGTCAGATTCCAACCAAATTCCCAATTTCCGTTCACCATAAAAACAATCTCTCCATTTATAAACCATTGGGAAGGATCACCTTGCGAAGTTACATTGACGACATCTCTGGGAACGTATCCCTCTTTGACCATATCAGTCAAAAATTGTAGAGCCTCAATCGCTTCAGGTTGATCAAGTTCTAAGAGACTACCGCCGTTACTCCATAGGAAGGGCTCAAACTGCCACGTCGCACCTTCTGAGGCGCTAGCGTCAAAGGCAAAACCATGAATACCCAAAACCTTTTTTATTATTTTGCATTGCTCTTTAAGTTCTTGCCAGGTTTTGGGAGGGCTAGTGATGCCAGCCTTCTTTAGTAAGCTCTCCCTATAAAACAAGGCCACANNGCTATTGCTCGTAAATTGGAAAGCGTAAATTTTCCCTTCAGAGCTTGTGACCTCACGATGCCCCTTGAAGAAATCTTCCCAATTTTCCCATCCCCACTTTCTCACTTTGTCAGTTATATCTTTGTACGTTCCCNNAGCATTAATAAGTTGTGGGACCTCAGGATTATCAACCATAATTATGTCAGGAAGAGTCTTTGAGAGTGATTGTTGCAAGATAGTAGGAAGAAGTTGAGCAAAGGGAACATTTATTCGTTTCACTTCAACACCGGGGTAATCTTTTTCAAATTCAGCAGCCATCTCATCTATGAATTGTCCGTTTTCATTATCACCATAATAATCCTGCACAGTAATTGTAATTTTTTTCTGGGCAAATCCTACAGAAATGGCGATTAAAAAATATACTCACTACAAGAATCATTCTACAGAAAGATTTCATACAATACCTCCTTGTATAAAACGCAAGCACCTTTATCCTCAGTTTAAGATGTGACAGAATACTAGTGCTGGTTCCATTCATTTTCCTTGATACTTTCTTCAACACACATCGTAGGCCTCCTCTAAAAACATCGATTGTCTCCCCCTCAAAATAGCCCCAGTACCCAGCAACGCTGGGTATAAATATTCCTTAATCACCTCCTCCTTGATTATCTCAAGCCTCCTGACAGAGGCTGGATTCACTGTGTTTGGACGCGTGCGCCTCGGCCTTCTGTGGCTCAACAAGAAGTTCTGTCGGCAGGTTTNNTTCCCTGAGGTGGATGTCGATGGGCATCTCGATCTCCGACTCGACCGGCTGGCCGAGCACGACAGAGCGGTACAGCTGGTAGATGCCCTGATAACCCTGCTGTCCCTGCCTTTGAGAGATGATGCAGTCGATGGTCTTCGCTTCGATCTGCTTTATGTTTTCCGGCACGAGGTCGTAGCCGACGACGGTGATGTGCTTCTGGCCCTCCCGCATGTTGAGGTCCGCCGCGATTCCGTGGACGGAAGCGTTTGTCACGAAAACCCCGTCGATGGAAGGGAATTCCTGCAGAAGAAGGCGGATGAAATGTTCGCGTCCTTCGCGGTGCTCGATGTCGAAGCATTCCCGCAGCTGCACTTCATAGGGGAGGCTCGAGAAATAGGCTCTGAAGCCTTCGATGCGCCTGCGGATGTGGTAGTCCTCGCTGTGGGTGCTGACAATGACATAGGGCCCGGAGCGGCTGGAGAAGGCTTCCAGGAGGCGCCCCGCCAGAAGTCCGCTCTGATAGGCGTTCTGTCCGATGCGCGTCAGGGGTTTGAAAGTGGGTATCTGCGCGTCGAAGAAGACGACGGGGTAGCCGGCGGGCAGACGGCCCAACAGCGCCGTTGTCTCGTCCGGGATGACCGGCGCGATGAGGAGCCCGGCGAACTGCAGCGGGTCAAAAGATGCCATGGCCTTCGCAAAAGAAGCCCGGACGTAGCGGTTGAACTCGAACCGCCTGACACTCACCCCAAAAGCCGCAAGCTCTCTCTGTGCCTTCTGAATTCCGGCACAGGCCATGCGCCAGTACCCCGAATCTTCGTCCGATACCGGCATGATCACCGCGAAAGGGTACTTTTTGTTGAGCTTCAGGTGCCTGGCAATTGGATTAGGTGTGTACCCCGACTGCTCGATGATGGATAGGATCGACGCCTTCGTCTCGGAGGAGACCCGTCCGCGGTTGTGCAACACGCGGTCCACGGTACCGATCGAGACACCCGCTTTTTCTGCAATTTCGCGGACGGTCATGCCTCTTACCTCCTCAGTGGCGTTAACGTACCACACCCTCGTCAAAACAAACTCACCATCTGCGGTAACGTACACGCATAGTATAAGCTCACTTTTTTTATTCTGTCAAATAAAATTTTTCGGCAAGAGCCCGCAAAATTTTCCCCGCGTCCTCCGGAAGGTTTTTCAGGGCCGGCGAGGGCGCCGTCGCCCGGTAATCCGGCTACCGCTTGCACAAATCGATATGCATGATGTAAGGTTAAAAACGCAGAACTTTTTAAACAATAATACAAGGGAGAGTACGCATGAAAAGGAGCATCCTGGCGCTCGTGATTCTAGTATCTGTCTGTATTGCTGCTCTTGCAGAATCGGGGAAAAACCACCAGAAAATTTATCCTGTTGATTCTGATGTCTACCAGGCAATCACCGCTTTATACATCAGCCAGGGGCTTGCCCTGCCATCCACGACAGGGCCCTGGAGCGAGGATGAGCTTCTGAAGATGCTCGATAAGATCGACACGGACAAGCTCTCCGGAGGCACGCTGGCCGCATATCAATATGCAGTGTCTGAATTGTACCACCCTACGCCGGCTTTCAAGTTTGGTCTCACCGCGGCCGTCGAGGCCTATTACCACACCAACACCACGGATTTTACGGATGAGTCGGATTGGGTGGTGGGTTATCAGGAACGTAAGCCCTTCCTGGACATAGTCCTCGAAACCTGGCCCGGCGAACACTTCTATGGCTATTCTTCCTTTTCGCTCGGAAATAGCTGCTACAATGGGTGGAACTCCACCGACGGATATACGTCCACGCTGTTCGGGCAGTATGCCTTGACGACGAATATTCCCTTGGTTCTGCCCGCGGTGATGAACGACGTAGATTTCAACTTCCCCTATCGCGCATTCGGAGCTTTTGGCGGCGACGGATGGAGCGCCGAGTTCGGGCGGGAACGGCTCTCCTGGGGTCCCGGCGAATCGGGCAACTTCGTCGTCGGCGATCAGCTCCTCTACCACAACATGGGGCGGATCACCACCTACAGCAAGAACTTTAAGTACACCTTCCTGACATCATTTNTTCCCTATCCGNGGAATTACTATACCTCTGGTTCATTGGTGGGTGCTTTCACGGGGCAGGGGACGTCTCAGTCGGACCTCGTGTCCGGCATCAAAATGTTCATGGCCCACAGGCTCGAGTGGAACATGTTCAAGGACAAGGTCGGCTTTGTCCTCACGGAGGGGATCATGTACCAGTCCGACGACAACACTCTCGACCTGCGCATTCTGAACCCGGCGGCGATTTTCCACAATTACTACATCCGGAGCAATGCCAATTCGATTTTGTCAGGCGAGCTCAACTATTCGCCGATTTCCTACGTCAATCTGTACGGGCAGGTAGTCGTCGACGAGTTTGCGCTGCCGGGTGAACCCACGGCTGGCGAGTCCGGAGCCCTCCCTTCCGCTTTCGGCTACATGGCCGGCGCCAAGGGCGCTNATCCTTTCGGCAAGGGTATGTTCTTCGGTTCCTTCGAGTGGGCTCTGACCGACCCCTACCTCTATCTGCGCTACGGCACGAGTTCGACACAGTCCNTTGGCGACNCCGGCCTCAACTACGTCGTGGCGCTGCGGATGTTCTCAAACGCGTTCGGCATCTCGTACACGGAAGAATTCATGGGTTACGAGTACGGCGGCGACGCGATCGTCTACAACGCCAATCTCGGCTACAGGCAGTTCGGAAAGTGGTATGTATCGGCGAATTTCTTCTTCATGGAGCATGGGACCTTCGACAAGTGGACCTGCTGGACCGATGTCTCGGACGCGTCAGACGACGTCTCGACGCCGACTACGACCCATGTTACGGCCAACAATGGCGATTTGGACACGAGTGACCGCGACGCCGTCGCGTATACGACCATCGTCGGGATCAAGGGCGGATACACCATCATGAGGAACCTCGATGTATATCTCGAGGCGGATTATATCTACATCAAGAATCCGGGCAACGTCAGCACCAATGATCCCATAAGCGATTTCCAGCTGACTGTCGGCGTGTCGTATTCGCTGTAATCCGGTCGCAGCCGGATATTGTGTAAGGCATTACAATGAAGGCTTTTGTGAGGGGCGCCTGCCGCGCCGCGCTAAAAATAGCACTGTCCGCGAGTTTGCTGAACGCTGCCGTGATGCTCTCGTGCGCGGAGGAAACCGCCGCGGGCCGTCTCGGCCGGAGCGCCGCCGGCCTATGGTTCGACATCGCGCCGCTTGTGGAGTTGNACCAATCGCGCGCTCTGAGCACATCGGACAGCGTGAGCGCCGACGATCTCGCGTGGTTCTATGAGCGGCCGNCGCTTGCCACCCTTGGATTCCAGTTGCGCACTGGGCCCTTCTTCGCGGCGATGTCGGTCGAGATGCAGCAGGACGCGGGTGAACTGCTGCTGGGCGGTTCGCTGACAAATCTGCTTGTCTCCCACGACTGGAAGACCTTCTGTTTCTCCAACAACTATCCGAGCGTGGGCTTTCTCGAGGGAGGAGGACAGGGCTGGCATTTTTCGCTTGGCAGGCGGGCCATCAACNTCGGCCCCGGCGACTATTCGCTGACGGTTTCGNGGTCAGAACCCTGGTACGACCATGCCCTGGGCGGTCTCTCTGCCCGACTCGGGCCCGGTTCCCTGGAGTACGATTTTCTTGCGATCAATGTCCAAAACCGCTCGGATGACGGAAATACCTTTTCATGCACCGCATACAGGCGGAGTTTCCCGTATGGTNCTCTGGGAATTACGGAATACAACCTCGTGACGCGGGATTCCCTCGACTTTCAGGATATTGGCCCTTTCTTGTATACCACATCTTTTGCGAGCGACTCGAACGTCATGGCCCAGCTCGATGTCGAGCTGAGGNCCGGGCCTGATTTTCGCCTGTACGCGGAAGCGCTCATGGACGATTTCAGGCTCGACACGGAATCCTCCTCCTCGAATCCCACGCCATTCGGCTTTCACGCCGGTCTCGAATGGGNNCGCTGCTGCCGACGACTATGGATTACTCCCGTCCAACTTTTTCAGGAAAGACTATGCGACCAGCATAGGCCCTTCCTGCTGAAAGGTGAGCTTGTGGCTTCTCTGGAGTGGTATNGGGCGTCGACCTACCTGTACCGACGCAGTTCAAGCGAGTCCAACGAGGCATATTTTTCGCGCTATTTCCTGCAGACCAACAGTTTAGGTTGGCTGACAATAGAACCGTGGTTTNCATACCCTCTCGGCNCGGACCGGATGATGTTTTCGGCACGGCTTACCTATGCGAAGGCCCGCGTAGCCGACTCATGGCGCGCCTATTTCATGATACTCGGCGCCGAGTCGGACGAGACCACCTACGATGCCNCCTATGCGGACAATTGGCTCGGACCGCAAGCCCCGTGCGCTATTCCGCACACACAGAGATATCCTTCGACTACTTGCTGCGGCATTCGACACTCCTCAGGTCCGCCGTTTCGCTGGACTGGGGAGAGCGCCGAGTATCCGGTGTTTAGTGTGTCGCTAGGGCTTGTGCAGAGGCTTGGCCTCGGGATGACGGAGTAATGCTTTCACGGTGAGAAGCTGTATTTCACGCCCAGAGAGATGGCGCCGAACCACATCGATTGGTCGGAGGACGCCAGTAGGGCTCGCTGCCGTCGGCTTCGGCAGATATTCGCCGATCTGAGTCTTTGTCCGAATCGCGGCGGTGACGCTCACAAGTTCGAGGCGGTTCCAGACATAGCCCACAGTGGCTTTCGCCCACACCGTCATGCGACCGAAAGATCGAGAGGCACTCACCTTGAGCGTGAGCTTTTTTTCGAGCACTGGATCGTCCAGCCAGCGGAACCAGTCGCTGAAGTTAAAACCCACTTGGTCGTGCCAGGGGTTGGCGGGAGACTGCGCGCCCGTCAGCTTAAATTCCAGAGAACTCGTGAGAGCGGCGATCGGCAGGGCCTTCTTCCACGCGNNAAGCATTGCGGCGACATTGTTTTCGCCGTTGATGTAGCCGATCATCAAGNNATCCTCCATCGGAATGCCCACCAGCGCATCGTCGGAGATGACGGCGCTGCCCGGNTAGTAGGTGTAGGAATAAAATTCGTTTCGGACCGATTCGAAAGTGTACCGGCTTGCCCCCGCGAGGTAGAGCCGAATGTTCCTGCTCTGTGCCAGTCTTCCACCCAAGGAAGCTGCGAATTTGGTGGGGNNCATAGTTCCTTGATTCGGATCGAGAATCGGATCAAGATTCAAATCATCGACGAGTATTTGNGCCGTATACGCGTACCATTTGTTTTCGGTGTAGTCCACAAAGAACCCATAAGAGAATTCATGTCCGCCTGAGCTGGTCCAAGGTCTACCCGCTGCGCTGGCAGCATATTGCACCAGCCAGCCGGGGGCCGGAATGGCGAAGGCCNNGTCGATGTTGCAGTATTGCCCCGTATAGAGAAGTGCATCCTGGTAGCCCATGCGCNNGAAGCCGCCGAACCGGAGGCCAAAGGTCTTCAGCACGAGACCCCTGTCGCGGTACAGGTTCTCGTCNTCCGTCGAGATGCCAGACATTTCGTCGGAAGACGTATAATAGAGCCCTCCTTGGAGGTTGTGGTTCAGANNTCCGACCCAGCGGTCGGTATAGAAGAAGTTCCCCGANTCAAGGCTGATTTCAGCCATCAGCGCCTGGTTTCCTGCGCTGGAGACAAAGAGGGAATAGGGCGAATCGATCATGTCGTAATGGGCAAATTTACCTAACGTGATGCCGAGNCCATCGTGCCTATAGAGNAGTCCCGCATCCTCGACGTAGTAAGAGAGGGAACCTGACAGCTCCGCCAGGGCTTCCTCNGGATATTTGCCTTCATTGTCAACGACAACGGACCAGAGAAACTCGAAAGCCCCGACCTTCTGATACATGCTGCCCTGAAACCACCCCAGATTGAGTTGGAGGCGCGTGGTCGGCTTGGCTGCATCGGTCNNTGTGCGGTGAACAGCAGTCCGCCGCCTGATGTCCAATGCCGGAAGCGCGAAGATCAGCCAGCAGAGCATGACTACGACAAAAGAAATAGGTTTTTTTCATCGTTTTTTCAATTTTCAACGGCCCTTCCGTCGTATCATCGTCATGATGGTCCTGCAAAAGATCGAGACGTCGAGCGAGAATGATATGTTCTTGAGATAATAAAGATCGTACTGAAGTTTTTTCTTGGTGTCGGCGATTGAAGGGGAATGATATTCGCCGCAGACCTGGTCCCAGCCGGTGACGCCAGGTTTGAGGAGGTGGCGCTGCTGGTAATACGGAATTGCCTTGGCCAGTCTGCGGGCTATCTCGGGCCGTTCGGGACGAGGTCCGATAAAGCTCATATCACCCTTCAAAATGTTCAGGATCTGCGGAATTTCATCGATTCTGGTTGCCCTCAGAAAAGAGCCGAACCTGGTGATACGCCCGTCGCCTTCCTCTGTCGGAGAAAAGTCGTTTCCTTCTTCCCGCATAGTCCTGTACTTGATCATCGTGAAAGGCCTGCTGTTGCGGCCGATGCGCTCCTGTCTGAAGAATACGGGCCCCCTGCTCTCCAGCTTGATGCACAGCGCGATGAGTGGGGAAAAAGGCAAAGAGACGAGAAACAGAAGAGAAGCCAGAATCCGGTCGAATATTTCCTTTATTGTTTCGTAGGGCATTGCGGCCCTCAGGTCGACATGCTCCAAAAACCAGGATTCATTGATCGCGTTTATGGGCACGCGCCTGAAGATCATCTCGTAGAAATCCGGCAGACGCATGAAGCGGACCTTGATGTCCAGAAGGCTGTAAAGTTCTCTGATGAGTTCGGGCGGGAGCGCATTTTGCCCGGCCGCTATCACGAGGAGGTCGACGTTGGTTTCCTTTACGGTTGGCCGGAGCAAAGCTGCATCGCTGATTAGACGGATTTCCCCCTCAGCATTGTCTGAAGGGCAGTCGTCGCCTGCGCCGCCGTCAACCCCGGCATCATCTTCTATATTGTCCTCTCTGCTGCGCTCGGCCGAATTGGGATCGAAGAAAAAGCGGGCATCGTACCCCAGCAATGTATGTCTGTCGAGTTCCCTGACAATTTGGTCGACTTCTCTCGTAACGCCGACAAAACCGACGCCAACCCTGTATCTGGAATTCTGTACCCAGCGCTTTTCGTACAGGTATCGCCAAACCCACAGGAGCGTTGCGTAGATTAAGAACAGCAGGGCAAGGAGCAGCTTGGGTGCGATGTAGGCAACAGGATTGATGTAGAAGTAACATACCGACGCAAAGCCCGAAACCAGAAAGCCCGCGAAGAATAGCTTGAAGTAGTTGTACGTGTTGGAAGTGCGGTCCAGCCTGTAAAAGCCCAGTATGTAGAAAATGACAACCCATATTGCGAACAGAGGAGTAAAGTGGACGATATGCTGCCAAAGGTAGTCGAAAGAAAGTGAGGCTCCTCTTCTCACCACAAGGGCAAGGGCCAATGCCGCGTACATGAGAAATACATCGATAAGAGCTATGAAAAATTGCCGTCGTTTTAAGTTCTTTGGCATATTTTCAGTAATATATCACTATGTGGAGGGTGTCATCAATCGGAATTCCCGGTGAAATACGGACATGCATTCTGACCGGGTGCGGATACTGACCCATATCATGATCTCGTGTGGGAAAGTTCTGTATAGAGCTGCAGATATCTGTGCCACATCGAATCGGCAGAAAAGCTGCGTTCGTAGTGTGACCGTGCCGATGCACCTAACCGGGCCCGGAGATCGCGGTCGCCCGCCAAGTGTCTGATCGCCGTCAATACCGCTTCGCAGTCGTTGGGCACAAGAAGGCCTGCGTCCGGGTCCAGTGCTTCGGATATTCCCCCGACGTCAGAGGCCACGATGGGCTTGCCGCAGGACAGAGCCTCCAGAATGGACATAGGAAGCCCCTCGTAATCCGAAAGCAGGAGAAAAATGTCGCAGAGATTGATGCAGTTGCCGGCTTCCGGTACCTCNCCAAGCATTTCGACATTGCGTGGCAGGCCCGGAGGGCTTGCGGCACGAACATTGCCAATCCAGAAAAAACGCATATCCTCAGGCGCGCGGCGGGCCACATCGAGGAAAAGGTCAAACCGTTTGGGCGGTTCCAGCCTCGCGATGCTCAGCACGATCACGGCGCCGCGGGCGCGCGCCGCTTCGATCCGCGCAGCCACCAGGGGGCCNGGCGCCCCNCCGAGCCTGTCGCTCGCACCGTTGCGGATGAGCCGTATGGTGCCGTGGATGCCCGCGCACTTCAGGTTCTTTTCATCGTACGCCGAAACCGGCACGATGGCGGAAGTACATCGTGCCATTATTCGTTCCAGCGGCAGGAATGTCCGGTGAGTCTTCAATATAGTGTCAAACCCATGGATGGTATACACGGTGGGAATGCGCCGCACTGTGCCCCAGGCCCAAGGGGCCAGCAGTGCCGCAAGTCGTCCCAGAACGCCTGCCTTGGATGAGTGAAGGTGCACGATGTCGGGTTTCCACTGGCGGAGAAGAGCGGCGAGTTCCAGCAGCGCGGCGACATCCTGCGCCGGATCGAGATTCCTCCGAAGATGACGCAGGGGNATACGCTCCACCTGCGGGTCAAGATGGTCCCAGAAAGGGCCGACCGGAACGGTGGCGGCCCCGCATGTATGGCCAGCGTGCACGGCCCTGTTGGCGAGTTCGGTGACCACACGCGGCGCCCCACCCAAGTCGGCGTTGGTCACGATGTGGAGAATACGCAATTCTATCTCCCAAGAATAAAAATCGTTATTGCACTTAGCGTTTCCAAGAATACAGAGAGTTCTCTGGACATTACGACTTCGCTCAGGGCAGATCACTGCTGGTTCCCGGTCAATATTGCATGTATGGTGTGCACTGTCAAGAATCGACCATTTACGGGTTCCTGGACTATGAGATCCCGGACTCCGTGTATGAGAGCAAGTGACTTGACGAGGGATTTAAAGAAATAGCGGTGTAATGGGGAAGAGGGGCCACCTTAACTTGATTTATTTTCTGTCTTGACGGAAGGGCCTAGCAGAGATATTCTTTGTGAAGGTATACTAATTATAGTATTAGAATATGGATATATAGCATCGTTGTTTCGATATTTATATTTTTGATTGGGCTAATTATTCTTACCATAAACGAAAAAACTTTTATTGACGTGGTGCGAATGCATGAATCCCGTGTTAGTTGTTGAATATTTATCGAAAGAATATAGGCTTGGAACGATTGATAATGTGTCGCTCTATAAAGATATTGAAAGCTGGGTTGCTAATAAGTTGAAAAAGCCTGCCCTATAGGTAAAGAGCAATTTAGGGATGAAAAAAAATACAAGAAAATTTCGAAGAGAGCATTTGCTGTTCCAACGCATTTTGGTCCTGGATATCTTAATTGCTGATGAAGTTTTGGCGATAGGAGAAACAAAATTTCATACAATTTTAAATAACTTTGGAGGCTAACGATGCCGGTTTGTCTGCTGTTAAGTACATATCCAATAGTAAGGCCTAAACATGGTGGCCAAGTAAGATTATTTAATATTGCAAGAGAATATGAAAGAAAAGGATGGTATGTTTATAGTATTTCGGTTTATGAACCGGTAGGTTTTAAAGATTCTGAAGTTCAAGAAGAAGACATAAAATTTCCAGAAGATTCAAAATTTAGGAAATATAATGGCGAGAAGATTGATTTTATTAATGATCTTCTTTCAGGGGAATATGCCGAATCTGATAACGGAGGGTATCTAGAAATACTAAAAAAGCTCCCTAATAAAATTGATGTGATTCACGTCGAGCAACCTTGGCTGTGGCCACTGGCGCNNAAAAAAATAAAAAATGAGGAAAAGTATAATAAGGTAGTTAGTGTTTATGGGTCGCAAAATATTGAATATAAGTTAAAGGAGTCAATATTTAATGCAAACTCAATAGTTGATAAATTTGGAATAATTGATGCGATAAGGAAATTGGAGGAGAGGGCTGCCAAGGAAGCTGATTTGGTGCTGGCTGTTACTAAGGAAGATTTGAAGGAATTTGAAGTTCATGGANAAGGGATAAAAATCGTAGCAAAAAATGGGATTGCAAATTGGACGGCGGATAATGTGCATTTAGAAAAATGGAAAAAGATTCTTCATCAGGNNTCGTGGATATTGTATGTGTCTAGTGCGCACTCTCCAAATTTTATAGATTTTAAAGAATACATGNGAGAAGCCTTGGGTTGTATTCCGCCCGGTTCTAAACTAGTTATTGCTGGAGGAGTTGGGCAGCATATATATGATATGCTTGAACAAAGTCGTTGGAGAGACTTGAATTTATCAAGGCTTCAAATCCTCGGAATAGTATCAGAAGAAGATTTGTCTGCAATAAAGAATNTAGCCAGTACTTTTATTCTTCCAATAAAAACCGGCAGCGGTTCGAATATTANNAAAACCGCCGAAGCTATCTATTCCGGAAAAAATGTTATTGGTACAGAGTTTTCTTTCAGAGGCTTTGAAGAATACAAAAAACTAAAAGAAATTCACATCTGTAATGATGTGACTCAATTCAGAATGCTATAATTGAAACATTTAAAAATAACCATGAAACAAAAGTTGAAAAGGGATCTGGAATAAGAAAGAGCCTTGAGTGGCAAAATTGCCTTGCAGAGTATATTGATACAGTATCAGGAATTGTCTTATATAGAGGGAAAAAATGAGTACAGTATGGCTAAATATTACAACTACGCTAAATTGGAATCGCCCTGTAGTCGGTATAGTAAGAGTAGAAACGGAATGCACCGCCTTTGCTTTAGAAGAAGCGGGGGTCAAGTTTTGTAGATTTGATAGTAATTTTCATAGATATAAGGAGGTAGAAAGAGCAGAAGTAATCACCGCTATGGAAAGAATAAAAAATTATAAAAAGGATCAGGTTTNNCTGTCGAAGGAAACCTGCAATAGTTAAAATTGGGAAGGTAAAAAGAGCATATTTAAATTTGTAGAGATATTTCCTGAAGGCTATCGAAAATATCTTTACTGGTTAATGTCAAAGGGAAAAAAGTTGCAAAGGCTTGATTAGCTTTGCAAGAAGGGTATGGTTGAAGTTAAAAAGGAAATTTCAAAAAAGCACATGTCGTAGAAATAGAAAATAACGAAGATGGCGNATATTTTTTCACCAGGAGACGCATATATCTCTTTAGGATTAGACTGGGACAATAAAGATTTAATGTATCTATATAAATTGAAGGGAAAATACAAGCTGAAAGTTATCTTATGTTGCTATGATACAATTCCTGTCAAATATCCTCATTATTGTGTAGGAGATGTGGCTTCAAAGTTTGCAAAATATTTTGCCGATTTTGCTTGGTGTTCAGATAAGATATTATGTATATCGAAATGTACAAAAAATGACTTAGAGAATATGCTTTGTGAAATAGGTGCACCTATTCCTGAGTTAAAAGTTTTCAAGCTTGGAAGTGAAATTAAACCTTACGAAGAGGGTGAAATATCTAAAGAGTTAANNAAAGTACTCGGAAAAGAATATATATTATATGTTTCTACAATTGAACGAAGGAAANATCATGAAACATTGTATAGAGCATATACTAGAATTTTAGAANAAAAGGGGAAAAGGCCGATACTAGTGTTTGTTGGAATGAAGGGATGGGGTGTTGATGACTTGATGTCCGATATCAAGCTCGATCCAAGGGTAGGTGGTAATATAGTAATATTGAATTATGTGTCTGATTACGAACTTTCAGAGCTTTATAAAAAATGTTTATTTACTGTGTATCCGTCATTGTATGAAGGATGGGGATTACCTGTAGCAGAAAGTCTTGAATACGGGAAATTGTGCTTGGCTTCAAACGTTGCTTCGATTCCAGAAGTAGGCGGGAATCTAATAGAATATCTTGACCCATGGAATGTTCAGGAATGGGTAGAAAAAATAGAATATTATTTTGATAATAGAGATAAATTGGCAGAATCAGAAAAAATAATAAAAGAAAAATATAAAACACAAAAATGGCATGATACGGCCAGAGAAGTATTCAGGGAATGCAAAGTTTTTAATGATTAGAAATATGGGGAAAGGCATTATTGAGCTGGCGCGTCCTATTGGGGGAGGATTCTGCATACACAGGAGAGATTGATACCTCATTCTCCGACAGACCGTGCTAAATTGGGGCTTTTAGCCAGGCTTCGGGNACAATGTCCCTGAAATCGTAGCGATAATAGCCCAAACGCGACGGTTTTTCCAGCGACCACTGTTCAGGCGCGATTATCAGTTTGTCCGGTTTGGGATCCAACCAGGCCCCCCACCAGGAGAAGCTGCTGTTGGCTATTATGTGGCCACTGCAACGGCTCATGAGCCACATGTCGCGCCAGCTGTCGGCATCGCGGTTCCATTCGACGAAGATGGCATTACCTTCGCCTAGACCGAGGTTGGCACGACACCAGGGCAGATCATCGGAAAACACCAGGAAATGTGGCCGGACAAGTCGCTGCCGCGCCAGAGTAAGCGCATTGCGGTAATAGGCTTCGGTACACACTTGCGTTTCTGGCAGCTTGAGGCTGTCTCCACGCCGCACGTGGATCGAGACGAATTGGATCCCGTCTGAACCGGCTTTGTCCCCCGCTGCCGCGGCAATGTGGATGTTCCGTTCGCCAGGATCGGCAATGAAGCGGAATTCATCGCGCAGCTTCTCGGTTATGGGCGCAAAGTATTTCTCAGTCTGCCACCAGCCCTCGAGATAGCGGTCGCCCTGCAGCTCGAAGATTTTCGGATCGTAGCGAAAGTATCTGTCGATATAGTGAGATTGCTTGGTAAAATACTTGCGCCGGATTTTTTCGGCCGCCGTACGAGGTCTTGTGCCCAGTCGCTCTACATCCGCTTCCTGAGCCTCGTTATATTGTACCGCAAATACTTTGTTCAGCTCGAAGCCGTTGTGCGCCGGCATATACTCGTAGGTGGATGTGTCCAGATAGACATCCTCGCCCGATCGTACTTCAAGCGCCCGCGCAAAAGCATACTGGAACATCTGGTTGCCGAGCCCTCCGGCCACCTTGACGATTTTCATTGTGCCGCCGCTCCGGGTTCAGCCAGAAACGCTTTGTAGGCCGCGCCTCCACACCTGACTGCCGCTGCCGTCCAGATTGCGCCGATCAGGCCACCTGCGCGCCGTTTCATTTTCGACCTGCATGTGGAGATCGACCACGCCTCAAAACTCGCCCACCAGTACCGATGACTCAGCGCGAAAAGATTTTCCACAGTAGGCTGACGCCCAAAAAGCATGGCGCCGTGCCGTAGGGATCGTAAGGATCGCAGTTCATAGCGGTTTGGATAGGTGCTCGCCGCAAATGTGCCATAGGTTTCAAATTCAGAAAACCCTGACATGGAAAGAGCCTCGTCGTCGACGGCTGCGATGATCCGCTGCGCCACTTCCCGGGGCGATGTGACTTTGGGTGAGCAGATCAATTTCAAAAGCTCCTGCACTGTGGATCTCTCCATCATCATGTGTTCGGAGATAAACGAATAATCGTACGTCTTGCCTTTCCCGATCAGCTTCTGCAGAGTCAAGAAATAGCTGGCATTATATTCTTCGGATCTCTCGAAAATGACCTTTCCCGTTTCACCAAAAAACCTCATCGGCCGCAAGGGAATTGTATCTGCGTCCCATACCAGATAGTAGTCACTCGCCGCTGGATTGAGAGAATAGCATAGTTTGAGAAATTGTTGAAAATACCAGCCGCTCCGCTGCGGGTTCGCGCCGCGGGCGCCGAGGAGAGATCTGACATACGCGTTATTCAGTCCCTCGACGAGCAAGTCCTCATCTATCAGGATCAACTCGCAGGCTGTCCCAATTTTGTTCCTGAGCGAAGCCAATACGGGATGACAGGCGCGCGGTGTAATGATAATGATGCGCTTAGGACACAGGTATTTCCGCATATAGGGCAGACCAATTTCAAGAGTCGGAATGTCGCGCTCAATGGCGCAGATTACCAAATCGAATTCCCTTGTCATCGATGATTCGTTCCCTTTCTGGAAAGCTTTAGTCGATTGATGACCCTTTTACAGAAACGTCCCGGATATGTATATGTCAAGAATCCATGCATCAGCAGATCTGTCTTTGAATACGGCACAAAATCAGAGCGTACACCGCCCGGTACGGTAGAGCTTTTAAAGCTGGTATTCTGTCTCACCACGCTGAGGGTGGGGAGTACGCCTTTAAATTCCACCAAGCCACGGTAATGTCCCCAGCTGTCCGCAGGAAATTTGACGGGTACATTCTTTTCTGCAATCGCCTTGGCCGCATCCAGCGAAACTACGTAACCAACAGCCTGTCCGATGGCACCTTCTTTGACAAGACAAGGAGTCGCGATGCTGAATTCTCCCCACAGCCCCTCTTTCGTCCATGGCAAATACGCGTCGCAGCGACTTAAGGAGATAATCTGTCCCTGCATCCCTACGCCATTTTCTATGGCCGACAATATTGCAGGAAGTGCGCTGTGAAGAACCGCGTCGTCTTCGAGAATGAGCGCCCACGGGATTCCTCTCTTTACTATTTCCGCATATACGGCGGCGTGGCTAAGTGCACAGCCCACTTCGCCCGGGCGCAGGCTCCGGCCTTCCAGTCGCCGGGCAGAAGTATCATCGTACCAGCGTGGATTGTCGATATACACTGAACCGCGTATCGCGTCGAAAATTTCATAGTCAAGCCCCAGAGACTCAAGCTGTCCGCGCATCGAAGCCCTTCGCGCAGCGTCGCTGTCGAGGCTGATAACGAATGCTTTCATTTCCGATATTCCATAGGAATTAAATTATGCTCTCTGAAAATAGTATCTATGTTTGCGTTAAAGGCTTCAAGGGAATATTTGTTGCTTTTTTCGACCGCGGACTTCGACAGGGTGAGACGCAGATCAGGATTCATTATCAGCTTTTGAGTCAAACTACCCAACTCTTCCAAATTTTTCCAGCGAAAACCATTGATGCCGTCATCGACTATTTCGCGCTGTCCCCCCTTGTCTATCACAACGGGGACGGCGCCCGCGGCCATGGCTTCCACGGTCGTGATGCCGAAATGCTCTACGTTCAATGGATCAGTGTTTTCATCGACATTAAATCCCATAACATGCCAAAATATTTTTGCATTTTTGTATAGAGTTTTAAGGTCCGATCTTGACAAATTTACCTTTACTTCTATGCGGTGCCCTCGCGCGGCCGAAACGACATTATTATAATATTCCTTGTTCTTCTCATTACAATATCCAGCAACTACTAGGCGCCAGTTAGGGAAAAGATTGCCATGCCCGCAGAAATATTTTACCGCTTCCAGCATGTTTTTGCGTTTATCGAATCGGGATAAGAGAAGGATCATATTCTCTTTTTCCTCCTCCATTTTTGAAGACCACATTGAGCTAGAGGTCGCAGGAGGATTCAATACAGTTCTTCGTTCAGGTTTGATGTTCCAATATCGTGCAAGCCATGCTTCAGTGAATAGAGAATTACATATAAAAAGGTCATAACACCTTTCATATTTCTTATCCAGTATATATGCAATTGGCTTTAAAAGGGGCCTTTGGGAAAAGGTCGGAGAATTAACGGTTCGGCGATTGGCAGGGAAATGTATGAGATGTACATTCTTTTTTCCATAAAAGAATTGCACATTGTGAAAGCAATTTATATATAAATCTACATTAATAGACGTCTTCCTCAAATCACGATGCGCTGCATATCGGCTCCAAAGCCCAGCTTTTTCTTCCTCAAGAATTTCAATTTTAATATCCGAAGAAAGCGAAAGGCCATAGTTTTGATTAAGAAAATCGATGCTTTCCCACAGTTGAGCATCCTCGGCCTTTTGGGCGATTAATCCAAGGTCTATATCTTTGAATGTTTTCACAAGATACTGCGCTATCATTGCGGTGAATTTCTCAGCGCCGCCAATCGTCGAAAACAATGTCGGACAATAAAGTTTAACACTAAACAGTTTCATGGCTTTTCTTTATGTGTATCGAACCGAAGTTTTTTTATTGCTGTCCTCAGTCTTTTCAACTTTTTCACTATTATGAATCTTATCCATCTTTTCTTTGCAACCATGCCATATTCATGCATGATTTCCATCCTCTCTTCATATGGCAGACTCCCTGAGGTAGACAATCCTCCGGTGTTAAATTTGGTCACTACATAGGGGACAAAAACAAATCTCGCGCCTGAGCGCTTTATCTTAATAAACGCATCCAAATCTGATGCTGATTTGTATTTTACATTGAAACCGCCTATTTCGACATACTTGTCTTTTTTTACGAAGGTAGCGGCATGATGCATCATCCTTCCTTCATCCAGATATTTTTCATCTGTTGTATACCAGAAATGCGCACCATCCTGCCGAACAAAATCGATAATTCCATAGACTACTTCATTGTCATCGGCATTCCCTATAAAACTTATGACCGATTCCAAAATTCCAGGATAATACTCATCTCCGCAGCCGAGAAATCCTATCCATTTTCCGCTAGCCATTTTCAGGCCTTTGTTGAAGGCATCAAATACGCCATTATCAGATTCGCTGATATATTTAACAGAAAATGGTGCACTTTTTACAAGTTCTTGTAGCACGTTGCGAGAATAAGTTTCGGATTCTCCGTCAACAATTATCCATTCAAAAATCCTATAATTTTGGAGTAACAATGAATTATAGGTTTTCCGAATTTCATCACCTGAGTTGTACGATGCGGTCACTATGGAGAATAGCATCTCTTTATCCTCATTTTCTTATTTTTCAAGCTTTCTCGAACCGTTCCATCTTTTATACAACATTACTACACCATATGGCATAATGTATTTAATAGGAATTTTCATGTATTTGATGATATTTCTTTTATTGTATTTTTCAAGCGGATGTCTTGCAAAGTAGTAATTTTTCTTCATTGGAGATTCAATGAATTCGAATATTTTCCCCTTTTCGATTTCCCATGATCTTTGACCTTCTATGATCGTACTGAGAGCATTTTCAGCTATTCTATTCAGGTTCTTGAATCCTATGGGCGCCGGAGTATAAGGGTCATATAAATAGCCGTTTTCCATATGAGTTATGTATTCATTCATTGTCGGCAGATTAGGAGCCACGACCACACGACCGGCAGCCATAGCTTCCAAGAAAGAGAGTCCGATGCCCTCTCTCATTCTTGGTGCGATATAAATTTGTTTCGAGGACATATTTTTCTGATATTCATCTTTACTAGAAAACCAATCACTAAATGTCATTCGGTATCGGTTTATGTCTTCAATGGAAGGCGGATAAAAGGATTGTCCAGGATCTACCGCCCGGTGTATATGGACTTTGTCGATACCTGTGTTTCCAAGAAGGCCTTTCACTAAAGGCCAGTTAATTTCATTAATTCTCTGCCAAAAGAAACAGGAACCTTCTTCCGCATCGGGCTTTCCCTCGGGCTTGGGGAAATATTTCACCGGTAATGTGTTGAAGTCAGCCCTGTCCAATAATAACTCCAGAGCTTTGCTGAAGTTAATAATTTTTATATCCCGAAAAGCATACCAATAATCAAGACCTCGGTCACTACATCCATCATACATCGGTACATATACAATATTTTTACAGTTTATCGACTTGAATATCCGTGGGTTTACCTGTTGCCAAAAAACGACAATGTCATATCCGTTATATGTATGTTGTTCTTTGATCGTTTGATTCTGATCCCAGGTTGCATCTACAACATATGTTACTTGATATCTTGCCTTAAGCATGTCGATAAAGAACTTTGATGAACCTGTCTTTTGATGAAACGAATGGTCGACAAAAAGAAGTCTTTTCATAATGCCTCTCAAGACGGTATTTCTTTTTTTATGCACACCGCTATCGAAGATATTTTTGCCTCAACCGTACAAAGACAAACGGAGCCGCTTCCTTTAATATTCTTTTTGCTTTCAAAACCGTTTTTCTGTAGATTTCTTTGCTTATTTGTGCAAGCAATAATTCTCGATTCGGCGAATAATTTCTCTCGACGATTTTATATATTTCCTCTTTTTGGACACTCCATTTTTCAAAACCTCGTTCCATACTTTTTATGCAGTTCTTCCTAATAGTCTCTATATTACGTAAATCAACTCGATGGATATTATTCATGTTGAACAAATACCCATTCTTTTTATCTTTTATATACTCATTCATTGTAGGCATATTTACGGCAATAACAGCCTTCCCCATTGCCATTGCCTCAAGGAACGAAAGCCCTATTCCTTCAGTTATCCTTGGGGCTATATATATATCTGCTTGGGCTATTTTATTTTCCAACTCAGCTTTGTTGTTGAACCATTCTGTGATTTCGATGTTATATTTTTTTATATCTGCTTCACTAGGCATGACAAATTGGTGGCCAGGGTCGACGCTCTTATGTAAAACGACTTTTTCTATGTCCTTGTGATTAATGAGTCTTTTAACATCTCCCCAAGTTAGAGCGTTTACACGTTGCCAAAAAAATACTGTATATCGCTTTTTTTTTGTTTCGGAAGATATTCTCCAAGATTTAGGGAAATATTGGAAATATTGAACATCGAATCCCCATTGTTTTAGTTTTATATAATTGAATTTAGAAAATGATATTATTTTGAATTTCTTGTATCTTTTCCATCTACTCCAATCGTCTCCATAGTTTTCCATTGGGAAAAAGACTGTATTTCTCTTTGAGAGCTCAGCTATGAAGTCCTTCGACAATAAATCAGCGATTTGCCATATTATGATCGCGAAATAATCATTAAGATTTAAAGAGAAAGAATGAGTGGCTTTCTTGGAATGAAGCCAGCTTTCATCATATATGCATTCTACATCATACTTCTCTTGAAGAAGCTGTTCCAAAAACTTGGAAGAAGCTGTTTTCTTGTGATAGGAATGTCCGATGAATAATACTTTTTTGTCATTCATTTATCAGCTTCTCCCATTCGTGCATAATAGATTCAGGGCTATATTTTTTTACCGACTGAACTGCATTCATGGATAGTTGAGCATATAATTCTGAATTCTCTATGAGGTAATCAATCTGCTTGGCAAGTCCGGCCGCGCTCTCTTCATTCGACAGCAATCCATTGAAATGATCAGAAATCAAGTCGTTGATTCCTGGGCATGATGAGAATCCTATCGGTACTACTCCTCGAGCCATGGCCTCTGATACGGCGAGAGGGAATCCTTCAAACAGCGAAGGTTGAATTATCAAATGAGCCTTTTCGATTTCATTTTCGATTGAATTTGTAAACCCTTTTAAAAATATGCGTTTTTCCAGCTTGTTCTTCTTGATCAATTTTTCAATGTTTCTTTTTCGCCGCAATCTTTTCCCCAAATATCACAGCTCCAGTTGTCCGAGCGAACCATTGTAAAAGATTGGACTAATATATCGAAGTTTTTTTCTTTTACCAGATTTCCAATCGCGATAATATTAACATGGTTTTCAATATGTTTATGATAGTTTCCAGTGACTTCATGTATAAAGTTGGGTATATAAACTAGCTTTTCCTTGTCTTTGCAGTATTTTCCTGCTTCGGCTATGAACTTCTTTTGCAATACGGTAATCTTATCGGCTTTGTTCAATCCTTTGACTTTTGCTCTGAAAATGACCTTGTTGAGCGAGAATCTTTCCATTTCCGCCTGAGGTTGGCTATGAAGCGTTATGATGAGTTTTGTTTTTGTAGGATGTACTGCAAAGGGGATTATTGATATAGCATCAGAACCGTGAACGGAAATGACGTCGTAGCCACCCCGATTAAAAGCCATTTTCCATGCCCAAAAAGGAGAAATATTATCTTGAATGAACCATCTGAGCTGGTATAAGGGTTCTTCTATATGTTTATATAAAAAAACCGGCAAAATTGAAGGAATATTATAAAGAATTTTGATAATTAATCTACTTACCTTTAATAGCCGAACAGGGCGAACTTTGGCAAAATTTAAAAAATATACATGGGGGTCGAGTCTAAACTCGAGTTTTTCTTGAGTTTCATCGTAGCACAGAAATGAAACATCATTGTTTCTTTTTGCCAGTTCATTTGCAAGACTGACGGCGACCTTCACGCTTCCATATCCGACTCCAAGACAACGCATCATGCATATTGCAATTTTCATTTTGACTATTTAACCAACCGTTTTAGCATTATTTTGATTTTGGAAAAGAAATTCTCAAGAGGACCCTTCTTGCTATGTCTGTTAAGCTCTTTCATGTATTTATAATACATATTGACGAACAGGTACGAAATGACTTCCACAGGAAGATTGCGCAAAATCGACTGATCTGATAAAGCTTTTATGCAGTTTTCCGATGGGACTCCTTTGTTTACCAGCAGGATTAGTCCTTCTATATAGCTTCTAGGTATAGGAAGATAATCCGCTAAAATTTCAACCAATTCTTTCCTGGCTTGTTCTTCATTCGAGGATATTCCGCCGTCAGTGAAATATAGAATAGGCTTCTCAACCTTTGCTACCACATAACCTCTGCTGATTAACTCTAATTCAAATTTCAAGTCAGCCGCGATTTTATATTTTGTGTTATATCCTCCGATATCATCATAAGCTTTCCGCGACACAAGCAAAGTTTCATGGGCACATGGATTTTGGGCAATATACGCTGCTTTATCAAAGCAGTTAGGCCAGTATACATACTTGATGGACGAATCCTGGTCTATAATAAAGGCTTGAGCTCCGGAATAATCGGCTTTCTGCTCCAGAATTGTGTTGACACTGAGTTCGATCGCCTCGGAAGTGAAGAAATCATCGGAGTTCAGCATGATAATATAATCGCCATGCGATATCTGATATCCCTTGTTCATTGCATCATAGACACCCTTATCCTTTTCGGATATTAATATGTCGATTTTATCCCTGTATCTCTCGAGGATTTCAAGAGTACGGTCTGTACTTCCTCCGTCGACAACTATATATTCGATATTCTTATATGTTTGGGTGATTACAGACTTTACACAGCGCTCAATCAACTTTTCAGAATTCAGGACGGCGGTAATTACGCTAACCAAGGGGCTATTATCTGAATATGCTGCGCTCATTCATTACCCTTCTTTCATCATCCAATCAGTTTTGAATACTCATCGGCCACCGTATCCATTTTATCTAGAATTAAGGCCTTGCCATGGTCCAACAGTACGCCTATCTGACAAAGCTGCCGAACTGCTCCAATATTATGACTTACGAATAATACAGTTCTTCCTTGCTCTTCACTCACTTCTTTCATCTTTCCGATGCACTTTTCTTGAAATTTGACATCCCCCACTGCAAGTACTTCGTCAGCGATCAGAATCTCGGAGTCGAGATGCGCCGCGACGGCAAAAGCGAGCCTCACGTACATGCCGCTGGAGTAGCGCTTGACTGGCGTATCGATAAATTCCGGCTCGATTTCGGAAAACGCTACAATTTCGTCGAAGTTCCGGTCGATGTCCGACTTGGACATTCCAAGGATTGCGCCGTTGAGGTAGATGTTTTCCCGCCCNGTGAATTCAGGATGGAACCCTGTTCCCACTTCGAGCAGGCTTGCTACATGGCCGCGCATCTTCACTGCCCCCTCAGTGGGGGCCGTTATCTGGGAAAGTATCTTCAGGAGCGTCGATTTACCTGCTCCGTTTCGGCCAATAATGCCAAGGCGCTCACCTTGTTGCACTTCGAAATTGATATCCTTAAGCGCCCAGAACCGTTCTCTCTTGCCAATACGTGATTCTTCGTTTATTTTGGTCCACGGGTCGGGCTTGCCTTGAAGCTTGGCATTCCAGCTCTGGATATCCTTCCAGAGGCTTCCGTTTCCTATAACGCCAAGGCGATACTCCTTGGAAAGGTGTTCTACTTTGACTGCCGTGCTCATTGCTTCCTCAAATTACATCGACAAAGGTTTGTTCGTTACGGTTGAAGGTCATGAGGCCTAAAAGGAACACGACCACTGAGGCAATAAGGCTATACGCCCATATCTTCAGGTTGCAACTTCCTTTCCCAAAGAGGGAATATCTGAACATTTCTATAACTGGCGCAACGGGATTGATCTGAAAAAGGAATTTCCATCGCGCGGGGATGCTCGATATGGGATAGACGACTGGCGTCGCGTACATGAGAAGAGAAAGACCAAAGCTAACCAAATTGCGAAGATCATGGTACTTAGTAGTCAGCGCTGAGATCATGATACCGAACCCTGTCCCCAGGAGTGCCAACTGGATAATATAGATCGGCGATGCGAGAATCCACCACGGCACCGAAAACTGAACACCGTTCACGAGATAATAAGCATAGAANATTATCATTACGCCAAATTGAATCAGGAGCGTAAAAAACGCATTTGCCACATATGCTATCGGCATGGTAAATCTGGGGAAATAGACTTTGCCAAATAACCCGGCATTGTTGACGAAGGTATCCGAGCACTTCTGCAGCGTAGTCGCAAAAAANGTCCATAGCATTGTTCCAGAAAAATAGAATAGGGCCTGAGGAATGTCATCCGTGCCCACCTGCGCGATGTTGCCAAAGACGAACATGTAGAGGAATGTCGAAAGTAGGGGTTGGATTATAAACCACAAGGGGCCGAAAATCGTCTGTTTATAGACCGAGACGAACTCCCGCCTAATCATCAGCTTGACAAGATCTTTATACTGTCGTAATTCCTTAATATTCAGCCCAAGCCACTTTCTTTTCGCTGTTATGACTACATCCCATGCTTCGTTATCCATCGATGTCATTATCCTCGATTCTCCGCATTCAATGATAAAAATTCCCGATATGAGCGCTCGATGCCCTCCCATAAACCTATTTGGGGTTTCCACCCGAGATCAAAGAGACGCGAGCTGTCCAGGAGTTTTCGCGGCGTGCCATTGGGCTTGCTCGTATCCCATTGGATTCCCCTACGGAACCCTTCCACATCGGCGATCAGTTCCGCAAGCTGTCTGATGCTCAGCTCCTGCCCGGAGCCTATATTTATGAATTCCCCGATATCCTTGTAATTGTAGCGCTCCATAAGAATAACCGCGGCGTCTGCCAGATCATCGGCATGCAGGAACTCCCTCAGGGGTGTCCCGTCGCCCCACAGGACGACCGGCCGGGCGTTTTTCTTGGCCTCATGGATCTTCCGAATCATAGCGGGAAGCACATGGGAGGTAAAGAGGTCGTAGTTGTCGCCCGTCCCATATAAATTCGTCGGCATTAAGGAAATATAATTGGTGTCAAATTCATTATTGTAGTAGGAGCACATCTTGATCGCCGCTATTTTTGCCACTGCATAGCCCTCATTGGTGGGTTCCAGCGGCCCGGTGAGCAAGTACTCCTCCTTAAGCGGCTGAGGAGCCATTTTGGGATAGATGCAGGATGAGCCAAGGTTGAGCAGTTTTTTGACTCCATTCTTCCAGGACGCATTGATTACGTTGAGGGCGATGGCCATGTTCTCATAAAAAAACTCGGCGGGGTAATGGGAATTTGCCCCTATGCCACCCACCCGGGCCGCGGCGAGAAACACATAGTCCGGCTCTTCCTGTTCGAAAAAGGCTTCGACTTCGGACTGGCGCGTCAGATCAAGTTCGGCATGGCCGACGACAATAATGTTGTCGTATCCCCCGGCCTTCAGGCGCCGCACAATGGCCGAGCCCACAAGACCGCGATGTCCAGCCACATATATTTTGTCATGCGTATTCATGATTAGAACACCTCTCCCGCTGATTTGAATGCCAAGCGATTATTTTCTCGTCTTCTTATGTATTTCATAAAAGGTCCGGTCTCCTCTCAGCGACTACTTTGAGCACATCGCGCACGTTCTGACTCTGGCCTCGACGCATTATGAGAGTGGTGTCATCGGTCTGCACAACTATAATATCTTCCACTCCTTCAAGGATAATAGGCTTTTCTCCTCCCATCACCAGACAACGCCTGGAATTCAGGAAAGTGGCATTGTCCGCAAGCGCCGCGTTGTCTCCGTCACCCCGCACGAGGTCGTACAGTGCGTCAAAGCTGCCCAGGTCGCTCCAGCCTGGATCGCAGGCCACTACTTTGACTCTCTTGCTTTTCTCCATTACGGCATAGTCGATCGATATGCTCGGAATAGCCATCATGTCTTCTTGATGCGGACGCAGCAGATATCCTTTTTCGGCCCGTTCATACGCGCGTGTAGCCGCGGCGAAAACTTCCGGGGCATAGTTCGAAAGCTCATCAAGAAAGCCACCTGCGCTGAACACAAACATGCCGCTGTTCCAGAGATAATGGCCCGATGCCAGATAATCTTCGGCTGTCTGCCGGTCCGGTTTTTCACGGAATGAAATGGCATTTTCTCCATCCGCCTCGATATAACCGTAGCCGGTTTCGGCGTACTGGGGCCTTATGCCAAAGGTGACAAGAAATCCCTGCGATGCCAGCTCGGCTGCCCGATTTACAGCCCCAACGTACTGATCCTGTTTGGTGATGCGGTGATCAGAAGGGGAGACAAGTACAAGTTCATCCCGGGGGAGCCCCATCAGTATGAGGGCTATCGCCGGGGCCGTGTTTCGGCCAGAGGGTTCCAAGAGTCCCTCGACCTTCTCGATCCCCATCCGCGCCATCTGTTTCTCTACAAGAGGCAAGTGTTCTATATTCGTCGCCACCAAAAATTTGTCGCATAATGGTCTATTCCGCGACAGTGCTTCCTCGAAGAGCGATTTGTCCCTAAAAATACGTACAAACTGCTTGGGCGTTTTTTTGCGGCTCAGGGGCCATAGACGAGTCCCTGTCCCCCCGCACAAGATCAGATTGACCATCGAATTCTCCTGATCAGGTATTTAAGCAGCGACCACCACCGGAGGGTGGTCCGCTGTTGGGCAGAAATCCAGCCTTCTCTGCGCATTATAGCATAGGTCTCCAGTTCACCCTTTTCCATGGGCCAGAACTTGGCAGAGATTCCTCTACCTTTCATGTAACGCACCAAGGGTTTGTTCAGCACCATGATCTTCCCGCGATGCGCTATTCGAAGCCAGAGTTCAAAATCCTCGGAACACATCCGCGCTTCATTAAAAGCACCTGCGGCCGTCAGAGCGCTCTTCCTGGCAACGACACTCGATGTGTATACAATATTATTCGGCAGTAATTCTCTGAAGCTGAGAGTGAATTGCTCCGGCCTCAGTAAGAACTTTTTGTCGTTCATGGTGGTGCAGACGAGATCGAGTTCGAGGTCTGTTTTCAGAATTCCAAGCTGGCGTTCAAGTTTATCGGGAAGCCACTGGTCGTCTGCGTCAAGAAAGGCTACATACTCTCCTCTAGCTGCGGCCATCCCCGCATTGCGCGCAGCCGCCGGGCCTGAATTCTTCTGGTGAATGACATGTATATGACCTGGGTTACGGCGCGCCAGCTCATCTGCCACGGCGCCGGTAGTATCAGTGGAACCGTCGTCCACGATAATTATCTCCAGCGGGAACGCGTCGGGATCACCCGCCAGCGAGCGGACGGCGCCATTTTCTGACTTGTTTCCGGCCCCGTCGCAGACCTTCTGGGCCAGTACCGATTCGACAGCCCTATCCAGCGTCGCGGCGGCGTTCCAGGCTGGTATGACGATGCTAATCACATTATTCCCTGGGTTCAGATATTCTGTAGCCGCCGTCTCTCAAATATCGTTCTTTCCTAGCTTCCGCCAAGTCGTGTTCCATCATCTCGCGCACAAGTTCTTCCAGGCTGTAACGGGGTGTCCAGCCGAGCTTCTCTCTGGCCTTGCTCGCGTCGCCGAGCAGAAGGTTGACTTCGGTTGGGCGGAAATATGCCGGGTCGACTTCTACGAGAGTCGCGCCGGTCACCGTATCGAAGCCCTTTTCTCCCACGCCAACCCCGCGCCATGCTATCTCGAATCCCGCATAGCGGAACGCCATGGTCACGAAATCGCGTATCGACGTCGTCTTCCCCGTCGCAAGCACATAGTCGTCCGGCTCAGGCTGCTGGAGTATCCGCCACATGCCTTCCACATAATCCTTTGCGTGGCCCCAGTCGCGCTTTGCGTCGAGGTTTCCAAGATAAAGCTTCTGTTCGAGTCCGTACTTGAGCCTCGCTGCCGCCCTGGTGATCTTTCTCGTCACGAAAGTTTCTCCGCGGACCGGCGATTCGTGGTTGAAAAGAATACCATTGCTGGCGTGCATGCCGTAGGCCTCGCGGTAATTGACCGTAATCCAGTAGGCGTATAGTTTGGCCACCGCATAGGGGCTGCGCGGATAGAATGGTGTCGTCTCTCTCTGGGGAGTCTCCCGGACCATGCCGAAGAGCTCCGATGTAGACGCCTGGTAGAACCGCGTCTTCTTTTCCAGGCCGAGCACCCGGATGGCTTCCAGCAGCCGCAACGTTCCGAGGCCATCCGTATTTGCCGTATATTCGGGCGTATCGAAGGAAACCTTGACATGGCTCTGCGCCGCCAGATTGTATATCTCGTCCGGTTCGATCTCTTCGACCAGCCGGATAAGGTTCGTGCTGTCGGTGAGGTCTCCGTAATGCAGCCTGAAGCGGTTGTCCGAATCGTGGGGGTCCTTGTAGAGGTGGTCGATACGCTGGGTATTGAAACTCGAACTCCTGCGCTTTATTCCATGGACTGCATATCCTTTTTCAAGCAAAAGCTGCACAAGGTAGGAACCATCCTGACCGGTCACGCCCGTAATAAGTGCTGTCTTTGTCCTTTCCATTATTTATTTCCCTCCGCTGGTAAAATTTTCCTTGTAATGTAGGTAAAAAAAGCCTCGACCCGGCCCATGAGTGAAGGTTCCAGCCGGTCCCGGAAGAGTCCAAATAGGTCAAAAGCCTTGACCGCCCCGATTCCATAGACATAAAGCCCATCGTCCTGGCGGAAGATATACAGCTCCCATACCATGTTGTTGGGGGCCACAGCCCGAAAATGCTGGTACGTGTAGACGATGTGATCCAGATTGACTGCGGAGAACCGCAGTGCCCCTGCCTCTAGACTGTAATTGTATCGCGTCCGGAATTCATCGAACGGCTCCATGTGCTGGCGTACTTCGATCGACTCTCCATTGCCGGCTTCACGGGCTTTTCTGTCCAACACTTCCATTCTGTCGAACAATGCATAGGTCGTCTTCTGTTGTTTGGACCAGTAGGGAATGTTGACATAGCCTTGGACATCGGAGAGCGCCTCGGCGATCAGGTTCAATATGCTTTCAGTCTTCGCCGTATCCTGTACAGGAACAAAGGCCATGAATTCCGCCGTATAGTTGGGACGAATGGCTTGGATTCGCCGCAGGATTTCCCTGGCCGCGCTGTCGTCGCGCGCCAGACTGAGCCTGCCGGAAACCCCAAGAGGACGAACGATCAGCTCCCGCGCGCGAGCGCGGCTGTCTCGGTGTTTGAGAGTCCCTGAAATACTCCTGCAGGCGAGAAACCCGTATCTGCCGCCGGGCAGAAAAAATCGCCGTCAGCAGCAAGACGGAAAACAGCATATTTCGGGCAGATTTCACTTTTACTCCTCAGAAAAAAAGTCCCAGCCCAAAGAATATCTCATACGGAGAGTATCCCGGAGGGTTGTCGCGAGGGCTCGGCGCTGTCAGAGATTTGTTCTTTATTACCGCATCCAGGTCCAGGGCGGCGCTCGCCCTCACAATGAATGTCCTCATCCGCAAGGGGTAGACGGAGAATTCGAGCCCGGCAGTGTACCAGGCGCTGTCCAGAAATGTGTCGCCAAGGTTCTTGCGACAATATCCAAGATCGACAAAAGGCGTCGCCTGAAGCTCGAAATCGAACCAGTTCTTACCAATAATGACGTGTGTGGGGAAATCGAAGAGTTTGACCGGCATCTGCAGATTCAGGAAAGCCGCGGCGCCGCCCCACAGGCGTTCATCGATTATGCCCCGCATATAGACCCCCAAATCGGTCCGCGTGGTGTCGGTGAAGCTGTAAAAGCCCACAAAGCGCGCCTCAAAGCCGATTTTGCCGCCGTTTGTGGCATGATACATATAGGTGCCGTCAAAATCCAAGGTCGGAACCCCCGTCATCAGGTTGTAGGCAACAGTATTGCTCAGGCTGGCAGCCATCCCCCTGCGCATGTTGTTGACCCAGTCGACGCGCCCGAAATGCAGCCCATGAGAAAAGGTTAGTTTGAAGCCCTTTCTGTCGTCCCTCACTATTTCCCCGGGCCGCCAGTTCAAGGAAGCGGTGATGGCGGGCGCATATGAGACTTGACCGTATTGGCCCGCCGAAAATCCGGCCGGTATCCACTGAGAGGCTGTCAGTGACGATACCAGAAAGTACGGATCTGTATCGTTATCCACTTCGTCGGGGTTGGACTGAAATCCCTGATTCGCGCTCAGGTTGATCGGGTAAGCGCGGGTCGGCAACACGACCGAAAACCCGAGATTGGAAATCGAAGAGGTGGGTCTGCCGTCGGCGTGCACGGCGAGGTCCTCGTAAATGCTGACGCTCGCATCGTGGCCTGCGAGCTGGAATGGCAGATTCATGCTGGCGAGCCCGCCGTACGAATGTCTTTCGTTTTGGTCGATTGCGTAATCGATATTCAGGACCAGCACCTGCATCGAACCAAGGAAATTATAGTCCCTGCCCCTCGCGCTGAGCACTAAACCGTCGTTTGAATCGTATTTGAAGTAGGGCAGGGCGATGATATTCCAGGAATCTTTGGTAATAAAAGTGATATCGATGAAGACGCGCCCCTTGTCGCCCTTTTCGAGCGTATACTCGGCCTTGACTTCTGCGAGCACGCGCTCGTTCAGCAAGGTCTGTCTGCGCTGTTCGAGATAGCTTTCGAACTCTTCCAGAGAGGCAAATTCGGTACCGGGAGCGATATTGGCCTTTTGGCGCAAGACGCGCTCCATCGTGTAACCTGTTATTTTGAAGGATACACTGCGAATCGTATAGACCGCAGCGTTTTCTCCGAATGCGGCGAATGGTGCGCAGATGATCAGCAGAATTCCAAGGAAGAGCCGTGATGTATGCATGACAGCTCCACATTGTTCCTTTTGATTTTTTATTTTTTCTGTCCTCCTGGCATAATTGTATCGCGATGCAGGCTTGTTATTATTGCATTTTGCCGGAGATTTGGCAATTATCTTGAGGTTTTGGAGAGAATTTGCCGTGTTTTCAAGCGCTTTCTCCGGCATTCCCCATCGTATGTGCCCAATATTCAGGTCTTGTTCCGTCTCCGTGGTCCACTATATTATACTTGCTTACAGATGACTCCCAACAATCCGGAATTGCAGCTCCTCGAGTCGATCTATAGTGCGACGGAAGAGGGGAACAGTATAATGAGCCGTGAAAACTGGACAGGATTAGCAAGGGAATAAGGTAGACCGCTCCTCCTTGCGGGACACGAAGCGGGAGGCGTAGAGTTGGGTATGAGAAAGCGGTACGACAAAGCATTCAAGGCCAAAGTAGCCCTGGAAGCCCTGAAGGGCGAGAAGACCTTACAGGAACTGGCAACCACCTACGCGGTCCATCCGAACATGATTGCGCTCTGGAAAAAGCAGGTTATGGAACATGCGTCGATGGTCTTTGAGAAAGAAGGGAAGGAGAAAGCTTCTGAAGAAGCCGAACGCCAAAAGGATGAACTGTACAAACAGATAGGCCAACTCCAGGTTGAAAACGACTACCTTAAANAAAAAATTCAAACAACTGTACGGGACCGAACCGAAATGGTAGAAGCCGATCATCCTGAGCTTTCAATAGCACAGCAATGTGCGATTCTTGGGATACAGAGGTCATCCTATTACTATCAGCCTAAGGAGGTAGCGGAAGATACAGATTTGGCTGTTTTAGAAGCTATTCTCGAGGTACTGAAAGAAAAACCGTTCTACGGGTACCGGAGGATGGCAAGAGAACTCGATTACTTAGGCGTTACACGAAAGCAGGTTCGAAGGATCATGAAGAAAGCGGGCTTACGGGCTATCTACCCAGGGCTACAGCTTTCAAAGCCAGCAAAGGGTTCAAAGAAGTATCCGTACCTGCTTAAGNGAATGCACATCTGGCTGCCGAACCAGGTGTGGGCGTCTGACATAACGTACCTTAAGCTTTCGGGTGGCTACGTGTACCTGGTTACGATCATTGACCTGTATTCCAGGAAAGTTCTCTCGTGGCGAGTGTCGAACACTATGGACGCTCAATTCTGTGTATCGGCACTTGAAGAGGCGATAGCCCATTATGGAGTACCGGGTGTTTTCAACACGGACCAGGGGAGCCAGTTTACTTCTGACGCCTTTGTGTCGGTGTTGGAATCGCATGGTATACGGATCAGCATGGACGGCGTCAACAGGGCTTTGGACAACATCGTTGTGGAACGGTTCTGGCGATCTTTGAAGTACGAGGATATTTACCTCAAGGACTATCGGACGATGTCAGAATTGAAAGAAGGACTTGCTCGCTATATGAAGTTTTACAATAGCGAGCGATTTCACCAGTCGCTGGAGTATGAGACTCCGGACACGATGTATTGGAGCAGATTCCCTGTTAGGGAACTCAAAGAAATCGCATGAGGGGAGCAAAAGTCCACCTTATTTTTCATCTTTCTCTGTCTTGACAGAGGGCTCATTATACAGCCCCGCGCTCGTCTCGCAGCGCGAGCTTGCAACTACGTCCGGGCTGTCGCTCGGTCTGACCAACACGCTTTTAAAGCGCTTTATCGAACGGGGCTGGGTCAAGCTTCTCCATGTCAACGGACGCAAAATCAAGTATGCACTGACGCCTTCCGGCATGGAGGAGATTGCCATGCGCACGGTGGACTATTTTGCGCGGGCTGCACAGAATGCATCGCTGTATCGAAAAAAGATCGATGTTTTTATCGAGAGCGCTGCACGTCAGGGCTATAAAAGTGTCCTGCTGCTGGGTCCCGCAGAGCTCGATTTTCTGTTCGACTATGCGTGCATAAAGCATGGCATTCAGTTTTATAAGTGCTACAGGGCCTGTGCGCAGGAGATCAGGGCACAGCGTTTGCAGTATGAGAGGCTTGTCGCCGTGTATGCGGACAACCTTCAGGAATATGGAGGCGCTGAGGGCGGTTCGGCTGAGGGTATGAAGAGGCGGCTGGGGCTGCCTCAATCGGTGCCGCTCATCAAATTTTCGCAGGTGTTGCTGAATTCTGGTGGAGAAGATTTACATAGGCTGCATTGAGGTGATACAGGGAACAAAAGGCCGGCGATCCGGTCGCCCAGCTTCATAGGCCGCTCAGGGGTGCTTGGGCGGCCTTTTTATTTGGCCTGGAACACTTTTTCGACCTTTGGAGTGATGATCGCCTGGCAGTAACCATAATCGGGGTTTTTGCTGTAGAAGTCCTGGTGATAGTCCTCGGCGGGCCAGAAGAGACCGGCAGGCCGAACCTCGGTGACAATGGGGGCAGGCCACAGTTCTCCCTGCGCCTGGATTGAGGCATTTGCTTCGGCTTTCTGTGTCTCATTGAGATAGAAGATGGCGGAGCGGTACTGCGGACCGATGTCATAGCCCTGGCGGTCTTTCGTGGTGGGATCGTGGATGTGCCAGAAGATGTCGAGGAGTTCGCTGTAGCTCACCTGTGCAGGGTCAAAAAGGATGAGCACGGATTCGGCGTACCCCGTGGCCCCCGTCGATACTTCTTCGTAGGTCGGCGAAGCCGCAGGCCCTCCTTCGTAGCCGCTTACGACATCTTCGACACCGGGGAGAAGTTCGTAGACGCCTTCGAGGCACCAGAAACAACCGCCTGCGAGGATCGCATACTGAAGTCTGTCAGTGCGCCCGAGGGTGACGGGCCTGCCAAACTGCTCTTCGATGCGGCCGCCGCCTTTGCCCTGGGCCGGCGTATCCCGCGGCGCAAGAAAAAGAGGCTTCGCATTCTTCGATGCGGTCAGTGCAGTGTTCATGGATTGAATTGCAGTGGACCCTCTGGATGTGCACGAGAGCAGGAAAAAACTCAATGCTACGGATATAGCCGCATAAATTCTAGATTTCATACTATTATAGTAGTATATTTTTTATGGCCGTGCAAATCTTAAAAAGATGGCCGCCGCGACAATTCTATATGCATTTGCTCAACTATTTATTTCCCCTGTAATGAATTCTTACACAATACATAATCTGTCCTTATATTGACATAGTTTTATGCTTCCTCCAATATATGGACAATGTTATGAGTAGAGAACGTTTTTTTGAGGATGAACACCGGATCGTCGATGCAGCGATCTCCCTTATCTGCGAAATCGGCTACGACAAGTTCTCGACGAGACGGCTCGCCGCCCGGCTCGGTGTTTCGCCTATGACGCTCTATAATTATTTTTCCAACAAAGAGGAAATTGTACAGGTCTCAGTCAGCACGGCATACGAAAAGGCGTTCGAGGCGATTCAGAATGATTTAAGAGACTATTTCGAGAGGGAGTCCGCCTGTCCCCTTCTTGGCTTTGTGGAGATGGGGAGAAAGCTGCTTGCGTTTTCCAAGCAGTATCCGCAGATGTACTCCCTCGTGTTTGTGATGGGGTTTGCGCCCTACTGTGAACAGTCGTCCATCGTGGAGTGTTACAACTATACTTCCCAAAGAGTGCTGGAGCGGCTTGTCGACAGGGATGTCGAAAAGGAGCTCCATCAGCATATCTATCTTTTTCAGGTCCTGGCCGCGGCGTTGGTGCGCAATATCTATACCGGAGGGAACTCCACGGACGATGATGCTTTTGAGAGCAATCTTTTGCTCTCGTATGAAAGGCTCTTGAAACCTTTCGAGAGGTATTTTGCGGCCTGTCCGGACACTCAATGATTTTTATCCACCGTGAGCCACAGAGCACCCGCAGCATGCTCGTCGAGCATGTGTTCCGGCGTGCGCGGGTCAGCCTTGGACCTGATTCTCCGCCGCCCAGGTTCATTGTGCGTCAGTACACACAGAGCCTTCTGGCGCCGGAACCTCCGCGCGGCATACGCGCCAGACTCGATGTGAGAAGTTTCAGCGTCGCACAATCCCGGGTGCATGTGCTTATTCCCCGCATTGAGGGCTGCGGGCGCTGCATTCTGTATCTGCACGGGGGCTCGTATGTGGCGACGTTTACGCGGCAGCACTGGAATTTTCTTGCAAAAATCGCGGAAAAGACTAAGAGCGTGATCATCGCCCCGGACTATCCGCTTGCGCCCGGGCATCGATGGCCGGAGGCGTATCGGATGCTCTTTGCGCTCTGGAAGCGAATGGGGGAGTTCCTGCCGTACACGTCCACTGTGCTGATGGGAGATTCGGCGGGCGGCGGGCTTGCCCTCGGTTTTGTGCAGGCGCTGAGGGATGCTCGTCTCGCAATGCCCGCATCGGTGATCATGCTGAGCCCCTGGCTCGATGTGACGCTTGAAAATCCGCAGATCGGGACGCTTTCGCCAGTCGATCCATTTCTCAACGTCGAGGCTCTGCGGGTTGCAGGAAAAGCCTGGGCCGGCCGCTCAAATCCGCGTCGCATGGAAATAAGCCCCATATACGGACACTTTGAGGATCTTCCTCCTCTGAGCCTTTTTATCGGGACTAAGGACCTTCTGTTGGCCGATTGCCGGAAATTCAGGGGCCTCTGCGCCGTAACTGACGCCCATCTCGATTATTATGAATATGAACAGATGCTGCATGTCTGGATGCTTTTGCCAATTCGAGAATCGGGACATGCGGTGGCGCAGATAACGGGAATTTTGGCGACACAGGCGCAGTGCGTCGATGTCGGTGCGGTGCTGGAGTTCTCGCAGGGAGGCTGAACGATGAGCGGATTACGACCGGCAAAGAGAGTGGGATTCCTGGGCGTTGGAATAGTGGTGCTGGCGCTTTTTGTCACTGCGGGCGGAGCCGCGGCCCAGGGGATGGGTGTCCCCGGGGCGGGGACGCAGATGCAAAAGCGCAGTATTCAGGTGCAGGGACAGGCGACGATGTCGGTTGAGCCCGATGTCGCGTATCTGCTCCTCGGTGTGGAGACGCAGGGCGATACGGCGGCCAAGGCGCAGGGGCTGCTCGCGGAACGGGCCTCAAAAGTGCTTGCGGCGCTATCCCAGGCGGGCATCGACAGGGCCAAGATGAAGACGAGCTCGTATCGCGTGTCGCCGGTATACAGCACGCGCCAGGACAAACAGAACGTCATCATCGGATATAAAGCCGAAACGACAATCAGTGTGGAGACTGCGGATCTGTCGTCGGTTGCGGCTCTGGTGGACGCAGCGATGGCTGCCGGGGCAAATGCAGTCCGTTCGATCTCGTATGAGCGCAAAGACATGCAGGCCTTCAAGGCCCAGCTCATCCAGGCGGCCTGCACGGATGCGAAGATGAAGGCGGATGCGGCGGCAGCGGCGCTTGGCGCCCGAGTCGGCGCACCGGTCTCCGTGGACATACAGGATTCCTTCTCGGCCCGGCAGACAGCGAATGTGATGATGATGAAGGCGGCGGCGAGCCCGGATTTTTTGAGCCCCGGCGAGCTCGATGTCAGCGTCTCGGTATCCATTGAATTCGATCTCCGCGTGGAGTAGTCGGCCGACGTCCGAAATTTTCTTTCGATTGACAGAGTGGCGCAATCGTGTCTCTATAATAGCCATGCGACACACAATTGGCATCATCGACAGCGGTATGGGCGGGCTTACGGTGGTGCGGAGCCTCGTTTCAGAGGGCGCGTCCCTCGATATAGTCTATGTTGGCGATAACGCGAACATGCCCTACGGCAACCGGCCTGCCGCCGAGATCGTTTCACTCACCATGCGCATGCTGGATCTGCTCTCGGAACGCGAAGTCGAGGCCGTGGCGATCGCCTGCAATACGATTTCGGCGACGGTCGGGCAGCTGAGGCCGCTTTCCAAAGTGCCGCTTGTCGATATCATAAGCCCGGCGGCAGAGGCGCTGGCCAGGCGCGGCGAGCCCGATGTCGGTCTTTTTGCCACTGAATTTACGGTAAAGTCGGGTCTGCACGCGAAGCGTGTGAGGGAGCTGAATCCGGCAGTCAGGGTGCACGGAGTCCCGAGCCCGAGGCTTGCGGCCCTCATCGATGGGGCGATCGGCGACGAAAAGGCCATCCGCGATGAAATTGCCTCGATGCTGGAAAAGCTCGCCGCGCTTCACCCGGTCAAGACGGTGCTGTTGGGCTGTACGCATTATCCGATCGTGATGGAGATATTCAAATCGCTTGCGCCGGATATCGAATTCATCGATCCGGCGGATCTGCAGGCGGATGCGGTGATGCGGCTTTTGTCCCACGACGGGGGGGAGGCGCCCGGCGCGGCGCACGCTGATGCACCCTCGCTCGATATTGTCACGTCGGGGGCTCCCGAGTCGTACCGCCTGATAATGAAAAGGCTCAGGATCCCCAAAGCCCGGAGCATAAGCCGCCTTGAGGCTTAGTCAAATTGCAGCGCCGCGCCCGGGTCGGCGCTGATCCTTCCCGGTCGCGTTATTTTGCGGCAGTGGCGAGGGTGTCCGTCCAGCCCGCCCAGCCGGGAGCAGCTTCCCAGAAAGAGGGCGGCTCGCCGTCTGAAGGCTCGTAATCGGGCGCCTCGTACGGCGATGATGCGGCGACAGGCTGTGCGGCAGCCTGCGCTGCCTCCTCTTCGGGGTGCGCCTTCTTCCACTCTTCGATTCTTTTGTTCCTGAGGAATTTTGTCGCGACCGAGGGGAAGAGTTCCAGAAGGAGCTGTTCTTTTTCGTTGAGGGCCAGGAGTGTCCCCCCGGCCTCAGCTACGGCCGGATTGTCCTGAGGCTTGTATTTGCTCGTATCGTAAGGCTTTTCTTCGCGTGTGCCGCAGATCTTGTTCCGGAATTCGGGGTCGACCGGCCACGGCGTTTTCCCGTACGAGCCCAGAATGAGCTCGGCGAAGTTCTTCGAGACATTCTCATACATGTCCTTGCCCTCGTGCAGACTGATGGTGCAGTTGACCGCCTGCACGCCCACAATCTGGCTCGTGGGCGTCACGAGCGGCGGCAGGCCGGAATCGAGGCGCACGCGGGGCACAAGGCGGAGCACTTCGCCCAGGTGCTGCTGGAGCTTGGCCTCCTTGAGCTGGGCCATCATGTTGGTGTACATGCCGCCGGGAATCTGTGCATGCCGCACGATTTCGTCGGGATCGGGATACGAGAATGCCTTTTCGATTTCCTGGCAGATGGCGAGCGATTTCTGGTACTTTCCGCCCACAGCCGCTTCGAGCGCGTCATCGAAGAGCTTTGAAAGATGGGGAGGAAGGCTGTCTTTGGAGAGGTCGAGCTCGGGGGGCAGTTTTTTATATTGGTCGTATGAGGAGAGCTCGCCGCGAATCTGGCGCAGGCGCTTGTCTATTCTCGCTACTGCGGCGTTGTCCACATCGGTGGAGAGGCCCAGTCTGTCGGCAAAAACGCGTATTATCTCGTAGGCAGGAGCCGCCGGCCCGCCCGAGAACGAGAGCTCCGCGGTATCGACTATGTCGACGCCGTTGACCATGGCGGCAAGGAGACTCGCCACTCCGAATCCCGGAGTGCAGTGCGTGTGCAGGTCGACAGGTACGTCGAGTTCGTTTTTGAGCGCCTTGATGAGTTCGGCGGCGGTGGAAGGATCGATGAGCCCGGCCATGTCCTTGATGGTGATCATGTCGGCGCCGAGAGAGGCCAGTTCTTTCGCCTTTTGGACATAATAGCCGACGGTGAAAATCTTTGGCGGAATCTGTTTGCCGGCAAAAAGCGCATTGACCCGATCTTTGAAGGTAAAATGGGGGTCAACGGTGTAGCACACCGCGCAGTCAGCCATCCCTCCCGCCGCCTTCACAAAGCGGATCGAGGATTTCATGTTGTCGATATCGTTGAGCGCATCGAAGATGCGCATGATATCTATGCCTGTGGCGATGGCATTCTTGCAAAAGCCCTCGATGACGGAGTCGGGATAGGGATTATAGCCGAAGAGGTTTCGTCCCCGNGAGAGTGCGGTCAATTTTGAGGCATCGCCGATGCCTTTTTTGATGGTGGCGAGTCTGTCCCATGGATCTTCGCCGAGATATCGCATCACCGAGTCGGGAACCGCACCGCCCCACACTTCCATCGCGTAGAAGTGGCTCTGGCGATAATCGTCGAGCACTGCCTTGACCTGCTCATTGGTCATGCGCGTGGCAAACTGCGATTGTTGTCCGTCTCGAAGGGTTACGTCGCGAATCTTGACATATTTCATCATCTGTTCTCCAAGAATAGAGTATTTATACCCGAAATCGGAGGAATCGACAAGTATCGGCAGTATATATGATTTATGCATAAAATTGATAGATTTTGACAAAATAGGGAATTAACTGTACAATGAGATTACACCGTAATGCGTTCCTTGTACAAATTTTCCTTGATTAAAATTCACTTTTCTAAAGGAACACCTCTCAGTCTGTCAGATTGAGTGCGGTGAACAACAAGCAAGAGCAAAGAGATGGCTGAATCCAAAAAACGGTTCTTTCATGTTATCCGGGAGAATTATTGCAAGGGCTGCAGTATCTGCGTTGCTTTCTGCCCCAAACATGTGTTGGAGCTCAGAAACAGCAAGGTTTTTCCGGCCCGGCCAGAGGACTGCATCGGATGCAGGATGTGCGAACTTCGGTGCCCTGATTTTGCCATAGAGGTACACCCGGTCGAAGAGAAAGCCAAGTTTGAGCAGAGCGTCAGTTTTATCGACCTGAGTCTTCCGCCGGAGGCACACCATGTCTGAAAAAGCAAGACTCATGCAGGGAAACGAGGCCTGCACGATGGCTGCCATCGCTGCAGGACTGGAATTCTATGCAGGATATCCAATTACGCCATCCACCGAGATCGCCGAGATGTGCTCGGAAGAGCTCCCCAAGGTCGGTGGAAAGTTCATCCAGATGGAGGATGAGATTGGTTCGATCTCGGCATGCATCGGGGCGTCTCTCACGGGTGCAAAGGCGATGACCGCAACTTCGGGCCCAGGCTTCTCACTCATGCAGGAGGCGATCGGCTATGCGAGCCTCTGCGAGATTCCCGTGGTCATCATCAATGCCCAGCGCGTCGGACCTTCGACAGGCATGCCGACGAGCCCCGCGCAGGGAGACCTCATGCAGGCGCGCTGGGGGACGCACGGCGACCATCCGGTCATCGCACTTGTACCTGGCAATGTGAAGGAGTGCTACGAGCTCACATTCCGCGCGTTCGAGCTGTCGGAAAAGTATCGGGTGCCCGTCATCGTGCTCACCGACGAGGTCATTGGCCACATGCGCGAAAAAGTGGTCCTCCCCGATCCTGCAAGCTACAGGATTCCCGTGCGGGCCATGCCCCAGAGCCCGGCCGACTACAAACCCTACGCCGCGGACCCCAACGGTGGCGTGCCGCTCATGGCGCCCTTCGGGAGGGGCTACCGCTGGCACTGCACCGGGCTCTTCCACGACGAAAACGGCGCTCCGTCGAACAAGCCTTCGGTCGCTTCTGCTTTGATGCGCCGGCTCAACCTGAAGGTCGAAAGCAGGGCCGACGCTCTGGCCGACTATTTTGCCGAAGGGCTTGAAGACTGTGATATCGCGGTCGTTTCTTTCGGCTCTTCAGCGATGGCAGCCCTGTCCGCAGTGCGCCGGTCCCGCAGCGAGNGATACAAGGTGGGAATGTTGAGGCTCAAAACGATGTGGCCGTTCCCCTCTGCGACAGTACGCCGCCTGCTTGCTCCTGCAAAAAAAATCCTCGTGCCCGAAATGAACCTTGGCCAACTTGCCCTCGAGATCGAGCGTACCGCCGGCTGCGAGCGCCCCGTCATCAGGCTCGGGAAGGTCAATGGCGAGCTCTTTCATCCCGATGAAGTGTTTGCAGCGATCAAGGAGGCACTCTAATGGCTGAATTTCTTTCCTACTTCCGGCAGGACAGGCTTCCTCACATCTGGTGCCCGGGCTGCGGCAACGGCACGGTGACCGCTGCGCTCGTACGCGCAATCGACAAGCTTGGCTTCGATAAAAACAATATCGTCGTGGTGTCCGGCATCGGCTGTTCAAGCCGCGCGGTCGGCTATCTCGACTTCGATACGCTCCACACCACCCACGGCCGCGCCATCGCCTTCGCGACGGGCGTAAAGCTCGCGCGTCCCAGCCTCAAGGTCATCGTCATCACCGGCGACGGCGACAGCGCCGCAATCGGCGGCAACCACTTCATCCATGCCGCGCGGCGCAACATCGATATTACGACCATCATCATCAACAACAATATATATGGGATGACGAGCGGTCAGGCTTCGCCCATGACACCTCACGGCATGCTCGGCACGACGGCACCCTACGGCAATATCGAGTACAACTTCGACCTCTGCGAGCTCGCGAAGGCCGCAGGAGCCACCTATGTCGCGCGGGCGACCACCTACCACTATGTGCTGCTCGAGGACCTCATCTCGAAGGCGCTCATGCACAAAGGCTTTGCCGTGGTGGAAGCCCTGTCGCAGTGCCCGACGTATTTCGGCCGCAAGAACAAGATCGGCGGCGCCGTCGACACTCTCAACTGGATCAAGGATCAGACAATCAATGTGAAGGCTGCGGCAGCCCTGCCGCCCGAAAAGCGCGAGGGCAAGATTCTCATCGGCGAGCTTCACAGCACTGAGAAGGCGGAATTTACGCAGCAGTACCTTGAGATCATCGCCAAAGTGCAGCGTGCCAATCCCACCCATGCTCAGAACAAAGGAGTATCAGGATGCGAGTTGAATTCAGACTGAGCGGCTCGGGCGGGCAGGGGCTTCTGCTTGCGGGCATCGTGCTGGCCGAGGCCGCGATCGAGGACGGCAAGAATGCAGTGCAGACACAGAGCTACGGCCCCGAAGCCCGTGGAGGGTCGAGCAAGGCCGAGGTCGTGATCTCGGACGGCGATATCGACTATCCAAAGGCGACGGCGCCCGATTTTCTGCTCGCGCTGACCTCGGATGCATACCGGAGCTATGGCCTTTCGATGAAAAAAGGCACTATCATTACGGATTCGACAGTGAAGGTTGATCCGCCGGCGGAAGTGCCTGTGGTGGCTCTGCCCATCCTCGAGACGGCGTCCAAGAAGCTGGGGCGCGCTGTCGTAGCGAACATGGTCGCGCTCGGGGTGCTGGGCGGCATCTCTGGCGTTGCTTCGCCGCAAGCGCTGAGAGAAGCGGTTCGAAGCCGCGTGCCGAAAGGGACGGAGGATCTCAACCTTGCGGCGCTTGAGGAAGGCCTCGCGCTTGCGGAGCGGGCAAAGGCCGCTCATTAGCGGGCGTCGGGGAGGATTAAAATGACTGACCTCGAAAAACTCAGGCAGGATTTCAGTGCGTGGAATGCCAAGGTCGCAAAGGCGAACGAAAAATATCCGGAACGCAAAAAACAGTTTGTGACGGGCTCAAACGCCCCCGTCGACCGCGTCTACACGCCGCTCGACCAGGTGGACTTGGACTACAGCCGCCAGCTCGGGTTGCCGGGCGAATTCCCCTACACGCGCGGCGTGCAGCCGACCATGTATCGCGGACGGCTGTGGACGATGCGCCAGTACGCGGGCTTCGGCACCGCCGAGGAATCGAACGCGCGCTACAAATATCTGCTCGAGCAGGGGCAGACGGGGCTCTCCGTGGCCTTCGATCTGCCCACGCAGATCGGGTACGATTCCGACCACCCTCTCTCCGAGGGCGAGGTCGGGAAGGTCGGCGTCGCCATAGATTCGCTCGCGGACATGGAGGTGCTGTTCGGCGGCATTCCACTCGACAAGGTGTCGACGAGCATGACGATCAACGCCCCTGCTGCCGTCCTCCTTGCGATGTACATCGCCGTGNCGGAGAAGCAGGGCGTAGGCGCCGAGGCCCTCAACGGCACGATCCAGAACGATATATTGAAAGAATACATCGCGCGCGGCACCTATATTTTCCCTCCCGCACCGTCGATGCGGCTCATCACCGATATCTTTGAGTACTGCTCGAAGCATGTGCCGAACTGGAACACCATCTCCATCTCCGGCTACCATATCCGGGAAGCGGGTGCCACGGCGGTGCAGGAGGTCGCCTTCACGCTGGCGGACGGCATCGCCTATGTCGAGGCGGCGATCAAGGCCGGACTCGATGTCGACGAGTTCGCCCCCCGCCTGTCGTTTTTCTTTAACGCCCACAACGACCTCTTTGAGGAAGTAGCCAAATTCCGGGCCGCACGCCGTGTCTGGGCGCACATCATGCGCGACCGCTTCGGCGCGAAGAATCCGAAGAGCTGGATGCTCCGCTTCCACACACAGACCGGCGGCTCGACCCTCACCGCGCAGCAGCCCGACAACAACATCATCCGCGTCACGCTGCAGGCCCTCGCTGCGGTGCTCGGCGGCACGCAGTCGCTGCACACCAACTCGCGCGACGAGGCGCTCGCGCTCCCCACCGAGGAGGCCGTGCGCATTGCCCTCCGCACCCAGCAGATCATCGCCTATGAGTCGGGCACTGCCGAGACGGTGGACCCGCTCGCCGGCTCATACTATGTCGAAAGCCTCACCGACCGCATCGAGAAGGAAGTGCTCCAGTACATCCAGCACATCGACGATCTGGGCGGCGCCGTCAAGGCTATCGAGCAGGGGTACATTCAGCAGGAAATTCAGGATTCGGCCTACGCGTGGCAGATGGATGTGGAGAAAAACGAACGCATCATCGTAGGTCTCAACAAGTTTCAGGTCAAAGAGAATCCGCCCAAGGGGCTTCTGCACGTCGATCCGGCTGTCGGCGAGCGCCAGAAGCAGAAACTCGCCGATCTCAAGGCGCGGCGCGACCAAAAAACCGTGGATTCGACTCTGGCGTCGCTCAGAAACGCCGCGCGGGGACCCGACAACCTCATGCCGCCGATTCTCGCGGCCGTGCATGCCTATGCGACGCTCGGCGAGATATGCGGCGTACTGCGCGAAGAATTCGGCGAATACAGGCCGAACGTGATGTTCTAAGAGGGGACCCCGAATGGAAAGAAAGATCAGAGTACTGGTGGCGAAACCCGGACTCNNGACGGGCACGACCGGGGCGCAAAGGTCATCGCGCGGGCCCTGCGCGACGCGGGCATGGAAGTGATCTACACGGGCCTGAGGCAGACTCCGGAGCAGATCGTCAGCGCAGCGATTCAGGAAGACGTCGATGTCGTCGCACTATCGATACTCTCCGGGGCGCACAACCACCTTTTTCCCCGTGTGGTTGAGCTTCTGAAGGAGCGCGGCGCCGATGACATGCTCGTCTTCGGCGGAGGGGTCATCCCCGAGGAGGATATCCCCTTCCTGAAGTCGAAGGGGATTGCCGAAATCTTCGGCCCGGGAACGCCGACCTCGAAGACCGTGGATTTCATCAGGGCGAACATCAAGAGGCCGCTGAACTGAAACGCAAGAGGTTCGCGCTTTGTCCATGAATGAATTAGTGCGCCGCTGCATCGCAGGCGATAACCGCGCGGCGGCCCGTCTCATCACTCTCCTCGAAAGCCAGGACCGCGACGCCTACGCGGCCCTCTATCGTCTGAAGGACCAGGCGGGGCGCGCACAGGTCATCGGCATCACCGGACCGCCGGGCGTGGGCAAGAGCACTCTCGTCGATAAATTGATCACCCAGTTCAGGGGGCGGGGGCTGAAGGTGGGAGTGCTCGCGGTGGACCCTTCGAGTCCCTTTTCCGGCGGCGCAATTTTGGGCGACCGTCTGCGCATGCAGAGCCATGCGACAGACACGGGCGTCTTCATACGGAGCCTCGCCACCCGGGGAAGCCTCGGCGGCATTTCGAAGGCCACTCACGCTGCGATCCGTGTGCTCGACGCCGCAGGCTACGACACTGTGCTTGTCGAAACGGTGGGCGTCGGCCAGTCCGAAATCGACATTGTGAGGGTCGCGGATACCGTGGTGCTCGTGTCCGTGCCGGGTCTGGGCGACGATATCCAGGTGATCAAGGCCGGCATCATGGAGATCGGGGACATCTTCGTAGTGAACAAGGCGGATCGAGACGGCGCGGACCGCGTGGTGCGCGAACTGCGGGCGATGCTCGCAATGCAGGTGCAGCTGCGCCAGGGGCAGGCGCCCCTGAGCGGACCCGACACACTGGCGGCGCGCGATCCCGATTTTATGCACCACGCGGGTCTGGAGCCGGGCTTGTCTACGGGCGAGGCCCAGGAGTCATCAGTTCCCCCTGTGCTCAAGACAATCGCGGAGACAGGCGCCGGCGTCCCCGAACTCGCAGATGCCATTGTCTTCCATTTTGAGCGGCTCAAAAAGACCGGAGCGCTGGAGTATAAACGGCTGGAATCCATCCGCTACCAGTTGAGCCAATTTGTCTTCGATGAAATAACGCACCTTTTGAGCCTTTCCGAGCTTTCAAAAGTCCGGGATGATCTCGCGCAAAAAGTATTCTCCCGCAAGTTGGACGTATACAGCGCCGGAATGGCGCTTTTCCACAGCATTCCAGAACAAGGAGCAACCCATGAACACCCTCAGACTTGACCATATCGGCATTGCGGTCGAAAAGATCGATGCAGCCCTTCCCGTGTGGGAAGGCGTCCTTGGCCTTCCTCTCCACGGTATCGAGGAAGTCGCCGAGCAGAAAGTGAAGACTGCCTTCATGCCCATCGGCGAGAGCGAAATTGAGCTTCTCGAGACGACCGACCCCGAAGGGCCTATCGGCAAATTCATTGCGGCGAAAGGGCAGGGTGTCCACCATCTGGCGTTCCGCGTCGCAAATATCGACGAGGCTCTGGCCGAACTCAAGACGAAGGGCGTACGGCTCATAGACGAGACACCGCGCTATGGCGCCGGCGGAGCGCGGATTGCCTTTATTCATCCCAAGGCGACGGGTGGCGTGCTTGTCGAGCTCTGCGAACGAGCGTAAAATTCGCCTTAATTTGTTATTCTGGAAAGTAGCCTCCCCGCTGGAGGTAATGACATAAGGATGGTTCATCATGGAAGAAAAGCTGAGGGAGCTTGAAGAGCGCCGAGCGAAAGTGCTTGCCGGAGGCGGCCCGAAGAGGGTTGCCGCACAGCATGAAAAGGGCAAGATGACCGCTCGCGAGAGGATCGAGATGCTGCTCGATCCCGGAACCTTCGTGGAGCTGGATGCGTTTGTCAAGCACCGGGCGACCGAGCTCGGCATGGACAAGATCGATGCGCCGGGCGAAGGGGTCGTGACAGGCTACGGGGCAGTCAATGGCAGGAACGTATGCGTATTTGCCCAGGATTTCACGGTTATCGGGGGAAGCCTTGGCGAGATGCACGCTGCAAAAATCTGCAAGGTGATGGACTTGGCGGTGAAGATCGGCTGTCCGCTGATCGGCATCAACGACTCGGGTGGAGCGCGGATTCAGGAAGGCGTGGATGCGCTCTCCGGGTACGGTGAGATTTTTTACCGCAACACGCGCGCATCGGGCGTTATTCCCCAGATTTCCGTCATTATGGGGCCATGCGCCGGAGGGGCAGTCTATTCGCCGGCGCTCACCGATTTTGTGTTTATGACCGAGGGAACCAGCAACATGTTCATCACCGGGCCGCAGGTCATCAAAGCGGTGACCGGAGAGGAAGTGAGCGCGGAAGACTTAGGCGGCGCCCGCGTGCACTCGGAAGTCTCGGGCGTCTCGCACTTCAGTTTCCCCGACGAGCAGTCGACCATAGAGGCAATCCGAAAACTGCTCTCCTATCTGCCGCAGAACAATGTCGAGGATCCGCCCTTCATAGATATCGGCGATGATCCGAACCGCACCGACGATTCACTTGTGGATCTCATGCCGGATTCGCCGAACAAACCCTACGATGTGCGCGACATCATCACCAGGCTCGTGGATTCTTCGGATTTTTTCGAAGTGCAGCCCAACTATGCGAAAAATATTGTCACCGGCTTTGCGCGCCTTGCGGGGCGGTCCATAGGCATTATCGCCAACCAGCCCCAGTATCTTGCCGGCGTGCTCGACATCAACGCTTCGGACAAGGCCTCGCGCTTTATCCGCTTCTGCGATGCCTTCAACATGCCGCTTCTCACCCTGGCCGATACGGCCGGCTATCTGCCTGGCGTCGAGCAGGAGCACGGCGGCGTCATACGGCACGGCGCAAAGCTTCTCTACGCGTACTCTGAAGCATCCGTGCCCAAGCTGACCGTGATTCTGCGCAAGGCATACGGCGGCGCCTATATCGCGATGTGTTCGCGGCACCTCGGCGCCGACCAGGTCTTTGCCTGGCCGACCGCAGAGATCGCCGTCATGGGACCTGAAGGCGCGGCGAACATCATCTTCAAGAAAGAGATCGAGGAGTCGCCGGACCCCGCGGCCATGCGCAAGGATAAGATTGAAGAGTACAAACGCAGCTTCGCAAATCCGTACATGGCGGCGGCGCGAGGCTATGTCGACGACGTCATCGATCCGGCCCACACGCGGCCGCGCCTGTGCAATGCCCTGAACGCCCTTCTGGGCAAGCGCCAGAGTACACCTTCCCGCAAACACGGGAATATTCCTGTTTAAGGGGCCAGCCATGACAAATCCTTGGATGATTATGGTCGTGGGTGTCCTCACGGTGTTTGTGGCACTTTTTCTCATCATCATAGTTCTGCTGGGATTCCCCAGGTTCTTTGCTGCCCTGAGGCGCAGAAAGCATGAGAATCCCGCTCCGCTTCCACAGATTGTCGAGGTTACAAAGAAACCTGCCCAGACAGTGAGTGTAGGCGCAGCACAGGAAGATGAATCTCTGATTGCGGTCTTGACGGCCGCAGTCGCCGCTGCAAGCGGTTCAAAATCGGGTTCCTTTGCAATCACGCAGGTACATCAGACAGCGCCGGAAAGCGGTGGCGGCTTCAACACCCCGGTATGGGGAAGGGTCGAGCGCCTCGCTCGCAAATAATGCTCAGAATTGATCAGGAGTAACGCACTATGAAACAATACAGAATTACGGTAAACGGCAAATCCTATGATGTGACAGTTGAAGAGCTCGGCGCGCACAGACCTGCGCCTGTCAGCAGCGGTGCTCCGGCACCTGCTCCCTCTGCCGCGCCAGTGGCGGCTCCCGCACCCGAATCCGCCCCTCAACCTGCCCCGGCACAGCCTGCCGCGGCCCCCGCAAACGGTGGTTCGATCATGACGGTCAAAGCGCCCATGCCCGGCACTGTCATCGCATTCAAAGTGATTGTCGGTCAGCAGGTAAAGCGCGGCGACGTGCTTCTCCTCCTTGAGGCCATGAAGATGGAGAATGAGATTGTCGCTCCGCAGGATGGAACCGTTGCCGCGCTGCGCGTTCCTGCGAGTGCCGCGGTGAACACCGGCGACGCCCTCGTCGATCTCGCGTAAGAGAGAGTTCCTTCATGGAACAATTTCTTTCCCATTTTATTGCCTCGACTGGCTTTATTGCCATGACATGGGGACAGCTCCTTATGCTGGTGATCTCCTGCGTCCTCTTGTACCTCGGCATTGCGCGGGAATTTGAACCCCTTCTCCTCGTACCGATAGCGTTTGGGATGCTGCTCGCGAATCTCCCGATGAGCGGCATCACCGACGGGCCCAAGGATGGACTCGTCGGCGGTCTCATCTATTACCTCTACCAGGGAGTCAAGCTTGGCATCTACCCGCCGCTCATTTTCCTGGGGATCGGCGCGATGACCGATTTCGGTCCGCTCATCGCGAACCCCTGGAGTCTTCTCCTCGGCGCGGCGGCCCAGCTGGGCATTTTTATTCCCTTCATCGCCGCCTATTATCTTGGCTTTGATCTGAAGGCCTGTGCAAGCATCGGCATCATCGGTGGCGCCGACGGACCCACCGCGATCTATGTCACTTCGCGCCTGAAACCAGATCTGCTGGGGCCAATCGCGATTGCGGCGTACTCGTACATGGCGCTTGTGCCGCTCATTCAGCCTCCCATCATGAGAGCGCTCACGACAAAGAAAGAGCGCCAGGTGAAGATGGCCCAGCTCCGTGAGGTTTCGAAGGCGGAGCGGATCGTATTCCCCATCTTTGTCACCATTCTGATCGGCCTGCTGCTGCCGGCAGCCGTCCCCCTCGTCGGCTCTCTCATGCTCGGCAATCTGTTCAGGGAGACCGGCGTGACAGAGCGTCTCTCCGACACCGCCCAGCATGCGCTCATCAATATCCTGACAATATTCCTCGGTGTCTCGGTGGGCTCGACGGCCAGCGCGGAGAAGTTTCTGAATCCCCAGACCCTGATGATCATCGGGCTCGGCCTGTTCGCGTTCGGCTGCGGAACCGCGGGCGGAGTACTGTTCGGCAAGATCATGTACTGGGTTACCGGCGGCAAGGTGAACCCGCTCATCGGATCGGCGGGCGTCTCCGCGGTTCCTATGGCTGCGCGCGTAAGTCAGGTGGTCGGGGCAAAGGAAGATCCGACCAACTTCCTTCTGATGCACGCCATGGGCCCGAATGTCGCCGGCGTCATCGGCTCCGCGATTGCGGCGGGTGTTCTGCTGTCGGTGCTTGGCTGAGGAGTTGTCTGCAAGGATATTCCGTCTCATTGCATGTTTATGATATAGTCGCCAAAACTGAGAGACGCACGAAAGCGTGGAGTTGACGATGAAAGTTCTCAAATTTGGCGGCACATCGGTGGGCAGCCCTGAAGCGGTTCATGCACTCGTCACTATTGCAAAGAATTCTGGCGAGCGCATTTTTGTAATCTCCGCATTCTCCGGCATAACAGATTCTCTTCTGCAGGCCGCAAAGCTTGCAAGCGAAGGGCATGAATGGCAGCAGCTCTTCCAGACTGTTTCGGAGCGCCATCATTCGATGATTGCGGCGCTCCTCCAGTCTCCCTACAGAGAAGAGGCGACGACTGGCACCCAGACGCTCCTCGATGAAATTTCTTCCCTGCTGCTTGGAATTTCCCTCGTGCAGGACCTGTCGCCGAGGACACTCGATCTTGCGGCTTCGTACGGCGAGCGTCTGAGCGCCGGAATAGTGAGCCGGGTTCTGACCCAGTCGGGCATCGAGGCCGAGGCAGTGGACGCGCGGCGGCTTATCATCACCGATGACAAATTTGGCGCAGCCCACTGGCTCGAGTCTGAAACTCTGCCCCGCGTCAGGTCCTTTTTTGCGAACTTTTCCCGCACCGCTGTGGTGACGGGCTTCATCGCCTCGACTCTGGACGGAATCACCACGACTCTGGGCCGCGGTGGCTCCGATTTTACGGCGGGTATCCTGGGTGCCTGCCTCGGGGCCGAGGAAATCCAGATTTGGACCGATGTCGACGGCATTATGACCGCCGACCCAAAGGCCGTGCCGGACGCCTTCGTCATCCCCGAGATTTCCTACGTCGAGGCGATGGAGATGTCGCACTTTGGCGCGAAGGTGCTGCATCCGCCCACAATTCTTCCGGCCATGGCCAGGGACATACCTGTCCACATCCTGAACACCTTCAATCCGCAGACCACGGGAACGCGGATTGTCAGGGAGGCTGCGCCGAGCAGATGGCCCGTTCGCGGCATCGCCGCCATCCCCTCGATCTCTCTTCTGCTGCTGCAGGGGCCCGGGCTCCCGGGCGTTACGGGCATCGCGGGCAGAATGTTCGCCGCGCTCGCATCCGCCGGCGTGAATGTCATTCTCATCACTCAGGGGTCGAGCGAACTTTCCATCTGCAGTGCGGTGCTTCCACAGGATGCGGAGAGAGGAGCCCGCGCGCTCAGGGAAGAATTCAGGTACGAGATCGGGTCCGGCACCATTCAGGCGCCGGCGATAGAGAAGGACCTGAGCATCGTCGCCGTGGTCGGCGAGATGATGAAGCACCGCGTGGGCATTGCGGGGCGGGTCTTCAAGGCCCTCGGGCGAAACGGCGTCAACGTGACGGCGATCGCCCAGGGGTCGTCGGAGCTCAACATTTCGATCGTGGTGAGCGCTCAGGACCGGAGCAAGGCGATGAGCGCCGTCCACGACGCTTTTTTCCTGGCCGGCATGCGCACGGTCAATCTGTTCCTTGTCGGCACAGGGCTCATCGGCGGAACGCTCCTCTCCCAGATAGACCGTCAGCAGCAGATTCTCAGAGAGGATCATTCCATCAGGATCAATATCGTGGGCATCGCGAACTCCAGGACCATGCTCATCGGCGAACACCCTGTCGATGTGTCCAGATGGAGGGAACTGTTGAGCCGGGGCGAGGCTACAAACCTCGACAGTTTCATTGCCAGGATGAAGAAGCTCAACATGCCTTCAGCCTGTTTCTGCGACTGCACCGCGAGCGATGCGCCTGCGGCCTACTATCAGGGAATCCTCGAATCCTCGATTTCGATTGTCACCCCGAACAAGAGGGCGAATTCCGGCAGTCTGGACCGCTACAGGGCACTGGTCGAACTGTCGAGGGAGAAAGGCGACATCTATCGGTATGAGACAACGGTGGGCGCGGGCCTGCCCGTCATCGGGCCTCTGCAGGGTCTTGTGGCGAGCGGAGACCGCATTCTCCGGATCGAGGCCGTGCTCTCGGGCACCATCAGCTATATTTTCAACGAACTGGGCAAGGGGAGACTGTTTTCGCAACTCGTCGCCGAAGCGAAGGAAAAGGGCTACACCGAGCCCGATCCCCGCGATGATCTCGGGGCGGTCGATGCCGCGCGCAAAACGCTCATCCTCATCCGGGAAGCAGGGTTCAGCCTGAATTACGGAGATATCTCCATCGAGCCACTCCTGCCCGCACGGTTTGTGGAGGCTCCCACCATCGATGAGTTTATGGCGATGCTGTCCGAGATCGATACCGTATATGGCGCCCGCCAGAAGGAAGCCACATCGCACGGCGCGGTCCTCCGCTATGTCTCTACAATAACGCCCACTTCGGCCACGATTTCGCTCAGGGAATTCGACTCCTCGAGTCCCTTCTGGAATCTCTCGGGCACCGAGAACATGGTGGTTTTCACCACGGAACGGTATTGCCACAACCCCCTCGTGGTGCGCGGGCCGGGTGCAGGCGCGGAAGTGACTGCAGGCGGAGTTTTCGCCGACATACTGAAGCTCGCGGAGTAAAAGAAGGGAGCACGCGTTGCTGTGCGTGCTCCCCGGAAAATTCTCTGTAGTCTTACCGCGTGTTGTCTTACGGCGACTGCACGGCGCTCAGTTTATTCTTTTTAGCCCTTATGATCTGACTAAACACCACCATCACCAGAAGCACGGCGCCTATCGCGTCGGTGAACAGCCCTGGGTCAACGAGGCAAATGCCTCCACCGATGGCCATAATACGCTCGTACCACTTCACCTTGGTCAGGAAGTAGCCCTCGACACCTATCGCAAGGGCCGTTATGCCGATGACCGCCGAAACGATCATCCAGACCAGTTCAAAAGGTCTCTGCTCGACGCCGAACAGGAGCATCTCGGGATTGTAGACGAAGATATAGGGGATGATGAACGCTGCAATGCCAAGCTTTGTCGCCTGAACACCGGTCTTCATGGGATTGGACTTGGCGATGGCGGAGCCTGCGAAGGCCGCGAGGGCGACGGGCGGCGTGATATCCGCGAGGACACCGAAATAGAACGCGAACATGTGGGCAGAGAGGATGATTGCCTCTGAGTACGGAGGGAATGGATAGCTGCCGCTGCCGCTCATGTGGTTCAGGACCATGATGATCGCCGGCGCGGCCATGGTGGAAGTGATGACATAGTTGGCGGTCGTCGGCACGCCCATGCCCAGGATGAGGGATGTGATCATCGTGAAGAGGAGCGTGAAGAAAAGCTTGCCGCGGGCGGCCCCGACGAGGATTTCGCCCAGCTTGAGGCCGAGGCCTGTCTTGGTGACCACGCCGATGATGATGCCCGCGCAGGCACAGGCGGCGATGACANNCGAGAGCCCGCGCGCGCCCGCTTCCAGTGAGTCTACAATGTCCTTGAACGTGAAATCCGGTTTTTTCCTCTGGAGCAATTGGACAAGAGATGTGAGCAGGGCTATCCCTACGGAGATGATGATCGCCCACATGGCTGCCTTCATGGGCGTCGCTCCCGTGGTGAGCAGATATATGATCGTGAGAAGAGGGATCATAAGATAGCCTTTGCGCAGGAGAATATCTCTTGCTTTTGGCAGTTCCTCGCGTTTCATGCCTTTGAGGCCGAGTTTTTTTGCCTCGAAGTGGACCTGGATGAACACGGCAAAGAAGTACAGGATCGCGGGAATGACGGCGGCGAGCACAATCCGGCCATAGGGGATGCTGGTAAATTCGGCCATCAGAAAGGCAGCTGCACCCATGATGGGCGGCATTATCTGGCCTCCCGTCGATGCCGTCGCCTCAACCGCAGCGGCGAATTCCGGCTTGTAGCCCAACTTCTTCATCATGGGGATGGTGAAACTCCCCGAGCCGACGACGTTGGCCACTGAAGAACCCGACACCGTGCCCTCCATCGCGCTTGCGATGACCGCGACCTTGGCGGGCCCTCCTGAGGCCCAGCCCGCGATGGCATTGGAGATGTCGATGAAGAACTGCTCGAGCCCCGTCCTTTCGAGAAAGGCGCCGAAAAGAATGAAGAGAAAGATAAAGGTGCTCGAGACGCCTATCGGCGTACCAAAAATGCCTTCCGTGGTAAAGAAGAGGTGGTCTATCAGACTAGGAATATTGACCCCCCGGTGTGCAAACTTGCCGGGGAGATAGGGGCCAGCGAACGCATACGCGATGAAGACGACCGCTATGATTGCGATCGGAAGGCCGACAACGCGGCGTGCGGCCTCCAGGACGAGCAGGACGCCGATTACCCCGACGATGATGTCGAGCGTCGTAGGCATGCCGGCCCGCTGGGAAAGGGCATACGTCCACTGCACGGTGATGTAGAGGGGGACCGCGGCACCGATCACCGAGAGCAGCGCATCCAGCGGATGAAGTTTATCGTGCGGCCATTTTTTGCTCGTTGGGTAAAACAAGAATATGAGGCAGAATGCAAACGAGAGATGGAGCGAACGCTGTATCATCGCGTCCAGGACTCCGAACAGCGCCGTATATACCTGAAACAGTGAGAATACGATCGCTATAGCGGAGACAATCCTCGCAAAGAAGCCTGTGTATGTCCGATAGTTTGACTCTTTGTCATATTTCTTCAAAACTTCCTGCGCAGCGGCTGCTGTATTTTCCTCTTGGATTATCTGGGAATCACTCATTTTGGAGAAATCCTCCCATTGTGGAATATCAGCATTCTCCCCGCGGAGAGCGTAATTGCTGATTCTTGTGGCACCCATCGCGTAAAGGGCAACAATGTTCCCTCGATGATCACTCCGTGGTCCGGAACAATCGATACGCGGATGGGAATGCTGGAAAAAGTCCGGTGCATGGTGACGACAAAGCGGCCATTTTCGATGGTAAAGGCTTCGCCCCCGTCGGAGGGCATGCCCACACCGTAGGTGTCGTACTTCACCTTGGTCAGCTCAAGCTTTGTTCCATGCACCTCGAAATACTCATCGACAGGTGTCTTGTGCACCGAATGGATGAAATGATGGATAAACTGTCCATCATAGAGGGGAAGCCGTGTAATGGTCGCTCCCTCTCTGTCCTTGACGATCAAAGCGGGCACAAACCGAATGTTCAAGATCAAAGCGAGGATAGCAAGAGTGGCGGCTGTGCCAAGCAACATTAATACACTCTTGCGTCTCCTCTCATTCTTCATAGTGCTCTTCAGCAGACGGCGGGGAACCGCGGGTCCCCCGCCGTCGATGTATGATTTCCTCTTTAAAAGAGATTATTTCAGGACGCCTTTTTCCCTGAAGAATTTTTCGGCGCCTGGATGCAGAGGAATCGACATGCCTTCGAGGGCGGACTCGATCGTAATATTCCTGCCCTGGGCATGCGCGGCGATGAGTCTTTCGGTGTTGTTGTACATGGTCTCGAGCATCTTGTAGACGAGGTCGGCGGACAGCTTGCTGCTTGCGGCGAGCATCGACTTAACCGCGACCGTGGTGACGTCCTTGGTCTGTCCCTGATAGGTCCCTGCCGGCGCCACCTGGAGCGCGTAGAAAGGATATTTTGCCATCAGTTTTGCCGCGATGTCGCCGTCGATCGGCACGAGCACCATCTTTTTGGATACCGCGAGGTCCTGGATTGCTGCCGTCGGAATACCGGCGGTATTGAACGCTGCATCGATGTTGCCGTCCTTCATGTTGTTTGCGGATTCGGCGAAGGAGAGATACTGCACCCTAATGTCGTTGTAGGAGAGGCCGGCCGATTCGAGGATCTGGCGAGCATTGGCTTCGGTGCCGGAGCCCGCAGCGCCGACCGACACCTTCTTGCCTTTGAGGTCGGCAATCGTCTTGATGCCGCTGGACTCAAGGGCGACGAGCTGGATGGTCTCGTTGTAGAGACCCGCCAGGCCGCGCAGGTCTTTGTATGCCTGACCCTTCAGAAGTTCGGTACCGTTGTAGGAGTAGTTGGCCACATCGTTCTGCGTGAAAATGATGTCAACATTGTTGCCCTTGAGCAGGTTGATGTTGGCGATGGATGCGCCGGTGGCCTGTGCGGTTGCGTTCATTCTGGCGATGTTTTTGTTCCATATCTCTGCAAGGGCGCCTCCGAGCGGGAAGTAGGTCCCCGCCGTGCCGCCCGTTGCGATGGTGATGAACTGCTGCTGGGCGAATGCGCTTGTGACGAGGAGCAGACCAAATACGATTGCTACAATCTTCTTCATGCTTCTTTACCTCCTGTATAGTATATCATGCATGAAATGAAAGAATGTAAAAATTATACACTGTCTTCGAGCACAACGCAATGAAAAAAAAGGCTCCCGGAGTAAGGAGGCTGTATCCGGGAGCACTGGGTAGATTGAATGTTTATGTAGACGAAAGTCATCTATGAACGATTTGACCATAGCATGGAGCGCAAAAATGGTCAAGCTATATCGATAAAAAACGGGCGAATTGTGGCGCCCGCACCGTGCCGACGGTGTTGCTCATCGTGCGCCAGTCGTATATGGTAACTGTATCGAACAGATACCGGAGATCGCTTTGATTTCGTTTGAAAATTGGAAGCGTGGTTTTCTTGTGACTGTTGCCGGCCAGCGACTTCTGTGGCACACCACAGCGCGGCCGGCAGTTTTTGTGCATAGACTGGGGGAAATGAGGTCGGCCTGGCGCGGGGCCGGGACCTGCATGCCGGCGATGGCCTCTACGGGCAGCGCACTCTTTGCATTTTCGAGCGAGCTCGTGATGCGCGAAGAACTCAAGGCCCGGGGCGCCTACGCTGCGATCTTTTCCCTCTATTTCTCTTCGCCCAATCCGACGATCGATTCTCTGAGACTTCGATTCCATGATATTCCGCAGGCACAGTGGAATGGGCTCGGCCCGCGGAGTTCGCACGCCGTGAGTGGTCGGGTCGCGCTGCTTCAGTCGGAACAGACGGCAGCCTTCGCTCTGGACGGCAGGTTCCTGCAGTGCCGGTCTGCAGGTGCCCGCTCCCTGTACTTTGGCAATGGGTCGTTTGTGCTCACTCTGGACCTCNCCGCCGAGGTCCATATCGGGTATGCGCAGAGCCCCGTGGAGGCCTGCTCGCTCTGGCACGGTTGGGATCAGGGGGCGCAAGTCCGGCATGCGGTGGCACAATCCTCTTCGCTGGTCAACTTCAGGGATGGCGCAGGCCTTTTGGGCTCGCTCTCTTTCTCGGGAGTAGAGCCGGAGGCATTCCAGCGGCTGAATCTCTCCATCGCCCGGTCGGCCCGCGGGCAGGAAGACTGGAAAATAGCCGATCTGATGCTGTGCCAGCCCGATGTCACGCTTCCGCCGGTATTCCGCAGGGAAATTCCTCAGGAACTGAATATCCCGGACAACAGAACGCGCGCGCGCAATCGTTATGCCAAAATACGGGCAGGGCTGGCGCAGTATTGGGAGTTCTGTCAGCGATGTTGGGAAGACAAGGGGCTCCCCGCGCTCCGGCATCCCTCGATGCTAATGCCTCGCGATCCGACGTTCGCGGAGAGGGACGATCTGCTCTTCTCGGGGCCGGATCTCATATTTTCTCCAAATCTGTCGGGCAGAGGCGATGTGTGCTCGTTCGTACTCCCCGAGGGGGAGTGGATTCATTTCTGGACATCGAGAGTGTATTCTTCCGGAAAGGTGACGGTACACGCCCCCTTCGGCATGCCGGCACTTNTTTATAGGGCCGAGAGCGAATATGCATGGCTCTTCGATTCGATTCGACAGATAGCGAGCAGACTATGAGTACGCTGGCAGCTTATTTCACCGCTCTTCTGGGGAACTTTCTGTTGTCTTTGGGCTTTTCGCTTCAAAAAAAGCATGTGAGCTGGCTTTCCGCGAAGCGCCGGGGCGAGAAAGTCCGCCGGAGCGAGATAATCGGCTGGACGAGCGGCTTCATCCTCATGAATGTGCAGCCGATTTTCAACTACCTCGCTCTCGGCGCGCTGGCGCCGAATATCGTGGCGTCCATCAGTGGCTCGAACATCATTTTCACCATTTTGCTTTCGTATTTTATGCTTGGGGAAAAAATACCGACGGGAAAGATTCCCTGGATCGTCCTTATGGCGGTATCGCTGGCATATGCCGGTTTCGTGGAACAGGAATCTTCGCAGCATTTTAGGGTGGATGCGTTCTGGATCGCATTCTTTATTCCGACAGCCTTCGCCATGCTCATGCTGTTTGCGAGTCGGCGCATGAGTCCCGAACAGGCAGGGATATCTCTCGGGAGCGCTGCGGGGGCGCTCGGGGGGTTCATGGTGCTCGCCCTGGAGGCGCTGCGGCTCAGCCATGGCTCGAACTTTTTGAGCTGGCTCGCCTCGGCGTATCTCTATGTGTATATTTTTTGCGGTATTTCCTCGTTTCTCATCAAGCAGGTCGCCTTTGAGCGGGGGAAGATGACGGCCGTCGCGCCGTCGTTCTACGGGCTTCTCGTATTGTACCCTTCGATAACCACGTATTTCGTCTCGGAGCTGCCCCTGCACGTACCGCAGCTCTTCGCCTTTGCGGGCATCAGCCTGTCGATCGTCCTGCTTTCACTCTGAGGGGCTATCTGCGCTCCAGCAGCACCAGTGCCTGGGCTTCAATCGCTTCGCCGCGGCCGGTGGCATCGAAACCCTCTTTTGTCTTTGCCTTGAACGAGACGGCATCGGGCGGAAGCTCAAAGGTCTCTGCAACGGCGGCGCGTATCCGTTCCTGATACGGGCCGAGTTTGGGTCTTTCACAGATCACATTACAGTCGAGATTGACGATCACAAAGCCCTGGTCCTTGACCATTTTGAAGACCGTGCGCGCCAGCTCGGTCGAGTCGGCGTTCTTCCATTCGGGCGCCCCGGGAGGAAAGTGCGAGCCGATATCCCCGAGCGCCGCCGCGCCGAGCGCCGCATCGATGATCGCGTGCCAGAGCACATCGCCGTCGGAATATCCCGCCTCGCCGCGTTCGCTCTCGACGCGCACGCCGGCAAGGAGGAGGGGCCGGCCCTCGACCAGCGGGTGGATGTCGTAACCGATGCCCGTGCGCAGCGCCGCACCATTCATAATGTCTTCCTTAAAGGTGATTTTCCTGTTCCGGCGCTCGCCCTCGACCCAGGAGACCGGGCCCACATAGTGATCCCATATCATCGCATCGTCGGTGGCGCTGTAGTGTTCCCGGGCGGCCAGCTCGTGGGCGGCCAGGATTTCTGGGAATGAAAATGCCTGAGGGGTCTGCGCCGTCATCATGTGGGTTCGCGCGGGGTGGGTGTGGATATACTCTCCCTCGATTATTTTGGGGGTTTCGGTGAGCGCCGTGAGGGGGAGGCTTGCGCCCCTGGCCCGCGCGCGTTCGAGGGTTTTCATGATGAGCCCGTGCGAAATCCAGGGGCGCGCGCCGTCATGGATGAGCACGATGTCGGAGGCACAGCCGAGCCCGGCGAGCGCGCGCAGTCCGAGCCGCACGGATTCCTGGCGGACTGCGCCTCCCTCTACAATCTCAAAACCCGCCGCGAGCCTGGAGAGGGCGGGATGCAGCGTCGATTTTGCAAAGAAAGCTTCAAAATCATGCCTGGCTCCGGCCGGGCAGGTGACGACGATGCCCGCACAGCATTCCATAAAGGGCTCGAGCGCGCGCTCGAGGACGGTGAGGCCGCCGAGGGACTCGAATTCCTTTTTGGCTCCGCCGTAGCGCGTGCTGGAACCCGCCGCGGTGACGAGCGCAAAGGCTCGCCCGCCGACGGGCAGGCTCGGAGCGGGGATAGGTTTGGGAGATGAGGGGCTCATTTGTCCAGATTTTCGCGGATGATCGCGACAATCTCTTCCTTGGGGCGGCCCAGGGCGAAAGCGATCTCGTCCTGCAGCAGATTGAGCGCCGACTCGTAGAGCTTGCGCTCGAGGATCGGCAGTTCCTTGATCTTCGAGCGCTGGTAGAGCGAGCGGACGACTGCCGCGATATCCATGATCGAGCCTTTTTTCAACAGATCGAGATTCATCTGGTACCGCAGTTTCCAGTCGGAAGGAATTGTGGATGCCGCCTGGGAAATATAATCGAGGGCTGTCTCAGCCTCTTCCTTGGAAACAAGGGGGCGGATTCCGAGTGTGTCGATTTTATCCACAGGGACCATGACGGTCATGTCGGAAAATTCAAGATAGATGATATAGTATAGTGTCTTCTGGCCATTGAAAACTTTTTCCCGAATCTCCATGATGCGGCCGACACCCTGGCTGGGGTAGACAACGCGCTGGTCGACTAAAAAAGTTGCAATTTGGTCATTTGGCATAGATATTCTATCATAGCAGAAAATTCGGAAAGAGTCAAAAGCTCTGCACCGGAGACGCCGGAAGAATTCAGGATTGTCTTGTTTCATAATAAATTGTTGCTGGCTTGTGCAAAGCGCGTCGACACGCTATGGTGATATGGACCATGGAAGAGGCGAAGAATGGAAGGCGGGCGCCCTTTACTCCGGGGAGCCTCGCATTTCCCATACTCCTTGTGGCGCTTGTGATCGCAGGTTTTTTACTGAAGGACAAATGGGCTCCTCTTCTGTCCAGAAAGGAAGCGATGAGGGCTTGGGTGCTCTCCTTCGGCGCCTCTGGCTGGCTTGTCTTCGCGCTGCTGCAAGTTCTCCAGGTGGTAATATTTGTCATTCCCGGCGAAGTGATGCAGATCTCGGGCGGCTTTATTTTTGGGTTCTGGGGAGGATTGACTATTACGACGCTGGGCATCACAATTGGTNCAGCAATCAATTTTTTCCTGGGAAGGCTTTTGGGGCCGCGCTTTCTGATGGCGGTTTTAAAACGTGGACAGTATGAGAAGCTTCAGTCTTCTGCTGTTGATGCAAAGGCTTTTGCCGGGCTTATCCTTCTATTTTTGATTCCCGGCATTCCGAAGGACGTGCTATGTTATTTTTCGGGAGCGAGCTCGCGCCCATTTCTTCCCTTTCTGATTGCGTCGATGATCGCGCGCATGCCGGGCATCATCGGGACGACGCTCGCGGGGAGTGCGGTCTACAGCGAGAGATTTGGGATCGTGATCGCACTCGCGGTTCTTACGGCAATTCTCATGGTCGTGCTCGTCGCATTTCGAGGCCGGATCGAGGCAATCCTCAGGAAGTACCTACGCCGCGAAAAACCATGACCCGTGAAAAGGCGCTGCACAGGCGCTACTGGATTGCAGGGATTCTGTGTTCGCTCCTCTTCCATGGAGCCATACTGTTTGTGCCGCTGCATTTTGACTCTGTTCGGAATGCTGGCTCCCCGTCGCTCAATATCGGCCTGATTGATCGGGCCGCGTCCGGATCGATGCGCGGAATTCTGCCGGCACCAGACAGCCAGGGGAAAGTCGAGGCAAAAAGTCCAGCACAGGGCCCGGGGAAAACTTCGCAGATACCGGATGTCCCCCCCTCTCAGCCACCAGCCGAGCCTGCGGATGTGGCCGATGCGCAGCCTGTCCAAGCAGAGGGCCCCGCAGCGTCGGTACAGTCGGCGCTGCGGGCGTTGCCGGTTCCGGCACCCTTGGTACAGGAGCCCGTTGAAGACGAGAGTCTGAGGGTATCGGAGAGCATCGCCAGTGCGCCCGATAGCAGACAGAAAAGTCTCAGTTCCGGGGGCATGCCGACAGACGCGCCGCAGGAGAAAGCTTCCAGCCCGGAGCCCTCTTTTGCCGCTGTGCCAACAGAAGAGATGAAAGAAGAAGTGTCGCCTCTCGGGGCAACAGTTTCAAGGGCAGCGCCTGTAGCGTTCATAGCGGAGGCAGGCACATCGGCGGCGGGTTCGCCGTCGGCAGACGCCCCAATGGCGGGCACCCTTGAGGCGGAGCGCGCCCAGGCCGCTCCATCCGCCAATGCGCCCAGGCAATACTTTGCTTCCCCGGATGGCCTGTTCGCGCAGCCGCGGAATGTGACCGCGGCCTCTTCGGCAAAGACTGGCGGGACCGGCGCTGGCGGCACGGTCTCGGCCCAGTCCGATTCAGCCGGTGCGCAGGAAGCTTCGGGCGGGGCTTACCCGTCCGGACAGATCGCCGAGCTGACAGCAGAGAAAATGGCATATTATGGATCGAAATATAATGGTCAGGGTATCTCCGGGGCCTCTCTGGGCCAGTCATCGCAGCAGGGTGCGGGAGTGTCGGGGCCGGCGCCGCAGGCAGTGCCGGGTCAGAGCCGCTCGTTGGGGAAGGCCGGGCGCTCCGCGGAGCGCCCGAGTGCTGCTCCGGCGGAAGAAAATTTCGCTTCTTCCGAAATTGCTGTTCCGCCAGCGCAGAGTATTTCAGAGAGCTCTGACCTTCGGACGGCCAAAGCCGCTCCCAGGGCGCGCGGGGGAGCACTGCAGCCGGATGCAGTGCTGATGCCGCCGGCAGTACCCGCGCAGGCGGGCTCAACAGGCCTCGCCGGAACCTCCTCGACGGTCGAGGGAGCAGCCCGTAGTGTTGCGCCGGATCAGAGCCTGCCCGCCCAGCCGCCGGCCAAAGAGGACAGGGCAGCCTCTGTCGTCCAGCCCGGCGCCCCCGATACAGAGGCGTCGCCTGTGTCGCATTTTGACACTGTAGAGACGCTTTTGCAGCGGATTATCGCTGAGTTGTCGGCGCAGAAGCAATATCCTCCCGCAGCGCTCAATCGCAAGACCGAGGGCATCGTGAGGCTTGCGCTCGATGTGGCGCCCAATGGCAGCCTCGTCAGGGCAAAGATTCAGGCTCCTTCCGGGAGCGCGATCCTCGACGAGGCCGCACTGAAGCTTGCGCAGAGCATTTTCCCCTTAAGTGTCAGGTTGACCTCTGCGGTGTCGCTCGTGGTCCCCATCGAGTACCGTATTCTGAAGTAGCGTTTTTCATTCTCTGACAGCCACGTTGGTGATCATCTCGGTGCTCAGCCCCACGGCGATTGCAGCGACAGCGCCGCTGGAGCTGATCTTGTATACTGTGTTTGATCCATCCGGCACATAGGCATATCCATCGTAGACGTTCACGTCGAGGGAACCAAAGGACACGTTACTGCTGTTCTTGATCTCGGTGACTTGGTTCGCACTCAGATCGATGAGGTAGGTGTGGGTGATGTAGGAACTGTCATAACCGGTCGCGATTAAATGCGTCGTGTCGAACGCGGCGAGCCTTCCCACCGACAGACTGGACTGCACGCTGACGATATCGGTTCCCGATGTGGCGTCCAAGGGAATGAAGTCGATCGAGCCGGTTCCAGAGTAGGGACTATTGGCGACGAAAACCCCTACATCCGCATCGCTATCGTTGTCCCAGTCATATTCGCTGGGCAGGAGTCCCGTCGTGCCGCCCGCGCTCGTCGTGAACGTAAGGTCGACCGCGGTGCCCACTGCGTTGAGCCGGTATACTTTGCCATTGGTGTTGTCCGTCACAAACACACGACCGCTCCCGCTGCCGTCAGACACATAGGCGATGTCCTGGGGATAGAAGCCCGAGTCGAAGCCCGTAACCTCGCTGCCCAGCCCCGCCGAAGGATTGCTCGGATCAAAGCTGTACACTGTATTGGAGTAGACTGCATAGTAGTCCGCCGAGGTCACATAGCCCTCCGTGTCCGAGGCGACGCAGAGGTACTGGGCGCTCATGTTGCTCCCGAGTTTCTGCGCCGAGGGAGTTGAGCGCGAGAGGTTGACCCAGTAGAGCCCCGGGCTGCTGTTGCTGTAGCTCCCCACCGCGATAAAAGCCTTTGTGCCGTGTATGACCATTTCGCCGGTCGAATTCTGCCCAGTGCTGACAAGCGCCGTTGTCGCCGCGCTCCCGTTGTCCGTGTCGATCTCGTACACATTGCCGGTCCCTGATGCCATAGCATAGACATGCACCGTGGATTCGGTGGAGCCAGCGGAATTGTTGAACAGATCGCATCCGGTCATCGTGGCCACGGCGAGAATGAGTCCGACAGCGAGCATGATGCGCTGTACTTTCGACAGAAACTTTTTCATAAACTCCTCCTATATATTGATCCTGAAATTCGTTATTTCACTGCACGGGCTTTTTTTGTCCCTGGAAATGCATGGTGAATTTTGCGGAGACCGAAAAGCCGGGCATGGGATAGCCCTGCACGATCTGATACTGCTCGTCGAAGCAGTTTTGAAACAAGATTTCCAGGTCTGCCATGGGGCTGAGTTTCCATTGGAGCCTGATGTCGGTGAGCAGGTTCGACGGAAGATACGCGACATTGCCGGTGGTGGTGTACCGGAGGCTCTTGTAGGTGAGCATGAACGCGCTCTTGAAATTATTCACCGATCTGCTCGCGCTGAGAGACGCGGAATGGACGGGCACATAAGGGACCCGTTTGTCGTCCGCCAGCGTGAGATTCCCCGACAGGACAAAACTGTAGAGAAAAGTGTAGTTTCCGCTGATCTGCCAGGAGCCGATACTGGATGAAGCTTCCGCCTCGATGCCAGGATAGAGCGCGTCGCCATAGTTCGATGGTTTCCAAGTCCCTGTCGAATCGGTCTGCCATAGAATGACGTCCTGAACATACCGGACGAATGCGCCCAAAGACCATGACCTCTGGTCGTCGCGGTGCGCGATGGAAAAATCGCCTGAATACGCCGTTTCGGGCTGAAGATCGGGGTTGCCCTCGGCCCCGCCCGACGCGGGCCAGTACAGGTCATCGAAGGAGGGAGCCCTGTACGCGCTCGAGACTGAGCTCCGGAAGACAGTATCCTTCGCCATGTCATAGAGGATGCCCAAACTGGCCGAGATTCCCGAGAGGAAATCGCTGGTCGCGTCGTAGCGGAGGGCGGGGATCGCGGTCCATCTGCCGATCTCAAAGTGAGGCTCGATAAAAGTTCCGCCAGTGAAGCGCTGAGGAGAGCTCCCGCTGCTTGTCTTCACGACGCTCGAGTCGAGCCGGTCGTAGCGGAAGGAAGCTCCCCCTTTGAGCTCGCCCTGCCATGGCGCCAGCCAGGAGAAGGTGGTGTCAGCTCCGGCCCTGTATGAATAATGTGTGTCCGTGCCTGAAGTGTCCGATTCGCGGTACCCGATACCTCCGGCCTGGGCATAGGAGTTCACGTCGAGGGCGAGCGCGCCGGCGAAGAGGGCATCCGTGCCGTAATGGGCCGAAAGATTGGCGTTCCAGTCATCCTGGTGAGCCTCTGGCGTCGGCGAATCCTCCGTGCCGGGCACTCCCAAGGAGCGATAGTTCACTCTCGCTGTGGTCGACAGCTCTCCGACCGGCAGGAGGAAAGAACCCTGGAGGCCCCCGGCGGCAGCGAGCAACCCCGCATTCGTTCTCTGGCGCCGCTCTCCGTTTGTGTCGTAGTAAGGATAGGCATTCGCGGCGCGTTCCGCCTTCGCCCACGCGGAGAGATTGTTCATGCGTGCGGAGATGTTGAGCGTTTGCCCATCGACGAGGGCCGAGCCCACAAAAGGGACAGTCGTGGCGGAGAGGCCGCTGCCGACTGTCACGGAGGAGGGCAGGAAGGCGCTGTTCTGGACCGAGACTTCGACCGAGGGAGTCGCCGTTTTCTTTTTTGTGTGAATGTGGATGACTCCGCCGACCGCATCCGCGCCGTATTGGGCGGACAGGGCCCCGCGCTGTATTTCGATGCGCTCGATCTGATCGAGCGGTATGTCGAGGCGCGACAGATCGGTCTGGCCCGTCGCGGGGTCCGTGACGCGCACGCCGTCGACGAGTACGAGCACCTGGTTCGAGGTGGAGCCTCTCAGCGAGATTGTCGTCTGTGCGCCATTTGTGCCGGTAGGAGAGATTATCACGCCCGATACCGAAGAGAGGAGGGCGGGAAGGTCGGGCGCGGCGGTCGCTTCAATCGTGGCGCTGTCGATGCTCGTCGTGCCCGCGGAGGGCGCGAGGTCGCTCATCGGCAACACGCCCTCCACGACGACGGAGGGCAGTTCGACTGTCTGGGAAAATGCTGCGGAGCAGAAAAGACTAAAGAGACAAAGGGCCACTAAAGCCCTTGGTGGACGCAGAGTGCGCATACCGGGCCTCCTCCTTGAGATCTGGACGAATTCGAGGAAGGAGGTGAGCCGTATATCTATACAATAATAAGATGGGGGCGCTCGAGTAAGGATTGCTGCGCATCCAGAGTTCCTCAGTCCTCGAAGTTCTGCCCGAAACCATGTCGGGCTCGCCCCAGAGCGGTATCCTGGCTTCCGGATCGTCTGTGCGCACAGCGCCTTCTCACGGCAAGAGCCGCAATGGCTGCAAAGGATTTTGAACCTTTGCCTGCTGGGTCATCCCCGGTTACAGTGGCGGGACCGCTGCGGATTTGCACCGCATTCCTCAGGTCCCTGGAGCAATTTTAGAATATAAGACCGAGCGCCAGGCGTCAAGCGCCCATCGACACTATTTCCTGAACAGGGCAAAAACGGGATCGAGCCAGCCCAGCAGCCACGCGGCGACAATCACCACTATTATCAATAGTATGATATAGAGAGGCCAGGGTTTTTTCTTTGGCGCGTAGGGGTCGTTCAGCATTCGGATTGAGTTGGGCGGCAAGTTCCCGAGATGGCTCAGCGCTGCGCCGAAGATGAGGTTCAATTTCAGGCGGCCATTTATGGCCCACCCTTCGGCGTTCAGAATCGGACTAAGGTCCCGCTTTCTGAGCTTGATCGCCGCAAGGATCATCGAGGGGCCGGAGATGAGCAGAAAGACTATGGCAATGCCGATGGGCATCCACACGCCCATGCCGATGAAGAGCCCCAGGATACTCGTGATCATCGCGCCGATGCTCCCCAATGCAACGCCGATCGCGGCGACAGTGCCCACGTCGATTTTCTTGGGCACGACCTGGTCTGCACTCTGGGCGGCCTTTGCGGGCTGCTCCACCGCTTTTTGGGCAATATCCTTGAGCTGGCTCTGCCGCCCCGCCTCGGCTGTGCTGGCCCGTTTGGCCGTAAATTCTTCGATCGTCCGCGCGAGCCATTTGTAGGGGCTGAAAAAGGCCTCGCGGATGCTGATGGGCTGAATCACCACTTTTGTGACCGTGGCGTTCCAGTCCAGCCCGTCGTTGTCGAAATAGATCCCGTTCCGCCCGACGTAGATCCGGTCCGCGTCCCCTGCGGTGAGGGCGGCGACGATGGAGCCTTTTTCTCCTGTTGTGCGGCTTATGTCACAGTAGATGAGATACATCCCGGACAGCCCCGCCATGGAGGGGTGCGCCGCCGGATTCCGTACATCCAGGCAGAGCTCGAGCTCGCGCCCGTCGATGAAGAGTCTGCCGCTCTGGAAGATGCCTTCGCGGCTGCCATAGAATTCGTCCATTGTGACAAAGTTGCGGAGTATCTCCAAGAAGTCTTTTTTCAGCAATAGGATATTGTGCAGCTCGTGGAGCACCGCCGCATGGGCCGCCTCCGCGAGGTCCTGGGCTATGAGGGCACGGAGCGCCTCCAGAGAGCCGTCGTTGAGGATGCCATCGAGTACTGCCGGATCGATGGACTGTGCACCGACCTCCGGTTTGCTTTCGGCCCAGGCTGCATACACTCCAAAGTCGCCGGCGATCCGGTTCCAGGCTGCCCTGTCGAGTCCCTTTTCGAGCGCATATGGCGTCTTCACTGCGGCGAGGAGAAATTTTGCATCGCTTTCATACAGGGGATTATAGGGAGTATCGAGGGAAAGAAGGCCATCGGACCGCGGCAGCGCCAGCGGCAACGCCCGCAGTGCTTCTGCGTTGTCCCCGAGCGGCGAGCCGAGCACGGCCGCCATCTGCGTCTCAAGATTTTTGAGCGCTTCGGGTGTTCCCGCGAGATTGAGCACTGCACATCTTCTGAAGTAATCGTCTATCACATCGGACACCGCGCGGAAGGCCGGAAGTGTCGCATCAAAGGGGAGGTCGGGCAGCGAACTCCGCATCGCCGCACCCGATGCATTCCATTCGAGAACGGCGGCCGCATCGTGCGCGAAGGTATCGAGCGCCGCAGTATCCACACCATTCTTCCCGGAGCTGTCCGGAGCCTGATAGCCCGAGGCGATGAGTGTTTCGATGATGCCGGCGATGCGCGGGTCCTGTGCCGATTCCGGCACGACGACGCCGTCCCCGTTGAAGCTGCGCCCATTGTAGAGCGAGATCGCCTTCTCCACGACAGAGGCGTCGACTTCCTCGGCTTTTGCTCCGGCGATTTGGGCCGCATTGACGCAGGCCTCCCGGAGCTTCTCGTCTTTGAGCTGATCCATGGAAATTGTGCTGTTCTCATCGAACAGAATGTCGAGGCTGTTGAATGCCGCCCGCAGTCTGTCGACCGCATGCAGGACCTCCGGCACGCGGACTCTGCCGTCCTGATCCTCGTCGAGGAGAGACAGAGTTTCCCTGCAGCGGTGCTGGGCCACCGGCATTGCGAGGGCAACCCACAGCTTCGGGTCCAATTCGGAAAGAGCGGCGATGTCTTCGCCTGTCTTCAATACGGCCTGGTCCATGCCGCCGATACGCCTGAAGCGCCATACACGCACTTTGTCTGCCATATAGGCCCCCTGCCATGTTGCATTATTCTTTCTTTGTTTATTGTAATGTGAATATTGTGGGAATAGAAGGGCCTTCGAATTCGCCGGCGTCGGCGGCTACCGGTCCTGCTGAGGGGGGCCTCTGAGCGGGCCTCCGGTTTCAGAGACGGACGGGGCAGGATAAGAGCGCTGTCCCCGTTCTCCGTATCACACAAAAGGGGCCGCTAGGAACGAATATCGCGCAGTATTTCGAGGAGTAAAAAATAAGTCACGATAATATCGTGACTTATTGCTCAAAAATAGCCCCTAGGGGAATCGAACCCCTCTTTAAAGATTGAGAATCTTTTGTCCTAACCGATAGACGAAGGGGCCTCGGTATTGGAACAATTGAGGCTTCTGCACCTCCGCTGTCTGAGGGTTTGCCTCAGGCATCCAAACAAAAATAAAATTCCCCAGGGAGGATTCGAACCCCCACAAGCAGATCCAGAGTCTGCCGTGCTACCATTACACAACCGGGGAATGATGTGTGTAACCATAGCGATTTTTAACGCATTGGTCAAGAGCTAACGTATATCACTCGGCGCGGTGGATGTCATAGAGTTCTATCTGCGGGCGCTCCTCTCCATTCCAGTAATTTGCGGTGACTTTGTAAAGTATGTCGACTTTATCGTTGTTGCGGAACGAAAAGTCCCGCTCGAGGCGTTCGGCGCCATCCCAGAGCATGGCCGGCCACTTGTAGGTCCCAAAGTCGAGGGTGAGCTTGAGGTGGCTCTTTCCGTTTTTGCCGACGATCTGCGCGTCGACCATCGGGACTCGCTTTGAGCAGAAGACAAGTGGCTCGTTCTCTTCTCCAAAGGGCTCGAAATGGCGGCAGAGATGAAGAAGTTCGGGAGTGACATAGGCGTGCGGAAGCTCCGCATCGATGGCGAGTTCGGGCTCTTCTGTGCTGAACTCCGTGCGGTCCATGAACTCGGAGAGCCGGGCCAGAAAAGCCGGCCATTGGTCTGTCTTGAGGGTAAAACCCGCGGCGGAATCGTGCCCTCCGTAGTCCAGGAAGAGGTCTGCACAGTGGGCCAGAAGCCGCGTGAGGGGGAAGGCGGTGCCGCCGCGTATCGAGCCGGTGCAGGTCTCATCCGCCTTGAATGCCGCCACAATCACCGGCACCTTCATCGTATTGGCCGCACGCGAGGCGAGGAGCCCCGTGATGCCGGATTTTATCTCCGCGCTTCCCACCACCGCGAATTTTCCGCCGCTCTTCTCAAGGCTTTCATTGAGTTTGTCGCGCACGATGTCCCAGCCTTCAGACCCGAGGCGCCTGCGTTCGTTGTTGGCCTGAATGAGCTGCGAGGCCGCCTCGATGGCGTGATCGACCGTATCGGCCTGCAGGAGGTTGAGCGCGAGGCCCGGTGTGCCCAGCCGCCCCGCCGCATTGAGGGTGGGCGTTATCTGCCATGCAATTTCGATGGCGCCGAGCGGCCTTGCGAGGTTCATGCTCAGCTTGAGCTCGCGGATGCCGCCTGTCGGCGCCGTGTTGATGCCGTCGATGCCTCTGCGCACAATGAGTCTGTTCTCATCCCTGAGCGGCATGAGGTCGGCTATGGTGCCGAGCGCGGCGAGCTGGAACATGCGCTCGGTGAGCAGCCCCTGAGACTGAAGGGCCTGGAGTATGTAGGCGCTGAAGATGTTCTTCAATGTATCGACGGCTGTCTGGGAAGCGCGGGCATATTTTTTCAGTCTTGATGCCTGGATGAGTTCTGCAAGGGAGCTCTTTGCCATGCCGGGCCAGAAGGCGCCGATGAGCTGGCTGAGGTCCATGACGTCCAGGTCGACGCCCCCGCTGAAATGTTCTCTGAAAAATAAATTTATCTCTTTTTTGTCCCATGAAATAATGATTCGGCCGCGCAGAAATTTTTCGAGCTTTTCGAGAGTGCCCGCCGGAAAGGCGCCTTCGGGGCCGGAGACGATCCGCAGCCGGGAGGTCTCGATGAGGTTGTCGAGTCTGACCGCCTCGAGGACGCCGGCCGGTTTTGCCTCTGGAGCGCCGGGCTCCGTGCCTGCATTGAGGAGGGCAAGAGGCTCCTTGTACATGCCGAGCCGGGCAATGGCGAGGGCGTGCGCGAGTTTGAGCGAAACCCCGCAACCCGACAGGTCCCGGAATGGATAGCCACAGTCTGTGAGCTTCGGATCGAGCACGGCGATGGCCTCTGGCGGGCTTGGAGCCTGGAGGTGGTGGTGATCTGCGATTATGACATCGACGCCTTTCTGCCGCGCATAGGCGACTTCCTCGTGATTCGAGATGCCGCAGTCGACCGTGATGATGAGGTCTACGCCATTTTTTTCGGCAAAATCGACCGCATCCTTCGAGAGGCCGTAAGGCTCTTCGCCTTCGGGCACTTTCTGGAACACTTCGAGCCCGAAATCCCTGAGCGCGTCTGTCATGAGCACCGTCGACGTGACGCCGTCGGTGTCGGAATCGCCGAAGACGAGCACCTTCTCCTCTTCTTCGCGCGCCATGAGGATGCGGTCGATCGCGTCCTCCATGGCAGTAAAGAGGAAGGGGTTGTGGAGCAACTGAAGGTCGTCTTCGAGATAAAACTGAATCTGTTTCGGCTCGGTCAGGTTTCTCCGCACGAGAATCGAGGCCGTCAGCGCATCGACCTGATAGCGATGGGCTATGGTGCGGACCAGGGCCGGGTCGATTTCTTTTTTTGTCCACTTCATTGGGCTGTGATTTCCTCGAGTATGAGCGGCGACGGGCCCGGGGCGGCGTCCGTTATCGAGATGGCGCTGGCGGCGAGAGGCGCGGCCGACTCAAGGCTCTCGCTGTCCTTGCCGTATGCGACTGCGATGAGCTCGCCTTTTTTGACACGGGCGCCCCGCTTTTTTTCGAAAATGAAGCCTGCGGTGGGGCTGACGCTGTCTTCGGTGCGGTTCCGTCCGACGCCGAGATAGACGCCTGCCAGGCCAATCCTGAGCGCATCGATCGATGCGATGAACCCATCCCGGTCCGCACGGATTTCGCGCGAGAATCCGGAGCGCCATGTCCCTCTGCGCGCGCGAAGCTCCCCGACTCTGCCGCTCTGCCGCACGACGTTGCGATAGAAAAGATCGAGGGCCGCCCCAGAACTGATCGCCTTTTCGCAGCGGGCACGCCCCTCATCGATATTCTGGGCCGCCCCGCCGAGCACCAGCATCCACGCCCCCAAACGGAAGGCGAGCTCCATGACGTCTTCGGGGCCTCTGCCCTCGAGGCAGTCGATGGTCTCTTCTACTTCGAGAAAATTGCCCACCTTGTAGCCGAGCGGCTGCGACATATCGGTCAGGACCGCGACGATGCGTTTGCCCATGGCCGTGCCTGTGGCCACAAGGCTTTGGGCGAGGGCCTCTGCGTCCCCGAAGGTTTTCATGAAGGCCCCCGAACCGCATTTGACATCGAATACAATGCCCTCGGCGCCTTCTGCGACCTTTTTGGAGAGGATCGATGCAGTGATGAGCGGTATGGATTCTACTGTTCCGGTCACATCCCGAAGCGCATAGAGCTTCTTGTCCGCAGGAACCACGCGCGCCGTTTGACCGGTCATGGCAAAGCCTTCCTCGACGAGCCCCTTTCTGAAGGCCGCAAGCTCAAGGCCTGTGAAGTAGCCGGGTATGGATTCAAGCTTGTCGAGCGTCCCTCCGGTGTGGCCCAGCGCACGGCCGGACATCATCGGCACCTTAATGCCGCAGGAGGCGACCATGGGCGCGAGCGGCAGGGAAATCTTGTCGCCGACTCCTCCCGTCGAATGCTTGTCGACGAATGGTCCGGGAATGCCGGAGAGGTCCATCCGGTCACCGGAATCGAGCATCACTTCCGTGAGTTTCGCCGTTTCCCCGGCGTCATCCCGCGAAAAAATATTGCCATCAGAAGGGCAGAGACCTGATAATCGGGAATCTCGCCTCTTACATAGCCTTCGATAACAAAACGTATTTCTTCATCATTCAGGGGTTCTCCAGAACGTTTTTTCATGATGACATCGACGGCTCTCATCCACCGGTTCTCCTGATTTTACTGCACCATAGATATATCGCCATAGAGTCGTATTCTACTTCAAAATCGGGCAATATAAAAGCACTAGTGAAAAAGCCGCAGGCTTTGCAGCGGCCCNTCCGCGGCGGATTCTGCGAGCGACTCTATAATCGCCCCGATGTTGGAGGATGACCGCATCGAGCCCATCATCTGGGCGGCCTCGCCGTACGGAAGCTGNCGGATAGCGCGCAGGCAGCCAAGGACCTCCGCGTCGAAAGAGATCATCGCCGAAGCCGGGAAGCCCTGCTCTCTGCGCTCCTCGGCGCAGGCCGCACACAGAAGGCTGCGCTCGCCCATCAAAAGTCTGCCCGGCAGGGCGCCCTTTTCTGAAAATGACCTGCCGCAGCGCTCGCATGCGGATGTATCGGGAGACAGACCNAGCGGCATGAGCGCATTCCACAGGAAGGCATGGAGTGCGTGGCCGGCATGCCCCTCATCGATTCCTGCAAGTTCGCGGAGCAGGCTGGTCATCATGGTGAGCGCCTGCCCGTACTCCCCTCCGAATGCGGAGGTGTGGAGTACGAACTCTGCAGCCCCGCTTGCGGTCTGCATGTGCGAGAAACTCTTTTGAATACCCTCGTAAGTCTCGAGGATGTTGACCCCGGTGAGCTTTATAAAGTCGCTGCGCTTGTCGCGGTACGCCTCGATCTCGGCGGATACGAAAGGCGTCGCCGCAGACCGCAGCGAACTCTTGGGGCCGCCAAAGAGAAAGAGCGACAGCAGTCCTTCGCTGCACAGAAAAGCTACGATTCTGTCGCCACGGGCCGTATCCCTCGCGTGGAGGAACAGGCCTCTGTGGCGCTCATTTCTCTCGGCCATGGCTCATTTGTCGTCGACGATCCACCACTGGAAACCGTCCGAATCGCCCGAGACCCTTCGTCTCCGCCGTGCGTAGACGTGCTCCAGTTCTCTTCGTTTATATGTTTTTGCCCAGATGTAGGCACTCACGAATCCGCCGATGTGGGCGAAGTAGGCGGTGCCTCCGTCCTGGAGGCTCGTGAGGCCGGAGAGCCCGCCGAGCACCTGCAGAACGAACCAGAAGCCGATCACCAGCCACGCCGACAGCGCCGTGGGTATGAAATAGAAGAGGAGGACCACGACCTTGTTGCCGGGGAAGAGGGCGAGGTACGCGGCGAGCACGCCCGAAATCGCCGCGGAGGCGCCCACGAGCGGCATCTGGAGGGCGGCGCCGCCCTCCATGGCGGCGAAGAGAATCTGCACCAGCATCCCTATCGTGCCGGAGATCAAATAGAGAAGAGTGTACCGCAGTTTGCCGATGCGGCACTCGATGTTGTCGCCAAAAACGCCGAGAAACAGCATGTTGCCGATGATGTGCATGAATCCTGCGTGCGTGAATTGGCCTGTGATGAGAGTGAAGAGCCTGTGCCCCGACAGAATCTCTTCGGGAATCGCCGCAAGCGCCAGCGTCGCATAGTCGTCTAACGCAAATTTCTGCAGGAAAACAAAGACAAAGACATTGAGCCCAATAAGGGTCCAGGTCACGACAGCCTTTCCCCGCTGCCCGGAGTTGTCATCTCCAATCGGAATCATGTATTGCTCCCATTTGTAGATTCATCTATGTTAAAATACCATAGCTTGATTGCGGCGGCTAGTTTGATCCTCTCAACTTGCCCTCAGAGGCCCGTCCATGATACTACAGTAGACAAATGGTACGCGCTCTCCTCTTCGACCTCGACAACACCCTTTATTCCGAAGCGAGCGGGCTCGAGACCGGCGTTGCCCGGCGCATGAACCAGTTTATCGCCGATATGTTCGATCTCACGGTCCCCGAAGCTATCAAGTTCCGCCGCGAACACGCAAAACCTTACGGCACGACGCTCGAGTGGCTCATGCACGAAAAAGGCTTCGCCGAGCCCGAGAGGTATTTTCAGTACATTCACNCCGAGGGCGAAGAGGACTGCCTCGAGCCTGACCCCGTGCTCAGGCTCATGCTCAATGGAATCGGGCTGCCGAAGGCGGTGCTGACCAATGCCCCCAGCGAGCATGCGGAGCGCGTGCTGAAGAAGCTCGACATTGCGGATTGCTTTACGGGTGTCTACGACATCCGGTTCAACAATCTTGTGGGGAAACCCAATCCCGACGCCTATCTCCGCGTCCTGAAACACAGCGGTTTTTCGCTTGAAGAGACTCTTTTCGTCGACGATCTGCCGAAATATGTGAAGGGCTATATCGATCTTGGCGGCCAGGCTGTGCTGAAAGACGAGATGGACCGCTTTGCCGGTCTGCCCTGCCGCCGGATAAGGACAGTCTACGAGATCGCCTCGGTGCTGGAGGACTTGGGGGTGCCCGCATAAGCGGCGGCTGACCCTATTTTTTATTGCCCGCGGCGATCAGCGAGACGAGAGTGACCGCATAGGGCAGGGCGAGCACGAGCAGGGGCGGGATCGAAGAAAAGCCCTGAATATAGTTCGAGAGGCTCTCTGCAAACGCGAAGAGCAGGCACGATGCGGCGATCCAGAGCGGCTTTTTCCGTCCAAGGTAGATCGCGACGAGAGCGATCCACCCTCTCCCCGAGACAATATTCGGCACGAAGGCTGAAATCGAAAGCCCNAGCGCGAATCCGCCGAGGCCGCTGCCGATTCCCGACCAGACCAGGGCCGCCATCCGGGCGCGGTCCGGCGAATACCCCAGGGCCGACACCGCCTGGGCATTCATCCCCGTGGCCTGAATACGGATGCCGTGCCGGGAATTCCGGATGATGAAGGCAGCGCCGACGGCCCAGAGCCAGGCGCTCACCGTGAGCGCGGAATGGGAGAAGAGTATCGGCCCGACAAAGGGAATCCGCGCGAGCGCCGCGGGAAAGGCGGGGAGAGGGGGNGGCAAGGCAAACGCGACGACAGCCTTCGTGTGGTACCACCACTGCGAGAGTACCGTGGTGATGCCTCCGGCGAGCAGATTGATGGCGAGCCCCGCGATGAAGAGATTGGCCTTGAATTTGATCGTGACGGCGCCCATCAGCAGAGAACCTGCGACGGAAGAGGCAATCGCGGCGAGAACTCCGATGAATATGTTGCCGGTGAGCCCCGCGGCGGCCATGCCGAAGAATGCGCCGATGCCCATGAGCCCTTCGAGCGCGATGTTGAGCATTCCGGCGAGCTCGGAGAAGAGGCCNCCGATCGAGGCAAACAGAAGGGGAGTGGCCGCGACAATCGTGTATTTCAGGATATCGACGAGAACAGTCGCGGTGTCGCTCATGACCGCCTCCGCCGCAGGCGCGGCAGGGACCCCGCCGTGATGAAGAACATCGCGACGGCCTGCAGTATCGAGATGATCTCCGAGGGGACCCCCGAACCTATCATGACATGATCCGAGCCTGTGCCGAGGAAGGCAATAAAGAGCGCGGCCGGCACGACACCCGCCTCGCTTCCCTGGGCAAGCAGGGCCACCGAGATGGCGCTCCACCCGAGGCCCGTGGAGAAGCCGCGCATCACCCGGCCCTGCGGCCCGACGACGAGGAGCGCGCCGGCAAGCCCGTACAGGCCGCCGGAGATCGCCATCGCCGCAACCTGGTAGGCGGCGACCGGAATGCCGCAGTACCGCGCAAACTCCTCATTTTCTCCGCAGATTTTAAGCTCGAAGCCGATTCTCGTGCGCCTGGCCACGACCATGAAGACCAGGATGAGCGCGAGCGCAAGGCCAATGGAGATGTCGAGTTTCGAAGGCGCAAGAATTCTGGGGAGAAGGAATTGCGGGGCAATCTGGCGCGTCGTCTGGAAATTGCTGGCCGGGTCCTGAAGTGGGCCCGTGATGAAAAAATCGCTCACGTTGATGACGATGGCCGAGACGAGAAACGAAGAGATCATCTCGGAAACGCGCCAGAAGGCCTTCAACAGGCCAGAGAGGGCCCCGATCGCGGCGCCGGTCAGCGCGCCCGCGAGAGCCGCCCAGAACCAGAGGGCAAGGGGGTCTGTCCCCGCGGGCAGACGCAGCGCGAGCACTCCCGCCGCGAGGGCGCTGGCGTAGAGTTGGCCTTCGCCGCCCAGATTGAAGTTCTTCGAACGAAACGCGATCAGAACTCCGAGGCCCGCGATCATGAGAGGGACGGCGTCTGCGAGATAGTTGCCCAAAAAATATCGGTTCGAGAATGGCTCGAGGAAGAACTGGGAGAGCGCGCTGCCGAGGTCCTGACTGAACAGCGCGAGCACTCCCGCCGCGAAGGCGATTGAGACACCCACGGCCAGCACGACTCTCGCAGGGCCGCGCAATTCTCTCTCTGCCGGCATCATGCGCTCCGTGTCCCAAGAAGATACTCTCCGACGAGGGCGCGGTTCAAATGCCCCGAATTATCGAGGGTGAGCACCTGCTTCCCCCGGTAGAGCACCATGATGCGGTCGGAGAGAGTGAGAATTTCGTCGACATCGGAAGACAGGAGCAGCACTGCCGATCCGGCAACTCTGGCCTTTTGGATCCTGCCGTGCACCTGCTCCGTCGACCGGATGTCGAGGCCCCATGTCGGCTCACAGAGAATGAACAGCTCGGGCCGCTCTTTTGAGAAGAGCCGCGCGACGGCCAATTTCTGTATATTGCCCCCNGAGAGTTCCGCGGTCGTCTGTTCAGCCCGGGCGGAGATGTCGAAGTCTCGGATGGCCTCCTGCGTGGCGCGCCCCGCGAGCGCCGAGCGGATCCATCCTCTGGGGAAATACCTGCGCCGGTCGAGCGCGATGAAATTGTCCCTGACCGGCAGGGCAAGCGCCACGGCCCGGCGCATCCTGTCGGAGGGTAAATATGCAATTTTGCCTTCTTTTAGAAGTAGCCGGTATTCGTGGACCCTCCGGGCATCGAAACGGTGTCCGCCGAAGAGACAGGTCCCNGCAGACGGCGCGAGGAAACCGGCCAGCACATCCTCGAGTTCGTCCAGGCCATTGCTGCTCAGGGCGCAGATGCCGAGCACTTCTCCNCCGCGGACATCGAATGCGAGCTCCGAAAGCCCTATTCCCCCNTGATGGCGGCGGCGGGTACACAGACCCTCGATGTGGAGCACCGATGGCCCGATGGATGCAGGCTCCTTGTGGACCTGGCCCTCTCCGGGCGAGGTCGTACCCATGATCAGGCAGGCGAGCTCGTTCGCGGAAATCGAGGCGGTATCGTAGGTGCCGATCGTCTTTCCCTGGCGCATGACGGTCACTCTGTCCGCAACCTGCATCACTTCGTCGATCTTGTGCGTCACGAGGAGAATCGTGCGGCCCATGCGCCGTATGTCCGCAAGTTTTTCAAAGAGAGCTTCGGTTTCCTGGTCGGTGAGCACGGAAGTGGGTTCGTCGAGAATGAGTATGCGCACCTCGCCGGCCAGCTGGCGCAGAATTTCGACCTGCTGGCGGCTGCTGATGCTCAGCGTCCCCACAGGTGCCGAAGGTTCTACCGCAAAGCCATACTCTTGTGCCAGAGTTCTTGTTTTCTCGTTGAGACCGGCCGAGTCGATGATGCCCAGCAGCCGCAGGGCGCGCGACTTTCGCTCGGGCTCGAGCCCGAAAAAGATGTTTTCCGCAGCGCTCAGCTCGTCGAACATGAGGAAATGCTGATGCACCATCCCGATTCCCAGTGCGCGCGCACGGGCGGGAGACGATATCCGCACAGGCTCGCCGTCGATTTCGATGTCGCCCGAATCGGGCAGCTCGAGGCCGGCAAGAATTTTCATGAGCGTAGTCTTGCCGGCACCATTTTCTCCCACAATCGCGTGGATGCTGCCCTGTTCCACCACCAGCTCTGCGCCGTCGTTGGCGTGGACACCAGAGGGCAGATAGCGCTTCGAGATCCCGCGCATCCGGACTGCAGTCATGGGCCGCATTCTACAGCGAAGGCACCTGGAAAGTAAGCTGACCGGACTTAATCGCCTGAATCACGGTATCGACCTTTTTGCGGATGGATTCCGGTACGTTTTTGATGTATGAAGGATTTTTGTCCAGAAATTCGATGTATCCCTCTTTCATCCCCACGACCTCGGCCTTACCGAAGGGCAGTTTGCCTTCGACGGCAGCCTTGAGGCTCCGATACGCCAGCTCTTCCTGGTGGAGCACCGCACAGCCGAGGATGTTCTGCGGCGCACGGGCAAATTCGTCATCGTCGAAGAAGACGAGGTACCTGCCGGTTTCCTGGGCGACTTTGACCGCGCCCTGGCTCGCCGAGCCGCAGATCGGCAGTATGATGTCGGCGCCACCCGCATACAGGCTGCGGCTCAAATCGGCGGCCTTCGCCGCGTCGTACCAGTTGCCGAGCACGCGGATATCGAGCTGGAACGCGGGATCGACCGCCTTCAGCCCCTGCGTGAAGCCGGGGATGATCATTTTATCCATCACGGGATAGTTCTGGCCGATGATCATGCCTATCTTCTTGTCCGGATTGGTTCCCTTCATGCCGGAGATCGAGACGAGGCCCGCAAGGTAGCCGGTCACATAGCCCTGCTCGAGCTGATTGTAGAGCGCGCTGTAGGCGTTGGGATTGCCCGGGAGATAGCCGTCGAGGCAGATGAATTTCTGCTTCGGAAAGCTCTTTGAAACATTGTTTATGAGTTCGGGCATGGAAGGGTTCGAGGTGATGACCAGGTCGAATTTTCCCGAGGCCACGAAGGAGGTGAGTTTTTCTTCCCATTCGGCCTGGTTGAAGCCGGCCTCGATGACCCTGACGCTCGCGCCGGGAATCTCCGAGGCGAGGCGCTCGGCGCCTTTTGCCATGGTGTCGTAGATGGGACTCCCNTCGCGTGCGCCCGGGATGAAGACACCGATGCGGGGGGCTTGTGCCCAAAGAGCAGTACCTGCCACAATGGCAATAATAGATGCGATGACGGACCGACGCATACAATCCTCCTCGGATGAGAGCGGTGGCAGGGGAAGCGTGCTAAAATCTAACCTGCCCTGAAAGTTGACGTGAAGTTTAATTTCACGTAAGATTTAGTATAGTGCTTTTTTGCATTTATTCAAGGGGTGCCGAGATTGACCGACCAGCTTTTGAAAATCGGTGAACTTGCCTCTCTCTTTGGCGTGACCGCCCGGACCATCCGCTATTATGAAGAACTTGGCCTCATCGAGGCATCGAACCGCACCGAAGGACTGCACCGGCGCTACCCGGCCGATGTCGTCATACGGCTCAAGCGCATCGAGGAGCTCAAGAGCCTCGGCCTCACTCTCGGGCAGATCCGCGAATTTTTCGTGCTCTACGCCGAGGACCCGAGCGGCGAACGATGCCGGCTCCTCCTTCTGCAGATCTACGAAGATCAGAAAGAAGAAGAGATGGCGAAAATCCGCGAGGCCCAGCAGCACATCGCGCAAATCGAGGAGAATATTGTCGCAACGAAAGAGAAGAAGACTTTCTTTTCCTGTCCGGGAGAGGAGTGCGAGGACTGTGATCTCAATACATTCTGCCTCGATTCGATGTATAATCGTGGCGAGGAATAATCGGCGATGAAAGCTGCTGTCCTGACGGCGCCCGGCACACTCAGTATCGAGGAGCGGCCGACTCCCGAGCCCAAAGAGAATGAGGTGCTGGTCAAGGTTGAAGCCTGCGGCATCTGCACGCTTGAGCAGCGGCTCTTCAGCGGCAGGATGAGCCTGCCTCTGCCGCTTGTGCCGGGGCACGAGGCCTCGGGACGCATCGAGGCGATCGGTGCAAAGGTTGTCGAAGAGCTGGTTCCCGGCCAGCGTGTCGCGCTGGACTTGGTCGAGCGCTGCGGGGAATGCTACTACTGCCGCATCGGCAAGTCGAATCTGTGTCTGAACCGGCACAAGGATGCCGCCCGCATGCTCGGAGGCTTCTCCGAGTACATCGTCGTGCGGCCCAACCAGATATTCTCCGTGCCCGATTCGGTGAGCTACGAGGCGGCGAGTTTCGCCGAGCCCCTCGCGTGCTGCATCCATTCCCTCAAACGCCTCAAGGTCGCCATGACCGAGGACCTGCTCATAGTCGGGGCGGGGACAATGGGGCTTCTGCACCTTCTGGCGGCGCGCTCGATGGGCCTGCGTGTCACGGTGAGCGAGCCGAACCCCGCCCGCAGGCAAATGGCCGCGGCGCTCGGGGCCGATTTTGTCATCGACCCCACAGTCACGGATATCGCAGGTTTTGGCCGCGAGATCACCGATGGCATCGGTTTTTCGAGCTGCGTCGTCACGAGCCCCGCGCCGTCTGCGCTCGAGCCCGCGATCCTCGCGATGGCCAAGGCCGCCCGCATCAATATTTACACCGCATACGAAGATGTCATGCACATTCCCCTCGATCTCAACACGATTCACCGCAACGAGCTTTTGATCACCGGCACGGAAGGCCGGGTTCAGGAAGATTTTTTCCAGGCGGTGAGGCTTCTGTCGTTCGGCAAAATCGATGTGAACCCGCTCATATCGGCGCGAACCTCATTCTCCAGACTGGAGGAGGGTTTTCGCACTGCGCTCTCCGGGGACGCGTACCGGGTTCTGCTGATGCACAGCCTGCCCTAGGAGTTCAGTTTTGATTTTTACAGTCGATATTGGGACTACGCGCGTCAAGGCCGCGCTTTTCGACCCAGAAGGCAGGTGCGCGGGGCTCGCTGCCGTGGAGCTGGAGGAGAGTGCCTCGAACACCTATCACGAGGTGGATGCCCGGCTTTGGCTGGGGGCGCTCTCCGACACAGCTTCCCGGCTCCTTTCGGGGAGGGCGCGCAGCAGTCTACGGGCCATCGTCGTGAGCGGGAACGGTCCGACGATTCTGCCCATCGATGCGCGCGGAAAACCGCTCGCGCCCGCGATCACCTGGCTCGACCGGCGCGCCCAGAAAGAGGCTGAAGAGGCGTCCGCCGCATTGAACTACCCCCTCGACGCGGCCTTCAACCTTCCANAGATCCTCTGGCTGCGTCACCATTCTCCGCAGCTCTACGCCTCTTCGCGATTTTTTGTCTCCTGCCCCGAGTTTGTCATAGGGCATCTCACCGGTGAATGGACGACCTGTCTTCCGAATGAGGGCTATACGCGCATCATCTGGGACAGGGCTGCGCTCGAATCGCTCTCGCTCGATACCGAAAAATTTCCTCCCTTTGCGGGCATCGGCGAAACTGTCGGCCGCGTGCACGCCAGAGCGGCCGAGGAATTCGGTCTGCCGCAGGGCCTGCCGGTGGTGATGGGAGGGCCCGACTTCATCGCCTCGCTCCTGGGAACCGCCACAGTCCGGCCAGGTCGCACCTGCGACAAGGGCGGGACCTCCGAGGGCATCAACCTCTGTTCAGAAAAGGACACGGGAGACGCGGGCGCTCTCCTTGTGATGCCGCACGTCGTGAAGCCGTATTTCAATATCTCTGGCGTCATTTCGACGAGCGGGNGGGCGCTCTCCTGGTTCAGGAGCCATTTTTTGCCTGCGGAAGACTTTGATGCGATCTACAGAAGAGTCGCTGCGACGAAGCCCGGTGCGGGAGGGCTGGTGTTTCTGCCCTACCTCGCCGGCGAACGTTCGCCCCACTGGGACCCCGACGCACGGGCTGTGTTTCTCGGCCTTGGGCTCCATCACGACCTCGGCACGATGGCGCGCGCAGTGCTCGAGGGGACTGCCTTCGCCATGCGCGAGGTGCTGGATGTCATGGAGACCTCGGGTGCCCGCGTAGAGGACATGCGCGCCACGGGCATGCCCTCCCTTTCGCCGGTATGGAACCAGATAAAGGCCGACATCACCGGCAAGAGAGTGATGGTGGCCGATTTCTCCGAGCCCGAGCTGGCCGGCTGTCTCGCGATCGGCCGCTTCGCGCTGGGCGAAGAGCCGAGCCTCGCCGCCGCGGCGGAGAAGGTCTTTGTGCCCGCCCAGATATTCGAGCCCCAGCGGGAGACGACGGCGGTGTACGATGAACTTTTTGCCATCTATCTCGAGGGCTATCGGCGGCTCGCGGGTCTCTTTCCCGCGATTTCGAAGGTGCAGGAGCAGGAGGAGAGCCATGAATGAAGGGGCAAGGCTTCGCCTGGGCCACATTTTTTCGGAGGACGGGCGCGCGGTCGTCGTGGCTGCGGATCATGGGGCGATAGCCGGTCCGCTTAAGGGTATCGAGTCGCCTCTGGAGCTTGTCCGCCTCTGCGCGCAGGGAGGCGCCGATGCGATACTCGCCCATAGGGGCTTCGTGCGCGCCGGCCTGGAGGGGTGGAGAAGGGGGCTCGGGTTCATTCTGCGCGCGAGCGGCGGCTTTACGACCCTGGGCGGCCGCTTCGAGGAAGAGCTTCTGTGCGGTGCTGGAGATGCGCTGTTCTGGGGAGCGGATGCCGCCGCGGTCACCGTCAAGTTCGGCCATGCCCGCGAGGGCGAGTTCATCAGGGCCGCCGCGCGCCTCGTGTCGGGCTGCGAGCGCCGCGGCCTGCCCGTCATGGTCGAGGCGATGGCCTTCGAANGGGGGCGGCCGTTGGTGCGCGCAGATGCGCTCGCTGTCGCGCTGCGTGCGGCCGAGGAGATTGGCGCGTCGTTCATCAAGGCGCCCATGCCGGAACACATCGAAGACTTTGCTCAGGCGGCGCGCGGCTCGCACGTGCCGGTTCTGCTTCTGGGAGGCGAACAGCGCGAGTCGCTCCGGGCGCTGTTCGAAGATATCGCGGCGGTGCTCGATCTCGGCGCGGCCGGCATCGCGATGGGGCGCAACATCTGGGGGCAGCCGGATGCGCAGGGAGTGCTGGAAGCCGTAGTGGGGCTGGTCCATGGCGGGTGGGAAGTCGAAAAGGCCACAGCACACGTAAGGCGCGGCGCGTGACGATGCCGCCTCCGGCGTTCCGGAATCCTTCTGTCCTTGCGGCAAAAGCCTTTCTGCGTTAAGATACATCCGCAGTAAACAGCCATGTGCATACCAGGAGGACATAATGCCCGAAACCAAAGTGATCGTGAATCTCTCAAACCGCCATATTCACTTTTCCCACGATGATCTTGAAACGCTCTTCGGAAAGGGTTACCAGCTCACGAAGACGAAAGACCTCATACAGCCGGGCCAGTTCGCCTGCGCGGAGACCGTCACCGTCAAAGGGCCGAAGGGCCAGCTGGATGGCGTGCGCATCCTCGGCCCCGAACGCAGGGAGACCCAGTGCGAGATTCTTGCCAGCGACGTGTTCAAGCTCGGCGTGCCCGGTTGCCCGGTGCGCGAATCGGGTCATCTCGAAGGCAGTTTTCCCTTTGAGGTCATCGGGCCCAAAGGTTCGCTTAAAAAGGAGCGCGGCCTCATCATCGCGATGCGCCACATCCATTTCAACCCCGAAGAAGCGGTGCGATTCGGAGTCGGCGACAAGCAGATCGTGGCCCTCAAGGTGGGGACCGAGCGCGCTGCGATATTCCTGAATGTGGTGTGCCGTGTAAGCCATATATATGCGCTCGAGTGCCATCTCGATTTCGACGAAGGCAATGCGGTCGGCATTTCCAGTGGCGCGACGGGCGAAATTGTACAGGTGTGAACTGATCGGCGGCTGACGGGCGATTGTCTGCAGAAGGCCAGCCATATTGGAGCAGCGCGTGAGCAAAGTCATTCTGAAAGCTGAAGACCTCGACGGGTATCTCAATGCGGGCGACCTCGAATACCTGTCGCGGATGGACGGCCTGTACAGGCAGGCGATGGTTTCCTTCAATATTCTGTCGACCAGCGCTTCGAGTTCGCAGAAGCACCATGAGGAAGAGGTCATCATCGACCTCTACAATCGGATGGGCCTGCTCATGCAGGAGATCTGCGCCGTGGAGCCGCGCATTCAGGTTTACTCCTTCGTCTCTCCCCAGGAGACCCATGGTGAGGTCTCGCGCCTCATCGCCAAACTGCGCGATGTGAATACCGGCCGACCGGAGTTCGTCTATTATATCCAGCGCGCGTTCGAGCTCCTGTTCACGCTCGCCTTCGGCGGCTCGGACAAAACGGACAAGAATTACCTCATCGTGCGGACGCCGGTGACGATTCCCGTGCAGAACTTTGCGGTGCACAAGATTCCGAAGGTCGACGAGGTTGTCCGCGACACGGTGATGTGCGTGATGCTGAGGNGGGCTCTTCTGCCCTCTATGATCCTCTCAAAAGAGATTCAGGAGTACTCCTCGTCGGGCTATCTCACTCCCTTTGCCCTGTTCAAGATAAAGCGCGACGAGACAAAGAGCGAAACCACGATGGAGTATGTGCTGGACCTGGATCATTCCTACTTCGACCTGGCCCAGCTCGACGGCAAGCATCTCCTCTTCGCCGACCCGATGAATGCGACGGGCGGCTCGCTCGTGACTGTCGTCAAATATCTGCTCGAGCAGGGCATCCGGCCGGCCTCCGTCAAGTTCTTCAATGTGATAAGCGCGCTCAAGGGGAGCCTCCGCGTCGTCCGTGCCATCGACAATATAACGATCTACACGCTGTGGATGGACCCCAGCCTCAACGAGCGCGCCTATATCATGCCGGGCCTCGGCGACGCCGGCGACCGCATCAACGGCACGGACGAGGATGTCCATCCGCGGGACATGCTGAGGCTCGTCGCCGATTATGGCACGAACATCACGGGACTGTACCGCTCCCAGCTCCGCATCATCGAGGAGACTGTCCTCAGGCACCGATAATGATCCTCCATCCCCGGCGATTCGCAGTCTTCCAGGGACAGGACTGCCTTGTGCCCCGGCAGCTCGCCGAACAGCTGCATTCCGGTGCGGACAGCGCCCTGCTGTCGACCACTGTGCCGGAGGCGATTTCCTGGCTGGCCGCCGGGATTCCGCCCGAGCTTTTTACCGGCGCGCCCCAGGGCTATTCATATTCGACATTCGTTTTTCAGGGCATCGCATATGGCGCGGTCCTCCTTAAGGACGACGATGCGCGTCTTATAAAGGCCGGCGGTCTGGAGAACGCCGTGAATTTTCCCGTGCGCGAGCTGGCCTTCGATTTTTCTTCGCAGCTCGGACGCTTTGCACTGTTGGCCAAGGCGCACGCCCACTGGGCGGTGGTGTCGCGCTTCTGCGGCGCGTGCGGCGCTCCCCTCGTCGACGCCAATGGCAACGAGGAAGTCCGCGAGCCCCTCGACGATCATGCGCATGGCGCCCGCTTTTGTCCCCGCTGCAAGAGGATATTCTTCCCCCGCATGTCGCCCGCGGTCATTGTGCTGGTGCGGAAGGGCAATTCGATTCTCCTGGAGCACAATGTGCGCTTCCCGGGCAAGCGCCACAGTCTCATCGCCGGTTTTGTCGAGATAGGGGAGACGCTCGAAGAGGCTGCGGCGCGCGAAATCCGCGAAGAGGCGGGGATTGAGGTAAAAAATCTGCAGTATCTGCGTTCCCAGCCCTGGCCCTTCCCCGACTCCCTCATGCTGGGCTTCATCGCCGAGTGGGCGAGCGGCGAAGCGCACCCCGACGGCGTGGAAATCGATCACCTCGACTGGTATACGGCCGACAATTTGCCGGAGATGCCGATGAGGGGGAGCATCGCGCGATCCATCATCGACAGGTTTGTGGCGGGAGAGTTTTCAGGCACACGGTGATGCTCTTATCGGATGTCCCTACCGCCCCTCACTTTTCTGATGCCGTATCTGTTTGAGGATCTCGAGGTCCTTTACATAGATGGTTCTTCCTTCGATCTCGATGAGTCCCTCGCTCCGCATGTGCGACAGCTCCCGGGAGAGGCTCGGACGCGCAACGCCCATCAGGTCGGCCATCTTCTCGAACGAAGGCTCGACCCGGACGCACAGGGGCTGATTCGAGCGGCCTTCCAGGCTCGATTGGGCCTTTCGCACGAGCCAGTCGGCGATACGCTGGCGCAGTGTCGCGAAGCGTGTCAGCCTCAGCCGCTCGCTCAGGAATTGGATTCGCGATCCGCCCTCGGCGAGGAGGGCCTCCAGAATGTCTTTATCTTTCATGCAAAGTTTCAGTATCTCTTCTTTCGGAAATGAGATAATCCGGCAGTCCGACTGTGCCCCCACCGTCACCGGCAGGACAGGTTTCGGGGCGAAGAGCACTGCACTTGCGAGCGCTTCCACCGGCGAAAAGGTCTCGACTCTGATGCAGCGGCCTTCGTCGTCGCTCATCTCGGCATAGGCCGTGCCCTCGAGGAGAATATACAGAGACGAATATATACAGCCCTGGAGCAGAATAAGGCCGCCTTTCCGGTACTGATGGTCGCGCCAGCGCGCGCCCGAGACGAGTTCGGCAAAGCGCTCTACGGGTATGCGGCGGAAAAGACTGCAGAGCGCCAGCTTGGCGATATCACGGTCATTCATTTTTTGGGTCCCCGTTGCGCACTCATACAAACAATTTTACACTGTGTGTCAAGGAGGCCCCCATGGATTTCAGCTGGAAAATTGTCATCGACGCAGGACTTATCTCTGTCGGTCTTGTCCTTGCGACTTTTCTGCGGTCGAAAATTCCTTTCTTGCAGAAATATCTTGTTCCCAATGCCCTGACCGCCGGTTTTCTGCTTCTCCCCGTGTACAACTATCTGCTGCCGTCTCTAGGCTATGCCACGAACAGGCTCGGCGACCTCGTCTATCATCTGCTGAATATTTCGTTCATAAGCATGACCCTTCGGTCTTCGCCTCCTAAAATCAAGGGGTCACGGTCCAACGGCAGCGTGCTCGGAATGTCGGCCGTGATACTCTTCGGATATGCGTCGCAGGCAATTCTGGGGCTTCTGCTCACTCTGCTTTTTCTGCCCAAAATCCATCCGGCCTTCGGCCTCCACCTCCCTTTGGGTTTCGCTTTGGGGCCGGGGCAGGCATACGCGATCGGCAAGGGCTGGGAGACGATGGGCTTTGAGGGCGGGGCCACCGTGGGCCTGACCTTTGCCGCCGTCGGGTACCTCTGGGCCTGTTTCGGGNGCATGCTCCTGATCCACAAAGGCGTAAGGAAAGGATGGATGAAATCCGAACAGCTCAGCATCATGTCGGACAAGGCTCTGCTGACCGGCATCATTCCCCGGGGCCGCGAAAAACCCGTGGGCGAGCATCTCACCACCGACTCCGAGGCGATCGACTCCTTCAGCTTCCACGCGGCGATTGTCGTGTTAGTGTATTTCCTGAGTTTCCTGTTTTTGAAAGGTGTGTCGTTTCTGCTCGGCTTTGCGGGGAAGGCGGGCACTGAGCTTGCAACAAATCTGTGGGGTATCAATTTCATTTTCTCCGCAATGATGGCCATCGTCGTCAGGAAAATCATAGACCTCCTCAAGCTTGGACACGTGCTCGACGACGATGCGCTGACCAGGATTTCGGGTATGTCGGTCGATTACATGGTCGCAGGGGCGCTCGGGGCGATATCCCTCGTGTTTGTCGGCAAATACTGGTTCCCCATTCTCCTCATGTCGACGCTCTGCGGGTTTATGGTGTACTACACGGTTCCCTGGGTGTGCTCGAGGATTTTCCGCGACTTCCGCTTCGAACGCATGCTCATGCTCTATGGCGTTTCGACGGGGACGCTCTCCACGGGGCTCGCCCTGCTGAGGGTCCTGGATCCCGAGTTCAGGACAAAGGTCACGTCGGACTACATGCTGTCGGCGGGCCTTACCTTTCTTCTGGCAATACCTTTCATTCTCACGATCAATTTGCCGGCAAATGCATATACGAGCGGCTCCATGGTCCCGTACTGGATATTTTTCGCGATTGCCGCGGGGTATCAGATCTTTGTCACTGTCGTGTACCTGATTCTCGCGCGCAAGCGCCGTTTTGCCCTGCCGGGAGAGAACTTCTACCGCCCGGGCAAATGATCGCTTGAAATTTCGCGGAGGACCCCGATGGCGTCGGCATACTTTCTGGCCGATGCCTTCGGGTCCTCAAATACAACGCGGTAGACATTCATTCCCTGATAGAATTCGAAGAAATTCCATTTGAGCACGCCTTCCGCCTCGACATTCCCGAGAGAGAAGATTACCGGCTCGAGCGCGGCGCCCCGGCTGCCGTGGAATTCGAGCCGGTCGGCATAGAGCTCGATGCGCCCCCTCAGCATCGTCTTCATGGAGTCGATGCGCCTGCCGCGTTTCAGTTTGACCGGTTCGTCGGAGAAGATCGGCCCCGCATGTGCTCCATCCTTCCATTCCGAGAGCTCCTGTGAGAGGAATCTGCTCTGGAAACTGTTCCAGAGCACGATGGAGTCGAGGAAAGGCGCTTCATCGAAGGGCGGGACGTAGCCATGGCTGTCCCCTTCCGTGCGCAGCGCAAACGACCCGTCGGCCTGATACCCGACGGAGAAACCGCAGCGGCCGCAGGCGAAGACATCCCCCACGCTGTGCATGGTCGCTTTGCCCCCGCAGCTCGGGCAGATATAGAGCGCGAGTTCGAGGCTCTCCGCGCCCCGCAGGCTTGTGTACTGAATGCCCCTCTCTCTGCACCAGGCTGTATCGTCATAGGAGAGCGCGTTGTTGAGCGCGCCGTCTATCTCCGAGAGGGAGACTTTGTGCAGCTGTTCGGGGGTGAACAATACGGAAAAGGTGATTTCGACCTTTCCGGGGCGGCGCACATGCGACCACCTTGGCTTTGTGAGATAGCCGCCATTCGTCTTTGCCAGCACGACGGGCACGCGCAAGAGGCGCAGGAGCTTTGCGCTTGAGAAAAAGGCCGGGAACTGTGTGCCCGTCCATGAACTCTGGCCCTCGGGATACATCCCGACGGCGCCGTGCTTGCGTCGGATTATATCGACGATCCAGCTGACGGTCTCGATATCCGGAATCGCCTTCGATTTGGGTATGCAGCCGACCAGCTTCAGGAGCAGAAAGCGCATGATCGGGTTTCGCATGTTCCCGTCGCTCGCTACCCAGTGGACGGGGAAAGGCACAAATGCGCTGGTGATGAAAGGGTCGAGGAGCGTCGTATGGTTGCCGACCAAAATAAAAGGGGGCTTGACTGTCCCGAACAGCTCGGCGTTGATCCCGGTGATCCGGTATGTCCACCTGAGCCAGGGGCCGTATGTGTGCCGCAGCAGCCACGTGAAAAACTTGAAGTTCGTCGGGTGATATCGGCGCTTGAGAATCATGGGCAGTCCTTGCACTGTATGATAGCCGCTGATGGGCGGCAGAACAAGAAGGGCCTTCTTCCGGCCCAAGGCCATCTTTCCCCTTCCCCCGTGAAATGAATCGGATTTTGTGGTATGTATTCGTGCAGCATGGATTTTGGCAAGATTTACAGGCAGTGGGAAGAACAGCAGTCTCCCCGCAAAAAGCCTTCAACTTCGAAGAGAATCCCGAAGGGCGCTCCCCAGGGGGATAAATCCCGGGACGATTCTGAAGCCTTTCGGCAGAAGCTGGAGCAGTGGCTCGAGGACCACGGGACGACCGACAAAGACGCCGCAATGAAACGGGCGGCCGCAGAGGACAAAATGGCCACGATTTCGGCCTATACGCGATTCAAACGCATGCTGCCACAGGCCGAGCTCGACCTTCACGGCATGCGCGAGGCAGAGGCGCGCCAGACCCTGCGAGCCTTCATCGCCCGCTGTGCCGCCCAGGGTTTGGAGAAGGTGAGCATCATACACGGAAAGGGAAATCATTCACGTGAGGAACAAGTGTTGGTGCATGTCGTTAGGGAAGAACTTGAACGGAACCCTCATGCGGGAGAATTCGACTTTGCGGACAGTCGGCATGGTGGCAAGGGAGCCACGTGGGTCCGTATTCGACAGTCTATTTCTCGCGGTAAATAATTCGTCCTCGGTTCAGATCATACGGTGAAAGACCGACTTTTACTTTGTCACCAGGCACAATTCGAATGTAGTGCTTGCGCATCTTACCTGACAGATGGGCAAGAATTATGTGTCCGTTCGCTAATTCCACACGAAACATCGTGTTGGGGAGGGCTTCCCGGACTACGCCCTCCACCTCGATAGCTTCTTCTTTAGCCACATATACTCCTAAATGAAAACAATGACTGGGTTTGGGCCCGCGCATGAGGCAAAAGAACTCTCTCTTGCACCCTGTGCGCAGGTGAAATACTATGAGCCAATGCATCGAATGTCAACACGATGGGGACACGCCATGCTGCACATCTTGACATTTTTGACAATGTGATGCATTGTGCCCATCCATTGCCTGCTGGTAGATGCCAGCAATTGATGAGGGGGAGAGAGATGGAGAATGCCTTCATCGAAAAAATGAAGAATCTCTTGCTTGCGCAGAGGCAGGAGATTATAGGTACCATTGCCGAGTCGAATGAGCAGCTCAGGACAGTGCTCTCTGAGACAGATCCCAAGGACTCGGCAGATATTGCATCCGACGATGTCGACAGAATTATGATAGAAGCTCTCAGCTCCCAAGACCTCAAACGCTACCGTGCGATCGAATCGGCACTGTTGCGCATCAGTCAAGGGCGCTATGGCCTCTGTGCGAAATGCGGCAAGAAGATTCCCCAGGAGCGGCTTGAGGCGATTCCCTATGCGGTGCTCTGCGTCGAGTGCCAGAAGAGCGACGAGCGCAAGAATCGCTAGAGTGTCTTTTCGACCTGATCGATAGAGATTTCTTTCCAGAGGCCCGGCGCGTCCAGGTACCAGAGCGACGCAAACCCTGCACCCCATGCAGCGCTCATCGCGACATGCTGATAGGTCCCGATGTGCTGCGGCGCATGGGCATCGTCCCCGATGGTTATTCTCAGGCCTTTGTCGTACATCCTCTTCAGAATGCGCGCCGAAGGGTAGGGTTCATGGTGCTTGCCGCGGGCTACGCCGCCGGTATTTATTTCTGCGACGAGCCCCTTTTCTGCCGCGAGGTCCACAGCCTGAAACGCCGCATCGATGTAGGCCGGGTCCTGCTCGTCGAACCAGCGCCCGTCCGCATTGTTCTTCTTTACCAGATCGAAGTGCCCGATTATGTCGAATCCGCCGTGTTCGATCATCTCGGCCATATACTGCCAGTATCGCTTCCAGATTCTTCTGTAGTCGCCATCCGCCGCCCACTTGCGGACCTTGGAAGCGAACTGTTCTTCAGGCTCATCCACGGTGAAAAAGGCTTCGCCGGGGGCGGTGATGTAGTGGACCGAGCCGATGCTGAAGTCGAGGTGAAAAGGCTCATAGGCGGGCTCATCCGGCATCGTTATCCCGGGCGCATAGTCGGTCTCAAGGCCCAGGAATATCTTCATTCCCCTGGGAGCGTATTCCCGCGCGAGCGCGCGCACCGTCGCCACATAGGCCTCCGCGCGCTCCCAGGGCAAATTCCACCGCGTCTTGATCGGCACCGGCGCATGGGCCGAGAAGCCCAGATGCGTGTAGTGGTGCCCGAAGGCGGCGCCCGCCATTGTCGCTGCGTCTGCTTTGCCGTCGCAGAATGTCGTATGGGTGTGAAAACTGAAAGCCATGGTGCATACTAGCATTCCGCGCATATTGACGCAACGAGAGCCCTTTCCTACTATGAAGCCATGACTGGGCCATCTGTCAGGTCTATCGCGCTCCTCATGTCCGATCGGGAAAAGGGCGAAAAATTCATGCAGTTCTTGACCCGGCGGAGCACCAATGTCGAGATACTCGGCAGAGACAGTATCTCGGCGCCCGGCCCGGCGGAATGCGTGATCGCCGAAGCGGCTTCGCTTGGCCCGGGAGACGTCCGCGCGCTCCTGGATATTCCCCTGGCCCTGATCGTGCTTGGAAATCCGGGCAAAAACCGGGGGGAGATACAGACTTCTCCTCTTGTGCGGATCATGCCGGCCCGCAGCTCTCCTGCCTCGGCCTACGCCGCAGCGCTCCAGACCTGCGCCGCAAGGGATGCCATTCTCGCCTCCCGGACAGTCGTCGGCGCCCTTCACACTCAGCTGCGTACACTCCTCTCGTCCGTGCCGGACATCGTCTACATACTCGATGAACGCGGCAATTTCGTTTACTTGAATGAATCGGTGACCCTGTTGGGCTACGAGCCTGCGGAACTGGTCGGCAGGCATTTCAGCATCATCATCCATCCGGAGGACAAGCCGAATATCTCGCGCGACATCGTGGTAGAGAAAATCCGCCGGGCGAATAAATTCCCCGACACCCCTCCCAAATTGTTCGACGAGCGCAGGTCCGGCCAACGCATGACGCGAGACCTCGAGGTGAGGCTCGTCCACAAGGACGGGCACATCGTCTATGCCCTCGTGAATGCCTATGGGGAGAGAAATCTCGACATGCCGCTGCTCTCCGATGTCGTCGGACAGAACCCCCAGACCATCGGCGTCGTGCACGATGTGAGCGCAATGCACTTCTACCAGCAAAGCCTCGAGGATTCGTTGACCGCGAAGGAGCAGCTTCTGCGCGAGATACATCACCGCGTAAAGACGAATCTGCAGCTCGTGGCGAGCCTGGTCCACCTCCAGCAGACCGATGAGGCTCCATCTTATGACGCTCCATCGAATGACGCTCCATCCGCCTCTGCCGGGGTGCTCAGAGAGCTTGAGGCGCAGATCAAGAGTATCGCGCTGGTCCACGAGGCCCTCTATCAGTCCGAAGAGGTCGACCGGGTGACTGCCCGGGAGTTTTTTGCGCAGTTCTGCCATGCCGCGGAAGAGGCGCTCGAAACAGTAGGCTCGACGGTGCATCTGCAATTCTCGGCCGATGATTGCCCGCTCGATCCCGATCGCCTCGTGCCGCTCTCGCTCGCTCTCCTCGAATTGCTGGGAGGCGCTTATCAGACTGCATACGAGAAACGGGCCGAGCTCACCGTGACGCTTACGTTCAGCTGCGCAGAGGGCCGGCGCCGCGTGCTGGAGATGCAGGGTGAAGGCATTCTGAGAAGAGCCGATTCCCCGATCATGCGCGCGCTGCTGAAGTATGCCGATGTGGGCTTCGAAGTGCTTGGAAAGAAAGCTCTCAATGAATGCTGCCGGCTGACTGTCGAGGGGCAGGCTTGAATATATGAATTAGATTATATATATTATTTATTATATAATTCCGAAGGAGAATAGCGATGGGCCAACTCTATGATTTTGCGATTGTCGGCGCAGGTGCGGCGGGCCTTTCGGCCGCCCAGTATGGAGCACGCGCGAATCTGAAAACTCTTGTCATCGAAGAGCTGGCCCCGGGAGGACAGGCACTTCTCATCGATAATCTTGAAAATTACCCGGGCATCGTCGAGCCGATCAATGGCTATGACCTCTCCGACCGCATGCGCACACAGGCCGAACGATTCGGCAGCTCTTTTCTCGACGCGAGTGTCCTGAAGGTACACAGAGCGGCCGGGCATTTTGTCATCGAGACGAGCAGTGGCCCCGTCGAGAGCCTCACGGTGCTCGTCGCCACCGGGGCGGAACACCGTCAGCTGGGGATTCCCGGCGAGCAGGCCTTTGTCGGCAAAGGTGTCTCGTACTGCGCCACCTGCGATGGCCCGTTCTTCAAAAGCAAACGCATGCTCGTGGTCGGGGGCGGCGATGCGGCCTGCGACGAGGCGACATATCTCTCCAAACTTTCAGGCCAGATTGTCATGATTCACCGCCGTGACCGCTTCCGGGCCCAAAAGGCGCTCGCGGAGCGCGTCCTCTCCAATCCCTCGATAGAAGTCCGGTTCAACACCATTGCCAAAGAGATACGGGGCGACACGAAGCTCCGTTCAATCGTGCTGGAAGATGTGGTGAACCACAAAGTTGTCGAGGAACCTTTCGAGGCGATCTTTGTCTTCATCGGTTCCATCCCCCGGACCGGATTCCTCACCGATACGGGCGTCCAAATGGACGAGACGGGCTATATCGTCACCGACTGCGGCATGCAGTCGAGCGTCCCCGGCCTGTTCGCGGCGGGCGACGTGAGGTCGACACCTTTCCGCCAGCTCATCACCGCGGCAGCCGACGGAGCCATCGCCGCTCACTCGGCTGCGAATTATATCGACGAGCAGAGGGGGCAGGCCTACCGCTGAGGCGACGGACATGTGGGGCGACGACCGCATCGTTTTTTATAGAGAGGCAGCCTGCCGCTTTCTGCGCGAACGCGAATTCGGATGTGTGCGTGCCTCTGAAAATCTGCAGCTGTATCTGTCGAATCCCGAACTGCAGAGTTTTTCTCAGTATATATACACCTTCCCGAAGCAGGGCCTCGCGACCGCATCGATGGTCTTGCCGTGGTGGATTCCGATGGGGTGCTCTGTGTGCTCCTGCCGGATTCTCCCCGGAGGGACTCGGAACTCGCGGGGCGGCTCAGACTCCGGAGAGACCTGTACAGAATCTCCGGAGTCGAACGGGACGTCAGGCGCCTTGTCGCGGCGCTCGGCGAAGGCGAATGGCAGGATCAATCCTACATGCTCATGCGCGCGCGCAGCGTGGACATAGCTTTCCCGCCGAAGGATGCGCGCGTCGCGGTTCGGAATGCGGGGCCGGACGATCTGGACGCGCTCTTTTCGCTGCAGATGGCGTATGAGCGCGAGGAGCTCAATCTCAAATCCACCCGCTCGGAAACTGCTTTGAAGGTACAGTCGCTTTTGGAACGGCAGATCGTCGCCATAGCGTTTCGCGGCGACGAGCCCATAGGCAAAATCAACACGAATGCGCGCGGATATTTTTATGACCAGATCGGCGGTTTCTATGTAAAGCCAGAATACCGGTCGATGGGGATCGGAGCGGCCGTCCTTTTTTATTTATTATACAGGATCAAAGCCGAACGGAGGGATCCGGTTCTGTTCGTGCGGCATGAGAATGTCCCGGCGATCAAGGTGTATCGGCGCGCGGGCTTTCGGCCGGCCGGCGAATATGGTATGAGTACAAAGGGTACGAGGCGCCTATCATGAAAAAATCGACCAATTTTTGTACTCTCGACTCAGTGCTCAGTATTCCTGTCGAGCTTGTGTGCGGGCTGGACGAGGCGGGGCGGGGGCCGCTGGCCGGGCCCGTCACCGCTGCGGCGGCTATCCTGCCGCCGGATNTTCCGATGGCGCTGCTCGACGATTCGAAGAGGATGAGCGCCCGGCGGCGCGAAGAGGCCTATCAGGCGATCGTTGAGCATGCGCTCGACTGGGCGGTGGGCTGGGCTACGGTCGAGGAGATCGAACGCTACAATATTTTGGGGGCGAGCCTGCATGCGATGGAGAGGGCTTTTGCGGGGCTGACGCGGGCGCCGGCACTCGTGGTGGTCGACGGCATCTTCGCGCCGAATCTGTGGATGGGCGGAACCTATGTCGAGGCTGCGACGATGCCCAAGGCCGATGGCCTCATCCCTGCGGTGATGGCCGCTTCGATCCTGGCAAAAGTGGCGCGGGACCACCTCATGGACCGCCTCGATGATCTCATGCCCGAATACGGCTTCGGGAGACACAAAGGATACCCCACCAAGGCGCACCGGAGAGCGATCGAGCGCTGCGGGCCCTCCAGATTCCACCGGCAGGGGTTTCAGCTCCTGGCTCAGCCCAATTCTTTGCTTTTCGACTCTTTTGATTCAGGGGATTCAGAGGGCTGAGGTTTTTTCCTTATTATGATGCGGCGCGGTGTTCGCCCGTCTCTGTGTGCTCGATATGCTCGGTGTGGATCCTCACCGGCTGGTGAGGAACGGTCTCCTGCTTCGTCCGTGGGCCTGTTTTCTCCATGTAGCCGGCCGCTGTCCTCATGGCCCGCATAAAGCCCTCCATGTTCTCCTGAAACACCACGATGGAGCGCCGGTCGAAGGTCTCTGTCTCAGTCGGTTTGCTCTCTACCACGGACAAGAAGATGTCGCCATTTCTGTTTTCTTTTACATTGAAAAAATATGTTCTTCCCTCGCAACTGAATCTCGTGGAGAACAACTCACCGCGGATACCCATCCGATACTCCTTTGAATCGCGCTATCCTACAACATTCTGCGAGTGGGAGACAAGGAGATCGGCCTTGTTTACCAAGTCCGTGTGCCATCCCCGCAGCCAAGCCTCGTCCGCGCCGGTGCCGCCCCTTATGTCGACGCCGATGCGGAACACGGGCTCTGTCCCCGATGCCCGCATCCAGAGAAATGCGCGGGATTCTCCNTGGCCGTCGCAGAGGACGATCCTGAGCCCTCCGTTCCCTGAAGCCCCGAAATCGGAGCCTATCTCGTGTTCGCCGGGGCCGATCGTGGCGAAGGCTTTCCATGAAGCGATGCCGAATCGGGCCGCCAATTCGGGCAGCATCTGCGGCCAGGCTTCAAGGAAAAGGCGCCGATAGGCATCTTTAAGGGCGATTTTGTCATCTGAAGCGATCTTGAGAGCGGCATAGGGCTCGAATGCGCTGGTCGTGGCCCATGGAGGCAGACTGTCGATGACATCGTCGAGTCCGTACTCCGGCCTGTATCTCTCGGGGGCACCGATGGCGTTGAGCCAGAGATTGAAGCAGGTTTTGCCTTTCTCTGCCTGACCCAGCCGCAAAAGCCGGATCATCGAGCCGAGAGTGGAGAGCGGGTCGCGCACCTTCGAGGGGTAGGTGATGTTGCCTCCGTTTGAGCCTTCGCCGAGGATGCGCACGCCCCAGCCTTCCGCGCGGAGTTTTTCCGCGCAGGAGACGACATTNGCCTCGCCCGTCTCGGCGCGGAAAACCCTGGCTCCGAATGCCCCGGCAATCGCCTCAATGCGCATGCTCGTTGCATCGTTGACGACGACGGCAATCGGCCGCGCCTCGCCTCTCCAGCGCAGATACGCGAGCTCCGACAGGCAGACGAGCGCGAAGACCTGCTGCGCCTCGAGGGGGACTGCCCGCTGCAGCGTCTTGCTGTAATACACGAGGTTGCCGCGGTCGCCGTCGCAGTCGGGCACATATCCGAGCGCAAAGGACGCATTCTCCGCGTGCACTTCGTTCAGCGCGTCACTGCAGTCTTGGAGGGATTCGTTCTCCGGCACGATGCGGTGCGCAAAAGCCCCCGGTTCGGCGTTGAGCACTTTGGCCTGTACGCCGAGGGCCGAGAGCCAGTCGGGATCGATGCTCTGCGTCCGGGCCGAACCGTTGAGCTCCGCGATGACGCCGAATGGACGCTCGGCGCAGGCGGCGGCGATCTCCGACAGCATCTTTTCCTGGGCGTCCAGCCCGGTCTCGTCGGTGAAGACGCGGTGCGCGAAGAGCATATACGCCGACTGCGAATGGCGTTTCCAGTGTGCGACCTTTCCGTAGCACGCCNNCGCGAGTTCGCGGGGGTCGGCTTTTCCGATCGCCGCAAGGGCGAGTTCCGGGGCGGCGGAATCTGCGATGAAGGCTCTGATCTTTGCGATGAGGGGTGCAACCTGCTCCCCCGTCAGCACGCCTCCGCCGAGGCCGAACTTGAGACCGTTGTGCCCCGGGGGATTGTGGCTCGCGGAGATATAGGCGAAGCCGTCCGAATGAAATTCGTGTTCAGGCGGCAGGCCCGTCGTCTGGGCAGAATAGGCCATGATCTCAGGCGCCGGCACGATGAAGAGATAGCGCACCTCGCAGCCCTCTCCCGTGAGCACCCTCGCAAAGACATCGGCGATCGCGGGGCCCGTGGGCCTTGTGTCGATACCGAGCAGCACGACAGGGCGCCGGCCGCCTCCGGTCTCCTCGATGCACGTCTCCTTGATGAATGAAGAGAAGACGAGGGCCATGCCCGCGACAATGACAGTATCCGCGGGGCAGAGCCCGCGCGAAAGAGAATTTTCCAGGCTGTGGCCGGGGTCCCAGGATGCGTAGGGGCCGTTGGCGGCAGGGTCCGCGAATGTCTTGCGCCAGCCCGATGCGGAGAGGATGAGCGAGTGTGCAGCCAGCCGAACCTCTTCCGGAGAAGGAAGTGTCTCTCTGGCGAGCGGGGCTTTCGTCGGGTCTCCGACCGCAAGCCCCAGGAAGGGGTGAGTGATGAGTGGCATCCGTTGCTCCTGCATCTATTGTAATGCCTTTTTTGCGTTCTGAAAACGAGCGGCCTCCTGTGCCCCTCGGATATTTACCCGTCCGCCGTTTCAAGGGTATATTGAAGGACAGAATGATCGGTATTTTTGAGCACATCCTTTTTCTTCTCCGCGGTGTAAAGAGTTATGCCCTCGTGGGGTCCTCAGGAACGGGGAAGAGTTTTCGCGCAAAGCTTGTCGCCCAGAAATATGGCGTCGACCTCATCATCGACGACGGCCTCCTGATCCGGGGAGACCAGATTCTTGCGGGGCGGTCGGCAAAGAAAGATCCGACCTATCTTGGGGCCATCAAGACCGCGCTGTTCGACGACCGCGAACAGCGGGAGATGGTGTCGCGCGCGCTTCAGCACGAGCGTTTCAGGAAGATTCTCGTCATCGGCACCAGCGAGCGCATGGTGCAGAAGATCTGCGATCGCCTGCAGCTGCCTCACCCCATCAAAGTCATAAAAATAGAAGAGATCGCGACGAAGGCCGAGATCGAAAAGGCCGTACAGTCGCGCAAGGTCGAGGGCAAACATGTCATTCCCGTGCCCGCCCTCGAGATAAAGCGCAACTATCCATCGATATTCTACGACAGTGTGCGGGTGTTTTTGAGGCGAAGCTTCGGTGTGGGCGCGACCTTCCCCAAGCTGTATGAAAAATCGGTCGTGCGTCCGGAGTACGGCAAGCGCGGCAGGGTGGCGATCTCGGAAGCGGCCCTCTCCCAGATGGTCGTCCACTGCGTGAGTGAATTCGACCCCAATGTGCGGATTATGCGCCTCGCGATCCGCAATGACACGCAGGGCTATCGCATCACTGTCATGCTCGAGGTGCCCTACGGCACGAGGCTCGCTTCGAGGCTCTATGCCCTGCAGGAATATATTGTCGACAGCATAGAGAAGTTTACCGGCATTCTGGTGGCCGAGGTGAATATTGTCATCGACAGGCTGGCTGCGCGGCCCCCGAGAGAGCAGAAGTGGAGTCGGGCTATTGACGCCCGTCGGCAGTCCGTGTAGTATTGCGCACATATGCGGCGGTCTGCAGTGATTCTGCAGTAATCGTTTCCAAGGAGAATAAAGGTGCCCTGTGGTAGAAAGCGAAAGCTCAAAAAAATAGCGACGCACAAGAGAAAAAAGAAAAGAAGACTGAACCGGCATAAAACCCGCAAATAATCGCGCCGCACCAATAGTCTTGAAAAGAGGCTGTCCCTCTATCGTGAGGGGCAGCCTCTTGCTTTTATTGAGCCTCGTCTCCGCAGGAGACACTCCTGTCGGGGCCGCCCTTGTTTTATTAGTTAAAATCGCCTTTCAAAATTTGTAAAATCCTCTTGTTTTTCTCCCGAGCAGTGGTATACTGGAACCTCTATTCTTTTTTCAGGAGCCGTCGATGCCCTTCACTGTACTTGTGATCAACCCTGGTTCTACAAGCACGAAATTCGCGGTGTTCAGCGGCATGGACAGGATATTCGATCAGAGTTTAAGTCACTCGGCGGCGGACCTGGCAGATTTCCCGACCATAGCTTCTCAATATGAATTCAGGGAGAGGGCGATCCAGCGCGCACTCGTGGAGCGGCACTTCGACCTCAAGACTCTGGATGCGGTGGTGGGGCGGGGAGGGCTTCTGCATCCAATCCCCGGAGGGGTCTACCGCGTCACCGAGGCGATGAAAGCGGACCTGCTCTCCGCACAATACGGCGAGCATGCATCGAACCTTGGGGGGCTCATCGCCGACGCGTTCTCCAGACAGCTCGGTATCCTCGCCTTTATCGCGGACCCCGTCGTCGTCGACGAGCTCGACGATGTGGCGCGCGTTTCAGGACACAGACTTTTCAAGCGGATCAGCATATTCCATGCGCTCAACCAGAAGGCGGTCGCTCACCGCTATGCGAAGAGTTACAACCGCCGCTACGAGGATTTGAATCTCATCGTCGCGCATCTGGGCGGAGGCGTTTCGATCGGCTTCCACAGGCACGGAAGAGTCGTCGATGTCAATCAGGCGCTCAGCGGCGAGGGCCCTTTCACGCCCGAGCGCTCAGGCACCCTGCCTGCGAGCGATCTCGCGAAGCTCTGTTTTTCGGGCCAGTATTCTCTGCAGGAAGTCCTCAGGATGATCACCGGCAAGGGGGGCATGGTCAGTTTCCTCGGCACGAACGACATGCGCGAAGTCAGCCGCATGAGGGAAGAGGGCAATAAAGAAGCCGACCTCTACTACAGGGCCTTCGCGTACCAGGTGGGCAAGAGCATAGGGGCTGCGGCCGCTGCGGCACACGGTGTGGTCGACGCCATCGTTCTGACAGGGGGCATCGCCTACTCAAAGGACCTCACGGACCGTATCGCCGAGATGGTGTCGTTCATTGCCCCCATAGTAGTCTACCCGGGAGAAGGAGAACTGGAGGCGCTGGCCCTTGCCGGCCATATGGCGCTTTCGGGCGAAACGGAAATTAAGGAGTATGTGCCATGAATCGTATTTCCGAGATTATAGAAAAAGCGAAAACACTCGGCAGGCGGAGGCTCGCGGTGGCGTCCGCACAGGAGGCGGCGGTGCTCGAAGCCGTCGCCGACGCATACCGCGAGGGCATCGTCGAGCCCCTTCTGGTGGGCGACCCCGGCGCAATAGAGGCTGCGGCGGCAGGGGCGAACGAGGGCCGTGGCGTCGACATTTCGTCCTTCAGGATCGTCGCGGAGCCCAGCCTGAATGCCGCAGCAGCCAGGGCCGTGGCGCTGGTGCGCTCGGGGGAGGCCGACGTCCTGATGAAGGGAATCATCGATACGAGCCTTCTGCTCAGAACTGCGCTCAACAAGGAGACGGGCCTCAATGCCGGCAGGCTGGCGAGCCATGTTGCGGTCATGGAAGTGGCGACATACCACAAGCTCCTGGTGATCACCGACGCGGCCCTCAACATCGCGCCGGACCTCTCCGCCTTTGTCGACATCATCAATTCGGCGGTCACGGTTGCGAACGCCCTCGAGGTGAAGACCCCCAAAGTGGCGCTCCTCGCCGCGGTCGAAAAGGTCAACCCCGAAAAGATGCCCTGCACGGTGACCGCTTCGATCCTCACCCAGATGAACCGCCGCGGCCAGATCAAAAACTGCATCGTCGACGGCCCTCTCGCGCTCGACAATGCGATCAGCGCCGAGAGCGCGCGCATCAAAAAGATACAGTCGGAAGTCGCGGGCGACGCGGACATCCTCGTCGTGCCCGACATAGAGGCGGGCAACATTCTCTACAAATGTCTTCTGGACCTTGCCGGCGCGAAAGGGGCGGCCGTGATCATGGGAGCTTCGGTTCCCATGGTGCTGACAAGCCGCGCCGACACCGCAGAGACCAAACTGGCATCGATCGCCTTGGCCTCCCTCCTGGGGGAGAAGGAGCTTCGGGCCTGAACACAAGGAGAGTCGAATGGCGATGAAAGGTTCTGTCGAAATCGACAGGGAGCGCTGCAAGGGCTGCCAGCTGTGCACTCGCGCCTGTCCGACCAAGGTTCTCGGCATCGATGCCGAGCCGAACTCCTGGGGATATTTCCCCGCAAGGGTGATCGCGGCCGATAAATGTATCGCGTGCGGCAACTGTTTCACCGTGTGCCCGGACGTGGCGATCACTGTCTATAGGCTCTGAGGGGAAGGATATGGCTGAAGAGATTCGCCTTATGAAAGGCAACGAAGCGATCGGTGAAGCGGCGGTCCGCGCCGGATGCCGCGCCTATTTCGGTTATCCCATTACTCCGCAGAACGAGCTGACCGCCTACATGGCGAGGCAGATGCTCGCCAAAGGCCGGACCTTCATTCAGGCCGAATCGGAAGTCGCGGCGGTCAATATGGTCTACGGCGCCTCCTCGACCGGCGTCCGCGCGATGACGAGCTCGTCGAGCCCCGGCATCTCGCTCAAGCAGGAAGGCATCTCGTATCTCTGCGGGGCGGACCTGCCTGCGGTGATCGTCAACGTGGCGCGCTCAGGCCCGGGCCTCGGCGGCATTTCCCCGAGCCAGGGGGATTATTTCCAGTCGACCCGCGGCGGCGGACACGGCGATTACTACACGATCGTCCTCGCGCCGAAGGGAGTGCAGGAGGCCGCCGATCTCACCTACGAAGCGTTTTCGATCTCGGAACAGTGGCGCGTTCCCGTGCTCATCCTTGCGGACGGCCTCATCGGTCAGATGATGGAGGGCGTCGTGCTCCCCGAGCCGATCGACCCCGCGACGCTGCCGCGCAAGGAGTGGGCGGTCGGTCATTCCGCAGAGATGCACCGGCCCTACATCCACGTGACGAGCCTCAACCTCGTGCCCGACGCTCTGGAGGCCGCCAACCGCCTGCGCTTCGAGCGCTATGGCAAGATCAAAAAGGAACTCGTGCGCTACGAAGAGATCGATGTCGACGATGCGGACATCGTCTTTGTGGCGTACGGCACCGCAGCCCGCGTCTGCCACGGAGCCCTGGAGATGGCCCGCGCCGCAGGCATGAAGGTGGGGCTTTTCAGACCGATTACGCTGTGGCCCTTCCCCTCGGCCAGATTGGCCGGGCTCGCCGAGAGAGGCAAGCGTTTCCTGTGCATCGAGCTGAGCATGGGACAGATGGTGGAGGATGTGCGGCTGGCAGTGAACGGGAAAATGCCGGTGGACTTCTATGGCCGCTGTGGCGGGAATGTTCCCAGCCAGGAAGAGGTGTTCGCCGAAGTGAAGCGCCTCATGGGCAGATGAGGAAGGGGGCAGAGTATGGAACTTGCATATGGACATCCCAAAAGCCTGAAACCGATACAGACCAAGTATTGCCCCGGCTGTGGCCACGGAGTGATCCACAGGATCATCGCCGAAGTCATCGACGAGATGGACCTGCAGGCCAAGGCAATCATCACCAACCCCGTCGGCTGCTCGATCTGGGCCGACCTGTACTTCGATTTCGATTCCGTGCAGCCGGCCCACGGTAGAACGCCGGCCGCGTCGACAGGGATCAAGCGCATGCTCCCCGATCACCTCGTGATCTGCTACCAGGGGGACGGAGACCTCGCGGCGATCGGAACCGCGGAGATCATCCATGCGGCGAATCGGGGCGAAAAATTTACGACGATTTTTGTAAACAACGCAATCTACGGCATGACCGGCGGCCAGATGGCCCCGACGACGCTGGTCGGCCAGTACGCGACGACGGCGCCCGAGGGCCGCGACCCCATCGGGGCGGGGATGGGCTATCCCATCAAGGTCTGCGAGCTGCTTGCGACCCTCGAGGGCACGAGATACCTCGCCCGCGGAGCCGTCAACAATGCGGTCAACATCCGGAAGACGAAGAATTACATCCGCAGGGCGTTTGAGGCGCAGATGCGCGGCGAAGGCTTTACGATGGTGGAAATTCTCTCCCAGTGCCCCACAAACTGGCAGATGAACCCCGCGGAATCGGTGGAGTGGCTCGAGAAGAACATGATCACGTTCTATCCGCTCGGCGAAATCAAGAACACCCTCAGCGCCTCCGCCTCCGCGCAGGCTCGCTGAAAGGAGCATCCCATGACCGAAAAGACATTTATGGCGGGCTTCGGCGGACAGGGCATCATCTCACTGGGGCAGCTCTGGGTATACAGCGCGATCAAGGAAGGGTTGAAAGTGACCTTTTTCCCCTTCTATGGCGCGGAAAAGCGCGGCGGCATCGCGCGCGCCTCCGTCATTGTCTCCAGCGACGAAATCAAGAGCCCAATCGTTACGAGCGCCGACTCCGTCGTCGTCATGAATCAGGATTCCGTGGAGATCGCAGAGAAAGTGTGCAGGAAGGGCGGTACGATCCTGGTGAACTCGAGCCTCATCAAGGCCGATCCCGCACGCCCCGACGCGAAGATCGTCCATGTGCCCTGCAACGACATCGCGCTCAAGCTCGGCGATGTGCGCATCGCCAACATGGTGATGATGGGCGCCCTCTGCAAGGTGACCGGCGCCGTGAAACTCGACAAGCTCGAAAGTATCCTGCCGAGCTTCTTCTCGTCGAACAAACGCTCCCTCATCTCTCTCAATATCGCTGCGGTGGAAGAAGGCAAAAAGGCGGTTTCAGGCTGATATAGGCCCCCGGGAGGCAGGGACCGCACTACATGCGACCGCACTCCGGATTTTTATGCTTGACGACATCCTTCTATCAAATATAATAAAATTTATCATATTTGATAAGGAGGCGGCTTATCTATGAAGAAGTTTACCTGGTTGGCCTGTCTTGGAGTGCTGATTGTGCTCGTGGCAGGCATTGTGGCATTTTCTGTCCAAACGGCAGGAGGCAAGGTCCAGATCCGCGATGTCCGCTTTGTGGGCAGCAACGGGACGGTCATGAGCGCGCTTCTCTTTGTGCCCAAAAGCGCGACCGCGAAGACGCCGGCGCCCGGCATTCTGGCGGTGCACGGCTACATCAATTCGAGGGAGACCCAGTCCGGATTTGCGATTGAACTCGCGAGGCGCGGATATGTCGTCCTCGAGATGGACCAGACGGGGCACGGCTATTCCGATTCGCCCGCGTTTGCGAACGGGTTCGGCGGACCCGACGGGCTCGCATATCTCCGCTCTCTCGATGTCGTCGACAAAGACAACATCGGCATGGAAGGCCATTCCATGGGCGGCTGGACAATCCTTGCGGCGGCTGCGACGATGCCCGACTCATACAAATCGGTGGTGCTCGAGGGCTCCTCGACGGGCCGGCCTTACGCCGCCGAGGGAAGCACGGCATGGCCGCGGAATCTTGCCGTTGTCTTCAGCACGATGGACGAATTCTCCGTGCTGATGTGGGATGTCCCGCGGGGCAAAGATGCGCCGAGCAGCCCGAAACTTCAGGCTGTCTTCGGGACAACAGAGACCATCGAGCCCGGGAAAATCTATGGTTCCATCGAAGATGGCACGGCGCGGGCGCTCTATCAGCCGGTGACGACGCACNCCGGGGATCACCTCTCCAATGTGGCGATCGGCTATGCGATCGACTGGTTTGCACAGACTCTCTCCGGCGGCAACCCCATTCCTTCCTCAAGTCAGATCTGGTTCTGGAAAGAACTGATGACTTGCGCGGGATTTGTCGGGTTTGTGCTTTTCATGCTGGGTATAGGAGGATTGCTCCTCTCCGTGCCCATCTTTGCGCCTATTGTAAAGACGCCACCGGTCGGCAAGCCGGCCAGAGGGGTGGGGCTCTGGATCGGCGCCCTCATCGCCACCGCCATACCGGCCCTCACTTTCTTTCCCTTTATGGACTGGGGCGCGAAGCTGGTGAAAGGAGGAGCCTTCTGGCCTCAGAACATCACGAGCCAACTGGCGGTGTGGGCCCTCTTCAACGGCGTCATCAGCATCGCGCTCTTCCTGCTGTGGCACTTCATCCTGAACAAAAAGAATGGCGCCAGGGCCGAAGACTATGGGCTTCGGCTCTCCTTCGGCGATGCGTGGAGGACGCTGCTCTATGGATTCTCGGTGATCATCTGCGGCGTGTTTCTGCTGGGCATCGCGGACTTCCTCTTCAAGATCGATTTCAGGTTCTGGGTGCTTGCGCTGAAGTTCCCTTCGCCGGTCCAGGTGAAGATCGCACTCGCCTATGCGCCTGTCTTTTTCCTGTTCTATCTGGTGTCCTCACTCGCGCTCAATGGCCAGCTCAAGTCCGGAGGAAAAAGTGTGGCGGGACGGTATTGGTTTGCGATCTGCACGGCTTCGCTGGGGTTTCTGGTCTTCCTGCTTCTGGAGTATATCCCGCTCTTTAGGGGCGGCACGCTGTTGACGGCTTCCCAGCCGCTCAACACCATCATCGCGATCCAGTTTCTGCCGCTCATGATCGTGACGAGTCTTTTCTCGACCTGGTTCTATGAAAAAACGGGGCGCGTCTATGCGGGCGCTTTGGTCAATGCGCTCTTCATTTCGTGGTACATTGTGGCAGGCCAGGCTACTCATTTTATGGTGAGATAATACGATAAGAATGTGACATGAGGGCTGCCCAACTTCTTGGGCAGCCCTCATGAGGCGGCCCTTTCTCTGATGCCGGAATATTCGCGGGCAGCTTCCTGAGAACGCCGTTCTTCCGTATAATACCCCATAGTATGAAGCTTCGATCTTCGGCAGCCGCAGACGACGCACAGAAACGCAGACCGAGGAATCCAGTCTGGCGTGTCGTGCGTATTCTCCTGCTGTCGATACTCATTGCGCATGGGGCATACATAGGCATCACGGGCGTCCTCATTTTCATCTATAAATTTGCAGATCCTCCGACGACGGTCCTCATGATCTACCGCTCGCTGGTGAACCACTGGAAAGTCCAAAAGCCCATTCCCCTCAAGACTGCCCAGACTCCTTCCTACGTGCGCAGAATGCTCGTTTCGGTCGAAGACGGCAAATTCTACGACCACCACGGCATCGATATGGAGGCATTCAAAAGGGCGCGGGAGCTGAATCAGAAAATCGGCAGGCCCATGTATGGCGGCAGTACGATCACGATGCAGGTGGCGCGCACGCTTTTTCTCTTGCCGGACAAGAGCTATGTCCGCAAATATCTCGAGGTAATTGCGGCGCTGGAGATGGAGCTCATCCTTTCGAAAAACCGTATCCTCGAACTGTATTTTGGCTATGCCGAGTGGGGGAAAGGCATCTTCGGCATCGAGAGGGCCTCGCGGCTCTATTACGGGAAAGGCATCGCAAGCCTTCAGGTCGACCAGGCCGCGAGGCTCATCGCGCTTCTCTCCTCGCCGATAAAGTACAAGCCCGATACACTCTACCGCTCTCTGATACTGCGGGAGCGCTATGAATTTCTGGTGCAGCGCTACGTGGCGCCGATCGCCGCGACGGTACTTNCCCCCGAAAATCCGCCCCCAGGCGGCCTGGAGCCGTCCGCGGACATCACGACCGCCGGGGATGTCTCTTCTCCCGAGTTGGTTGGGAAGGCGGAGAAAGCTCGGCGGCCGAGACATCGACCGACACATCGAGCGATGGGGCGGCACCCGCAGCCGCAGAGGATGCCGCATCCCAGGAGACATCATCTCAGGAAGCGCCGCCGCAGGACGAGACGCCTCCCAACCTCCTGCCATAGCGGCGCAGCGCCTGCGTCCGCACTCCGGCTGTTACGCTTTCTCCCGCACGGCGCGCACAATCAGGCGCTCGAGGGCATCGGCAAAATGCTTTGTCTCGGCCCTGGTGCGCCGTGGATTTTTCGGACTGGGCGGCGCAATGCCTGCGGATCGGAGCGAGGCCATCGCGTCCCGGATGGAGCGGCGCTCCGCGATATTCTCCACCGTAAAAATATCCCCTCTGTCGTTCACGGCGTACACCGAGCGCCCCACGAGGCGCTCCGCCAGGGGGATGTCGCGCGTGACGACGATATCGGACGGGGCGGCGTGAGCTTCGATATAGCGGTCGGCTGCGCCCTCGCCCGGCTCCACAAGCACGAGAAACTCGCGGGGGATGTCGGCGGGCGCACGCGCGGCGACGAACTGCACGGAGACTCTTGTGCCTTCATAGTCGCGCCTGTGCAGCGCGCGCTTTATCAGAAAGGGCCGAATATCCCTTGGAAGGGAATCGGCATCGGCCCAGATGGTGAGCGCGCGGCTGTCGGGCGATTTGTCCATACCGGTACTCATGATACCTGTNTCATCGCTGGTGGCGCGCCACAGCCTTCCTGCGCCTTCGAGCCTGACCGCTGTGCAGGAACCGGCGACAAAGCACGATGCGCGCGCCGGCAGCGCCAGTTCGTCCTCGGCCCGGACACGAAAGCTGCCTTCGGTGCACAGAAGGATTTCGGGCCCTGCCGGCGCATACGAGATGGCCGCCCCTTTAGGATTCGTGTCGAGGCACTCGAGGCGGAATTCCCTGGCCGGCACGGCGTAGACGGCGCAGCTTCCCCAGCCGAAATGTTCGCGGTCCGGCCTGATCGGCTCGGGCCTGGCCTCCGGTTTGAGTATGTCGCAGAGAAGATCGACATCGATGTACTTGATCGTGAGCCCTGCCCGGATGACATTGTCGGAGCACGCCATGATTTCGAGGATGCTCCCTCTGACATAGGCGTGAATGACGCCGGCGGGCACAAAGAGTCCCTCGCCCGGTTCGAGGCTCAGTATATTGAGGATGAGCGGACCGAACTGACCGGGATCGTGCGGGTACAGAGCCTGAAGATCGAGGGCCATCGCGCCGGCCTCGCGCGCACGCTCCGAATTCGAGCGGAGGAGCTCCTCCGCTCGCGCCCGGAGCCCCGCCTCGGGAATCTTGTATGCATCTCCTTTTTTGGAAAATACATGTCTTACAAAATTCCGGAGCTCTTCCGGTCTCTGTCCCTTAAAATTGAAGGCTCTGCAGAGCTCCGGGCCGAGCAGGTCCGAAATCTCTGAGGATTCGCGAAAACCCGCCATCGCCCGGAAGGGGGTGAGCGCTACGGCGAGCTCCGGCTTGTGGTTGGAGTCCTTGAAGATGCGCTGGGGGGCCGAAAGAGGAATGCCTGCCCGCTCCTCTTTCGCAAAGCCCTCCCGCGCCTCTTCGAGTGTCGGATGTACCTGCAGGGAGAGGGGAGAGCCCGCGGCGAGCACTTTAAAGAGAAAAGGCAGATCGTGGTACTGGTCGGCGACGCGTGTTCCGAGCCAGTGAAGGGGGGCTTGCCGGATGAGCGCATCGAGCGGGAGAGGGCCGGCGTCGAGCCGCAGTTTCGAGGGGGCGAGCCTGTGGCTGCCCATCCACACCTCGCCTATGGGGTAACCGGGGCCCGCCTTGGCCTCGATGAATGGCAGAATCCCTTGGGTATTGCCCCAGGCGTACTGCTGGACGGGATTTTCAAGAGGGGCAATGCACGGCAAATGTCTCTGGTCTCTGTTCATGCTCTCATTCACCTTTCGTCGTCGAGGAATTCTGCCACACTGGTGCAGATCTGATCCAGGGGGCCGGTTTCCAGCCTGCACTTGGGCAAGCTGGCGACAAACAGATTGCCGTATGTCTTCTTTGCGATCCGCACATCGAGCACCGCGACGACACCCCTGTCGTTCGAGTGGCGGATGAGCCTTCCAAACCCCTGTTTGAAAAGGATTACGGCCTCAGGGATGCTCATCTCGACAAAGGAGTTGCCGCCCCGGGCGTCGATGGCCGCGGCCCGGGAGGACTGAATGGGGTCCGTGGGCACGCGGAAGGGGAGCTTCGTGATGATGACGAGCGAGAGGGTCTCTCCCGGCGCATCGACGCCTTCCCAGAACGATTCCGTGGCGAAGAGCACGCTCGAAATGTCGTGAACAAAGGTGTGCAGGAGCGAATACCGATCCTTCTGCCCCTGCCGGAGCGCCAGAATGCCCTCTTTTTCGAGGAGGGGAGCGACCGTATCGTAGGTGTCGCGGAGCACTTTGTGGCTGGTGAACAGCACCAGGGCCCTTCCCCGCGAGGCATGCAGGAGCTTCGCCACCGCCTCATTCAGGTAGGACTGGAACCGGGCCGCATCCGGCAGGGGNGCGCCGGTATCGATGGCCAGCATCGCATGGCGCGAGTAGGGGAAGGGCGAGGGGTAGCTTTTTTCAACGATGCGGGTGTTCTGGAGAAGGCTCAGCTCTTCAGACGCCGCGTCGGAGAGGTATGTCGCCTCGGTCCGCCTGCCCGGAAGGCCTGTGCGGCTCCGCCACCACTGAAATGAGCCGTTGATCGTCAGGGTTGCGCTGGTGCAGACACAGGAGCGCACTTTGCTGAACAGCCGCTCGGCGAGGAGGGGGGCCACCTCCAGGGGCGTCGCCGTACAGATGGCTATTGTCTCCCTGGGNTTCCTGTGGTCGATCTGGAGCCAGAAGATGGTGGCCGGCTCCGCCTCGGGNGTTTTGAACCGGGGCACGAGGGCCGCAATCTCCTGGACCGAGCGCATGGTGAGCCTGAGGTCGATCATGGTCTCTTCATCTTCGAGTTCGGGGGGTGTCGCCTCGACAATCTCGCCAAGGCTGGTCACGAGCATCGCGATGTCGCGCTCGAGATTCTGCAGCGCCGAAAGAAGGGCCGTGCGGCCAAGGCCGTCGAGATTCCGCACCAGGAGGCTCGACTCTTTTTCCGGAAACGATGCGACCGCCGCCGCATTGAACGCATCGACGGCTGCGCCGGTCTTTTCAGCCTGCGCGCGCGCCGCATCGACGAGGCCGGAAGGGATGTCCGGCAGCCTGTAGAGGGCGGGGAGGATCCCCGCCTGCACCCGTTTTTTTCTCCTGAAGAGCCTCACCAGAAGCCGCTGGACGGACCGCTTCGAAAATGTCTCGGAAAAGAGGCTGGTCGCGCTGCCTTCCAGCGCGTGTGCCTCGTCGAGCACCAGCGCCTGGTACGGAGGCAGAATGGTGTTCATGCTTCCTTCGCGGATCCGTTTTGCCTCCAGGTCAGCGAGCAGCACGTGGTGGTTCGCGATTATGATCTGCGCGCTCGCCGCCTCGAGCCTGACGCGCAGGATGTGGCACTTGTCGTGGTGCGGACAGCGCGAAGAGAGACAGTAGTCGCTCTCGGAACACACGCGGCTCCAGATCGGATCGTCGTCGGGAAGGCCCAGATCGGCCTTGTCTCCGCTTCCGCCACTGTTGTCCCATTCCAGAATCTGCCTTAGTTTGACGGACGAATCCGAAAACAGAGCATCTTCCTCGATCGCCTCGTAGAGCCGGCGCCTGCAGAGATAGTTTCCCCGTCCCTTGACGACTGCGGCCTTTGCCGGCTTCTTAAAGAGCGAGCTCACAATGGGGAAGTCCTTNTTGAAGATTTGCTGCTGAAGATTGATCGTCGCGGTGGAGATGACGACGCGCTCGCCGTTGCCGATGGCCCAGGCGAGGGCGGGTATGAGATACGCGAAGGATTTGCCGACACCCGTGCCGGCCTCGGCGACGAGTATGCCGCCGTCGGAGATGATTTCAGTGACATCGTGGGCCATGTCGACCTGCGACGGGCGCGGCTCGAACTCGGGCATACCACGCGAGAGCTTTCCGCCCGCATCGAGGACGGCCGCGATTTCGTCGGCATTGAGCGGACGGATCGTTTTGGGGCGGGCGGGCTCCGCGACGACCAGCACCTGCGACACCTCATTGTCCACGATGTAGCTGCCGATGCCCTCGGCCCCTGCTTCGGCGGCCACGGCGATATCCGCGTCCGAAGGGAAGAGGGTCCCCGAAGGATGGTTGTGGATGAGCACCTGTGCGCGCTCTCTGTAGCGGAACGGGGCGGCTACGGCGCCCTCTGTCCCCCGTGCCACGATTTCGAGAGCCTGCACGACGCCTTCGGCATCGAGCGCGCCCACTGCAAAGACTTCCCTTCCCTCCATGCCGAGGATGGCATCCCGAAGCTTGCCCCGCGCCTCCAGTGAAAAGCGTGTTCCTGCGTCGACCACGGCTGTGTGCTTTTTGCCCATGGAGCCAGTATAGCATAGCCGGCGGATAAATGAGGTAGTTGCGGATATGGAGCGCTGGGTATATCCTATAGTCTCTCATGAATCAGGAATCTGAACAGAACAACGGCCTCCGGTTTGGGGTAGTCCGGTACGTACAGCCCCTGTGGCGCTCGTTGCCCGCGGAGGACAGGTACAGGCATACCCGGAATGAAGAAAAAGACAGCTACGTGCACGCTCTTGCGAAACTGGAACAAGAGGATGAAGAAATTCCTCTGCCGCCCGAGCGCGGTCCGATCGTGTTCCGCGACGGCGTATTCCAGATCGACATGAGCCGCGTCGAGGAGAAGGGCGATATCGACATCGAGCTGAAAAAGCTCATCGATTCGATTATGAAAGAGTGAGGGAGCACAATTGGTAAAGAGCTATTCATGGAACGTGAACGGCCTGCGCGCCTGCGCCCAGAAGGGCCTTCTGGAGTGGATCGAAGCCTCGGATGCCGATTTTATCTGTGTGCAGGAGATCAAGTTGCAGGAGGCTCAGTTGACCGAAGACCTCCGCCATCCTCTGGCGCGCAGCGGCAGGCGGTACCAGAGCTTCTGGGCCTTCGCCGAGCGGAAGGGGTATTCGNGGACGGCCCTCTATGCCCTGCGTGAGCCGGTCTCCGTGACGGGCCTGGGCATCCCCGAATTCGATCTCGAGGGGCGGACAGTGGTCGCCGATTATGGCGGCTTTGTGCTTGTGAGCGCATATTTCCCGAACAGCCAGGAGGCGGGCGTGCGCCTCGATTACAAGCTGCGCTTCTGCGATGCCATGCTGAAATTCTGCGACCGGCAGAGGGCGGCGGGCAAACACGTGATTGTCGCGGGCGATTACAACATCGCGCATACGCCCATAGATCTCGCCCGGCCCGATCAGAACGAGGGGAATGCCGGCTACCTGCCCGAAGAGCGCGCATGGATGGATCAGTTCACCTCCGCAGGCTACATCGACACATTCCGCCAGTTCTGCAAGGAGCCGGGGCACTATTCGTGGTGGAGCTACCGGGCTCCCAGGGCCAGGGAGAACAATGTCGGGTGGCGCCTCGACTATCACTGCGTGGATCCTGAATTTGCGCCTGCGCTCGTGGCGGCGGACATTCATTCCGATGTCATGGGCTCGGATCATTGTCCTGTGTCGCTCTTTCTCGACCTATGACGGAAGAGTGCCTGTTTCGGAGGATTTTGCATGCGTATTCGCTATAACGCACCAGTGACGCTTACGTTCACGCTGCTCGCCGCAATTGTGCTTGTGCTGAGCCAGACCATCGCGCCCGGCATCATCCCCTCTCTCTTTTCAACGCCGGCGCCTTTCCGGACGAATGTCTTTGTCGATTATGTAAAGCTTTTTACCCACGTGCTCGGACACCAGAGCATCCAGCACTTCATCGGCAACTTCACCATGATACTGCTTCTGGGGCCGATACTGGAGAGCGTGTACGGTTCGGGCTTTTTGCTCCTGAGTATTCTGATCACCGCCCTCGCGACGGGCCTCTCGAACGCATTTCTGTTTCCGAATGTCGTACTCCTCGGGGCCTCGGGCGTGGTGTTCATGATGATAATGCTCGCTTCGATCACGAATTTTTCAAAAGGCGAGGTGCCGCTCACCTTTATTCTGGTGATGATCGTGTATCTTGGCGGCCAGGTATGGGACGCGCTCACGAAGCAGGACAATATCTCGCAGTTTTCGCACATCATCGGTGGTCTTGTGGGCAGCATCCTTGGTTTCTATCGAAAAAAATAAATGCGAGGTGCAATATGTATACATTGAAGGATGAGCTGGCGCGGAAGCTGAATGCGATCCGCGCGGACGGAACCTACAAGGACGAGCGGGTGATCGTGACGCCGCAGGGCGCGTCGATCCGGGTCTCGGACGGCAAAGAAGTGCTGAACTTCTGCGCGAACAATTATCTCGGTCTGTCGGACGATGCGCGCATCCGGGCGGCGGCCGTCGAAGCGATGCAGAAGTATGGCTATGGCCTGTCTTCGGTCCGCTTTATCTGCGGCACCCAGTCCCAGCACAAAGAGCTCGAGCGGAGAGTGGCCGATTTTCTGGGGACGGAGGACGCGATCCTCTTTTCATCCTGCTTCGATGCGAACGGCGCCGTATTCGAGCCTCTGCTCGACGAAGATTCCGCCATCATCACGGACAGCCTGAATCACGCATCGATCATCGACGGCGTGAGGCTCTGCAAGGCAAAGCGCTGGATCTACAAACACGCCGACATGCGCGACGTCGAAGAGACCGACCCGGAGACGGGCAAATCCCTCAAGGGACTCGAGCGCTGTCTGAAAGAAGCCCAGGGGAGCCACGCGATCATGATCGCGACCGATGGCGTATTCTCCATGGACGGGGATATCGCGAACCTGGGCGCGATCTGCGGCCTGGCGGAGAAGTACGGTGCGCTCGTGATGGTGGACGACTCCCACGCGACCGGCTTCATGGGGGCGAAGGGGCGGGGCACATGGGAGCACTGCGGTGTCGCGGGCAGAGTGGATATCATCACGACGACCTTCGGGAAAGCGCTCGGCGGCGCGTCGGGCGGTGTCATCGCCTCCCGGAAGGAGATCGTCGAATACATGCGGCAGAAGGGGCGCCCCTATCTCTTCTCGAACACGCTCGCGCCGGCGATTGTAGGCGGAACCCTGCAGGCGCTCCATATCCTCACCGGATCGACGGAGCTGCGCGACCGCCTCGAGGCAAACACAAAGCTTTTCCGCCGCCTGATGACCGAAGCGGGTTTTGACATCCGGCCCGGGGAACACCCCATCTGCCCCGTGATGCTCTATGACGAAAAACTCGCCCACCGCATGGCGGATGACCTGCTCGACGAGGGCATCTATGTCATAGGCTTCTCCTTCCCCGTGGTCCCGAAGGGCAAGGCGCGCATCCGCGTGCAGCTGTCGGCGGCCCACTCGGAGGCACATATCCGTGCGGCCGTCGAGGCCTTCAGGAAGGTCGGCAGGAGGCTGGGCGTAATCTAGGCGCTCCTCTTTACCTTCCGGGCTTTTGTTGGTATTTTTCTTTATATACTTTATTGTTACTTTCTCTCTGCGAGGTGATTGCAATGCCTACATATGAATATGAATGCCGGGAATGCAGCTATACATTTGAGGCATTTCAGTCTATCAACGATGCTCCGATCAAGACCTGTCCCCTCTGCGGCGGCAAAGTGAAGCGGCTCATCGGCGGAGGCAGCGGCATAATATTTAAGGGTTCAGGCTTCTATATCACTGACTCCAAAAAAGCCCAGTCCGCAGCGACAGGAACGAAGAGGTCCAGCGCCTCAGCCGACAGTGCGGGCTCTTCCAAGGGCTCGGACAATGAGGCGGGCCACGGCTCCACCGAGGCGGCCGGGACGTCGGAGAAGGCCAGCTAAGCTAAGGATCAAATTCAACTGAGGGCGCTTCTCAGCGCATCGAGGGGCAACTCAAGCAGCTCGGGGTTCGAGAGCATCCGGTAGAAGGCGGACGCCGTCTCGGCGAAGATGTAGCCGTCGGCGATGCGCTCATCGAGCGTCACTCTCAAGTCGATGTACCGCTGCCTCGTCCGGATACCGCCGTGCCAGAGTTCCTTGGAGAACATCTTGCCGATGACCAGGAAAATGCTCGTGTTTCCCCATTCATAGAGGTGGTGGTAGGGCGCATTGAGGCCGAGAGAACCCAGGTTTGCAAAGTAGATGCTCGAATAGAAGGGGTCCATCTTGATGAGGCTCCAGGGCGCAAGGTTGAAGCGGTCAAGGAGGCGATATATGCCGATGAGCAGTGCCTTGCCGCCGGGAATCCTGTGGAAGATGTTCGCAAACCGCTCGCCGTCCCCCTCGCGAGTGTCNCGCGCGCTGAGGATGGCTGACCTGATTTTCGTGCTCACCGTCTCAAATGAATCGTCGGGGTTGAGAAATAGTCTGGCATTCACTTCAGGGGCCTCGGGGTCGAAGTGCTGCTTCACGATAAACGAAAAGATCAGATATTTGCGCTGATACATCGCCCTCCGGTGAATGAAGCGGTTGAGNCCAGGATACAGCGCCATGGTNTTCATGGCTGCCGTAATGATGATGCTGAAAAGCGTAAAACGGTCCTGGTCTTCTTTTGTCGTCTGCGCCATTTTCAGCTTTTTGAGGTACGAGAGGGCATTCTCTACGTTTATCTCTTTTTCGTAATACACCGCGGATTCATTCCGCCCACGCATCATGTAGGGCATCAGTGCGTTGAGGGCAAGCTGGCCCCTGACACGCGTCCCATCACAACGATCTCGGAATAGCATAACTTCTCTACTATATGGGAAAAAGCTGCCCGAGTAAACGGGCATCAACCGCGGCCCTTGTCCTGCAGCTCCTGACGCCTCCTGCGGTATTCGAGGATGGGATAGTCCCCCTGGAAGAGATTTTCTCCGATTTTGAGCGCCGAGACCTTGGGCTGCTCTGTTTGGACCACACGGCGATCCTGGTGCGCCACATGGATATTGAACGGCATTGCCGCCGCCGCAACGNNAAGATTTCCAAGAACAGGTCTGCGGGCGAATGCCTGGTAGAATCGGAGGTAGAGGCGGGTATTTTCATTGTCGACAGGGACAAAGGCGGCCACCACGCGCACTTTGTCGGATATTCTGTTTTCCCAGAGATTGGGATAGAGGAATTCGATCTTGTAGCCAGTGGGGGAAGGCACGGGNACTTCGTTCGGTTTTTTNGGCTTTTGGCCCTGATCGACTTCATTGTAGACATACATGAAGAACTTGTGGTCGGAGACCCACTCGACCGCGGGACCGTTGACGAGGGTCCGGTTGCCCCGGCCTATCGTCGTGCGATGCACGAAGGGCAGGTGCACGCAGTCCAGCTGATTTTCAATGACCCGGGAGTAATGGGTTTTCCAGTGGTCTATGACGGTGGCGTACCTGGCCCCCTCGGGGATATCGTCGAAGAATTCAGGAATGTCGGGCATCGGCAACCCGCTCCCAAACCAGACCCATATGAATCCATGGGCTTCATACACNGGCCAGGATTTTACCTTGAAGTTGGAGGGGACAGGCGCCGAGCGGCCATTCGCCGGGATCACGGTGCATTTGCCGGAAGGGTCGTACTCGAGCCCGTGGAAGGGGCACTGGATCTGGTCGCCATTGCAGACCTTGCCCAGCGAGAGCGCGGCTCCGCGATGGCAGCACTGATCGGAAAGGCAGACGAGAAAACGGCTGGATGTCCGATAGAGCACAATCTTTTCCCCAAACCTGGTCAAGCCGACAGGCGTGATGCCGACTTCATTGGAAGAGGCGACGACATACCATTGGTTCGGAATCATAGAGACCTATGCTTCAGTGACGATGACGGCGACAAGGCGCAGCGGCGCATTCATGTGATTTTCAATATTATGAATCGCCCCGCCCCCTGTGACAACTACGTCGCCGGGCTGTACCTTCACAGTGGTCCCATTATCGTTTACGGTGCCAATTCCATCTAATATATAGAAATATTCAGTTTCTCCACTGTGGGCGTGGGTGCCTATCCCCGCACCGGGAGGAATGGTGATCTCGGAGAGAAGGCGCAAGTGCCGCGCAAGCGCGTCGCCTGGGGTCTGTGCCAGGCTCACGTCGCCTTTTCCTCCTCTCATCTCGTGCCTGGTTTCAAATACTCTTTCACTCGCTCTGATGATCATTCCGGTACTCCTTTCCTGGCAGCCGCCACAAGGGCACGCGCGAGGAAATACATTGGATCTATGAAGGGGATATCGAAGTCCTTCTGAGAGAGCACGAGGGGCACTTCCGTGCAGCCCGCGACAATCGCCTCTGCTCCCTCTCCGATGAGCGCCTGCGCCGCCCGGACGAGGAGCCGGTGGGGTTCTTCGCCGAGCTCGCCTGTCTTGATGCCATGGGGGCCGTAGATCGCTTCCATGACCAGGGAGCGGTGATCCTCTTCGCTTGGCCAGAGTATGGTTCTGTCCGGCATGGCTTTTTCGAAGAGCCCGGCGCGCCGCGTGCCCAGGGTGGCGAGGATGCCCAGGCTTCGAATCGGCGGAGAGAAGGCGTCGAGGGCCCTGATGGTCTCCTCGAATGCAGAGAGGAAGGGCAGGGTGCAATTGCGGCGAAGGCTGGGCAGAAATGCGTGCGCCGTCATGCATGATATCCCCGCAATATCCGCGCCTGCAGCGAGCAGCCTCCGGGCGGAGGCGAGCATTGCCGGAAGGGGGTCAGGACCGCCTTCCAGAAGATGTCTGGTCCGGTCGGGGATCGATGGGTCGGACTCCACGATGATGTGCAGGTGATCCTGATCGGTTGCGGCGACGTCGAGCCTCACCAGCATGGAAAAAAAGGCCGCCGTCGCATCTGGCCCCATCCCGCCGAGAACGCCGATAACTCCCTTTTTCATGACGCTATTATGTATGCCTTCGGCGGACTCTGTAAATACGGCTCGGGATGCGGCCTCACTGGCATATGAAAAACTNTTGCTCTTGCGGGCCGGTAAAAATGGATTCATAATTGTTACTGCTTCACGTGCACTCGTAAAGCAAGGAGGTTCCGCATGGCGGAAGAAAAGAAAAGGGGCGTCTTTGGTTGGTATTTCAGGACCAATCTACTGGCGCGAATACTGATCGGTCTTGTCCTGGGCGCGATTGTCGGCATCATCCTCGGATTTTTCCCCGACTCGGTCAAGCCTTTCGTCGACAATTCAAGATTCTTCGGCGACCTGTTCATCAGGCTGCTCAAGATGATTGTGGTGCCGGTGATCCTGTTTTCGCTCATCGCCGGGGCCGCGAGCATCGCGCCGGCGAGACTGGGCAGGGTAGGCATAAAAATCCTGGTCTATTATCTGTTGACCAGCGCCTTCGCCGTCCTCATAGGTCTTGTTTTCGCCAATATTTTCCAGCCCGGCGCGGGGTTCAATGTCGTGGGGGATGCAGCGGTGAGGGGTTCCCAGGCCGCACCGCCGACCATCGCCCAGATTTTCCTCAATATTGTGCCTACCAATCCTTTTGAATCCATCATGAAGGGCGATGTGCTTCCGATTATCTTCTTCGCCGTGGTATTCGGAATCGCTCTTTCCTACATCAAGGATTCAAAGCAGCAGGCGCTCGCGAAATCCGGCGAGATACTGCTCAGCGCAGTCAATGCTGCGGCCGAGACGATGTACAAAGTCGTGCACGGCATCATGCAGTATGCGCCCATAGGCGTTTTTGTCCTCATCGCGCAGGTGTTCGCCCAGCAGGGCGCGAAGGCGATCGGCCCTCTGCTCATCGTGACGCTGACCGTGTACGTCGGGCTCATTGTCCACCTTGTGGTCATCTATGGAGGGCTTCTGTCGGTCTATAAACTGGGATTCGGCAAATTCCTGAAAGGCGCGAACGAGGCGATGATCACCGCATTCGTGACACGTTCGTCGAGCGGTACGCTGCCGGTCACCATGCGCTGCAGCGAAGAGAATCTTGGGGTGCCCCGCACGATAGGATCCTTTACGCTGCCTCTCGGTGCGACCATCAATATGGACGGCACCGCGATCTACCTCGGCGTCTGCGCGATGTTCATCGGTTTTGCGACGGGCTNNCAGCCGCTCACGCTGAACCAGCAGCTGACGGTCATCATCACCGCGACTCTGGCGAGCATCGGCACCGCGGGAGTTCCGGGCGCCGGAGCGATCATGCTGATCATGGTGCTCGAATCGGTAGGGCTGAATGTTGTTGAGGGCTCCGCGGTCGCCGCCGCGTACGCGATGATCCTCGGCATCGACGCCCTCCTCGATATGGGGCGCACATGCCTCAACGTGACGGGAGACATGGTCGGTTCCTCGATCGTCGCCAAGACCGAGAAAGAGCTCGACATGTCGAAATGGAAATAGAATAGTCTGGGGAAGCAACATCAGAGGAATGTTTAACTTTTCAGTGGGGCGCCCGCAAAAGCGCCCTACTGAACGGCGCTCCCTTTTTGTCTTCAGCGGATCGTGCCCGGCTTGAGCTGGGCTGCATTGAGCCCGCCGAGGCGCGTGCCCTCCCTGACAGCCTCGTAGATTGAGCCGCCGCGCTCGAATATGCGGGCGATCCCCGCCCCAAACGCATCGCCCGAGCCGATGGGGTTCTTGACCTTTACGGGCTGGACGGGCTCTTCGCAGAGCATCCGGCCGTCCCAGTAGAGCGTCGGCCTGGCCCCGCGCGTCACCACGAGATAGGTGCCATACTCCTCGAAAAACCGCCTGCCCGTCTCGGCGACGAGTGCCCGTGCAGGCTTTTCGTCGCGGACTTCGGCATAGGGAGTGCCGAGCGTCTGGGCGAGCTCTTCGAGGTTCGGCTTCGCGCATACGGGATGGAACTTCAGGCATTCGAGGAGGTCCTGCTTTTTTATGTCGAGGTAGAGGCGGGAGCCGGCCTCGGCCGCGAGCCGNGCGAACTGGGCCATGGTGCCCGGAGCGATGCCGGTCGCGACCGTGCCGGAGAGGAGGGTCGCGGTTTGGGCGTCGACGAGGGTGGCGAAGCGCCCGACGAGCGCGTCGCTCGTGCCTGGCGCGACCGGCAGGGATTCCTCCACAAGCTCGGTGGCGCGGCCTGTGGATTCTTCGATGAGTGTGGTGCAGAAGCGTATGGGGGCTCCGGATTCGACCCATTCGATTGCGATATTGTCTTCGGCGCACATCGCGAGGAACCATTCGCGGGTCGGGCCTCCAAGCTGCGTGAGGTGCACGGCCTTTTCGCCGAGCTGTGTCAGAATGCGCGTGGGGATGATTCCCTTCCCTGCGGCATCCACCCGCCAGTCTGCAGTCCGGTTGACTTCGCCCGGATCGATTCCCTTGAACACCAGGGTTTTCTGAATCACCGGGTTGAGACAGACGCAGAGAAAACGGGGATTTTTGCCGCTGGGGGAGGGGCTGTACAAAGTGCCTGCAGATATCTCGGTTCGCGAAATGTCGTTATTTTGAAACATAAAGAAAAGGTAGCACAAAATGGCGACGCAATGAAGGGCGGCCATCACCCTCACGGCTATTGATGGCGAAGGGCGCGGAATGTCCAGTGCCGTAGAGCCGCACAATATTACATATTAATACAAGACCGGTTGCATAAAATCGCATATAATGCTATATTCCTTGTATGAAGATGCATTCCCTCATATGGCATTTTCTGATGTTCCACAAAGCTCGCCTCCGTCGACGATGAACCTTGCTCTGCCGGCGCGGGGTCTGTGCGCTCCGCGCTCAAACAATATCTCACATATCTATTCATAGGAGAAAGAAATACATGAAAAAGAAATTGTGCTTGCATATTCCGGCGGCCTCGATACCACGGTGATCGTTCCCTGGCTCAAGGAGAACTATGAGTGTGACGTTATCGCCGTCTGCGGCGATGTCGGACAGGAGGCCGATTTCGATGCGATCGGCAAGCGGGCCATCGCGTCCGGCGCTTCGAAGTTCATCAGGCTCGATCAGAAAGAAGCGTTTGTCAAAGAGTATCTCTGGGCCCTCGTGAAGGCGGGGACGCCCTACGAGAAAAAATATCTGCTCGGCACAAGCGCGGCCCGCCCCCTCCTCGCAAAAGGTCTCGCCGAGGTGGCGCTCGCCGAGGGTGCCGATGCGGTCGCGCACGGGTGCACGGGCAAGGGCAACGATCAGGTCCGCTTCGAGCTCGGCGTGAAGGCCTTCGCCCCCGAGATGGAAGTGATCGCGCCCTGGCGGATCTGGGACATCCAGAGCCGCGACGAGGAGATAGCGTACCTCGAGGCGCACGGCATCCCCGTGCCGATGAAANAATCCGACTCCTACAGCCGCGACGACAATCTCTGGCACATCAGCCACGAGGGTCTCGACCTCGAAGACCCGGCGAACGAGCCGCACTTCGAGGGGATGCTCAAGATGTGCGTCACCCCGGAGAAGGCCCCCGACAAGCCCGAATACGTGAGCATCGGTTTTGAAAACGGCGTGCCTGTCTCGGTGGACGGGAAAAAGCTCGACCCCGTCTCCATTGTCCGCACACTGAACAAGATCGGCGGGGCGAACGGCATCGGTATCGCCGATCTGGTGGAAAACCGCGTGGTCGGCATGAAGTCCCGCGGCGTCTACGAAACGCCGGGAGGCACGATCATCATGGAGGCCCACGACAGGCTCGAACAGCTCTGCCTCGACAAAAAGGCGCTTTCGTTCAAGATGACCGTGGCGCAGCGCTTTGCGGAGATCCTCTATGAGGGCGAATGGTTCAGTCCGCTGTGCAAGGCGCTCTGCGCCTTCGTCGACTCGACCCAGAATGTCGTGACCGGCCAGGTCACGCTCAAGCTGTACAAGGGCAACCTCATCTTCGCGGGCGCCGCGTCGCCGTATTCGCTGTACGATGCGAGTCTCGCGAGCTTCACCACGGGGCCGCTGTTCTCGCACAAGGACTCGACGGGCTTCATCAACCTGTTTGGGCTTCCCACGAAGGTCCGCGCGCGCCTGGGCGAGCGGCTCAAAAAATTCGGTATCGCGGCCGGCCCCGACGTCGTAAAGCCGNGGAACTCGGGATATACTGCTCCCGCAGGAGACTGAAACCCCATGTCGAAACTCTGGCAGGCAGGGAGCGGTGAAGGCCTCGATCCGACGGTCGAGAGGTTTCTTTCAAGCATAGAGGTCGATTCGCGCCTTGTGTTCGAAGATATCGAGTGCTCGCAGGCGCACGCGATCATGCTCGGCGAGCAGGGGATCATCCCCCGGCAGGATGCCTCCGCGCTCGTGGACGAACTCGCGAAGATACGCAAGGAGCTGGAGGCGGGCTCGCTTTCGGTCGATCCGGGCGCCGAGGATGTCCACAGCTTTCTCGAAGACGAGCTGACAAAGCGGCTCGGGGATGTCGGCAGGAGCATCCATGCCGGCCGCAGCCGCAACGACCAAGTCGCAGCCGCATTCAAGCTGCACGTGAGATCTGCATGTCGGCGTACCCGCGGCCTCGTGCGGGAGGCGATCGCCGCCTGCCTCGATGTGGCGGAAGAGAACGTCGGCACCCTCATGCCGGGCTACACCCATCTGCAGAGGGCGCAGCCTGTCACGCTGGCCCACCATCTCCTCGCCTGGTGTGCGGCTCTGGAGCGCGACGCGGGTCGCCTCTTCGACGCGGCGGCCCGGGCCGACGAGAGCCCTCTGGGCGCCGGCGCGCTGGCGGGAAGCGGTCTGTCCGTCGACAGGGNNGAGCGTACGGCCGGGCTCATCGGCTTCGCGCGCGTGTCCGCGAACACGATGGATGCGGTCGCCGACCGCGATGCCGCGATCGAATACGCGGCCGCTGCTGCGACGCTCATGGTCCACCTCTCGCGCGCATGCGAGGATATCGTGCTGTGGGTCTCGTCGGAGTACGGCTTCGTGAGGCTCTCGCCGCGCGCGAGCACGGGCTCGAGCATCATGCCGCAGAAGCGCAACCCCGATCCGGCGGAGCTCATCCGCGGGAAGACAGGGAGAATATTCGGCAACCTGCAGGCGCTCCTCGTGATGGAGAAGGGCACGCCCTATGCCTACGACCGCGATCTGCAGGAGGACAAGGCCCTGTTTTTTGAGGTCGAGGAGACGGTGAACGGCGCCCTCGGCGCCTTTTCCGTGCTCGTGAAGAGCCTTGAGCCGGATACCGCCCGGATGCGGTCGGCGCTCGATGAGGGCTACCTCGAGGCGACGGATGTCGCGGAGTTCCTCGTCAAGCGCGGAGTGCCTTTCAGAACCGCCTATCAGGCGTCGAAACTGCTCGTCCGGCACTGTATCGAGGAAAAGAAAAGCCTGCGCGACATCACGCAGGCCGACTTCAGCGTCCATGAGGCTTTTGAGAGGGCGGGGGTGGCTGCGCCTGAACTGGTGCAGTACCTCGAGCCGCAGGCCTGTGTCGCGCGGAGGATGCAGACGGGGGGGCCCGCCNCCCTGCGCGTGCGCGAACAGATCGAACGCCTGCGGGCCTGGCTCGCGCTTGAGTGACGGACCCCGGCTGACCTGGGGCCGCGCCCAGGTGCGGCCCCATTCTATTGGCGGGGCCTATACAGCGGTCTAAGCTGCCTGAAGCCGTCGCGCCGCGCCCGCCAAGGCGGCGTCCTGAATCGCCCGCGCCGCACCCCTTGGCAGGCCGCCAATGGGAACCCGCCCGCCGCGGCAGGCACCGATAGGCCGGCCTGCGGCCCCTAGAGCGCAAGCCTGTAGATCGCTTCGATATCCCTGGACCGCAGGGGCACAAAGTGGCCCACGGTCTGTGTGTCGTCGTCGGTGCACTTGCGCGCCATCTCTGCGAAGCGTGAATCGTCGATACCGATCTCGGAGAGGCGGACTTTCTGTCCGACAGAGCTCCAGAACGCCTCGAGGCGTGCGATGCCTGCGCGCGCGATGCGCTCGGGGTCGAAATAATTGTCTTCGACGCCCCAGACGCGCACGGCGTACTGCGCGAACCTCGCGAGATCGTGCTTCAGCACATATTTCATCCATGCGGGAGTGACGATGGCGAGCCCTGCGCCGTGCGCGATGTCATAGAGCGCACTGAGTTCGTGCTCTATGTCGTGCGAGGCCCAGTCGCCTTTTCGCCCCGTATCGAGAAGATTGTTGTGCGCGATAGTGCCGGCCCACATGAGCTCGGCCCAGTCGTCGTACGAGGCCGGATTCGCGAGCACGCGCGGGGCGGCGGCGATGACGGTGCGGAGGGTCGCCTCTATCAGCCTGTCGGTAAACTCGACGGGTCTGGAGTTCGTGAAGTAGCGCTCCATGAGATGGCACATGATGTCGGTGACGCCGTTGGCGATCTGCGCGGGAGGAAGGGTGAAGCACCGCGCCGGGTTGAGGATCGAGAAGCGCGGGAAGAGGCAGTCGGCGTTGACCGCGCGCTTGAGAAGGCCTTCCTCTTTCGTGATGACGGAGCCCGGGCTGGATTCGCTGCCCGCCGCGGGGATGGTGAGAACGGTGCCGACTGGGAGCGCTTTCTCCGGAACCGCTTTTCCCGTATAGAAATCCCACACGTCGCCTGAGTAGGGTGCGCCCGCGGCGATCGCCTTTGCGGAATCGATGACGCTCCCGCCGCCCACGGCGAGGACGAGCTCTATGTTGTTCTGGCGGCAGAGCTCTATGCCTCTGTACACCAGGCTGAGCCGCGGATTGGGCTGGACGCCGCCGAGCTCGAAACAGGTCAGGCCTGCGGCAGCAAGCTCCTTCCGTATCAGAGGGAGAAGGCCCGAGCGCTCGGCGCTTTGGCCGCCGAAGTGCAGGAGCATGCGCGAGCCATACTGTGAGGCGATGCGCCCCAGCTCGGCCTCGTGAGATTTTCCAAAATAAATCCTTGTCGGATTTTGAAATACAAAATCATCCATGCTTTCTCTCCCTTGTAAAGACTTAATTAGTTAGCGATTATATTATACTCCTCGAATCACAAGACTTTCGATAGTCGGCATGATCTTCTCTCGAATAAGAGTGTTTTCTCCGCATTGCCCATGAGATCCTCTTTCTTTCTCTCATTCTCCCTTTGCTGCTCTGCCATCTTGGGTCTCTTTGTTAGCATATATGGTCCGGTTCATCAAGGACACACATATAGTATGCTCTTCAAAATCAATTTGTAAATCTTCACGACCATAGCAAGTCACTTAAATTGCGATCACATAAGAATATTACATACCCTACTTAGGTTAAAGCAGACCCCTCAGATCCTCCATCTTACGGAACAAATCTTTAAGCCTTGGATAAATTTCTTTATATATCTCTTCATAAAGGCGATTATAGAATTTGTTCAATTTAAGATTTGGTTCTGTCTTTTCCAATATCGGGATTTTTTCTTTGACTACTTCATAGCCTGAGAAAGCACCTACAGCCTTTCCAGCAATAAAGCAGTCACCAACTTCAGCACTGATTTGACCACCAACAAAGATTATATTCAAACCCAAAACATCAGCCAGTATTTGTCTTAAAACCTTGCTTTGTGCACCACCACCTGTGACAATCATTTTTGAATTTAGCACAACCCCATCAGCCTCTATTCTCTTTAAATTGTCTAGAAAAGCTAACCCAACCCCCTCGAGAGCTGATCTGAAAATACTACTCTTGCTGCTATTGATGGAGAGGCCAAAGAGAACGCCTCTAGCATATGGGTCCCAAATAGGAGTCCTTTCCCCTGCTAGGTATGGTAATGTGATAAGCCCCCCACTCCCTGCAGATATCAGCTCAGCTTGCTGATCCATAATCTGATATGCATTATTTTTATCTTCCCCAAAAATATTATCTCGTAGCCACTTATATAGCCCACCCGAATATGCAAGAGCAGCTATTGTAATATTGGCATGAGGTGCCATAAAGGCTGGAATATTTAACATTTTATGAACAAATTTATTCTCAGGAGTCAATATCCCCCATAACCCAGACGTTCCTAGGCTAGTTACATTCTCTCCTTTTTGGGAAATACCTGCAGCAACGAAGTTTGCCATACCATCTGAGGTCCCTACTGCAACAGGTGTGTTTATATCCAGCCCTGTTATAAGTGCAGCTTCTTTGGTCACATAACCGGCTATGCTATCCGCTCGTTCGAGCTTAGGCAACTTATCCTCATCAATACCAAGCTCCTTTAGCATATCCACGTCCCATTCTTTTTTGTGAGCATTATAAGCAATCCCTGTACAAGCTGCATGAGAATAATCAGTCACAAATTTGCCAGTTAACTTTTGCACAATATAATCAGCGATATTAAGTACTTTGTATGCTTTATCATAGATTTCTTTACGATTTTTTTTTAGCCATAAGATTTTTACCATCCCAAAATAGGAGTCAATTACATTACCGGTAAGGTCGAAGATATTTTCCTCTCCGAACTCTTTTTTTAACCATACTTCTTCTTCTATAGCTCTTCTATCCAACCAAAGAAGAGCTGGATATAAAGGCTTGCCTTCCCTGTCGACCAATAAAGCATCAGGAGCAAGTCCGCTAATACAAGCCCCGATAATTTCAGAGGAGTTCTCCTTTGTTTTGGTCACTGCCCTTTTGATCACAGTAATGACATTTTCCCAATATAAATCACCATCTTGCTCTACCCAGTTTGAAGCAGGTGATTTAAAGTCATAATGTGTATAAGTAGTAAATATCAAGTCTCCATCAGTTGTCAGTAATGCAGCTCTTGTCCCAGATGTACCTACATCAACACCTAATAAATATTTCATTTTGACTATTCCTTTCACGGAAGTAATCGTTTTTGACTCACTTTTTCAAATTTATAAGTCATTTTAAAAACTACAAGAATATAGATATCAGACTTTCTAATCTGATATATGTCACATAATGGCTGGTCCTTTACCTGCCATCCCCCCTTTTCTATTTCTAAAAGAAATGAAAGATACAGCACTGATAATAATTAAGCCTTGTACAAGATATTGATAATAGAATGGAACATTTAACATAACCAATCCATTATCCACAATAACTAGTAATAAAATGCTTAAAATACTACCACCAATATTGACTACACCGAGCCTAAAGACGGTGGCACCCAAAAAAGCTGCCCCAATAACCGTCATCTGATAGCCATCGCCTCCTGTAGCAGGGGCACTAGTTAATCTAGAGCTGAGCATAATAGCAGCTATCCCCATAAAGATGCCATTTAATATAAAAGCTTTAATTCTACAAACATCTACCTTAATACCAACATACCTTGCTGCATCTGAATTAGAACCGATTGCATAAAGGTAGCGTCCATACTTAGTATGATTACCAATTAAATATGCTATTACCCCTAAAAAAGCAAATATACATGCACAAACTGGTATTACTTTTAAAAGCATTGTTCGGCTGATTATAGTTATTGCTGGAGGATATTTCCCATAAAATGTCTGTCCTTTAGTTATCCAGTATATAAATCCTTTTGCTATGTTTAACGTAGCAATTGTTGCAATAAAAGCATGGATTTTGATTTTGACTATCAGACAAGCATTAAACAGCTGCCATACAATACCCAGTAATATTGAAATAATAAATACTAAATACATATTGAAGCCGTAGTTGAGTAAAATCATGTTTATAACATTTAAGAGTCCACAGGCTGTTGCAAACGAGAGGTCAAAATCACCACCCATCATTACAAAAGAAAGGCCTAAACTTAGAACACCTCCGATTGAAGCTGTCATAAGAATATTCGAGATATTATCAAGAGAAAAGAATCTTGGAGCAAAAATACTAAAGATGATTACAACTAAGATTGAAGCATATAACAATTCTTTATTCTTAATAATCGACTTAATCCTTGTTAATAAGTCGTGATAATCACTTTCCTTTGTTAGTATTGACATCTTATTTACCTCATTATTTCAAACAATATTCTTCAAAATATTTTCTTGACTAATATCATTATCTTTAAGTTCTGCAGAAATTTGTCCATCACTCATAGTATAAATTCTATCTGCCATACCTAGAATTTCTGCTATTTCTGATGAAATAAGGATTACTCCTATGCCTTTACTGTTTAATTGCCTTAATAAAAGATAAATGTCATGTTTCGTAGCAATATCTATGCCAACAGTTGGGTCATCAAGAATTAAAACCTCACATTCTTTAAGAAGCCAACGTAGAATGACAACTTTTTGCTGGTTTCCTCCGCTAAGTTCGCTCATTTTTTGATCCAAGCTGGCATACTTTACATTAAAGTCTATATTGTTTATTGCTTTTTCTACCAGAGTTTTTTCTCTTCTATTGTCTAGAAAACCATGTTTAAATATATGAGATAAATGTGATATACTTAGATTTTCTAAAATAGTAAAGGAATTAAAAATGCTATATTTGTGACGATCAGAAGAAATATAATAAATTCCTTTCTCAATCCTTTGATGAACTGGTGTTTTGCTAAGTTCCTGATTTTTAAAAATAATTTTACCTTTACTATAATCCCTCAATCCAAAGATACATTCCATCAGTTCAGTCATTCCCGCACCCATCAAGCCATAAAATCCTACTATTTCTCCCTTATTTACAGTGAAATTAATATCTTTTAATAATTCTCTATTATTAAGATTATAACTAAGATGACTAATCTGAAGTAATTGTTCTCCACTATTCTTAGATTTTCCTGGATAGAATTTATTAATATCATCATTAATCATCATTTTAATAATGATATCTTTATTAAAATGTTCTTTATCGACTTGGCCAGCTATTTCTCCGTTTCGCAAAACAGTAATTTCACTACAGACATCAAAAACTTCTTCAAGCTTATGAGAAATAAAAATAATACTTAAATTGCCGTTCTGATTTAATGCTTTCAATAATTTGACCAATTCTTCAATTTCTTTGCTTGGCAAGCTTGCTGTTGGCTCGTCCATAATCAAAATATCAGGTCGATAAGAAAGCACTTTAAGAATTTCTACAACTTCTCTTTCCCCAGCACTCATGTCCATAATTTTTTTTGTGAGATCAAGATTAGGAAATATTTTATATTCCTCGAGTAACTCTTGAGTCTTTGAAAAGGCTATTTTTTCACTAAGCAACCCATTTACGGTAAATTCTTGACCAAGGAAAATATTATCTGCAACATTTAGCTCCCTAATAAGCAATGGAGTTTGGTGAACAATACCGATACCATTTTTCAAGGCTTGGTTTGGATTTTTCCATGATACCTGCTTTCCACGGTAGAAAATTTTACCACGTTCCGGTAGATGTTCCCCCGCTAAAAGTTTGATCAATGTTGATTTACCAGCGCCATTCTCTCCTACCAGACCCATGATCTCCCCTTTATTTAAGGAAAAATCGACTTCCTTGATGGCAACTGTTGATCCAAAGCTCTTATAGAGTCCGTTACAGCTAAGAATTTCTTCATTAGCGTACATTATGTTCCTCCCCCTCCCATATATCAAAGAATGGAGAATACCTTTAATCTCTCATTTTAAAATATTGTATTATTTCTCAAACACATCGTTTCCTTGCCCAGCTGCAGGTACATTGGTTGCATCAACCCATACATATGGGACATATACGGTCCTACTTGCAGGGACGACGTTCTTCGGATCTTTATGCTCTACCACAACAGCTTGGATAGCATCACCCATAACTGCAGCCCAGCCACCAAAATTTTGGGCGATAACACCTACGAATGGCATGCCTTTTCTAATCATGTCATAGGTCTGCTCGGAACCATCAATAGACATCGTGAATATATCGTCCTTTGTATATCCGGAGTCAGCAACAGCTCTAGCAATACCCCAGCTAATTCCGTCCCAGGTTCCAATAATCGCACTGAGTTGTTTACCATATTTTGCAATCCAAGCTTTGGCGATATCGTATGAAGCAGTCTGCCAGTTCATGACGGTAACATTTTCAGTGGCTAAAAGTTTGATGTCAGGGTTTTCGGGACTATTCACAACAGCTTCGATCATTTGTTGTCTTTGTCTATGAACATAAAGGTCATTCATGCCAATAATGGCCACATAGGAAGGCCCATCCCCTTTCCTAGTAGCCCTTATCCGATCAATCATTTGGCTACCAAGAAAACCGCCCATAGCCCAGCAGTTGCTTGTTCCATTTACAATCGTATCCCGAATATTTCAGTATCTCCTAGGAATACAGGAATACCTGCCTTATCTGCAGCAGCGACACCCATGTCGATAATAGATTTCTCACCACAGACTATGCTGGGCCCTCTGATCAAGACCAAAAACTCATGACGAATAAGGTGGCCATTTACACTGCCAATTCCTTCTTCTGAAACGATTGATTCTGCTGATTCGGCGTTTCATAGTCAAGATTTTGGTGGTACTGAACCGCCCCAGGTTTGTCGGAGGCCAGAATCTGTGAGAGGGTATTGTCAAGGGAAGGAAGATGCGTAACGTAAATTAAATTTCCCTAAAGAAGATCAATTGTCACAGTCGGTGATAACTTTCCGGTTTAAGTCTGAACTGACCAGACACGCTGTGAAGGAGAGATACCCTGTCCCTTGAGAGATCAGAATCCTCCGAAATTTTTATTGACTGGGAAGAAAAGTGGTTGTATTCTATTTTTGTCTCATGAAAGCGCTTTCACAGAGAGGATAGTGAGGGTCGTGTGCGATGAGCCAGCCAACAATCTTCGACGTCGCCGTCCGGGCCGGCGTCTCAATCTCCACGGTGAGCCGCGTTCTCAACAGAAGCTCCTACGTTGATCCGGAGAAGAGCGGCCGCGTGCTCGCCGCAGTCGAAGCCCTCGGCTTTTCGCCGCGAGCGGCGGCCCGCGCGCTGGCTGGCAAGGGCACGAAGGCCCTGGGACTCCTCGTCCCCGAAATTTCGGGCGACTTCTTCGTGCCCATGCTGAGGGGCATCGAGGCAGCGGCCCGCGAATCGGACTACGAACTCATCATCCAGACGACCCGCTACCGCNCCCTGCGCAGCTGGAGTCAGAGCCTCGGCGAACACAACACGGACGGGCTTCTGCTCTTCACCGACAGCGCCAGCAGGGCGGTCCTTGCGCGGCTCGCAGAGTCGGGCTTTCCCGTCGTCCTTCTCTACACCGAGGCGCCGGACCTCGGTCTGCCGAGTGTCACCGTCGAGAACGAAAAGGGGGCTGCCGAGGCTGTCGGCCACCTCATCGGGACGCACGGCCGACGGCGCATCGTCTGTCTCGTGGGGCCCGAGGGCAACCACGACGCCGAGGCCAGGTTCCGCGGCTACAAAAGGGCGCTGGCGGAGGCCGCGATCCCTTTCGATCCGCAGCTCGTGGCGCCGGGCGACTTTCAGGCGGACACGGCCGCGGCCGCGATCAGAGACCTGCTGGCGCGCGGCGTGGCGTTCGACGCCGTTTTTGCGGGGGACGACGGCGCGGCCTCGGGGGTCCTCAGCGCCCTGACAGAGGCGGGAATCAGGGCGGGAACGGAGGTGTCGGTGATAGGCTTCGACGATCTGCCCTTTGTCGCCCACAGCATCCCTCCGCTCGCCACCGTGCGGGCGCCCACCGAAGAGGTCGGCGCCACGGCGGTCCGCATGCTGGTCGACGACATCAGGAATCGGCGCGGCGGAGGCGGCCACAGGCCCGCATCGGTCGTCCTGCCGACGGTCTTCGTGCCGCGGGCGTCCTGTGGCTGCACCAAACTGCGGCTGCAGAAGACTGGGGCCGCCCAAGGAGCCCAAGAAGTTGGGCAGCCCCATCAAACATGACAGGAGTATCGTATGAAAATAACAGTCATTGGCGGCGGGTCCACCTATACACCCGAACTTGTGAACGGTTTTCTGAAACGGAAGGCCAGCTTGCCACTCACCGAGCTGTGCCTCATGGATATCGACGGCGAGCGGCTCGCCATCGTCGGCGGATTCGCGCGGCGCATGATCGAGGCGGCGGGTTCGCCCTTTTCCCTCACCCTCTCGGGCGACAGAGCATCTGCCCTGGAGGGAGCCTCCTACGTCATAAACCAGATACGCGTCGGAAAGATGCCCGCGCGCCGGGCCGACGAGTACCTGGGCATGAGGCACGGCCTCGTGGGCCAGGAGACGACGGGCGTGGGCGGCATGGCCAACGCCCTCAGGACGATTCCTGTCACCCTCGACATCGCGGAGGATATCCGCCGCCTCGCGCCCGGCGCCCTTTTCCTCAACTTCGCGAACCCCGCAGGCCTCGTGACGGAGGCTCTGTTCCGCTACGCGCCCGGCACACGCGCCGTCGGCGTGTGCAACGTCGGCATCACCACCAAGATGCGCCTGCTCGAGCTGTGGGAGAAGATGACCGGAGAGAAGGTCGATCCGGGCCGCGCAGAGCTCGAGACGCTCGGTCTCAACCACCTCACCTGGCACCGGGGCTTCAGGATAGACGGCCGGGAGCTGTGGCCGAAGCTCTTTCCGGCCATTCTGGAGTGGATGCGTGCGGAGAAGGATGCGGACTGGGATATCGGCACGCTCGAGACGCTCGGCATGGTGCCGAACTATTACCTCCGCTACTACTATTACACCTCCCGCATCCTCGGGGAGCAGAAAAAGTGGCCGCCCTCCCGCGCCGAGATCGTCATGGAGATCGAGAAGGAACTGCTCGGGCGCTATTCCGACCCAAGGCTCACCGAGTTGCCGCCCGAGCTCATGAAGAGGGGAGGGGCCTTCTATTCCGAGCTCGCCACGCATGTGATCGACGATCACTGGAACGATCGCGGCAACGTGCATGTCATCAACGCGCGCAACGGTGGGGCCGTGGCCGGCTGGCCGGACGACTGGGTCCTCGAACTCCCCGCGCGGGTGGATGCCCAAGGCGTGCACCCGCTGGCAACCCGGGCCCTCGGCGGCGCGCCCGCGGGGCTCGTGGTACAGGTGAAGGAATATGAGCTTCTCACCGTCGAGGCTGCGGTCAAGGGAGACAGGCGTTCGCTCCGCGAAGCCCTCCTCGCGCATCCTCTCGGTCCCGAGGCCGACAAGGTCGGCGCCGTCGCCGACGACATACTGGAGACGAACAGGAAGTATCTGCCGCGTTTCTTCGCGTGAGGCGGAGCGAGGCGGCATGAAGGAGGTGATATGAGCAGGAATCCTTTTATGAAGAAATTGGGGCTTTCGGACAGCAACCGGGCGGCCATAGTCCACGTCGACGACGTGGGCATGTGCCTCTCCTCGATCGAGGCATTCTTCGAGCTCTACGATTTCGGAACCGTCTCGTCGGCCGCCCTGATGGCGCCCTGCCCCTGGTTCCCCGAGGCTGCGGCCCGCTGCGCCGCCCGCCCCGAGGTGGACGTGGGCATCCACGCCACGCTGACGAGCGAGTGGAAGGGCTACCGCTGGGGCCCCGTCTCCACCAGAGACCCGGGTTCGGGCCTCATGGATGCGGAAGGATACTTCCCGCGGGGCTGCGAGGAGGTCCAGGCCAAGGGGAAACCCCAGGCCGCGGCGCGCGAACTTGCGGCCCAGGCCGCGATGGTCTACGCCGCCGGCGTCGACCCCACGCACATCGACACGCACATGGGCGCGGTGGCCACGAAAAATTCATGGAAGGCTATATAACGCAGGCTGTGGCCCACAAAATACCCGCCATGCTCCCCAGTCCGGACTCAGCCGCCTTCGCAGGTCTTGTCCCCGACGCCGCGCGCCGCGCCCGCTTTGCGGCATACCTGCGGGAGCTCGGAGAGAAAGGTCTGCCCCTCTTCGACGGGATCGTGGCGATGCCGCTCGACGAGCCCAGGGACCAGACCGAGACGGTGAAGCGCCTCTTCGGCTCCCTGCCCGAGGGAATCACTCACTTCATACTCCATGCGTCGACCGACAGCCCGGAGCTGCGGGCCATCACGCCCGACTGGGAGAGCCGCGTCTGGAACTACCGGACCATGCGCAGCGACGCGGTGAAGAAGTGCATCGAGAGCGAAGGAATCGTGCTCATTGGCTATCGCGCCCTCAGGGACGCGATGAGGAGGTGATCATGGCTACGACGAACAGGCAGAAGTGGCTGTATTCCATCGCCAACCTCGGCAACGTCATCCCCTACCAGGCGATCGGCGCCGTCATCGTTTTCTACTACACGGACGTGAAACATCTCCCCGTCGCCTGGGCCTCCATCGTGATGACGGTCTACGCCTTCTACAATGCCTTCAACAACCCCGTCATCGGATACTTCTCGGACAGGACGAAGTCCCGGTGGGGCCGCAGGATCCCCTACATGCTCTTCGGCATGCTCCCCGAGGCCATCTTTTTCGCCTTTCTCTTCTTCGCACCCTTCGACGGCCGGCAGAATCCCGGCGCCCTCGTCGCGTGGTTCTGCGTGGGCCTCTTCTTCTGGGAGGGCCTCGGCACCGCCGTCTCGACGGGCTACTACTCGCTTCTGCCCGAGGTGTTCAGGAGCTACGATGAGCGAACCGACGTCGCCGCCCGCATGAATATCGTCCAGACTGTCGGGCTCCTGCTGGCCACGGCTCTGCCGTCCGCCCTGGCCGGCTGGATAGGCTGGCCCATGATGGGGCTCTGCCTCGCCGTCGTGGCCGCGGCGACTATGTACGCCGCGCTTCCCTCCATGATGGGCATAAAATGGGAAGCCACCGAGGAAGGAGAGAGCCTGTCGCTCTTGCCGGCGCTCAAGGCCACCCTCGTCAACCGCAGCTTTCTGACCGTGGCGATAGCCCAGACCATGCGGTTCTTCGCCACGGGGACGCTCACCACGGGCATGATTTTCTTCGTAAAATACGCCGTGGGACTCGACCAGGGCGCCACGAGCGTGGCCCTCGCGACGGCCTTCGTGGCCGCGNGGATCGCCATGTGGCCCTGGCGGATGACTCTGGGCAAGCGCTACTGCGCCAGAACCAATCTCCTCATCGCATACTCCCTCACGGCCGTCGCCGTCATTCCGCTCGCCTTCGTGGAGAACTTTATCGGGCTCGTTCTGGCCGCCGCCCTCGTCGGCGTGGCCCTGGCGGGGCTCATCCTCATGGGCGACGTCATTCTCGCCGAGGTCATCGACGAGGACGAGGTGAAGACGGGCAAGCGCCGCGCCGGGATGTACTTCGGCATGAGCAGTCTCATCACGACGCTGTCCTCGGCCCTCGTCTCCGTGGTGTTCGGCCTGCTCCTGCCGGCCTACGGCTACAACACCGCGCTGGATGTCCAGCCGGCGTCGGTGGACACCGGTTTCCGCATCTTCCTGACGGTTCCAACCGCCATAGGCGCGATTCTCGCGGTGGTCGCCCTCATCTTCTATCCGCTTCACGGCAAAAAGCTGGAAGCGGTCAAGGCCGCGCTCGCGCAGAAGAGGGCCGCGGAGGGGAGCAGGGCGTGAGTCAGAAATATCTTCTCGGCATCGACGTGGGCGGCTCGAGGACGAGGGCCCTTGTGGCGGATAGTGCCGGCCGAGTCCTCGGCTTCGGCGAGGCAGGCCCCGGAAATCATGAAGTCGTGGGGTACGACGGTCTTTTTGCGGCGATGCGGGATGCCCTTTCCCGGGCGCTCGCGGAGCTTGACCCTGCGCCCGGCGCCGGGCCTCTGTCCCCAAGGGACCTGCACTTTGCGGGCGCAGGCTTCGGCGTCGCCGGTTTCGACTGGGAGTCCGAGCGGGCGGAGACCATGGCGGCCATAGCGCGGCTCGGCCTCTCCTGCCCGGTGGAGCTCAGAAACGACGCGGCGCTCGGCCTCGCCGCGGGTGCCTCCGAAGGCTGGGGCATCAATATTTCGGCGGGGACGAGCAACAACTGTTACGGCCGCGCGCGGAACGGGCGCGAGGGGCGCATATCCGGAGCCGGAGCCGCCTTCGGCGAGAACGGCGGGGCCGCCGAAATCCTGGGGGCCGCGCTGGTCTGCATCAACCACGCGCGGATATTGAGGGGGCCTCCGACAGCCCTCACTGCGGCGCTCTGCGCCCGCGCGGGCGTACGCGATGCCGACGCCCTCGTGGAGGGTCTCGCGTGCCGGCGCATAGCCCCGTCGGTCGACTGGGTGTCGGAAGTGTTCGAGACCGCCCGCGCGGGGGATGCGGTGGCCCGCGGTCTCATCGCCTGGGCGGGAAGAGAGCTCGGCGAATCGGCCGCGGCCGTGGTCCGTCAGCTCGGCCTCGAGCGGGAAACTTTCGACGTTGTCCTCTCGGGCAGCCTCTTCGGCTATGAGCCGGGACTCGAGGATGGCGTAGCCGCAGTCCTCGTCGAGGCTGCACCCGGCGCGCGCCTCGTGCGCCTCGCCGCCCCGCCGGTGATCGGCGCGGCAGTGCTCGGCGCCGAAGCGGCCGGCCTCGACGGCGGCGCCGTCAGGGCGCGGCTCTTCGAAACGGTGCAGGGGCTCCCGAGCGCGCGGGCCTGAGGGCCGCCGGCACAACCTGAGCGATGCTGCGGGGCCGCTCCTGCGCGACAAAAATGTGGAAATGGTTGCCCTGAAGCGTATTTCGCTGAACTAGGGGCCGCCGCTGTGCCTTGTGGCGCCCGAGGGTGCCAAGGCGGGGCAACCCATGTCATCAAGCCGCGCCCGCGTCACCCAGTGGCGCCGTACATGATATCAGACTTGGGGGCAAGGGCGACTATCCCGCGCGCCTTGCGCCGCGGCGCCCCGCGCCGGAAGCCGCAAAGAGGAGGACGAACATGAAAAGGAACCTGGATGCGATAGTGGCCGCTTTGACCCTGGAGGAAAAGGCTTCCCTGTGTTCGGGCCTGGACTTCTGGAACACGAAGCCCCTTGAGCGCCTGGGCATTCCCTCGTGGATGATGACGGACGGCCCGCACGGGCTGCGCAAGCAGAGTACGGACAGCGCGCGCGTGGGCCTTCACGACAGTCTTCCGGCGACCTGTTTCCCCTCGGGGGCCGGGCTCGCCGCCACCTGGAACGCGGACCTCCTCGGGGAAGTCGGAGCGGCAATAGGAGAGGAGGCCAGGGCAGAGGGAGTGGGCGTGGTCCTGGGGCCGGCCGTCAACATAAAGCGGAGCCCGCTCTGCGGTCGCAACTTCGAGTATTTCTCCGAAGACCCCTTCCTCGAGGGGGAGCTGGCGAAAGGCTATATAAAGGGTCTGCAGTCGAGGGGAGTCGGAGCGTCAATAAAGCACTTCGCGGCGAACAACCAGGAAAAATCCCGCATGATCATCGATGTCGTGGCCGACGAGCGCAGCCTTCGGGAGATATACCTGCCCGCTTTCGAGGCCGCAGTCAGGGATGCAAAGCCCTGGACGGTCATGTGCGCCTACAATCGCATCAACGGAACCTACTGCTCGGAGAATCCATGGCTTCTCACGCAGGTTCTCAGAGAGGAGTGGGGATTCGGCGGGGTAGTCGTGACCGACTGGGGCGCCTGCAACGACAGGGTGGCCGGCCTCGCGGCGGGCGAGGACTTCGAGATGCCCGGCAACGGGGGAATCACGGACGCGGATATCGTGGCAGCGGTGAGAAATGGCTCGCTTTCGGAGGACTGTCTCGACGCTGCTCTCCGGCGGATACTGGAACTCACGTTCAGGGGGCGGACGNCTCCTCCCGCGCCGCGCTTCGACGCCGCGGTCCACCATGCCCTCGCGCGGAAGGCGGCCAGGGAGAGCCTGGTGCTTCTCAAAAACGAGGCGCGGCTCCTGCCACTGGACAGAGGCTCCGGTTCCGGCTCCGCGCTCGGGGGCGCACCGGATCTCCGGCCTCGGCCGGCGCCCCCACCGCCCGCGCAGGCCATCCGCCGGCAGAGCGCGGGCGCANTCGCCTTCATCGGGGCCTTCGCCAGGACGCCGCGGTACCAGGGCGGCGGCAGCTCGCACATCGTCCCTGCGCGCATGGACGATGCGCTCGCGGAGGCCCGGCGCATTGCCGGCGATATCGACTATGCCCCGGGGTATCGCCTCGAGGCCGACGAGCCCGACCCGACCCTCCTCGCGGAGGCCCGCGAAACCGCCGCCCGCTCCGATACGGCGGTGCTCTTCGTGGGTCTCACGGAGCGCCTCGAATCGGAGGGATTCGACCGGAGCGACATGAAGCTGCCCCGGAGCCACCTCGCCCTGATCGAGGAGGTGCTTAAGGTCCGGAAAAATGTCGTCGTGGTGCTCTCCAACGGCGCTCCCGTGGAGATGCCCTGGATAGACCGCGTTCCCGCGGTCATCGAAAGTTACCTGGGCGGCCAGGCCTGGGGCGGCGCCGTCGCCGATATTCTCTTCGGCCTTTCGAGCCCCTCGGGGAGGCTCGCCGAGACCTTTCCCCGCAGGCTCGAAGACAACCCTTCCTTCCTCAATTTCCCCGGCGACGCGAAAAAGGTCGAATACCGCGAAGGCATATTCGTCGGCTACCGCTACTACGACGCGGCCGGCGTGGAGCCGCTTTTCCCCTTCGGGCACGGCCTCTCCTACGCCGAATTCGAGTACTCGAACCTCCGCCTCGACAGGGCGGAGATGCGGGATACGGATTCCCTGGCCGTCCGGGTGGATGTCCGCAACGTCGGGCAGGTCGAGTCGCAGGAAGTTGTCCAGCTCTATGTTGAGGACGAAGAGGCGAGCGTACAGAGGCCGCCGCGCGAACTGAAAGGCTTTTGCAAGATCGACCTCAGGCCCGGCGAAACGAAGACAGTGAGCTTCACGCTCGCGGCGCGCGCATTCGCCTTCTGGTCTCCCGAGCACGGGGATTGGGTGGTGGAGACGGGCAGCTTTGTCGTCTCCGTCGGCGCTTCGAGCCGCGACCTCCGCCTCAAGGCGTCAGTCCGGATCGAGTCGACCACCCCGGAGTTCCGAGTCTGGGATGCGAGCGCGAGCCTCGGCGAGGTGGAAAAGACTCCCGCCGGCGCGGCCTTTGTCCGGTCGATAAAGCCGCGATTTGCCGCGACGTTTGGAAGCTACGAGCCGGGCTCCGCCGAGGCGGAGATGATGGAGGAGATGATGCGTGGATTTCCGCTCCGCAACCTCGTCCGCATGGGGCATCAGGTGACCCAGCGCGAGATCGACGACCTCATCGATACCCTGAACGGGAAGTGAGCCCGGGGCCGCCGAGGATTCTTTTTGGAAGGCCCACTTTTCAGGGGAGCCGCCCGGGGAGCCGGAGGCCTCCCTTTTCCGAAGGTTCCTCAAAAGGCCTCTTTAGAAAGCCTCCTGCGCCGTCCGGCTTATGATTTCTTCCTGGTGGTTCCGGTCGAGGTCGACGAAATAATCCGAATACCCGGCGACGCGCACGAGGAGGCTTCGGTAGTCTTCTGGCCTCTTCTGCGCCTCGCGGAGGGTGGCGGTGTCGACCACATTGAACTGGATATGGTGTCCACCCATCCGGAAATAGGTCTTTATGAGACTGGCGAGGCTGTCGATCCCTTTTTCTCCATCGAGCGTCTGTGGAAGGAAGCGCTGGTTGAGAAGAGAGCCCCCNGTCTCCGCGATGTCTATCTTTGAGAGGGATTTGGTCACGGCGGTGGGACCCTTTCGGTCGGCGCCCTGGGCGGGCGATGCCCCGTCCGATATCGGCGCCAGCGCGTGCCTGCCGTCGGCGCTCGCTCCCGTCCTGAGGCCGAAATAGACGTGGCAGGTGGTCGACAGAAGGTCGACGTGGTATGTGCCGCCCCGCGGCGAGGGCCGTCCGTCGATCGCTCCGTACCAGCTCCGGAACACGCGCTGCGCGATCGAGTCGGCCGAGTCGTCGTCGTTCCCGAACCTGGGTGTTTTGTTGGCCATCAGAAGCCGAAGGTCTTCCCGTCCCCGCCAGTCCGAGGAGAGCGCAGGGAGGAGTTCCTTCCATGTGACATCTTTCTTTTCGTACACATGGGTCCTGATGGCCGACAGACAGTCCGTCGTCGTCCCGAGGCCGCAGCACTGGATATAGTCCGTGTTGTAGCGCGCTCCGCCGTCATAGTAGTCCCTGCCTCTCGCGATGCAGTCGGCGACGACGGCGGACAGAAAAGGCGCCGGCGCATACTCGGCGAACATGCGGTCGAGATAGTTCGACACCCGCACTTTCGTGTCCACGACATAGGCGAGCTGCCGCTCGAAAGCCGCGTACAGCGCTTCAAAGTCCCGGAACGAGGAGGGATTCCCCGTCCTGAGGCCGATCACCTTGCCGCTGAGCGGATCGACGCCGTCGTTGAGCGCGAGCTCGAGTATCTTGGGCGAGTTGAGGTAGCCGTGAAGCAGGTAGGCCTCCTTGCCGAAACAGCCGGTCTCGATGCAGCCGGAGGTGCCGCCCTCGCGCGCATCCTCGATGCGCTTGCCCATCCCGACCTGCGCCATCGTGACTTCGTCAGCGTTGAAAAACGAAGGATACCCTGAACCGCCGCGCGCCACGCGGCACGCTGCCTTCAGGAGGCGCTCCGGCGTCTTCGCGCTTACCTGAAGGTTGGCCTGGGGCTGAAGGAGCTGGAGCTCGTCCAGCACTTCGAGGGCGAGGTAGGACACCTCGTTCGATCCGTCGGAACCATCGGCCTTTATGCCGCCGAGGTTTATGTTCGTGAAGTCGTTGTAGGTGCCGCTTTCGGCGGCCGTGACGCCGACTTTCGGCGGCGCCGGCGTGTTGTTCACCTTGATCCAGAAACAGGAGAGAAGCTCTTTCGCACCCTCCCTGTCGAGCTTCCCTTCGGCGAGGTCCCGCTCATAAAAGGGCCCCAGGTGCTGGTCGAGGTGCCCGGGATTCATTGCGTCCCAGCCATTGAGTTCGGTGATCGTGCCGAGATGCACGAACCAGTACATCTGGAGCGCTTCCCAGAAGTTCCGGGGGGCTTCCGCGGGCACGCGGCGGCAGACCTCGGCGATCTGCCTCAGTTCCGCGGCGCGCCTTGGGTCGGATTCGGCGGCCGCCATCGCATCGGCGAGCTCCGCATGGCGCTCTGCGAAGAGTACGGCGGCCCTGCATGCGATGTCCATGGCCTTGAGTTCTTCATCCCTGGCGAGGGCATCGGGGTCTTTCCCCCAGTCGATGGCGGCCCTTGCGGCGGCGATCTCGGCGCGCCGGGCGTTCATCCCCCTGTGGTAGATCGATCCGTCGAGGGTCGTGTGACCCGGGGCCCTCTGCTCCATGAATTCAGTGAAAAGCCCCGCCTCGTAGAGGTCCTTCCATGCCTGAGGTATCTCGGCGAAGGCCCGGTCGCGCATGCTCCGTCCCCGCCAGTAGGGGATCACGGTCGTCCGGTATATCTCCATGTCCTCGGCCGACACCGAGTAGCTCGTCATCGGCCTGGAGTTGAGAATTCGCAGGTCCTCTTCGGAATGGCAGGTCAGCTCGGGGAAGGAAGAGGCGGCCTTGGGCCGTGGCCCCCGCTCTCCGACGATGAGTTCGTCGGGGCCGATATAGAGCGTCTTCTTTTCACAGAGATTGTAGAAGTTCATCGCCCTGAGCACGGGCATGGAGACGCGGCCGTACCAGGCCTTGTAGAACTCCGTGGTCAGCAGCGCCCGTTCAGCCGAAAAGCTCGGTTTGGCGTTGAAACTCTCTTCGCGAAGACGACGTATTCTTTCGTTCATAGCAACCTCCAACAGCGGTGTCAGCCGCCAATCGTCACCGATATGCCGGCCGCCTCGAAAATCGCGGCGGCCCTGTGCAGGTCTTCGGCCGAGGGNACAGGGGTGTCGCCCATCGCGTATTTTTCTCCCCGCAGACTGTATTTTCCCTTCGCCGCACTGTGATAGGGCAGTATATGGGCTTTCTGTGGCCCCGCCGCTGCGGCGAGCGAGGCGATATATCGCGCCATCTGTTCGAGATCGGCCGGGGCGTCGTTGATGCCGGGGATGAGCGGAAGACGGAGCAGCACATGGGCGCCCACCCCATAGAGGGCGGCGAGGTTCGCGAGTATGGGCGCATTGGAGACGCCCGTAACCGTTCTGTGCCGGCCATCGTCCAGAAGTTTTAAATCGAAGAGGACAATATCCGCGAGCGTCCCCGCCCTGACGACGAGGTCGCGCCCNGCGAAGCCCGAGGTGTCGAGGGCGCTGCGAATCCCTTCGGCCCTGCAGGCCTGCAGAAGCCCGAGGATGAACTGCGGCTGCGCCAGCGGCTCTCCTCCGGTAAAGGTGACGCCGCCTTCCGACTCTTCGTAGAAGGGCAAATCCGCGCGTACGGCGTCCATCACTGCAGGAACGGACATGCGCCGGCCCACGACCTGGAGTGCGTCGGCGGGGCATACCCCGGCACAGGCGCCGAAGGCGGGACAGACTGCGCATCCCGGCCCTCCGGCCTCGGCCCTGGGNTCGATGCCCAGAGGGCAGGCCCGCGCACAGGCTCCGCAGGCGATGCAGCGCTCGGACCGGCGCAGAATTTCGGGCGAAAAAGAGAGCCCNTCCGGATTGTGACACCACAGGCAGCGCAGGGGGCATCCCTTGAGGAACACTGCCGTGCGTATGCCCGGCCCATCGTGTACGGAATATCTCCGTATGTCGAAGACGATGCCGTCAGGCATAGTATGTCCTGATATAGCGTTCCTGCACTTCGAAACTCCAGTGTACATCCCGGACATAGGCCGCAGCGCCCCTGAAGTCGCCACTGCGCAGGCGCTGGCAGATTTCGGTGTGTTCGGCCATGGAATCGCGCTCCCACTCTTTTACGTACGATGAGCGGCGCGGAAAATCGTAGAGCCTCTCCTTGAGGATATGCACGGTATCGATCAGTTTCCGGTTGTCGGAGAGTTCGAGGTAGACATCGTGGAACCTGAGGTTTGCGCTGTAGTAGGCGCCAAAATCATCGGCGGCCAGAGCCTTCATCATCTCGGCGCAGAGCCTCTCCATGCTGTCCGCATCGGAGGACCGGAAGCGCCGGGATACCTCTTCGATGACCGATGCCTCCAGAGCCCCGATGATCTGGTACATGTCGCGGATGTCCGAACGCTGGAGAGACCTCACCATCACGCCGCGGCGCGGATAGATGACGATGAAGTCTTCGAGTTCGAGCCGGATCAGGGCATCGCGCAGAGGAGTGCGGCTCATTCCAAGCTCGCGGCCCAGGGCCGTGAGATCGATGAATTCCCCCGGTTTCAGCAGCCCCACATTAAGGCGGCGCTTCAACTCCTCATAGACCGAAGCGGCGAGAGACTCCGCGCTCATTCCGGAAGAGGATTCTGTGTTCATACAACTAATATATCACTTAAATATCAGCGGCGCAAGGTGCAATAAATCATGTGCCATATTCAGTCGCGCAAGGCGCAACCCTATGCAGCGACGCAATCGTGCGCAACCATATTTGTTCGCCTCTACGCCAGATGACAGCGCACGAAGTGGCCCGGCTCGACCTCGCGCATGACGGGATCCTCCCGGGGACAGAGGTCTATCTTCCTGTTGCAGCGCGTATGGAAGCTGCAGCCGGTGGGAATATCCACGGGAGAAGGTATTTCTCCGACCGAAACGACTTTTTTGGGCTTCAGCTCCTCTTCTTCGTCCGATATCACGGGAATCGAAGAGAGCAGCATCTGTGTGTAGGGGTGCAGAGGCCTGGTGTAGAAGACCTTGGTTGGGGCAACCTCGCATATTTTCCCCAGGTACATGATGGCGACCCGCGTCGAAATATTCCTCATCAGGCTCAGATCATGGGTAATGAAAAGATAGGTCAGCTTCTCTTCCTGATGAAGCTTTAAGAGCATATTGATGATTTTTGCCTGTATCGATACATCGAGGGAGGAGGTCGGTTCATCCAGAATGATGAATTTGGGCTTGCTGCAGAGGGCGCGGGCGATGGAGACCAGTTGTTTTTCGCCGCCGCCGATCGATGTGGGGGTTTTGTATGCAAAATTGCGCGGCAATTCGACCCTGTCCAGAGCCTCTTCCACTGCCTCGTCCAGCCTGTCCCTCGGGACAATGTGGTGGACCCTTAAGGGGAGTTTGAGTATCTGGCGGATGTCCTGAAACGGATTGAGCGATGATCCCGGGTCCTGAAAGACAATCTGGACGTCCTTTTTGAAGGACATCGGGCGCCTATTGTTGTCTTTGAGAATATCCTGCCCNCTGAACAGGACAGAGCCTTCCCTGGGTCTGTTCATGCCCATGATGGTGTAGGCTATGGTGCTTTTTCCCGAGCCTGATTCGCCGACCAGGCCGAGTATTTCTCCCTCATTGATGAAGAAGTCGACGCCGTCGACGGCCTTCACATATTTGTGGGCACTCTTCTTTGCTCCTTCGACGGGGAAGTAGACTTTCAGATTTTTTACGCTCAATATTTTCGAGTCCGTAACTGTTTGATTAAGCTTCTGCACGGATGCGCCCCTCCTGTCCTTCATCTTCCGTAAAANNGGCATCGGTGTATTTAAAGCACGCGACGCTGTGCCCCTCATCCACTTCCAGCAGCAGAGGTTTCTGTACACGGCAGATTTCTTTCGCAAAGGGGCAGCGCGGGCTGAAACGGCAGCCGGGGGCCGGGTGTACATAGTCGGGGACATAGCCATATATACCGGCAGAAATGCCCCCTCCCGACAGACGCGGGACACAGTCCATCAGACCGCGGGTGTAGGGATGTAGGGGGATCCTGAAAAGTTCCGGCGTCATGGCGACCTCCACGATATTTCCCGCATACATGACATATATCTGGTCGACAAGTTCTCTGACGACACCGAGAGAGTGGGTTATCATGATGAGAGCTGTTTTCTTTTCGTCGACCAGCGCCCTCAGAAGCCGGTGGATTTGATCCTGGATGGTCACATCCAGGGCGGTGCCGGGTTCGTCGGCTATCAGCAGCTCTCGCGGCGTGACCAGGGCCATGGCAATACATATCCGCTGCTTCATTCCTCCGCTGAGCTGGTGCGGGTAACACTGCAATATCCGCTCGGGNTCGGGAATGAAGACATCCCTGACGGCTTTTATGGCCATGTCCGTTATTTCTTTTTTATGCGGACCCGAGCCGCCCTGTTCCGAATATGCGATGACATCGAACATCTGCTGCCCCACCGTGAAGACGGGATTCAGAGCCGCCGAGGGTTCCTGCGAGATCATCGAAATGCTTCTCCGGCGGATCTGCTGCAGCTCAGGCTCCTTCATCGCCAATATGTTTTGGTTTCTGAAGAGTATTTCACCCTCGGGAAGATAGGCTTTTCTTTCATCGAGGACCCTCAGTACGGATTTCATTGTGGTCGTTTTGCCGCAGCCGGATTCTCCCACGATACCGATTTTTTTACCTGCGTCGATGCTGAGATTGATGCCGTCGACAACCTGGGCGTAGCCCTGGTACGTACGGTACCATGTCTTGAGATTCCGTATATCCAACAGATGTTCGTTCATGGCCTCATCTTCCTCTCTCCAGCATGTCGCGTATTCCATCCCCGAAGAAGTTGAAGCCGAGGATGATGAAGGCTATCGCCAGGGCGGGGAAGATTGTCATCCACCATAAGTCGGGCATATAGCGGGCACCTTCGGAGATCATTTGGCCAAATCCCGGGGTCGGTGGCTGTTCTCCAAGTCCGACGAAACTCAGCGCTGCTCCGATCAGTATGACCCACCCCACGTCGAGCGCCATCTTCGTGAAAATTGAGGAGAGACAGTTGGGCAGAATTTCGCGGAAGAGAATGTGGAAACGACTTGCGCCGATCAACTCCGCGTTCTTGACGAAATATTCATTTCTCAGCGAGCTCGCCATGCCGTAGACCTGCCGTGTGTACCATGGCCACCACATCGCGGTGACCGCAATCATGGAGCTCTTCATGCCCGGCTCCAGCACCGCGGCAATGGCCATCGCCAGAATGATGGAAGGAAGGGCCAGAAAGACATCGACCGTCCGCATTATGACGATGTCCACCCAGGTTCCGTGGTTGTAGCCGGCGATCAAACCCAGGAAGACTCCCACGGGGACGGAGATTGAGAGGACAATCACCGTCATAAGGAGTGCGCCGCGGAATGAAAAGATGAGCCTGGTAAAGATATCGCGCCCGTATATATCCGTACCGCAGATGAAAGCTTTGCTCGGCGCCAGTCCGGCCTGGCTGTAATCCACAAAGGCTTTGGCATGTTGAGGGTAGGGGGTAGCCACCTCTGCGAACAGCGCGAAGAATACCGACAGCAGCACTATGCAGAGGCCCACGACGGACAGTTTGTTGCGGGAAAACTTGTACCAGTAGAGGCGGGTGTTTTCTTTGAATTGTGCTTTCGTCATGATTTGGCCCCCAGCCGAATCCGGGGATCCAGAGAAGCCACTATTATGTCGACGATGATGTTGACGATGAAGAAAATAATTCCAAACACGAGAATCACTGCGGAGATTGCATTCAGGTCCTTGTTCATCATCGCATTCATGCCATAGCGGGAGATTCCCGGCCAGTCGAATATTTTCTCAACGAGAAAGGCGTTTCCCATGAGCGAGGCGAGGTCCATGCCCATCACGGAGACCACAGGGATAAATGAGGGCTTCAGAAGATACTTTTTCGTGATGACCCGCGAAGGCAGGCCATAGCCGGTCGCGACGGATATGTATTCTTTGCCCATATTGTCGACCAGAGAAGCTCTCAAGAGTCTCGCTTCCTGGAAGAGGGGGCCTGTCGCCAGGGCAAGAGCCGGCAGGATCAGATGCGCCAGGGCGTTGAAGAAAGCAGTAAAGTTCCCCGTAAGAAGACTGTCGAGCGTGAAAAGCCCCGTAATGTGTGTGGGGGCACCGGTTTCGGGGCTGAGCCTTCCCAGCACCGGAATTATGGGCCAGACATAGCCGAAGAGAAGCAGCAGCAGCTCGGCGACGACGAAGGCGGGGAGGGCGATGCCGACATATGACAGCCCACGTATCAGGTTGTCCACCCACTTGTCGTGATGTTTCGCTGCGAGCAGCCCCAGCAGGATTGCCAGAATGATAAACAGAATTCCCGACAGGAGGGCCAGTTCCAGTGTTGCAGGCAGGAATTCCCTGATGTCGGTGTTCACCGCCCTTTTCGTGTTGATGGACTTCCCGAAATCTCCCCTGAACACACCTTCTGCCCAATAGAAGTACTGAACCGGCAAAGATTTGTCGAGATGCATCTCCCTTCGCAATTCATCGACCGCAAACTGTGGGGCACGGGGCCCCAGGGACATCCGTGCGGGGTCTCCCGGCACGATGCGTGCGATGATGAATATGAGGATGGAGAGACCCACGATCACGAATATCCCCTGAAACAGTCTTTTTACGAGAAAAGAAAGCATACCTGGCCCTGCCTCCGGTCACACCGATATATTCCTACAAGCATTACCCCTTATTTTTTCTTTCTGTCGGGGAAAATCTTGAAATCGTGGAAGTAGAAATTGTACCCCATCACCGGTGTTACCGGCTTTCCCGCTTTCGCCAGCTCGGCACCGGGCCAGTACATATAGTCACTCTGATACGCTCTGCGTTCCGCCTGATCGAGAACCCAGATCGTCGGGACGATATCGTTGGCGATTTTGGACTGGATAGCCTTGTACTTGGCGAATCGTGCAGTGCGGTCCATCGTCGCAAGGGCATCATCGATCGCTGCGTCGATACTCTTGTCCTGCAGCCATTCGGCCTGCTCCCAGGTCCCCGTCGATTTGGAATGATAGCGGGATTCGATGATGGAGCCGGCTTCGTTGTAATGCGGGGATACAAAAATGATGGTCCCATTGGGTGTGGTCTCGACGTTGGAGACCATATCGACGAGCGATATCCAGGGCGCCTTGACGATGTCGATCTTGATGCCGATCTTCGCCGCTGCAGCCTGGAGGGAAAGGCCGATTTTCTCCAAATCCGGGACGTCGGAGTTGCAGAGCACCTCGACAGGGTATCTGTCGAGCTGGTTGGCATATTTTGACTGCTGGAGCGCCCGTTTTGCCTTTTCGATATCCTGCCTGTATGAGGATACGGCGGCAAATCCCGGCAGATCGTGAGGCACAGGGGACTGGGAAGCGGCAGAGCCGGGGAACAGCTTCAGGATGGAATCATAGTCGAACACGTACGACAGGGCCCTCCGGAAGTTTACGTCATCCGTCGGAGCTTTCTTAGTATTCAGCATGACGTTCAGTATTGTCCCAGAGAAATTTTCCGCAATCGAGACCCCGGGAAGTCTGGACATTGCGTTGATGTTCTCCATAGTCTGCCACTGGTCGGTGATCTCAACATCCTTGTTTCGTATCAGCGTACGGACGGTGGCTCCCTCGGTGGTATCCATCAGTTTGAATGAATCCGGTGCATCTTTGTCCCATCCTCCCCAGTAATCCTTGAACTGGACCGCACTGAGGTACTGTTGCTGCTTCAATTCACTGACCGTATAGGGTCCACTGCCCGCATCGTGGGTGATGAGCCAGTCTTTGCCATAATCCCCTATCTCCCCGTATTTGCCGTTTTTGTTGATGTTTTTGGTGACGAGATCCTTGTCCAGCACATAGAGCCTGACAAGGGTTTCAACGAAGGGGCCGAACTTCTTTTTCAGTGTGAATTTCACCGTGTACTTGTCGACCACGGTGGCTTTATCCACGACACCAGTAAACAGGTACGCATAACCTTCGCCCACCGTCAGAAGTCTCTGCATGGAGAAGGCCACGTCATCGGCAGTTACCTCTTTCCCGCTATGGAATTTGATGCCTTTCCTCAAATAGAAAGTATAGTTGAGCGCACTGCTGTCTATATCCCACTTTTCGGCGAGCATCGGTTTCAGTGTCCCGTCGTTCTGGGGAAACACCAGGCTGTCGTACAGATTCGGCAGTGCCATGCTGCTTCCATAATCCTGCCCGACGCCGGGATCGATGTTGGGTGTTCCCGAAACCGTACATCTGATCATCCTGCTTTGACTCTGTGCGCCTATCCCCTGCACAAGAACGACACACACCAACAGAAACAGCAACCCCTTGAGTTGACTTTTCATGGCATACCTCCTTAAAAAGCAACCTAAGACCAGTGGCTAGACCAGGTACTCTCGATATTCACCAAGGCAGGCCCCATGCTGTTATCTCCTCGCGCTTTGGCGATTCGTAGGCACAACGCTTGCTGTGGGACCAGCCGTAACGCTGGCGCAGATCGGCCCTGAACTCTGCATATTTGAATGACGTGATTGCGGCGTCTATGACGGGGACGCCGAGCGCGTCCTGCATCTTCGGGGCGAATCCATACTGCATTGTGCAGCCAAAGATCAGGACTTCGGCGCCGTCGTCGAGGGCCTTTTTGCCGGCGGCCATCATCCGGCTCTGAGTTGCGGCGGGGTCCTCCTGGAATTCCAGTACGTTCATATCCAGGCTGACAAATGAGGCCAGCTTTCTGCCGAGGCCGTAGCGTTCAAGATTTTCGGACATGGCGGGAATACACTTTTTCTCTGCAACAAGTATCGAAAACTTGTCGCCCATGGTGGAGGCGAGCTGCGTACAGGTTTCTTCCGGAAAGATGACTGGCATTGTGGTCAGGACTTCGCGGATTTCCCTGAGCCCCGGGTCGTAGAAACAGCCCATGACGGCGGCGTCGTAACCTTCTCTCTCCGCACGGAGAAGGAGGGCGATCGATTCTGGCAGGGCGAGGGCTCCATAATAGTGATATTCCAGATGGAGGGGGCCGTCTGTCAGGGATTCGACTGCGACCTCCGTATCCGGAGCCGCTTCGCGCTGGAACATTTTTTTCATTATTGGATTATGCTTGGAGTGAGCAACAGGATTTAACCAGAAAATCCTTCTCATAGACTCCTCCAGATGGCCGAAGAGTACTTTTTTGCTTCGGCCATCCTCACAAATACCGACTATTTCCCGAGTTTTCTCGCCAGCGCGACGATTTCTTCCGTAGGACCGACAACCTGCCCCTCTTTCAGCAGAAGTTGTCCGTCAAGGTATACTGTGGAATTGAGGCAGATGCCATCGGAATGCGAAGAGGCGGGAATTCCGCCGGGGATATCGGGNACGAGCATGGGGCCGATATTTCCGAACCCCCACTCGGTCGACCCCCACACCCGTTCATCCTCCACAATGTCGCCGGTCAGTTTTGCGCCGGGGCCGAAGCCGTAGGACAGGTGCGCAAGATAGAACATCCGGTCATCTTTGAAGCTCTCCAGCCAGGCCTTGAAAACCTTTGCATCCTGTCCGCCCGCCACGTCCATGACTTTGTCGTTTTTGACCGTCAGGCGGATGGGGTCGTTCACTTTTCCCAAGGGGGGCGTCAGGGTGCCGTCTATTACGATTGTCCCGTTGATAGTCTTGAAGAGGGGAGTCCAGGAGATCTGCCCCGGCATCATCTTGATCTCGCCTTTCTTGATATAGCCGTCTGCGGTGTAGAAAGGTCGGTTCGGGTCATTGTCGAACTCCACATCGGTGCCGGCCGGCGTCGTGATCCTGATATGCTTGGCCTTTTTCGAGACATCTTCGACTTTCAGGATAAATTCCCTCAGGAGGGGGATGTCCACTCTCCCGATATTCCTCATTATGAGGTCGGGGTTCGCCCCCACGAGGTTGGTGTACCTCAGGTTTTTGTTTGTGCGGAAAGCCTCATCGAACACAGTGGAGTAGAAGATCCACTCGTTGTTGTACTCTATCCAGATATCGGCCGCGGACAGAAGCCCGATCAATTCCTTGCCCGGAAGATCGGGATCGGCCGCCTTGCCGACGCCTCTGGCGGCGGGGGTTTTTACAATGACCGGTTTGCCTCCCAGCGCATAGGCGGCCTGGGCGGTCGCGTCGACGACATCGTAGTTCGACTCCGTGTCGCAGGTTAATACTACGGATTCGCCCTTCTGCAGACCGAACATGTCGCGCAATAATTTAATAGATGCTCCGACGAGCTCCAGATCGTACATGAATGCCTCCTTGCATAAAATTCAAAGCACTCTTTGATCATGGCCATGAAATTTGAAACACTAGTATTTCATTATTACTTTACCGGCTCTGAAAGAAGATGATAGCATGCCTTTTTCCCCCACGATTTGTGATATTTATAAAGATGAGAATTGGATTTTATATTTATTACATGCATATGGGGCCAAGTTTTCCATGGCATTTTGACGCCTCAGCAGAAATGTGAAAAAAGGTAAGCGATGATGCCGGTCACCTTCTCCATGTCCTCGACGGAGACATTTTCCGAGACGGTATGCTCTGCCTTTACTCCGTTGCCGATCGGAACGGTTTCGATGCCCTTCTCGTTATAAATTGAAGATTCCAGCCCGCCGGTGATGACCGTCACCTTGGGGTCCACGCCGACGGAGCGGAGAGCGTCGCAGGCGACCCGTACCATCGGAGAATCGGCGGACATGCGTGCGGCCCTGGACTCGAGGCTGAGGGTGACATCGGCCCTTGCTCCCACTGCCTTCGCGGCGGTCTCGAAGATTTCTTTCCAGGTCTCGCTGATCTGCACGCACTTGTCGTGATTGAGGCTGCGCACTTCGGCCTTCACGGAAGCCTTCTCCGGCACGGAGTTGACAATCAGTCCTCCGTGGATGATACCGACATTGCCGGTCGTCTCGGCGTCGATGCGGCCGTCTCTCAGCAGGGTAATGGCATGGGCCGCCGCCCTGATCGCGGAGACGCCCTTTTCCGGCTCCATGCCGGAATGGGCTGCCTTACCCGTGATGTCCACATCGATGATCATGCGGGAGGGTGTGCCTACAACCACGGCGTCTATGGTGTCCATGTCGACGAGAAAGCCCTTATGGGCGCTTATCAGCGAAAAATCGAGGTTTTTGGCCCCCAGCATTCCGGCTTCCTCCTGGCGGGTCACGACGATTTCCAGGGGAGGATGCCGGGAGGCACCCAGAACTGCCTCGATACATTCGGCGATGCCGGCCTTGCAGTCGGCGCCCAGGATGGTATCGCCGCTGGAATAGACAGTATCGCCCTTTACAACCGGCTTTATTCCTTTTCCCGGCTTGACCGTATCGCCGTGCATCGCGAACATCAGTGGTTTGCGGGAGGAGCAGTTCAGGGCCGGGATCTTTGCGATCAGGTTGCCATAGGCGTCGAACTGAACTGTCGCCCCCAGTTCGGAGGCGAACTTTGCCCCGAGAAACTGAAGGAATGCCTTCTCTTCACCCGATTCGCTGTCGATTCTGACCAGTTCGCAGAGATTCTTGATTAGACGATCGCGCATATGAATACCTCTTCTCAAAATGCTTTACAAAACATAGAAGGCAGATAAATAATTCTTATAGCATACATTTTTCTGTCCGGTATTTGTGATATTTACAAAAGTGAAGCCAAGATGATGATTTTTGTACAGGATTGCTGAACCTCGGCGCTGTCGTTATGGGAGGTCTCTATGTCTGTCACCGTCAAACAGATCATGAAGTCTGAGATCATGGAAAAGGCGAGAGTCGTGGCTGGCGAATCGGGACTGGACCGGGTCATCCGAAGGGTCAGTTTTATCGATTCCCCCTTTACGGCGGAGGTCCTCAACGAACCGGGAATACTCATGCCGGGCGATTTTTTTATCAGCAGTCTTTTCGTGGTGAAGGACAATCCAGACCAGATGATAGAGATGCTGAAGTTGCTTCTCGCCTCCGATTCCAGCGGGCTCTGTATTATCAGTAAACTCTTTTCCGAATTGCCGCTGCCGCTCGTCAATTTTGCCAATGAACACAATTATCCGGTCGTCTTTATCAATCAGGACTACCCCTACGGCGACATGATCCGGGATCTCCTCATGCTTATCATCCAGGACAAAGAGGGCATGCTGATCGAGCTGAAATTGAACGATATTCTGGGGATAAATAAAGACGAGGGCAGTGTAGAGAAGAAGATGCTCGAACTCAACGATCACTTTGCAAAATATGTGATGGCCGTCTACTGCAGGGGTTTCGATCTGGAGGACATCACCACGCTCGCGGTTTTTCAGAACAGAATCAATGTCGTCAAAGAATGGATGTGTGTGAAATTCAAGAACAACATACTGATCATATTGACTTTTGCCAAACCCGACCAGGACAACCTCGCCACAAAGCTGAAATATGTCATACACCAGATGCAGCAGGTCAGCAGACGATATATCGCGGGAGTCAGCACCCTCCACGAGGGGCTGGGCCAGGCGAACAGGGCAATCATGGAGGCCATGATTGCGAGCGAGCTGAAGGGCTCGTATGATCAGGATACCGTTTTCTACAGAGATATCGGATCCTACAAATTTCTCCTGCCGCTCAGGGACACGCCGGAACTCTTGGAATTCCACGATGAGATCATCTCGCCGATACTCGAATACGACAAAAACTACAAGCAGAGCCTGATGAAGACCGCCGTGTGTTTCGTCGACAATGACGGGGATTTCTCCAAGACGGCGGAAAGAATGTATCTCCATGAGAATTCGGTCCGGTATCGGCTGAACAAAATCAGGGAAATATTGGATTTTCAGGATCAGGACCTGACGTTCTATGAGCAGCTCTTCATCGCCGTGAAGCTCCACCGGATATTGAATAGGAGTGAGAGTGACAGTGACACAGTGCCGGATTCCCCTCCCGGAATTTGAGGCCGAAGGTTGACGCCTTCCTAAAACCGGCGTACACTATTTCCATAACATACACCTCTGAAAGGGAGGATCCATGGCAAAGGTAGAACTCAAAAGCGTCGGGAAGGTGTACGAAGGCAATGTCCGGGCAGTTTCGGACGCCAACATCACCATCAGGGACAAGGAATTCGTGGTTTTCGTCGGACCGTCGGGATGCGGAAAGACGACAACCCTCCGGATGATCGCAGGGCTTGAGGATATCACCGAGGGCGAGGTCTATATCGACAGCAAGCTCGTCAACGATGTTCCGCCCAAAGACAGGGATATCGCGATGGTGTTTCAGAACTACGCGCTCTATCCCCATATGACCGTCTACGAGAACATGGCGTTCGGTCTCAAGATTCGCAAGCTGCCGAAGGCTGAGATCGATTCCCGCGTCAAGGAAGCCGCGCGCATCCTCGACATCGAAAAACTCCTCGACCGCAAGCCCAAACAGCTTTCGGGCGGGCAGCGCCAGCGTGTCGCGGTGGGCCGCGCCATCGTGCGCAAACCGAAGGTATTCCTCTTCGACGAACCGCTCTCCAACCTCGACGCCAAGCTGCGCGTGCAGATGCGCGCCGAGCTCATCGAGCTGCACGACCGGCTCCAGTCGACGATGATCTACGTCACGCACGACCAGGTCGAGGCGATGACGATGGGCGACAAGATCGTCGTCATGAAGGACGGCCTCATACAGCAGATCGGTTCCCCCCTGTATCTGTACAACAACCCGATCAACAAATTCGTCGCGGGATTCATCGGCTCGCCGCCCATGAACTTCATGACTGTCAACGTGCTTGAAGAGGGCGGGAAGGTGCTCATCGACGAAGGCTCGTTCAGGCTTGCGCTCGATGAGAATCATGCGGCGCTCTTGAAGCCCTATGTGGGCAAGAGCGTGTATTTCGGCATCAGGCCGGAAGACCTCGTCGTTCCGGATGCCGAGAATAAGGATCAGACATTTGATGCCAAGGTCACCGTCGTCGAGCCGCTCGGGGCGGAGATTCACCTCCAGGCGACTACACCGACCCAGGGCATGGTTGCGCGCATTCCCNCTCACCATCTGCACAGGCATGGCGACACCATCACCTTTGCGCCTGTTATGGCCAAGGCCATCTACTTCGACAAAGAGACAGAAAAGAGCATTCTGCCCGTCAAGTGGAACGAACAGGAAGAATAAGGCGATTTTTCAGCCGTGCGCGGTGTCGCGCGAGCTTGGAAAAAACAAAAGCCGCTCCCCGACGGAGCGGCTTTTTTGTCGGGCTATTCAGCCTCTTTTGACTCTTTCTTCGCGCGTTTTTCTGCGCGTTTTTCCTTGAGGGTCTTCTGTGGTTTCTTTTTCTCAGCCGTTTTTGGCTTGTCCATCGATTTCATAGTTCACCTCTTCCTCAATATTATCGAGACAAACGGCGAGTTTGTAAATTACCCCTTTTCACTTGCGGAATTTTCCGCAGGCTCGCCCTTCGTCACCTTGCCCATCACAAAGCGTGCGCAGAGCATGCAGATCGTGCAGAAAAGGAATATTCCCTGATAGCCGAAGATGTCGATGATGCCGCCGGTGAGGACGGGCGCCAGGATGGCCGCAGCCTGGCTCGCGGTATAGTAGAGACCCGTGTAGATGCCGATTGTCCCCCATTCCGCCATCTGCCAGAGCATGGGGAAGGAGTTCGTGATGATCGAGACCCAGAAAGTGCCGAACAGGAACATGATCGCCCAGAATGTCCCGAGTTTCAGCGAGCCGGGGAGCGAGGCGGTGATCCACGGATGCACAAACAGGAGGGCCGTCAGGACCGCAATCACGAGGAGGCTCGCGCGGATTGTCTTTTTTCTGCCGATGCGGTGCGCGACATAGCCCGAGGGGAGGGCAAAGATTGCGTAGGCGACGCCGACCATGCCCGCGGCGAGAGCCGCAGTGCCGCTCGAGGTCTTGAGGATGTCGATCGAATATTTGCCGATGAAGGGCAGGACGCCCTGGTAGCCCAGGAACCACAGGAAGAGCGAAATGAGGATGTAGAGGGCACTCTTGTCCTTCTGGGCGGCCACATTCCGGAAACTCTCGAGAATGGGCGTTTTCTGTTCCTGCGCTGCAGAGGGGTCCGACTTTTTTTCGCGGATGAACGCGAAGAGAAGGATGACGGCCAGCACGACGAAGATGCCTGCGAGAGGGAAGGGCAGTCTGTCCTTTGTGGCGCCGAGCAGCGGCAGCGTCGTGTCGAGGTCCATGAGCCTGGCCAGGCCTATGGTTCCTACGATGCTGGCGATCCCGCCCATGGTGTTGATCACGCCGTTGGCCTCGGAGCGGTAATCGGCGGGGATTGTGTCGGGCATGAGCGCGACCACCGGCCCGCGCACCGACTGCTTCGTCACGTTGAGCAGAAGGAGCGTCGCGAGGAGGAAACCGAGCGAAACGCCCCCGGCGTAGGGGATGGCCCCGAAGAGCACCGCGGTGAGCGGCAGAAGCACGAGGATGTAGGGCATGCGGCGCCCGATTCTCGTGTGCGTACGGTCGGACCACGCGCTCACGAGGGGTATGAGAAAAATGGCGAGGATGTTGTCGATGGTCATGAAGAATCCGACCACGCTCATGCGGTCTATGTACTTGCTCAGGAAGATCGGCACATAGGTGTCGTACAGCGGGTCCATGAGCCCCATCGTGAAAAAGCCGAAACCGATAAGAAAAGTCAGGCCGAGATACGGTCCGAATCCTTTTTTCTTGCTCATTGCAGCCTCCTATCGCATGAGTATTCTACAGACACCATATGGTCTGATATTCAGCCTCCGGACGCTGCCCTTCCCGAAGACAGCCTCCATACGCTCAAGAAATTCATGGAACTTCGTTTCCGGGACGTAAGCCTGGACCGTGCCCGCAAAGCCCCCTCCGTGGACGCGCCAGGCCCCCTCGTTCCCCAGCAGATCCTCGCTGAGCGTAAGGGCCACGGCCAGGCTCTGCCGGCGGGGATCGCCCGCCTGGATGTTCTGCAGGTACATCCAGCTCGACCTTCCGGATTCCCGGACAAGCGAGAGGTAGGCCGCCATGTCGTTCCGGGCGAGCGCCGCACGCATCCGGCCGGGGCGCCTCGTCTCGTGCACGAAGTGCCACGCGCGCAGGAAGGCTCTGTCNCCGCAGCGGGCCCGAATCTCCGAAGTCCGCGACAGAAGGTCGTCTTTCGTGACGCGGTCCAGGGTTTGGGCCCGAACNAGGGCCGCCACCGACTTCATCTCCCGGGGAATGGCGGCGTACTCGCCGGTGAGGTCTTCATGGTTCGAGCCCGTGTCGACGATGGCGAGCACCATGGCCTGCGCCGAGAAATCGTAGGCTACCGTCCCGATCTCCGGCGCTCCGGGCCTGCCAAAATCGATGGAAACGATGCCGCCCGCGGCGCAGGCGATCTGGTCCATAAGCCCGCAGGGCTTTCCAAAATATTCGTTTTCGGCGAACTGCCCCGCGACGGCCCACTCTGTGGGGCTGAAACCGTAATTCCCTATATCATCGAAGATCGAAGCCATGAGCAGTTCAAAGGCCGCAGAGCTCGAAAGTCCCGAGCCCGCGGGAACGTCCGAATCCATGGCGATATCGAAGCCCCTCGGCGGCGGGGCCCTTCTGCGGGAGAGCCAGCCCGCGAGGCCGCGGATGATGGATCCGGGCGAACCACGCTCTTCCTGTCGTGGAACCGTATCTGCAATATCGAGCGACAGGGGAGCATAGCCTTCCGAAGCCAGCGTAACGTGTGTGTCGCCCCTGGGGCGTGCGGCTGCCACCATGTCGAGGTCTACCGAGGCGGCGAGCACGCATCCGTTGTTGTGGTCGGTGTGATTGCCGCCGAGCTCAGTGCGGCCCGGCGAAGAATAATAGTGCAGCTCCTCCGGAACGCTCCCCCCNGCAGGGGGCAGTTTCGACGCGAGTCCGGCACATCGGGCTGTGAGGCGGCCTGCCTCATGGCTTGGGAGTTCCATGGCAGCCAACAGAGGAATTTTCTGTGGAATCATAAAGTCTTTCTCGCCCCCAGCAACATTCTTATACCATCTCTGCGGCCATAAAAAAAGCGGCACCCCGGGGGTGCCGCTTTCAGTTTACATTCAAAATGCATTCAGATTACTTGGCCGCCTTCAGCGCCGTGACTGCGAGGGAGAGCACCGGAACCGTGATCGAGACGCCGGATACGGCATCGGTCGTGCCGTCGGCCTTGACCGCAATCTTCGAAGGATCGCCGGCCTTCACAATGGCCTGGGCAACGCGGTCGGCCTGCACATACCACTCGCCATTCTTGGCGTTCATCTTGTAGGCGCCGGTCTGGCTCTGCACGTATTTGGATTTCGCCTTCGGGTCCTTGTTGATGCCGTTCCAGAGCACATCCACGATGCTGCCGTTGACCACGGTGATGAGAACGCTGTTCTTCCAGCCCGACTTGTCGAAGCTCGGGTCTTCGGCATAGTACCAGCCGCTCTTGTAGGAGCCTTTAGCTACGGGGTTCGATTTGAGAGCTTCCTGCACGAGGTCGAAGAATACCTTGACGTTCAGCGTCGCGCCGGAGATGGCATCGGTGTGCCCGCTCGCATCGAACTTGCTGAGATTCACATTCTGCGTCTTCACGAGATATTCCTCGGCGGCTTTCGCCTGGGCATCCCATTCGGCCTTGATCTTGGAGGCTTTCACCATGCCGTATTTGCCTGCGGCGGCATAGGTCTTTTTGTCGGCGGCACCGGGCAGATTCGAGACGCCATTCCATTCGGCGCTGACGATCTTGCCTTTGCTCACTTCGAGAACGACCTGTTCTTTCCAGCCGGAGCTTGAAAAGCTTTTGTCTTCGGCAAAATACACACCATCTTTGACCTTGGCGAGGTCGATCTGTGCAAAAGCAATGCCGGAAACAGCGATGAACGCTAGAGCCAGCACAAAAATCTTTTTCATCATCCCATCCTCCGTGAAATCTCATCATAGGTTTTATCCATATGATGTTTTCTATATAAAAGCATCGATTTGTTTCTCTGTCAACTATCGTCGGAGCCGGTGAGGCAAATAGATAAAAATTTATTGAATAGTGGCGGGAACAACGCCGAAAAACCGGCCACAATATCCCGATTTTCCGCCGATCCCGCATTGCGCGCTGTCATCGATGACGGTACAATAGGCCATTCTTGTTACACTATCAATTTTGACCTGAGAGGTTGCCATGAACCAGCTTGCAGAAGAGTTGAATGGGGTGTTGGCCGGCACGGTGGCGGAGAGGCTGCTCTCCGAAATGGGAAGGCACATGTATTTCCCCAAGGGAATCATCACTCAGGGGGCGGAAGCCTCCGAGCACGCCCACCGATTCAATGCAACCATTGGCATGGCCTATGAGCACGGCCAGCCGATGATGCTCGACGCTCTGCGCAGAGAGTTGCCGGGGCTGACGCCCACCGAGGCCGTCGCCTATGCCTCGACTGCCGGAGTCCTCGAACTCAGAAAGATATGGAAAGAGGCGCTCTACAGGAAAAATCCCTCGCTGGACAAGAAGGCCGTCTCCCTCCCCGTCGTCGTGCCGGGGCTGACGGCGGCCGTGTCGTATATCTGCGACCTGTTTGTCGAGCCGGGCGATACCGTGATCGTGCCCGATCTGCACTGGCCGAACTACAGGCTCATCATAGAGGAGCGGAAGATGGCCGCGGGCATCACCTATCCGCTCTTTTCCGGGGACGGTTACAATGTGGATGCCCTGCTCGGCGGAGTCCGCCAGGCGGGTCAGCGGCGCGGGAAGGCGATCATCATTCTCAATTTTCCCAATAATCCCACGGGCTATTCGCTGACGCTCGAAGAGGCCGACCGCATCACCGCGGGCCTCCTCGAAATCGCACGGGAAGGCACCGATATCCTCGCGATCACCGACGATGCCTATTTTGGCCTGCAGTATGAAGACAATCTCCTCCGCGAGTCCATGTTCGCCAGGCTCGCCGGCCTGCATCCGAACATCCTCGCGGTCAAGGCCGACGGCCCCACAAAAGAAGACTATGTGTGGGGTTTCCGGATGGGCTTCGTCACCTTCGGCGGGTGCGACCTCACGGATCAGCAGTACGATGCGCTGACAAAGAAGCTCGCAGGCATCATCCGTTCGAGCGTCTCGAGTTCGTGCAGCCTTTCCCAGAACCTTTTGCTCAAGGCCCTGGCCTATGAGGGCTATGATGCCCAGAAGGCGGGGTATCGCGCCATTCTCGAGGGGCGCTACAGGGCGATGAAGAGAAAGCTGGCGGGCATGGCGCTGCCCAAGGGGCTCACGCCGATACCCTTCAATTCGGGCTATTTCATGAGTTTTTACTGCGAAGGCTTTTCTGCCGAGGCCCTCAGAAAGAAACTGCTGTATGAGATGGGCATAGGCACGGTGTCTCTGCTCGACCGCTACCTCCGCGTCGCGTTCTCCAGCGTCGAAGAGAAGGATATAGGAGAGCTGTGCGAGGCTATCGCGAAAGCGGCGGCAGAGCTTCAGTCATAGGCGCCGAGAATATCGGCGCAGCGCGATGTCAGGGCCCCGTCCGGGGCCCTTTTTGTTGTCTTTTTCGGCCTATTCCGACGGCAGGATGTACGATTGCAGCGGCGGGAAACCGTTGAAGTACACCGACGAATAGCTCTGGGTGTATGCACCCGCCGTCAAAATATAGACTTTGTCGCCGATTTTGGCCGATGAGGGCATGAAGTAGGGCGTGCGCTCGTAGAGGATATCCATCGAGTCGCAGGTCGGCCCCGCGAGGATGACTTCTTCCACCGGGCCCTCTCCCTCGAAATAGATGGGGTACTTGATCGATTCCTCCAGTGTCTCGATGAGGCCCCCGAATTTGCCTATGTCGAGGAAAACCCAGGGATAGCGGTCGTGCACCGATTTCTTGGCGATGTTGACGATCTCGGCTACGATCACGCCGGCATCGCCAGCCATGGAGCGGCCGGGTTCGATGACTATTTTTTCGGGCCACACCAGACCGAAGCTGTTGTCGAGGAACCGCTTTATGTCCTCTGCATACTGCGGCAGCGTATCGGTCGGCTCGAGGTAGTTGGCCGGAAAGCCGCCCCCCATGTTGATCATTTTCAGGTCGAGCTTGAGGTCGTGCCGCGCCCAGTTGAAGAGCTGGCCGACAATGGCGAGGGCGCTCGACCATTGGCCGACGTCGCGCTGCTGGCTGCCGGGGTGGAAGGAGATGCCGTAGGGCTCGAGGCCGAAGCGGACCGCCATCTTTATGAGCTGGCGCGCAAGGTCGGGGTGCGAGCCGAATTTTTTGGAGAGGGGCCAGTCGGCGCCCAGGCCCTCGGTGAGGAGCCTGAAGAACACCTTTGAGCCGGGGGCGGCGCGCGAAAGCTTGTCGATGTCGCTGATGGAGTCGGTGACGAAGAGCCGCACGCCTTTTTCATAGAAATATGCGATATCCTTCTCTTTTTTGATTGTGTTGCCGAAACTCATGCGGTCGGGAGGCACCCCGAGCCGCAGAAGCTGATCCAGCTCATAGCGCGAAGCGACGTCGAAATTCGAGCCGAGGTCCCGGAGGAGAGAGACGACGGCGTCGTCGGGGTTGGCCTTGATGGCGTAGTAGACGACTGCCCAGGGAAGGTAGGTCTTGAGGTTCTCGTAATTTTTCCTGATGACGTCCAGATCGATGATCAGACACGGTGTTTCTTTATCTTTCGCAAATTCCTTGATGCGCTCGAATTTCTCTCTGCCCATGTAGTTTTCGAGTGGAAAGGAGTAGGCGTTTTTCACTGACCAGGCCTCTTGGTGTGTANNGGATAGCTCCAAGGAGCTCCAATCGAGTACTTTATGCATCTACTTGTCCAAAGGTCAAGCATGGAGTATAGAACTAGTATGATCGGTTTTTTTATCAAGAAGGCGTTTTTCGACGGCTGGGACAATCTCTACCTGCTGGCCGCCCTGAATGGGGTCTTCCTCGTTATTTTACTGCTTTTCTTTGTTGTCCCCGTGGCTCTGGGGGCGCCGACCTGGCTCATCATTGTGCTTGTCGCGATCACCATCGTCGCTCTTTCCGTGTGGGATGCGACAGTGACGGACGCGATGTACGCCATCGCCGACTCGAAGGGCGTCCACTTCAGCGATATCAAGGCCGCGTTTTTCCGTTCCCTGAAGATGGGGCTCATCATGGGCGGCCTGAATCTTCTGTTCGGGGTGGCACTGGCGGTGGCGCTGCCCTTCTATCTCGGTCAGAAGGCGACGTGGGCCGTTTTTGCCGGAGGAGTGCTCTTCTGGACCATGATCCTGGCGATGCTGATTCTGCAGTATGTGCCGGCAATCTTCGCGCGCGACGGAGGGACGCCGCGCCAGGCCTTAAAGACGGCGCTCTATCTCTTTGTCGACAACCCCGGTTTTTCGATATTCTTGCTGATATGGAGAATCTTCACCTTCGCGATATCCGTAGTGACCATGCTGCTCGCGCCGGGACCCGCGGGCACCGCGCTGGCATCGGCGGTCGCGGTCAGGCTCAGGATGAAGAAGTACCGCTACCTCAAGGAGAATCCCGAGGCCAACCGCCGTCAGATCCCTTGGGATGACCTTCTCCAGGAAGAGAAAGAACTGGTCGGGAAGCGGACGCTCAAAGGGATGATTTTCCCCTGGAAGGATTGAATATGATTGAGAAGTCGAGAAGAGTGCCGGGCATGAAGCCGCTGTCGCGCGACAAAGGCCATGCGGCGGGCGGACAGAAAAAATCCCGCGGCGAAGATGCGGCCGAACGGCCCCTGTCGGAGGCTTTCGAAGAGCGGAAAAAGCTGGCGCTCTCGAGCATTGTCTATATCAGGTTCGAGGGAGATGGCGCCGCGGCCCATGTTCCCGAGGGTATCGATCCTTCCATTCCCTATCCTGTGCAGCTCCAGTCCCCGGTCATCAAACTCAATCCCGCGTCCATCACGGCCGAAAGCCTGCTGACGGGCATGCTCCGCGTGCTCGCGTGGGAGCCGGCCAATGTCCACGCCGGGAAATATCGGACCTATGTCAGGACGGCGCGCCCCGAACTCTTTGAGGAGCTGATTGCGGCGGGCATCCAGAAAGCCGAATCGAAAGAGTGGGCAGTGGCCGAAGAGATTTTCTTCGCCGCGAGCGGCCTCGACCCCGAACGCCCCGAGCCGGCCATCAACCTTGCGCTCATGCACGAAGAGCATGCGAAGTATCTCGCCGATTCGGGCCACGAGGAGGATGCCGAAAAAGAAGACGATCTGGCGCACAAATACTACCGCTATCTTCTGGCCCTCAGAGAGGTTTTCCCTCCCGCATACTACCATGCCGCCTTTTTCTTCCTGAGAAAGCACAACTATGACAGGGCCGTCTCCCTGCTCACGAGCTACATAGGCATGAACGACGATGAAGAGCGCACGAAACGGGCGAAATCCATATTGGAAAAGCTCAGCAGTATGGGCTATCTCGATACGGTCTTCAAAGAGGCATACGATTTCATCCAGATGGGCAAGGAGGAGAAGGGCCTCGAGCGGGCGCAACAGTTCGTCGACAAGTATCCCGATGTCTGGAACGGGTGGTTCCTCGTGGGGTGGGCGAATCGCCGCATGGGCAGGTGGGCCGAAGGGGAGAGGGCCTTCCATACTGCGCTCGAGAAAGGGGCGGAGNGGGCGGACGTGTACAACGAACTCTCCATCTGCGAGATGGAGCTTGGGAAGCTCGATGCGGCAAAGTCGGATCTCGAGCGGGCGCTCAGGATGGAGCCCGAGAATGTGAAGATCATCGTCAATCTGNGGGCCCTCGCGTACCGCCAGGGGAGAACCAGAGAGGCCGAGGGCTTTTTTAAGACTGCCGTGGAATTCGATTCTGAAGATAAAATTGCGAGGGAATGGCTGAAGAAACTCGATTCTGCGGCTGATTCGGGCGGGACGGGTGCATAGGCGGCACAAGGATTGCTCTGCATGACTGTGGAGGAAACACAACAGCAGGTCTTTCCGTCTGCGGAGAGACTGGAAGGGGCGCTCAGGGCGGCGCTGGAGGCGGGGCAAGCCGTCTCTCCGGAGCTGAGGCCGCGGGCGCCGGGCAGCGCTTCGCCCGGAGGACTGGTTCAGTTGCCGCACCAGAAGCCCTGCATCCTCGTGCCCGACCTCCACGCGCGGCCGGCCTTCGTCGATGCGCTCCTGCGGACGGAGTTCCCCACTCTGGGCGAGCCTCTGCATTCCTCGCTGGAGGACGACCGTGCCTCGCTGCTTTTCCTGGGCGACATTCCCCACGGGGAAGGGNAAGAGTCCGCAGAGCGCTGGATTCAGGCCTACGCCAAGATCGCCGCTGCCCGCGATGCCGCCGCAATACTCTCTCCGGAGATGGACGAGGAGATGGGGCTGTCGCTCGGCGCACTGCTCAGGGTCATCGACCTGCTGTGCCGCTTTCCCGATTCCGTTTTTTGTCTCAAGGGCAACCACGACAACATGACAAATGCCGCCGACCACGGCGATTTTCCTTTTTACAAGTATGCCGATGAGGGGCGGATGGGGGCGCTGTGGCTCGAGCTTCGCTACGGCCGGGATATCGCCAGGCTCGTGCGCCGCTACGAGCTCTCCCTGCCCGTTGCGGCTGTCGGCGGCAATTACTGTGTGAGCCACGCCGAGCCGGCCCTGCCGCTCCCCATGCCGGCGATCATCGCCCGGCACCCCGACGTCGTCCAGGCGCTGATCTGGACAGCCAACGGCGAAGCGGAAGAGGGGGCCGTCGCGAAGAGCATGGAGGCGATCTTCGAGTCGGGGGACATGGCGCGGCACGCCGTCTGGTTTTCCGGACACAGGCCGGTTTCGGGCCATTTTGCTCTCCGGGCCCATGGACAGCTCGTGCAGATACATAATCCTGCCCTCTGGCAGGTCGTATTCCTCGACAGAGAGCCGGAGAAGGCGGATTTTTTCACCGTCAGGCCGGATGAGGCGCGGCCCGAATACACCGTCAGCCTCGTTCTTGACCCTTTTGCCCGTCAAAAGTAGGATCGATAGTGTATGGCTGTACGAAGGAAAAAGCGAGCAAGTTCGAAGGCAGGCTGCCTTCTCTGGATCGGGGCGTTCGTTCTGCTCCTGATTCTCTTTCTCGTGAAGTTTGGAGACATTCGGGCCGTCGTACAGAAGACCGGTTTTCTGGATGCGCTCAACCATGCGGTATCCAAGCCCAACCCCCAGCCATCGGCCCCGTCTCCTTCACCGACGGCGGATCAGACGACGGAGCCTCGGCTGCAGGAGCAGCCGCAGCAGCAGGAGCAACCTCGGCAGCAAGAGCTGCCGCAGCAGTCGGAGCCATCTCCCGCAGAGCCGCCTCCCTCCGAACAGACCACAGCCAATACTCCTTCAGATTCTTTCGAGACGGCCCCGTCGCCCGCCACCCCGTCTCCTGCCGCTCCGGCCCAGCAGGAGAAGAAGACCCGCACCGCAGTGCTGTATTTCGTTCAAGTCCATGACGACGGATCTATTTCAAGCCAGAGGGTGAAGCGGACCATTCCGGTCTCCGACAGCCCGATTCAGGATACGCTCGAGACACTCCTGAAGGGCCCGACGGAATCCGAACTGCGCGGGAATCTCCTGTCGCTCATACCTTCGGGCACGAAGCTGCGCGGAGTGAGCGTGCGCGGCAGCACTGCCACCGTCGATTTCAGCGATGCTTTTGGGTACAATCGCTATGGCAAAGAGGGCTATATGGCCCAGCTCAGGCAAATCGTCTACACTCTCACCGAATTCCAGAATGTCAAGGACGTCCAGTTCTTCATCGAGGGGAAACCCCGCGCATTTTTGACGGAGGGAGTACCCCTCGACAGGGCGTGGACACGCACAAATTTCTAGGAGAGGCTCGTTGTCAGTCTGAGAGAGAGATGTTAAAATAAAACAGCATTTCAGAATATGAACGGGAGGAAGCCTACGAATATCACTGCACTGCACGACTGGCATGTTACCCATGGCGCGAAAATGACGGCTTTTGCGGGATACGACATGCCGATCAATTATTCTACCGGCGCTGTCGAAGAGCACCTTATAACCCGGCGATCTGTCGGTCTCTTCGATATTGACCATATGGGTCAGCTTGAAATCACGGGGCAGAGTGCCGACGATTTTGTCGCGCGCATGATAACGGCGAAAGTCTCCGACCTCGTGCCGCCCATGGCCCGGTATTCTCTTCTGCTCGACGAGAAGGGCGGGGTCATCGACGACCTCTTTGTGTACAGACTTCCGTCCTCGTGGTGGATTGTGGTCAATGCTTCGAACCACGCGGCGGACCTGGAGTGGTTCAGGGCCCATGCGCCGTCCAGTGTCAAGGTGACCGATCGCTCCGACGACACGTACATGATCGCTGTCCAGGGGCCGCGGGCCATCGAACTCCTCGACAAGGTAGCGAACAGCCCCGTTTCCACTATCCAGAGGTTCTGCTGGGGCAATATCGCCATCGACGGCATCCCGGTCCTCTTCGGCCGCACAGGATACACCGGCGAGGATGGCGGCGAGCTCTTCTTCCCGGCGGAAAAAGCGCTGCAGCTCTGGGAGTTCCTGTTGAAGCAGGGAGAGATGCTCGGCATCGAGACCAAACCGATCGGCCTGGCCGCGCGGGACAGCCTCAGGTTCGAAGCGGGAATGCCGCTTCACGGGCATGAGATCAGCATTGAGATAAATCCGATCGAGGCCGGCTTCAAGTGGGCCTGCGATTTTGAAAAAGAGTTTGTCGGCAAGGAAGCCCTCCTCGCCATCATCGAAAAAGGCGTCAGCCGAAAGCTCGCCGGCATCGAAGTGTCCGGCGGCGTTCCCCGCGAGGGGTATGAGGTCGCCTCCCCGGATGGCACAGTCATCGGCCACTGCGTTGCGGGGATGTTCTGCCCGACAGTCAAGAAATATGCCGCAAACGCCTTTGTCGAGCCGGGCTTCGCCAAGGCAGGCACAAATGTCTCTGTGATCATCCGCGGCCAGCCGCGCACGGCTGTCGTGGTCAAGCGTCCGCTCTATGTTCCGGCCTACCGGCGCTGAAAGCGGCGCGCGGTCGAAGCGCTCATACATCGAGAAATTTCATTATGGGAGGAGATCATGGCAATCGACAAAAATGCAAGGTACCTGGAGTCGCATGAATATGCAAAACCCAGCGGTGAGTATATGGTGTTCGGCATTTCCGACCACGCACAGACCGAACTGGGCGATGTGGTGTTCGTCGAGCTCCCCGCAGTGGGGAAGAAACTCACAAAGGGGGCGCTGTTCGGCACTATCGAGTCGGTAAAGGCCGCAAGCGACCTCTACGCGCCGGTCTCCGGAACCGTAGTCGAGGTCAACGAGGCGGTGAAGAATGATCCTTCTCTGGTGAACAAGGACTGCTATGGGGCCGGCTGGCTCGTCAAAGTCACCCCGTCCAATCCGTCGGAATTCCAGAGTCTTCTCGATCCGGCAGCCTATGGAAAGGCCATAGGGGAGGAATAAGGCCGTGTCATTTGTTCCCAATACTGACGCGGAACGGGCCGAGATGCTCAAGGCAATCGGCGCTGCGTCAGTGGAAGAGCTTTTTTCCGATATTCCCGCAGATCTCCGCATAAAGGGCCTCGATCTGCCCGACGGCATCTCCGAGATCGAAGCGCTCGACGCGGTCGATTCGCTTGCAGAGCGCAATGTCCAGACAAAGANNAGATGGACTGGTTTCCTCGGCGCCGGAGCATATTACGGTTATATCNCCGCGGTGGTCCCGGCCCTTGCGGGCAGGGGAGAATTCCTCACCGCGTACACGCCCTACCAGCCCGAGGTGTCCCAGGGGACGCTCCAGGCGATTTTCGAGTACCAGAGCATGGCGGCAAAACTGCTCGGCATGTCGGTGGTCAACGCCTCGCACTACGATGGCGCCACGGCCCTCGCCGAAGCGGTGCTGATGGCCTGGAAGGCAAGGGACAACCGGCCACGGATATTGCTTCCGGCGGACCTGCACCCCGAATACGCACAAGTCATCGAGACCTATTGCACCTCATTCGGCATCGAGTTCGTGCAGTACAGGGGCGCGCCGGAGGCTGCCCCCTTCGACGAGAAGACCGCCGCAATCGTCATCGCCTATCCAAGCTTCTCGGGCGAAGTATATCCGATCAGGAAGGCCGCGGACCGGGCGCATGAAGCGGGCGCGCTCTGCATCGTGCAGGCGGATCCCGTCATGTGCGCGCTCATGAAGAGCCCCGGCGAGCAGGGCGCGGACATTGTCAGCGCAGAGGGACAGAGCCTGGGCAACTCCTTGAATTTCGGGGGGCCCTATCTGGGCATCATGGGGACGACCGAGGCGCTCGTGCGGCGCATGCCCGGCCGCATCGTCGGCGAAACGAAGGATAAAAACGGCAAGCGCGGTTTCGTCCTCACGCTTTCGACGCGCGAGCAGCACATCCGCCGAGAAAAAGCGGTCTCCAACATCTGCTCCAACCAGGGCCTGAGCATGCTGCAGACCTGCATCTATCTGGCGACGCTCGGCAAGCAGGGGCTGAAGGAAGTTGCAAGGCAATCCTACGACAAGGCTCACTATGCCGCCGAGCTGATCGGCAGGGCCGAGGGATATCGCGTGCGGAACTCGCAGTTCTTCCGCGAATTCCTTGTCGAAACGCCAAAGCCCGCCGCCCAGATCGTCAAAACGCTGAGCCAGAGGGGGATCATGCCGGGGCTGGCACTCTCCCGGTACTACCCCGAGAGGACGGACGAACTTTTGGTCTGCGTGACCGAGATGAACACTCGTGCCCAGATCGAAAGGCTCGCGGCAGCGCTCAAGGAGGCTTCAGAATGAACACCATAAATATGCGCGACGAGCCTCTTGTCTATGAATTGTCCAGGGCAGGCAGAACCGGCTGCTCTCTCCCCAGATCGGATGTCCCCGAATACGCTGTTCCCGGGGACCNTTGTCCGAGGGGAACTCGATCTTCCCGAGCTCGACGAACTCACTCTCGTGAGGCACTTTACGCGGCTTTCGCAGAAGAATTTTTCCATCGATACCGAGTTCTATCCGCTCGGGTCCTGCACCATGAAATACAATCCGAAGGTCAACGAGGTCGCCGCATCGAACTCGGGCTGGAAGAATCTCCACCCGCTTGTCGGCGACGAGTACGCGCAGGGCGCGCTCGAACTCATGTGGAGGCTGCAGGAGGGCCTGCGGGAAGTGGGCGGATTTGCCGCGGCTTCGCTGCAACCGGCAGCCGGCGCTCACGGAGAGCTCTCCGGGGTGCTCATGATCCGCGCCGCGCTCGAGGACAGGGGAGAGCATGCGCGCAGGAAGATGCTCATCCCCGATTCGGCCCACGGGACAAATCCTGCGAGCTGCACGATGGCCGGCTTCGTGACGCAGACTATTCCTTCGGGGCCCGACGGGAACATCGACCTGGCTGCGCTGAAGGCCGCCCTCGATGAAACCGTCGCGGGCATAATGATCACGAACCCCAACACGCTCGGCCTCTTCGAGAGAAACATCGAAGAGATCTGCAGACTGGTGCATGAGGCTGGAGGCTATGTCTATGGCGACGGCGCCAACATGAACGCGCTCACCGGTGTCTTTAAGCCGGGAAGCTCGGGCATCGACGTCATGCACTTCAACCTGCACAAGACCTTCTCGACGCCGCACGGCGGCGGCGGTCCGGGGGCAGGCATGGTCGCCGCAAACAAGACACTGGCGCCTTATCTGCCGGGGCCGATCGTCGTAAAAAACGGCAAAGAGTATCGACTTGAAATGCCGCCGAAGAGCATAGGCAGAGTGAAGGCTTTCTACGGCAATTTTGGAATCCTGGTGCGGGCCTACACGTATCTTCTCATGACGGGGGCGAACGGCCTCCGCCGGGTCGCCGAGAGCGCGGTGCTGAACGCGAATTACCTCAAAGCGCTGGTTGAAGATGTATACCCCGTGCCCTACAGGCGGCACTGCATGCATGAATTCGTCGCGAAAGGCACTGTGGCCGAGGGCGTTCACACCCTGGACATTGCAAAACGCCTCATAGACTACGGTTTCCATCCTCCGACCATCTATTTCCCCCTCATTGTGCAGGAAGCGCTCATGATCGAGCCCACGGAGACCGAGTCGAGGGAGACGCTCGACCTCTATGCCGATGCCCTGAAAAAGATCGCCGCGGAGGCTGCCGCACAGCCCGAGCTTCTGCACGATGCGCCGCACAATGCTCCCGTAGCGCGCCTCGATGAGGTTATGGCGGCCCGCTATCCCATACTCTGTTATCGGGGATAATGCCCACTCGCAGTGGCCGCCGTTCTGTCGACGGCCATTGCGTCGCTCATCATTGCGTTTTTACAGTATGTCGAACATGGCGGCCAATCCGCTCGGTCCTCCTGAGGCGACAACCGAACTTCCCAGGGAGGCAAGATTGCCGATTGAGCGTATGCCGGAATAGTCATCCGCCGTTGAGTCGAGAGAGGAGAAAGCGAGCGGCTGGCCCGAAAGATCGAGTGCTATGACGCCCAGGCCGGCCCCTCCGCCGGCAACAAGGAACTCTGAGCCATTGTGATTTTTCAGAAAGACCAGGGAGCGGGCTCTGTCAAACTCGCTGGGAAGGCTCCAGGTCGTGAGCGGCGCATAGCTCGATGATGTACCGGTTTTCGAAAAAATGTGGAGCTTTCTGGAGTAACCGAGGACGTAACATAGCCCGTCCTCCTCATCAAAGGCGATGGATTTGGGTTCCCCAAGCGATTCACCGTTTGCGCCGCCAGCAAACAGCTCTGCGGAAGAGAATTGGCCTTCAGTCTCCAAATAGCGCGCAAAGAATATCCGCGCGATGTTCGAGGAACAGGCCGCGATCCACCCATCGGGGAGTAGAGCCAGGTCTTCCATGCCGAGGGAAGAACTCGGAGGGTTCTCAAAGCAGTCTGCAAAAGAGAATTCATTTTCGCTGCATGGTTCGCCGCCGGACACCAGCCTCTCGATGTTGAATACGAGAATTTTTTCCGGAGCGTTCGCAAGGATGAACAGCCGTCCGGAATCGGCGGAGAATTTCATCGCCTTGATATTCCCGAAGGTTGGGGCTCCGTTTTTTGTACTCACAATGTCCGTCCTGGACAGAATCTCCCCGGCACCATCGAGAGAATATATCCTGAGCCAGTTCGAAGTGGACGCTCCAAGGGCGATGAACGAGCCATCGGGAGAAATGCTCACCCGGTCCGGACTCCTCTCGCTCCTGTCGACAACGACTTTATCGCGCCACAGCCTCAGCCATCCGGCGGAAGAGGGGACGGTGAACGCTGCTCCACAGGGCGAATAGAAGAGATGGAGGGCGCTGGTCTTGTCGAGCCCCGCGACAGCGATCAGACCGCCGGCGTTCGCCGCGATCCATTTCGCGTCCGCCTGAACGCCTGTCCCCGCATTGGAAGCGTCGGATGAGTGAAAGACAGAGGAGCCCATTGCCGCATGGTAATCGATGCTCTGTATCCATTCGGCGGAGGCCGATACCGGGCCAAGAGAGACGCAGGATGCGTGGGAGAGCACTTTAGGGAGCCCGAAGCCGGCCTCTGTCAATAAGGCTTCCATTTTCATCGTCGTCTGTATGTTCGCGGCGTCGTTCGATCCCAGGAGGATTCGGAAACCAGGCAGCCCCTGACAGGCTTCGCTCTGATTGCCTTGGACTTTTGCGCCGTTCACGTACCAGTCGATATTGAGGTCGGCCCCATTTTGACCAAGAGCGAGCGGCACAATCATGGATTTGTTTCTGTTGAGATAGCGGTCGGCTGCGATTGTCGCATCTACGGACAATTCAAGATCGGGCGCAACGACTGAGATATTGACCGATGGATCGGAGAGGGAGATGCGGCATTCTCCGGCTGAGGTCTGCCTTGGCAGGACCAGGGTAGTCGTGGTGCTGCCCGCGATCGTCGCCGAAGCGCTGTCCCTCAGCTGCACGGCGAGGCCGTAATATCCGGAATCGAGGTCGGCGAGGCTGAAGCTTGCCTCTGTTGCGGGCAGCTCGGTCGAAAAGTCTGCCGGCCCCTGAAACGATGAATCTCCGGGAAGCCCCTTGTAGACGAGCGAGACTGCATACTTCCATCCGGCACTCGGTGCCTGGCTCGGAGTAAAGGCGATCTGGAGAGACCCCTTGCCCTTTGCCAGGTGAAGAGCAATGGGAAGGTTGAGCGTCTTGCCCGCTTCCGTGGCTACCTGCAGCGTCTTCTCCACAACGACGGCTCCGTCGGCCGTCAGTCCTTCCGCGAGACAGGTCCACCCNCCAACCTTCAGCGCCACCTCCCCACTTCCCTTGCTGAGAGTCTTAGTGAGCACTTCGCCGCTGTCNGCAGTGAAGGTCAGACGGTACGATGCTATCTTCCAGCCGGACGGAGGCCCGATAAGCCTCTCTGTCGCGCTTTTTACGCTGAGGCCGGTCAGGTCTCCNGGTACGGTGCACTGGATGCGGACCCTGCCCATGCCCTGGGGCGTTCCTATCTGACATGCCAGAAGCAGTGCAGCAACACAGACAAGAATTGCCGCAGCCTGTATCCTGATGCGATCCTTCATGGTTTACTCCTCAGAGAGGAGACGCACTCGTCGGCATGATTTGCTTCAAGATTTGGGCCTTCTTATTGATTCTCCAAGCATTGCAGAATCCGCGCCGCACGGAATATAATGGGCACATGAGAGACTGGGGCACTGGAGGCTTGTGGTGAAAATACTGTTCATTTCAAGCGAGTTGACACCATTTGCAAAGAGCGGCGGACTTGGCGATGCAGTATCTTCTCTCGCAACAGCGTTGTCCAAATTGGGCCATGATGTGAGAGTCCTCATCCCGCGTTACTATTTCATATCGAAGAACACCCTCCGCAGGATCAACGGACTTCTGGAGATCGACAGCGCCCGGNAGCGCCACCATGCGTTTCTCTACACCACGACAATGCCCNATGCTTCTGTCAAGGTATATTTTCTGGACTGTGAGCCCCTGTATGGCCGCAACGGCATCTACGGCTACACGTCGACGCAGGAATTTCCGGACAATCCGGAGCGTTTCTCTGTGCTGAGCAAGGCGGCATTCGCGGCCTGCAGGAGTCTCGGCTGGATCCCCGATGTCATGCATGCAAACGATTGGCCCGCCGCACTCACGCCCGTCTATCTCAGCACAATAGAAAAAAATACGGAATTTTCAGGAACCACGGGGGTGCTCACCATTCATAACCTCGGCTATCAGGGCATCTACAGCAGAGATCACTTTTCCGAATTGAGCCTTGGCTGGGAATATTTTTATGGCGCAGGTTTCGAATACTATGGCAATATCAACTTTCTCAAGTCGGGCATAGTCTCGGCGGAGTGCATCACGACGGTCTCGCCCACATATGCCAGGGAGATACAGACACCGAATGGCGGATTCGGCCTCGATGGCCTTCTGCGCCAGCGCAGCCGCGATCTTGTGGGCATCCTCAACGGCATCGATACGGATGTCTGGAACACCGGGACCGACCCTTATCTGCCGGCCCATTACTCCTCGAATGATTTGGGCGGCAAGGCCGCATGCAAATCCGCGCTTCAGAAGGAACTTGGTCTGCCGGCCGACCCCAATGTGCCTCTGATCGGCATGGTGACGAGACTCGTCGAGCAGAAGGGCATCTCTGAGGTCTTCGGCCGAACGTACGGGTGCATGAGAAAGATTCTGGAGACAATCCAGGTTCAGGTTGCGGTGCTCGGTTCCGGCGATGCCTGGGCCGAAGAGGCGATCATGAACTATTCGGCCCAGTACCCTCAGTTCAAGGGGGTGATCGGATACAATGAGAGACTCGCCCACCTCATCGAGGGCGGGAGCGATTTCTTCCTCATGCCGAGCCGGTATGAGCCCTGCGGGTTGAACCAGATGTATTCGCTCGTCTACGGAACCTTGCCGATCGTCCATCGCACAGGCGGCCTCGCCGATACCGTCGTGAATTACAATCAGGACCTCGGCGAAGGCACCGGCTTCATGTTCGACGATCTTACGCCCCAGGCTGTCTACGATACCGTGGGGTGGGCGATGTGGGCGTGGTACAACAGGCCCGAGCACATCCACAACATGCGTATCCGGGCCATGGAGCAGGATTTTTCGTGGACCCGTTCTGCCGAGGAATATGTGCGGCTGTACCAGCATGCAGTATCTTTAAGAAAAGCCAGGTGAGTTTTAGAGGAATGTATTGATGACTGAACCGAAGATCCTTGACTACAACAAAAACGAGGTGAGAGAACGTCTTCTGCGCGCCCTGAATGGGGCGACCAAAGACTGGGCAAGTGCCGACCTCGCCCGTGCGACGGGTCTGCCGCTCGCGCAGATCAACACGGAGATGCCCGCCATTTCAGATGAATATCGGGGCAGACTGAAGGTATCCGAAAAAGGCGATGTGCTCTATTCGTTTCCGCAGGGCCTCAGGAGCAGGTACCGGGGTTTTGGTCCCACCATGCGGAAGTTATGGAGAACAGTGACGAAGGGGGCCACAGCGGCGGGGAAAGTGCTGTTCAAGGTGTGGATACTGGTCACGCTGTTCGGCTATTTCTTTTTGTTTATAGCGCTCGCGATCCTTGCGTTCTTCGGCTCGATAGCCCTGCAGCAGGGCGGCGGGTCGCGCGACCGCAGCGACCGGAGAGGAGGGGGAATCGGCGGCCTCTGGCTGACTACCAATCTCTTCGACTCGATGATTCGGCTCTGGTTCTACAGCGAGCTGTTCAGGAGTTCCGATGCGCGATACCGCGACTCCTACGTGAAGCGGGAGCGCCATCCCTTGCACAAGGCGGTTTTTTCGCATGTTTTTGGAGACGGAGACCCGAACGCGGAGTGGAACACCGTGCTGAAGAAGGCTTTTGTCGCTTTTGTGCAGACGCACAAAGGCGTCATCACACTGCCTGAGTTTATGGCGATCTCCGGCCTGAAACCCGAAGAGGCCCAGGACCGCATCACGCAGTTTTTGGTCGAATTCGAGGGCAGCCCCGAGGTTTCGGAGAACGGTGCACTCTATTTCTTTTTTCCCTCACTGCTCGCAAAGGCATCCGATGTCTCGGCGCCGGCCGCATCAGCCTTCCCTCTCAAGAGACTCAAACGCTTTTCCTCCAACAACGCGAAAATGGACCGCACATTCCGGTGGATAAATATCGTCAATCTGCTTTTCGGCTCCTATTATCTGTTGAATTCCATCAATGTCGGAACAGATGTCATCGTCCAGACCTCGCAGGGCGCCACTTTAAGAGGGNGGCTGACCCTTGTGTACTCCTATACGATCTATCTGTTCTCCCAGATGGGCGCCGCCCAGCCCGCAGTGCTGGCCGGCTGGGTATTGGGTGCGGTGCCCCTGGCCTTCTCCGCACTGTTTTTCGGGATTCCCCTCGTCCGGTCCTGGCGCATGAAGCGGGAAAACGAAACGCTGAAGCGCGAAAACATGAGAAAAGTGCTCTATTCGGTGGTCATCGCCAATCCGGCCGGCTTTGATCACAGGACGGTGAGTCTGCCCTCAGAGGAAGTGCGCCCTTCAAGGCCGGAAGCAGTCCAGGAAGAGGTACAGCACCTCGCGGCCTGGGGGTCCGGTGAAATAAGCGCTGAAGGCATATGGATTTTCAAGGATGTCGAGTTTACCCAGCGGGAGGCGGCACAGGTGCGCGCTTCGGTCCGGGAGGCCGACTATGCCNCCCAAAAGACAGTCTTCGACACTGATGCGAAGGTATAGGCGCATCGATGGATCAACGTACGCACCGGCCGGAGACATCCCAGCTTGGCTTCGCTGTGGCGCTTGTCTCCGCGGTCAGCTTTTCTACGCTGGGCATCTTTGCCAAGATGCTCTATGCGCTGGGATTTTCGGTGGCATCCGCCCTGGCCTGGCGTTTTGTCATCGCATCTCTTTTCCTCTGGGCAGTCGTGTATGTCCGAATGCGTTTCAGGAAACGCCTTGCGCTGCGCGCCCGGGGCATTCCGCCGGCGATAGAGGACGGATCTGCGGCGCGCACAAGGTTTTTTCGCGTTTTTCTGCTTGGGTTCATCGGTTTTGCGCCGCAGGCTGGTCTCTTCTTCCTCACGGTGAAGATTCTTGACCCCGGAATCACGAGCCTCCTCCTGTATCTCTATCCTTCCTTCGTATTTCTCATAAGTTTTTTGCTGAAGCACCAGAAGCCCGGCCGCGTTCAGTCTTTTGCGCTTCTCCTCTCTCTCGGCGGATGCGTGCTCACATTCTGGCAGGCAGGTTCATACCCGCTTGTCGGTCTGGTGCTGGGCGTCGTGGTCGCGGTCGCCTATGCGGTGTATCTCGTGGCGGGGGAGAGCATCCTGCAGAATGTCGATTCCCTGTGGGCAACCGCGGTGATCATGACCGCTGCGGCATTGGTGTACCTGTGTATCTCGATAGGAAGCGGGACTTTCTTCGTGCCCGGCTCTCTCAAGCAGATCTTTCTCCTCATCTGCATCGCGCTCCTCGCGACGGATCTTCCCATAGTCACGCTGTTTGTGGCGATGCAGCGCATCGGGGCACGGGACACTTCCATAATCAGCACGGTGGAGCCGGTGTGCACCAATATTCTCTCGGCGATACTGTTCGGCGAAGTCATGACGGGGAGGCGCATTCTCGGCGGCAGCCTCATCCTCGCGGGGGTCGTTATTCTGAACCTCTGGGGCTACTCTTCCCAGAGGAGAGCGGCCGCTGCTCCCGAGGCGCGCTGAGATCAGTGCTCAACTTTTTCCAGTTTTTTTGTATATTTGGGGAAGAATTGCGCCACCCTTCCGCTCTCGAACTTCACAATGACAAGGGGCCCCGCGCTCTGGGAGGGTGTCACCTTGATGACCGTCCCGTTGCCATATTCGTCGTGGTATACCGTCATTCCGGGTGCCCATTCGGCCTTTGTCTCGGCCCCTTCAGTGCCCGCTGCGCCGCGAGTATAGGCGCGAGTGTAGGCAGCCTGGGGCGGCCGTCTTGAGGCTCCCCATACTTCGTAGAGCTCGGGGTCGATTTCGGTGAGAAAGCGGCTCGGGACGGTCTCGAACAGCCGCCCGTGGAGCCGGCGCCATCGGCAGGCAGTCAGATAGAGCTGTTCCTTGGCCCGCGTCACTGCGACATAGAAGAGGCGCCTCTGCTCCTCGATGTCGTCGCCCTCTTCGTCGTTCCGCGGGAAAAGCCCCTGTTCGAGCCCGGTGACAATCACGACGGGGAATTCGAGGCCCTTGGTGTTGTGCATCGTAATCAGAGTGACGGCATCGGCGTTCGTATCATTTCTCTGCTGGGACTGATCGAGCATCACCGTATCCAGGAATTCCAGCAGCCCGTCTTCGGAGAGCGGAGAGACGGAGGCGGCGTTGACAAGTTCTTCGATGTTCTCTTCCTTCTGTGTGCCCGCAATCTTGTCCTTGCCCCGGTAGAAATCGATGAGGCCGCTGTTCTTGGCGAAGTCGGCGATGAGAGCGCCGAGCATGCCGAGGTTTCCCTCGTCGTTTACGCCCTTTTCGAGAGAGGCCCTCGCCTCACCGATGAGGGAAATGAACTGTTTGAGTCCCTCTTTGCCCTTCCCGTGGACTTCCTGTATCACTCTCTGCGAGGCCTCCAGCAGATCGGAGCCGGCCTGGAGCGCCGAGGCGACAATTCTCTCGATGGAAGCTGCCCCGATTCCCCTTGAGGGCTTGTTCACGATGCGCTTGAAGGATACCTCGTCTCTCGGGTTGGCGAGGAAGGCCAGGAACGCGAGCATATCCTTGATCTCTTCGCGTTCGTAAAAGCGGAGCGCGCCGACGATCCGGTACGGGATGTCATAGTGGGGAAAAAGGCGCTCAAAGCCGAGAGACTGCGCATTCGTCCGGTACAGAATGGCGATGTCCCTCCAGTGTCCCCCGTTCTGCAGGTGCTGCCGGACAATATACGCGCAGTATTCGATTTCCTGATCCTGATCGTCGAGGATGGCGAGCTTGGGTTTTGTGCCTCCTGAGCGCGTGGCCAGCAGCTTCTTCCCGAGCCTCGACGCATTGTGCACGACAATGCTGTGGGCCAAATCGAGTATTTTCTGATGTGATCTGTAATTGCGTTCAAGCTTTATCAGCTTTGTCTCCGGGAATATGGTCTGGAAACCGAGGATGTTCCGGACTTCGGCCCCACGGAAACGGTAGATCGACTGGTCGTCGTCGCCGACGACACAGAGCATGGCCTCTGCGCCCGCGAGCTGCTGAAGGAGCCTGAACTGGGCGACATTCGAGTCCTGATACTCATCGACGAGGATGACCCTGAATCGCTGCTGGGTGCGGGACCGTATCACTTCGTCCTTTTCGAGGAACTGCGCGGGCATAAGGATCAGGTCGCCGAAATCGACATTGCCGGTGGCACGCAGCCGCTCTTCGTACGCCGCGTAGATGCGCCTGAATTCGGGGTGCTGGCTGATGAAGCTGAGTTTCGGGGCATCGGGGGGCAGTCCATAGTCTTTTGCCTTTGCGATCAGAAACGCGTAGTCGCCGCAGTCCCTCTTCGAGAATGTCGGGAATATGGAGTGTACGAGTTCCGCGGAATCGTCGTCGTCATAGATGGTGAACTCGCGCTTTAAGCCGAAGGCCTGCGCATTGCGTCGCAGGAACCATGCGCCAAACGAGTGAAATGTCCGGATGATGGCCCGCTCGCAGGAGGGCTCGATGCCCATGGCCCGCTCGCGCATTTCGTTCGCGGCCTTGTTCGTGAACGTGACCGCGAGGATCGATTCGGGCAAAATATGTTTTTCCCGCACGAGGTAGGCGATCTTCGTCGTGATGACTCTTGTCTTGCCCGTGCCTGCGCCGGCAAGGATGAGGAGCCGTGTGCCTTCGTAGCGGACCGCCTCGAGCTGTTCCGGGTTGAGCCCCTGCAGATACTCNGGAATTGGACCGGATGTCATGGTTGGACAGTATACTCTAAAGCCGCGTTGAAATCGACTCCATGTACGGAAATTATGCGGGCTTCGACGAGAGAGCCCGGTTTCCGCGCGGCGCGGATGAGTGTGACACCGTCCACCTCCGGGGCCTGCATCCAGCCTCTCCCTATGCTGAGTTCGTCGTGGTCGAAGGTCTCTTCGACGATAAAAAGGTCCTTCATACCGACAAAGCGCTTCAGCCTCTCGGCGGTGATCGCGACCTGTGCTTCTTCGACGAGCGCTTTTCTTTTTTTGGCGACAGATTTGGGCACCCGGTTTTTCATGCTGTAGGCGGGAGTATCCTCTTCCCTCGAATACGCAAACGCGCCAAGCCAGTCGAGCTGTGCCTCGCTCTGAAAGTCCAGGAGGGCGGCGAAGTCGGCCTCTGTCTCTCCCGGAAATCCGACGAGGAAGGTGGACCGGATCATGGACAGAGGGAGTTCGGCCCGTATCCGTTCGATGAGTTCGAGGTAGGTCTCCGCGGAGCCCCGCCGGCCCATGCTCCGGAGCACAGGCGCGGACGCATGCTGAAAGGGCAGGTCGAAGTAGGGGACGAAGCGGCTGTCTCCTTTGATGATCGGCAGTATTTCATAGGGGAAGTGGTCGGGNTGGATATAGAGCACGCGCAGGCGGAAGTTCCCGCCGATCTCCGCAAGCGAGCCCAAGAGCTCGGGGAGCATGCAGCGCCCCGCAGTGTCGCTGCCGTAGTTGCCGAGGTCCTGCCCGACCAGGACGAGCTCGAACACACCCCTATCGACCAGGGCCCGCGCTTCGGCGACAATGTCCCTGCTGTCCCTCGAGCGCAGCTCGCCGCGGATAAGGGGAATCGCACAGTAGCTGCAGTGATTCGAGCAACCCTCCGTGATTTTTATGTGGGCCGTCCCCGGATAATCGAAGAAGGTCTTGCGGGGGTAATAGGAAGGGGCCATATCCCTCCGCTGGGACGTAGTGAGGACCACCCGCGTACCCTCTGCGATTTTTTCGACGGCTTGTGGTATCAGCGAGAGATCGCCGTTGCCGAGAATGCCGTCCGCTTCCGGCAGGTCGCTGAAGAGCGCGTCGGGGTAGCGCTGGGAGAGGCATCCGGCCGCAATCACTTTTTTCTCGGGCCAGCGTTTTTTGATGTCGACAATGGCGCCGATCGATTCTTTTTTCGCCTCTTCGATGAAGCCACAGGTGTTGACGATTATGACATCGGCATTCTCGGGCGACTCTGCGGCGGAGAATCCTGCGTCGATGAGGCGGGAGCTGATCTCCTCGCCGTCCACCTGGTTCTTTGCACAGCCGTGCTGATCGATATAGAATGTGGGCATAGAAATTCCTTGTTCTCGGAAGTGGGGGTGTTCAGGCACAGTCGCAGCGCTGTCCTCTGTCTAGTCCATGGGAGCGGCGACCATTGCCCAGCCGCCCTGCGCGTTCGACCACGCCAGACGCTGCACGGAGATCTCTCCGGGACCTCCCATCATCAGCTCCGTGGATTTGCCTGCGGACTGAAAGACGCTCACCTTGACTGCCTGTGCGTTCGCCGTCCAGAAGGTGATGCCGTTTGAAGCGTTGATGGTGATGGACTCTCCCTTCCGGTAATATTTTTCCACCCACTCTTTTCTGTCGGCTTCATAGCGGAACAGAACCGGCGACATAAAATTGACGTTGACATAGAAGGGATGGGGTCCCCCGGAGCTTCTGAAGAGCACGACGGGCGCCGTCTGTCCCTGCGATGCCTGTCCCTGCGGAGTCGCCGCCTGCGCTGCAGCGCCCGGGCCGGATTCCGCAGGCACACTGATGTCGCCCGGGGATTCCGACTGCGAGAGCGCCTCTTTTGCATCGAAGTGCACCAGAGCGCCGTTTTTGGGTTCATTCGGCGCGTAATCCGTCACCGTGGCGATGAGCCGCTCGTTGTCGGCCGAGGGGTTTATCACGGCGTCCTCATTCAGCCCTGTCGTCAGCGCCCCATAGGGAGTATCAAAGGAGACCTTGTCCTTGATGGCCCTGAGAGTGATCGATATGAAGTCGTCGCCGAGCGGCAGATAGACTTTATCCTGAGGGTACAGGCGCTGTTCGAAGGGCAGGCCCTCCGCCCGGTACTCCGCCGGAGCGCGGTTTGCCCCGGAAGGCAGATTGAGCTTGGGAATAATACTGATTGCAGCGATCAGGAGCACGAGGCCCACTAAGATGAAGGGCAGCACTCTGCCGGCCTGGATGTAGGCGCTTTTGCTCTTTGGGGGATTTTGCGGTCTGGAAGCCTGCGGAGCCTGAATTGGGGGCGAAGGTTCTTTAATCTCAATTACTTGGGGCTCGACCTGATCTTTAGCCTGTCTCTCCTGAGCTTCGGGTTTTGCCCGAGGTTTTTTTTTCGCCGTGGTTTTCCTTTTTTTCGGCGCATCCGATGGAGCGGGTGCAGGGCTCTCTTTCTCTTCCATCTCGGAGAAGAGCGAAGGTGCCTGAGTCNNTGGGGCTGGGCCAGAGCCTCTTCCTCCTGTTTTTTTTCTGCCGCTTCGGCCACTGGCGGGGGGAGAGGTTCGGGGCTCGGTGCTGCCTCGNGCCTTTTCGGCAAGGTCCGATGCGCCGGCATCCGCGGAAGGTGGCGGGTTGCCGCCCTGTTCAGGCTCTGCCTCGCTCCGCCGGTAGAGGTCGACTACCCGGGCCGCATCAAGACCAAGAAATTCAGCATAATTCTTCAGAAAGCCGAGAATGTAGACTTCACCGGGGAAGCCCTCGAAATTGTCAGTCTCGATACCCTGCAGAAAGCGTCTGCTGATGTTCGTCTCGTCCGAGACCTGTTCCAGCGTGAGACCCTTTCCAAGGCGGGCATCGCGAAATATGCTCCCAACCTTTCCCATCACCGCCCTCCGCGCCTGCCGTTTCTCTTACTGAAACAAGAAATTGTTGTACACATTTGCACTTGCAGGTGCATCATAGGCAAATTTGTCTTCATTGATCCCCTGATTCAGCCTGATATTCCGAAAATCAAAAACAATCTGGTCGTTCGAGACGGTCCATCCTTCCAGCCTGCGGATCAGCAGAGTGTCCGCGCTGACCGAAAGCCTGATATTCTTGTATCCCTCGGACACGCTTTTCCTGGACAGCATCAGCCGGTACACCTGTTCATCCGAACCCGGATCGAGGGACTCCAGGTTCGGGCTGTGCTCCCAGCCGATCGTGTAGTTGCGCCGGAGCAGGGACAGACCCTCTTTGGAGGCCAGCGTCGCCGCACCCATGGAGACGCCCTGGTCGCCCGCATCCTGGCGCAGCACTGCCCGGTACTGGGGGAGATAGACAAGGAGCGTTTTGCCGTCGAATACAATGACCTGGTCGGCAGGCTGGGAGAAGTCGATGCGCAGGAGCGCCGGCGATTTAAAGAGGAGGCCGCCCGTCATGGGCTGATGGCCGGCGGTGATCTGCACATCTGCCGCATAGTCGGACACTGAAGCATATTTATCGGCCACCCGGGCGAAAAACTGATCCGCCGTCAGCAGCTCCTGCGCTCCCGCGCCCGCCGCACACAAGAGACCGACAGCCAACCACGCGATGATTGCGAATTGTGTTCGTTTCACGAATGTTGCTCCAGTTGTAGGATTATGGTCGGAGCATCGGTGATCGAAGGAGGACCGAAGTACTGGATGCTGCCGGGAATCCGATAGTCCGACGAGAGGGCCCATTTGTCGCGCACTGCCGCAAAGGTCCTGAAGGGTCTCCCTTCGAGATCGATGAGCGCCTTCTTTATCACGGGTTTTTCCTTGCCGTGCCTGTGCTCGATGTTCATCATGGAGACGATGGGAATGCCTCCCGGCAGCCAGTCCTTGGGCTGCGCGGCGAGATTTCTGATCGCGGCGATATAGCCGGTGAGCCTGTGGAGTATGAGGAGGCAGGCATCGTAGCCGAGCGAATAGCAGTAGTCGGCGTCGAAATTCGAGGGGAAGGCGCAGCGCCCCTCATAGCCGAAGAAATGGGTCTGATAATCGAATTTCCCCTTGTAGACCCCGGAGGCGGCCATCTCCTGCAGTTTGCGGGATGTCATCTCGACGAGCAGTTTCTCTGTCTCGATTCTTGAGACCTGCACATTGCCGTGGGGGTCCCTGTCCCAGCAGAGCTGTGTCTGTATCGATTCAGGAAGGGACGAGAACAGCCGGGCGCTCTCCGCAGGCAGGCGGGAGAGGATGAATGCCCTCTGCGCTTCCCCCTTGGACAGGGAGCCGTATTCGGCCCCCGCCGAGGCGATGATGTCATTGATCTGGGCGATGAGCACCTTGATCTCGGGAATGAACTCGATGAGCCCCTCGGGAACGATGATGACGCCGAAATTCTCGCCCTTGGCCGCACGGGCCGAAATCGCATCCGCAATTATCTCGACAATCTGGGAGAGGCTCATGTGCCTGGCTTCCACCTCTTCCGAGATGAGGGCGATGTTCGGCCTTGTCTGGAACGCGCATTCGAGGGCGATGTGCGAGGCGGAGCGCCCCATCAGTTTGATGAAATGCCAGTATTTGCGCCCGGATGCGGCATCTCTGCATATATTGCCGATGAGCTCCGAGTATACCTTGGTCGCGGTGTCGAATCCGAAAGAAGCCTCAATCCATTCGTTTTTCAGATCTCCGTCGATGGTCTTCGGCACTCCGACCACCGTGAGCGGGGCTCCCTTTTGGACGAAGTATTCGGATAAAAGCGCGGCATTCGTGTTGGAGTCGTCTCCGCCGATCACGACGAGCGCGTCCAGTTTGAGCTGCCCTGCGTTTTCGAAAGATTTTTCCAGTTGTTCCGCCGTTTCAATCTTGGTCCTGCCGGACCCGATGATGTCGAATCCTCCGGTGTTGCGGTACTGGTCGACGATCTCCGATGTCAATTCTACATATTTGCCGTCGATGAGTCCCGAGGGCCCGCCCTTGAAGCCGATGAGCCTTGACCGGGAATTTGCCTTTTTGAGGGCGTCGAAGAGGCCGGCTATGACATTGTGCCCGCCGGCGGCGGGNCCTCCCGAGAGAATAACGCCGACGGTGAAGGCCTTTTCTTCGAGGGCGGCTTCGCCTTTGACGAATTTTACCGCCGGCCTGCCGTAGCTGTTGGGGAAAAGCTTCTTCAGGGACTCACGGTCTTTTTCAGGTTCGACCGCCTCGGTCGGGAGCGCTTTGATGTTCAATACCGGTTCGAGGAATATTTCAGGCACCTTGGGGACGTATGCATATCTTGCTGTGTGAAGTGGAGATTGTTCGAGCATCTGTCATACCTCTTCGAAGAAAATATCTTACATAATTCTACTGTTTTGGCAATCTGTTGAAAAGAGTACCGGAAGAAAAAGAGCCGTGGTTTTCCGGGCGCCAGAAAATTTCGCTCTTCACCCGCAGCCTAAGAATGCCGATAAATGAGATGGTACAGTATATGGCAAGACGAATCGTTGTGACATCAATACTTCTGTTTTCCCTTTTCAGCATGCCCCTGATGCTCTGCGGAGCGGAGCAGGAATATCACGTCATCCAGGCAGGTGAAACACTCTATTCGATCGCCAAGAGCTACTCCATACCCTATGACATGCTCGCCAGTATCAATGGCATCACGGACCCTTCCAAAATCCGTTCGGGGACGGTCCTCCTCATCCCCCAGGTCCATGTCGTCGTAAAAGGGGAAACATATTACGGCATATCAAAGAAATATGATATTTCAATCCAGGATTTGAAATCGGCAAACGATCTGTCCGATTCCTACATACTCCGGGTCGGCGATGTGCTTGTCATTCCCGAGAAGGGCAGCACCGTCTCACTGGTGGCTCAGCCCAATCCTTCTCCGAATACGGCGCCTTCCTCTCAATCTACAGTTGCTTCCGCCGGCAATGTGCCGCCCGCCGCTGCGACAGCCCTGCGCNCCAAAGACCCTTCCGCTTCCGCGGCACAACCCGCAAATACGGCGCAGGCACCATCGACTCCGGCGGCAACAGTGACGACGCCCGCACCCGCACAGTCTGCCCCCCCATCCGCTGCAGCGCCGGCAGCGACACCTTCGGCACCCCCCGCCTCATCCACAAACGCCTCGAGTGCTGCGCCGAATGCCAAGGCCGAGGCTTCGGGCCCGCGCGCCGCCGACAAGCTGGTGAGCTGGCCGGTCGACGGGAAGGGCCAGTATATGAGCGGCAAACTCGAAGGGATCATGTTTCAGACGAGTCGGGGCGCGGCGGTCAAGGCGGTGGCATCGGGCACGGTCGTCTCGGCAGGGCCCTCCCGGGGCTTCGGCGAAGTGGTCTTTATTCAGTCCAAGGCGGGTTTTGTCTATGTCTATGGCGGAAACGAGTCAATACTTGTCAAAACGGGGGAGAATATTGAACCCGGCAAGACTATTGCAAAAGTCGGCCTCGACACAAAAGAAGGGAGCCCCATCGCGTATTTCTTCGTATTCCGCAATGGACAGCCTGTCGATCCGTCGCTTGCGCCCCGGGAATAATTCTTCAGTCCGCCCCTTGTCTTCTGTTGGCCACCATTATACATTGTAAGAACATGAGTGACCACGTGGACTGCGATACAGAGGGCAACTCCAGGCGGCCCACACGGAAAAATCCAGGCGAAGAGCCTACGGGCGAACTCGACCCGCTCAGCCTCTATCTTCGCCAGATTTCAAAATATCCTCTGCTCGATGCCGAACAGGAAAAAGAACTGGGCGCCAAACTCGACGCGCTCGTCGCCTCCATGCAGAATCCGGATGCAGAGCTTGCAGAAGAGCTGCGGACCACGAGAGAACTGCTCATAACCTCCAACCTGCGTCTGGTGGTGTCGATTGCAAAAGGGTACCAGATGCGCGGGGTGAATCTCCTGGACCTCATCGATGAGGGCAACATCGGACTCATTGAGGCGGTAAACCGCTTTGACTATCGCAGAGGATACCGTTTTTCCACATATGCGAGCTGGTGGATACGCCAGGCGATCATCAAGTGTCTCGTGGACCAGAGCCGGATCATACGTCTGCCGATTCATATGCTGAACACGATCAGACGGTGCTACGCCTCCGCCAAGGATCTCGTCCAGGAGCTCGGCCGGGATCCGAATACCGCCGAGCTTGCGGAGAAATCCGGCATCTCCCAGAGCAAAGTCTCGAGCGCGATGCGGTTTGCGCAGGGCACATCCAGCCTCGACCTGACTATGGACGAAGAGAAGAACGGGAGCCTCGCCGACAGCGTCAAAGATGAGAAGACTCCCGATCCCTTCAGCCAGGCGTTTGCAGCGACAATGCAGGAGCTGTTGCGCTATGTGATGCACTCCCTGTCAGAGCGGGAACAGATTGTCCTGCAGCTGAGGTACGGTCTGAACGGCGAGGGGCCCAAGACCCTCGAGGAGACCGGGCGGGCCCTCGGCATTACCCGTGAGCGGGTCCGCCAGATTCAGGAACAGGCGCTCGAAAAGATAAAACAGCGCCAAGAGCTCTCGGACGGTCTCATATAACTCACATATAACTCATTTGCCCGCCAGCAGGGCGGCGATCTCCTGGTATCCCTTTGTCTGGGCCAGATCGAACGGAGTCTCTCCCCTGCGGTTCTTTGCTCCCCTGTCTGCACCGAGCGCGATCAGATCGGCGATGGCGTCTCTGTTGTTGGCGCGCACGGCATAGTGCAGGAGGGTCTCTCCGCTATAGTCTGCGCTGTTCACGCCCGCGGCGGAGAACAGCTTGCTCCTCGCGCCGGCGTCCATCGAGAAGATTGCGGAGAGCGGCGAGATATTGTCCGCATTCGCCACGAACAGCGAAGCGCCTCCGCCCATCAGCACGACGGCAGTGTTCAGGTCCTTTCTCCTCAGGGCGAGCATGAGCGGCGTGTCTCCCTTTGCGTTCCGCGCGTTTNNTGGATTCGCCCCGTGTTTTAGTGCATCACTGATCAGGTCCTGGCTCATGCCGTCGTTGACGAGTATGTGAAGCACACAGTCGCCGTTTGAATCGGGCTTGTTGATCAGCTTGTCGGTGTAGAACTCGGCGGCAATCTGCGTGTTCTTCGTGAGCGAGAGTCTGAAGGGAGACAGACTACGGGCGTTGAGGGCGTGGATGTCTGCGCTGTTCACCAGCAGCAGCCGGACGACCGCAATGTGCTCTCCGCTGACCGCCTGATAGAGCGGGGTCGAGCCGGAATTGTCGCGGGTGTCGATGAGCGCATTTGCCTTCAATAGGTCGCTTGCGGCATCGTAGGCGCCGTACGCGGCCGCAGCCGCCAGTGGGGTGAATCCGCGGCTGTCCTGAATTTCGGTCTGTGCACCCTTGGCGGTCAGCAGCCGCACGATTGTAGCGTTGTTGTTTTTGCCCGCCTGATGCAGGGCGGTCTCTCCGGAGTAGTTTTGACTGTTCAGCGGAGAGCCTGCAGCGATGAGCTGCTCCGTCGCCTTTTCGGCGCCCGCGAGGACCGCACTCTGAAGCGGAATATCGCCTTTTATGTCGGCGGCCTTCAGTGAAGAACCGGCGCCGACAAGGTACTGGATCGCACCCGTCGCATCGTACTTTGCGGCAGTGTGCAGCGGCGTCTCGACCGCATTGTTGAGCACGTTGAGGCTCGCTCCCTTTTTGATGAGATAGGCGATGCCGTCGGGCAGATTCTTCCGGGCCGCGTGGTGTACCACAGAATCGCCGTTTGCGTCCCGGGCCGCGATGACATTGGGCCTAAAGAACCACTCAAGCGCTGCGGGCTTTGCGGTGAGGGCGAGGAAGAGGGGGTTCTCCTGCTGGGCGTTGTACTGGAAGATGTCCGCATTGGCATCCAGGAGCACGATTCCCTGTTCCGAAAAGTTCTGTCTGACCGCGACGTGCAGGGCGCTGTCCTGTGCCTTATTTCTGGCATTGATGTCCGCTCCCTTGGAGAGAATGAGCTTGAGGACATCGGCCGGCGATCTCAGGGAGACGGCGGTCATGAGGACGCTGTTCGAGTTGTCGTCGCTCTGGTTGACATTCAATGGAAGCACAATATTGTCGACCGCCTTATATCCCTTTGACAGGGCAATTCTGAGCGCGTTCTCGCCCGCCTGATTCATCTTGAATATCTCGGCCTTCGCCTCGATGAGCGATTTCGCATATTCGTAGTGCTCTGTCCTCGCGCAGAGGATCAGGGGGGTGTCGCCGTTCGCGTTCTGGGCGTTTACGGGTGCGCCCGCCTGGATCAGAGTGTCGACGATTTCGGGCGTATAGAATTGCATGACAGCCTTGTGGAGCGGCGTGTTCCCCTTGTTGTCCATGAGAGCGAGGTTGGCCTTGTAGCTCAGGAGCAGCTTGACCATCTCCAGGCGTCGCGCAGGCGGAATGGTCAGGTGGAGGGGGGTATTCTGATTCGCATCGAGGATGTCGGGATTTGCCCTGTTCTTCAGGAGCAGCTGCGCCCCTTCGACATAGCCGGATTTGACCGCCAGGTGGAGGGGAGCCTCGCCGTTGAGATTCTTGAGGTCGGGGTCAATCTTGTTCAGCAGGAGAAAAAGGGCGAAGCCGGACTGATACCTGGAGATTGCCTCGTGGAGAGGGGTGTTCCCGTTTGAGAACCGGACGGCGTTGTAGTCGGGGGCCCTGACCGTGACGGCAAACCACGAGAATTCGGGGAATGAGGGGTTGGCTCCCTTGAGGATGAGCTTTTCGGCGATCTGCGCCGCCTCGATTTTGTCGGGGTAGAGGAGTACGAGGTCGAGGGCAGTCCTGTCGGCCTTGTCCTTTATCTGCACCGATGCGCCTTTGGAGAGCAGAAGGTCCACTTCCTTGGGCATGAGCGCATCGGCCGCATAGTGGAGGATCGTTCTGCCATCGGGGCCGGTATTGTTGATGTTCTTCGAGTTGAACATGGCATCGAGAATGTTTATGTCGGATTGAAGCGCCACCTGGGCCGCCGAAGTTCCTCCAACGTCGGCGCTGAAGGGATCGGCCCCTCTGTCGACGAGCATCTTCACCATGTCGGCCTGCTTTCTGTCCACCGCATACCTCAGGGCGGTTTTCCCGGAGAGGTCCTTGTTGTCGACTCTGGCACCGAGCACTATCAGGATTTCGGCGATCTGGGTATTGCCCTGGGTCACCGCGATGTGCAGAGGATAGAGTCCCACATAAGGCTCCTGATTGGAAGCTTTGTTCAATTCCTCTTGGTTCGAATAGAACTTGCGTATGCCTTCGAAATCGCCTTTGATGACGAGATCGCTGAGCGTCACGTCATTCTTTGCCGCAAGGGAGGTCGCACAGCCCCCCAGCAACAGTGCGATGAGCATGATGAGGCATAAAAAACGCGCGTTTATCAATTTTCGCTTCTGCATCGGTTATAACTCTCCCTTTCTTAGTATCGGCATCTTTCAAGGAAGTTCGCAGCCTACTCAATCTATATCGCAAGATAACGACAATGTCATGGCGCCTCTTGCGCCTCCGGCAAAAAATATGCTTGCATATATATACTACTTTCTATTTTCCGAGCGAGGTTGCAATGAATATAGGTTCGTTCATGCCGGTCCACTCCGTATGGGGGCCGGCCATCGCACAGCTGCGAAAGGAGTTTGCCGGGCATACATGGTATGAGGGGCTCAGCGCCGGCTCCCCCGAGATCGGTTCCCTGGATGTCATTATCGCCGGGCGCATACCCCACAGCGTCATTTCAGAGGCGGTCAGGCTGAAGGCCATTTTCCAGCCCTTCACGGGACTGAACCATCTGCCCGTCGAGCTGGTCATTGAGCGCGGCATCGAAGTCTACAACGTGCACGCCAATGCCTTCGATGTCGCCGAGCGCGCCCTGGCGATGACGCTCGCTTTCTATGGAAGGATCATCGAGTATCACAACGACCTCAGAAATGAAGTCTGGCATGGCTTCTGGGTCAATCGCGGCGCGGAGGACAGCTGGGACAGCCTCTATGGACGAACCTGCGTCATCCTGGGAACCGGCGCCATCGGGAAGGAGCTGGCGAAGCTTTTGAAGGCATTCGACTGCAGGGTATATGGCTGGCGCAGATCGAAAAGCGCCGATGTCCCGGAACATTTTGACGCCGTGCTTCCAACCCTGAAAGAAGCCCTGGATATCGCCGAGATAGTCTTCATCGCCCTGCCGGCCACGGGCGAGACCGAGGGCCTTATTTCCAGGGATTTGCTCATGACCATGAAGGGCAAATTCCTGGTCAACGTGGGGCGCGGCTCCATCGTGGACGAAGAGGGCCTGTACGAGGCGCTCAAGGGCGGTGTCCTGAAGGGGGCGGCGGTGGACACATGGTACAGGTATCCCGAGACCGGCGTCATAGGAGCACCGTCCAGATATCCGATCCACAGGCTGCCCAATATTGTCCTCTCGCCGCATGTGGGCGGCTCGACACATCAGGCAACGCGCAAATCGGTGGAGGATACGCTCCGGAATATCCGTGCCTACCTTCAGACCGGCAAAGGAATCTGGAAGGCCGATCCCAGGATGATGTACTGATCAGAGGAGCCCTTCCGGCGCTTCGATGAGCATGTGGGGGAAGTCGGCGTAGATCGAGATGAGTTCGTAGAGCCGGTCAAAGGGAAGAGCCTGCTTGTCGAAGATGACATAGGGCAGCAGTTCGGCCAGACGGTCGGCGTTGTACCCGCCCCGGCCGTTGAGGACGACCATCGTCTCCATGTCCTGAGCCTCTTCGAGGGCTCTGTACGCGAGCGTGAAATTCTTTGTCGCAAAGAACATCCTCGCCTGATAGCTCGTCTGGGGATCGGGCGAGAAGGAATTCTCAAGCTCGTAGTAATGTTCGGGGTTGAGGAATGCGTCCCTGATTCTGTCCACCAGTTTCTCGGAGGGGATTCTGGTTTCGCTCGTGAGCACGATCTGATACAGAGTGTAGGGGTTGTCCTTCCGCAGGTCCCTGGCCGCGCGCACGATCCGGGAGAGAATTTCAGGATCATCGGCATCGATCAACAGCGTGACCGAGCTCGAGAGCTTTTCGGGATTGAGGCGCATCCAGTCTATATTTTCCGGTTTCCTTGTGTCGATGAAAGAGACAAAGCCCTCCTTAAAAAGCTGGAAGTGCGGTGCAGGAGGCATCGCCCACTCGACGTCGAAGCTTTCCTCGAAGGTCGCGATCGCATCGACCATGTCGTCGTAGGATATCCAGTGGGTGCTGGTCACGAGGTAGGGCGGAATTTCCATCGAGCTCATGCCGTATTCGTCCGCGCGTTCCCTGATCTCCGTGCCGGGGAGCAGCGAGAGCGGATACAGTTCTGCTTCCTGGCCGAGTCCCTGCATGCCGAGGAAGTCGAAGGTCTCGATCACCTGTTCGTAGCCGTCGTAGGGCAGCCCAAGGATAAGTCCGGTTTTTATCATGATCTTCTGCTTCTGCAGGAGTTCTGCGCCGCGCTCGAACGCCTTCTTGTCAAAAGTCCGGTGAACCGCCTCGAGCGCCTTGGGATTGGTGCTCTGGAGTCCGACCTCGACCGAAGCGACGCCGGCTTCCTTCAGAAGGCCGGCGATCTCATCATTGATCCCCTCGAGCCTGAGCTCGGTGTGGATCGCGGTGTGCGCGTGGTTTGCGTAGGCGATGTCCCTCAGTCTGCCGGCAAAGTCGGTGCCGCTCTGGAAATTGGGGTCCATGATGTATATCTCGGAGACTCCGGCCTCCGAGGCCGCGCGGATCACCTCGGTGGCCTGCTCATGGGGAAAGCGACGAAGTGTCTTGTAATTCTTTCCGTAATAACAATATGAGCATTTAGCGCTGCAGCCGCGCATGGTCTCGAGGTGGACCTGGGTGTTCGGGTCGAAGCGGAGGGCGCCGCTCAGATATGGGTTGGGCAGCTTCGACAGATCGATGAGCGAGTCGGAACGATAGGATGGCGAGAGAGGCCGGTGCTCCTGAATATCCTGCAGCACTGCCGCAAAGGCTTCTTCGCCTTCGCCGTAGACCAGACTGTGGAATGGGGTCCGCACGGTGACGGGCATGTGCTCGATGACTTCCGGCCCCCCCGCAATCAGACGGACATGCGGCAAAAGAGAGACGAGCCTCTCCGCAATGAAGAGACTGCGCTCGAGGTTCCAGGAATAGAGCGTGAAGGCGACGATGTCGGGTTCGCGCGCGGTGATCGATGAGATGATCGAAGAGTCGGAGCCAAAGTTCGCAATTTCGGGCTCCAGAATTGTCCATTCCCGACGGGCAAGAAAGCCCTTCGATTCGGCGTAGGAGGCCAAATACCCCGCCGCAAGAGGAACGTTTGCGGGAGCCGAACTCCAGTCGGGCATCTGCGAAGGCAGTTGTACAAAAAGCAGTTTCATCTTTTTCCCATTCGTTCGCTACGAGTGATATGTTACTGTTTCGGAGATTTTCTTGAAAGAGATGATGAGCTCTGTGTCCGGAAAGTCGGGGAAGGGCTCGGCCCAGTTTCCTTTCAGCGTTGGAGCCGCAAGCGCCTGCCCGAGCATGGAGAGATAGAGCGGGCGCGGCACTTCGATGCCTCCCATCAGTTCAAGATAAGGCGTATAGACCTGGCAGTCGACAAAGGCGAAGCCCCGGGCGAAGAGCGTCGCGGCCAGCGAGAGAAAGCCGATCTTGGACGCGTTGCTCTCGAGGCTGAACATCGATTCGCCGAAGAATGCGGCCCCGATGCTCACGCCGTAGAGGCCGCCGACGAGCGCCCCTTCCTTCCAGACTTCGACCGAATGGGCGTACCCGAGCCTGTGCAGCTCGGTATATCCCTGTATCAGATTCGGGAAAATCCAGGTGCCTGGCTGGCCGGGCCGCGGCACCGCCGCACAGTTGCCGATGACGTCGGAGAAGGCCGTGTCTAGCGTGAGCCTGTAAGGCGAAGCCCTCCGCAGGGCCTTTTTCAGGGCCTTCTGCGCGGACTCCGTTATGTAGAGGGATTCAGGCAGAATTATAAAGCGGGGGCCGGGNCTGCACCACTGCAGCAGCGCGGGCGTGGAAGGCCAGGGGAAGATGCCCTGCCGGTACGCGGAGAGGAGGACCCCCGGAGAGAGGTTTCCGCCGTAGGCGACGACGCCGCTCCGCGTCGCGTCAGCTGCCGGTGGAAACAGGTACTCTTGTGTTTCATCGAGGTACTCGGGCATGCTCAACCATCGCATTGGCGCAGCTCCAGACCTTAGGAATCCCGAGGCGTGATGTCGAATACAATCTTGTCGTTTTCGAGGCGGGCCACCGCGGTGCCGCCATGCTCCAGCCGGCCGAAGAGCACTTCATCGACGAATACCGTCTTGATCTGGTCTTCGACGAGGCGGCTGATATTGCGCGCCCCGAATTCGCGGGAATAGCCCCGCTCCGCGAGGAACCGGATCACGCTGTCCTCCGCCTTCAGGGTGACATGCTTCTCAGCGAGCTGGGTGCCGAACTCCTCGATTGCTTTTTTGACGATGCGTTCGATGACTTCCATCGGCAGATTGTTGAAGTGCACCACCGCATCGAGCCTGTTGCGGAACTCGGGGCTGAAGGCGCGCTCCACCGCTTCGTCGAGGGCCGAAGCGCTGACCTCTTGGTCGCCAAACCCGATGAGCGGCTTGCCGATGTCGCGGGCGCCGGCATTGCTCGTCATGATGAGTATGACGTTGCGGAAGTCGGCCTTTCGGCCCTGGTTGTCCGTCAGCGTCGCGTAGTCCATTATCTGGAGCAGGATATTGTAGATGTCGGGGTGCGCCTTCTCGATCTCGTCGAGAAGGACCACGGAGTTGGGCGTCTTCCGGATGGCATCCGTCAGAAGGCCGCCTTCCTCATAGCCGACGTAGCCGGGCGGCGAGCCGATCAGCCTCGACACCGTATGCTTTTCCTGGTATTCGCTCATGTCGAAGCGGTGGAGCGCGACGCCGAGGTGCTTGGAGAGCTGGCGTGCAAGCTCCGTCTTGCCGACGCCGGTGGGACCGACGAAGAGGAAGTTCGCGATGGGCTTGTCGGGTGCCCTGAAGCCGGCGCGCGAACGCTTGACCGCCTTGACGACAGCCTCGATGGCCTGGTCCTGTCCGAAGACTTCCTGCTTGAGCGAGCCCTCGAGCGTGGCGAGCTTGTCCTTTTCGGACGAGGTGACCGTGCGTTCCGGGATCCTGGCGATCTTCGCGATGACCATCTCGATGTCGTGCGGTGTGATGTCGATCGTCTGGACCTCCGCTTCCTGATTCACTTTGTATGCCCGAATCCTGGCGAGCGCGCCGGCCTCGTCGATGACGTCGATGGCCTTGTCGGGCAGTTTCCGCTCGGTGATGAACTGTGCGGCGAGCTTGACGGCGATTTCGAGCGTCTCGTCGCTGTAGCGCACGTCGTGGTACTCCTCGTACTTGGAGCGGAGGCCCTTGAGTATTTCGACGGTCTCGGGAATTGTGGGTTCGACGATGTCGATCTTCTGAAAGCGCCGGGACAGGGCGCGGTCCTTTTCGAAGATTTTGTTGTACTCGTCGTAGGTGGTCGAGCCGATGCAGCGCAGTTTGCCCGAGGTGAGGGCCGGCTTGAGCAGGTTCGAAGCGTCGAGCGTGCTGCCGGTGACGGCCCCCGCCCCGACGATGGTGTGGATTTCGTCGATGAAGAGAATCGCCTTCTCTTTTTTCAGCAGAAGGTCGATGACTTTCTTGACGCGCTCCTCGAAATCGCCGCGGAATTTTGTCCCCGCGAGCAGGGCGCCCATGTCGAGGGACCAGATTGTGTAGCCCTTGAGCTTCGGGGGCACATCGCCCGCCGCGATGCGCTGCGCGAGGCCCTCGGTGATGGCGGTCTTGCCTACGCCCGCATCCCCGACATGGATGGGGTTGTTCTTCAGCCTTCGGGAGAGCACCTGGACGGTGCGCTCGATTTCCGCCTCGCGGCCGATGACCGGCTCGAGCTTTCCTGCCGCAGCCATGGCGGTGAGGTCGGTCGCAAAGCGCTCGAGCGTGCCGGGCCGGGCCGCATGCTTTTCCCTGCCACCTTCTTCGGTGCGCTCTTCGGTCTCCTCCTCGGGGAGCGAGTCCGGCTCAAGGTCCTCGTCGCTGACGCCGTGGGAGAGCACTTCGAGCAGCTGGAGCCGCTTGATGCCGAGTTTGCGCATGAGATATCCGGCATAGGTGCGCTCTTCGTCGTAGAGTGAAACGACGAGGTCGGGAATCTGCACTTCTTCCTTGCCGGAGGACTGGGACTGCATCACCGCGCGCTCGATCACCGCCTGAAAACCCGCGCTCTGAATCGGCTCGGCATTGCGCACGATGGGCATCTTCTGCTCGAAGTACGCCTCGATGCTCCGCTTCATCTGCTCCAGATCGGCGTCGCAGTTTTCGAAAATATTGCGCACCTTCTCAAACGAGAGGCTCGCAAAGAGTATGTGCTCCGGCATGAGATACTCATGGCTCCGGAGCTTGGCTTCATTATATGCAGCGTTGAAAATCGCCTGCACTTCAGGGCTTACTTTCATGCCTTCTCCATTGTGCAGCGGAGTGGAAATCCCCGCTGTCTGGCCATTGCGTGGACTTGCTGAATCTTAGTGATCGCGATGTCATAGGAATACAACCCTGCCATACCACGACCTCTCCTGTGAACTTCCATCGTGAGCTTCGACGCTTCCGGGAGGCTCTTGTGGAAGACCGTCATGAGAATCGATATCACAAATTCCATGGTCGTAAAATCGTCATTGATGAGATAGACGCGGTATTCTTCGGGCTCCTTCGCCTCGATATCTTCCTGCGTCAGCTCCTGCGTGCTGGTCGTCTCTGTGATTTTCGTTCCCATACATATAAAAAATACTCATTGCAACCGACTTTAACAAGAGACTCCCACGGCACTTTCGTGCGAATGAGCACTTGACATCACCTTGTCTCCTGTGGAAAATAACAAAAAATGCGTTGACGGAGAAGAGTAGCCGGCGAGCTTTGCGCACAGAGAGGGATTCCGCGTGCAGCGGGTGGAAGAATCCTGCCAGGCCCCGGCGAAGACCACTCCCGAGCAGTCTGTGTGAACCTGCCTTTTGCGCAGCAGTAATCCAGACCGTGCGCCAGACGTTATTGGCGAAGAGAGCGGTTCCCGTCGCGGGGAGCCGAAGTAAGGTGGTACCGCGGATTACCGAGAGCGCAAGGCTCTACGGGATTCGTCCTTACGTGAAGTGTTTCACGTGCGGGCGTATCCCGTAGAGCCTTTTTTATGCCTGAAAAAGAATAAGGAGAACGATTATGGCAGCAGATATTGAGAGGATGAGGCATTCCTTCGCCCACGTGATGGCCGAGGCGGTGCAGCATCTCTATAGCGGGGTGAAGTTCGGGATAGGGCCTGCGATTCAGGACGGCTTCTACTACGATTTTCTGTTTCCCCAGCCCGTGACGGACGAAGACCTCCGTGCGATCGAAAAGGAGATGCGCCGCATCATTGCGCAGAATCAGACCTTTGTCCGCGAGGAAGTGAGCAAGGAACAGGCAAGGGAGCTTTTCCGCGACCAGCCGTTCAAGCTCGAGCTCATCGAGGGGCTGGAGGAGGGGACCATCTCGGTCTACAGGCAGGGAGATTTTGTCGACCTCTGCCGGGGCCCCCACGTCGAGTCGACCAAAGAGCTGAAGCCCGACGCCTTCAAACTGAAGACGCTCGCCGGCGCCTACTGGAGAGGCGACGAAACCCGCCCCATGCTCACCCGCATCTACGCTTACGCATTCGCGAGCAGGGCGGAACTGGAGGCCTACCTCAAGATGCTCGAGGAGGCGGAGAAGCGTGACAACCGCAAGCTCGGCAAGGAGCTCGATCTCTTCTCGACCCACGAAGAGGCGGGCGCCGGCCTCATCTACTGGCATCCCAAGGGCGGGCGCTTCCGTGTCGCCCTCGAGGACTGGTGGCGCGAGGAGCACTACAAGAACGGCTACGAGATACTCTTCACTCCCCATATCGGCAAGAGCTGGCTCTGGGAGACCTCGGGGCACCTCGGCTTCTATAAGGAGAACATGTACTCGCCCATGAAGATCGACGAGGACAACTACTACATCAAGCCGATGAACTGCCCCTTCCACATCATGATCTACAAGAGCCAGACCCGCTCCTACCGCGACCTGCCCCTGCGCTGGGCAGAACTCGGCACCGTGTACCGCTACGAGCGCGCGGGGGCCCTGCACGGCCTCATGCGCGTGCGCGGCTTCACTCAGGACGACGCCCACATCTTCTGCACGCCCGAGCAGATCGAGGACGAAATAGAGGAAGTCCTGCGCTTCTCCCTCTACATGCACAAGACCCTGGGGTTCAAGGAGATCAAGGCCTACCTCGCGACCAAGCCGNAAGGGGATGGGGCGGTGGGCGATCCGGCCCGCTGGCAGCAGGCCACCGAGTCTCTGCGCAAGGCCATCGAAAAGGAGGGGCTGTCCTACGAGATCGACGAGGGCGGCGGTGCCTTCTACGGGCCCAAGATCGACCTCAAGGTGAAGGATGCGATCGGCCGCGAGTGGCAGTTGACCACGATTCAGTTCGACTTCAACATGTCCGAGCGCTTCCAGATCGAGTACATCGACGCGGATGGCCAGCGGAAGCGCCCCTACATGGTGCACCGCGCGCTCCTGGGCTCGATAGAGCGCTTCTTCGGCGTCTACCTCGAGCACACTGCAGGCGCCTTCCCCGTGTGGCTGAGCCCCGAACAGGTGGCCGTGATCNCCGTCGCGCCCTTGTTCGACGACTACGTGAGGGAAGTGACCGCCATTCTGAAGGGAAAAGGCATCAGGGCAAAGGCCATGCTCTCCGAGGAGCGCATGAACGCCAAGATCCGCGACGCGCAGAACCAGAAGATTCCTTACATGGTCATACTCGGCCAGCGCGAGAAGGACGAGCGCACCGTGTCGCTCAGAGTGCGGACAGGCGGCCAGGAGAACGGCATCGCAGTCGACGCGTTTGTGGCGCACGTACTCGACAAAATCGAGAAAAAGGCCCTGGATTTGTAAATATTTTCTTCTTCATTTTCGATTTCTCTGCTACAATAGCGAAGAAAGGAGCGGCGAATGGCAGGTTTGGAAACATACTTGATGGGGTTTCGTCTGCGGAATCCTATTGTCGTCGGGGCGAGCGGGCTCACGAATCTCCCCGATGGCGTCGAGAAGGCCGCGCACTCGGGTGCCGGCGCTATCGTGCTTAAATCGCTTTTTGAGGAGCAGATACTTGCAGTGCTCGGAGAGGAAATGGCCGGCCTCGATATAGACAGTTACNCCGACGCGGAGGCCTTCATCTCTAGAACAGCATGGGAAGAGAGCACCGACGAATATCTGAAACTCATCGATGAGTCAAAGAGAAGAGTGAAGGATGTGCCGCTCATCGCCAGCATCAACTGTGTCGGGCCGGGCAACTGGGCGGGATTCGCGAAGCGCATAGAAGAAGCGGGCGCCGACGCACTCGAGCTCAATATCGCCTACGTTCCTTTTGCACCGCACATTTCGGGCCACGAGATTGAGCAGAAAGTACTTTCGACCGTAAAAGAAGCGCGTCTCGCGACCAAGCTGCCCATTATGGTAAAACTGGGGAACAATTATTCCAGTCTGCCGAACCTCATACACGGCCTGTCCAAGGAAGGCGCGAATGCAGTCGTGCTTTTCAACCGGTTCTTCCGCTTCGATTTCAATTTGAGCACCATGCGGCTCAGCGGCGTGCAGCCCCTGAGCGCCGAAACGGAGTACCACGAGAGCCTGCGCTGGACCGCGATTCTCTACAAGCGCGCCGGCGTCGAGCTCGTCTCTTCGACCGGCATCCACAGCGCCGATGCCGCGGTCAAATGTCTGCTTGCGGGCGCAAACGCGGTCGAGCTGTGCTCCATCATTTACCAGAAAGGCTGGAAAGTCATCGGCTCGATTCTGGAAGAGATGAACACCCTTGTCGAATCTCTGGGGTATTCGTCCCTGGACGGCCTGCAGGGCAGGCTCTCCGCGATCAACGCCGAAAAGCCGGAAGAGTATCTGCGCCTGCAGTACATCAAGGCACTGACCGGCGTGTATTGAGGATATTTAATTTTAAAGGGAGGAACTATGAAGCTGAATCTTAGCCTCGATAATTTGTCAAAGGCACTTCCTGAGGACCTGACGCCTGACCAGAGGGCCCGCGCCCAGACGATTTTTTTAAAGACGCTTTCAGAGAAGGCACATCGCTTCTATGGGGGAAAAATTCAGGTTGTCCCCAAGGCCGGACTCTATGGATTCAACTGGTTCAATGTGTGGTATACGCCCGGTGTATCGAAGATATCCACGACCATCAGAGAGAACAACGATCAATCTTTTGTATTCTCCAACCGCGGCAATCTGGTGGCGGTGGTCTCCGACTCCACCCGTGTCCTGGGCGATGGCGACTGCACGCCTCCGGGAGGCCTCGGCGTCATGGAGGGCAAGGCCTTTCTCATGAAATACCTGGGCGGCGTCGATGCGATCGCGCTCTGCATCAATTCGCGCGGCAAAGACGGCAAGCCGGATCCCAATAAAATTATCGACTTTGTGAAGATGCTCGAGCCTTCGGTCGGGGCGGTCAACCTTGAGGACATCAGCCAGCCGAACTGCTTCAAGGTCCTCGATGATTTGAGAGAGGCCTGCGATGTCCCCGTATGGCACGACGATGCACAGGGCACCGCCTGCGTGACCCTGGCCGGTCTGCTCAATGCGCTCGAGCTCGCGGGGAAAAAGCTCAGCGAGGCGAAAATCGTGCTGCTCGGCGCAGGCGCTTCGAATACGACGATCGCCCGCCTCATTCTCGCCGATGGCGGCAAGGGCGAGAACATGGTCATTTTCGACAGCAAGGGAGGCCTGCACCGGAACCGGAAGGACATTGAGCAGGACACGCGCTATTACCGCAAATGGGAGCTCTGCCTCCAGACCAATCCCCGGTGTATCGAGACTGAGGCAGAGGCGCTCAAAGGCGCCGATGTGCTCATCGCGCTCTCGACGCCCGGTCCGGACACGGTCAAACGCGAATGGGTGCGCTCGATGGCTCCGAAATCCATAGTCTTCGCCTGCGCCAACCCGGTGCCCGAAATCTGGCCCTATGCGGCGAAAGAGGAGGGCGCCTACATCGTGGCCACGGGGCGCGGCGATTTCCCGAACCAGGTGAACAATTCGATCTGCTTCCCCGGCCTCCTGAAAGGGGCGCTCCTCGTGCGCGCCCGCAAGATCACCGACAACATGGCGATCCGCTGCGCGCACTCGATCGCGGATTTCGCAAAATCGCGCGGCATCGGCGCCGACAACATCATCGCAACGATGGAAGAGACCGAAGTCTTCGCGCGCGAGGCGGCGGATGTCGCCGTGGCCGCGATCGAAGAGGGAGTGGCCAGGATCACCGACACCTGGGAGCACGTCTACGCGAAGGCAAAAGAGGACATCCTCGCCTCCCGCGCGCTTACCCGGGACCTGATGGATCAGGGGCACATCGCGCCGATTCCCGAGCAGATGCTGCAGGAGGCCATGGACTTCGCGGTGGCCGAGGTGAGAAAGAAATAAGAGGGCGATGCAAGGTCGCGAATACAGAATACCGTGAAAGTTGCGCTTGTCCAGTTCGAGCCGGTCTTTGGGGACCGCGACAGGAATGTCGGAAGACTCATACGGCTCTGCAGGCAGAATCCGGCAGACCTGTATGTGCTGCCGGAGCTTGCCTACACGGGCTACCAGTTTGTGAGCGCAGAGGAAACACGCTCGCTCGCGGATGACCTTGAAAGCCCGCGAATAGATGCATTCCGGGCGGCGGCGAAGGATATGGACGCCGCAATCGTCTTTGGCTTCCCGGAACTCTCCGGGGCATCGGTCTACAATGCGTCGCTCGCGGTGCTGCCTGACGGGCGCAGCTATCTGTACCGGAAGACACATCTGTTTTACAAGGAAAATCTGTATTTCTCGCCGGGAGATACGGGGTTCTTTGTATTTGAATTTCGGGGAGCGCGCGTGGGGCTGGCGATCTGCTTCGACTGGTTTTTCCCCGAAAGCTTCCGCACCCTTGCCCTCAAGGGCGCCGATATCGTCGCCCACTGCAGCAACCTCGTCCTGCCCTACTGCCAAAGAGCCGATTTCGCCGCTGCGGTGCAGAACAGGATATTTATCGCCACCGCCAACCGCGTGGGCTCGGAGCAGCGCGAGGACGAGACGCTCACCTTTACCGGGGAGAGCGTCCTTGTGTCTCCCAGAGGCGAGTATCTGCTCTACGGCCCCGAGGATGGAGAGACAGTGCTGGTCGCGGAGATCGATCCCGAGGAAGCGCGCGACAAATCGGTCAACCGGTACAACGATGTGCTCGCAATGCGCAGGACGGACATGTATTCGCTCTGATATCCGATGCGAAACAGGCGGGAATCGGCTATACTCCCTTATATGAGACTGAATCAGGGCTGGCCCAAAGGGTGGTTGAAAGGGCTCTCGCGCTCTTTGTGCTCTTGAGCGCAGGCACACTGGGTACAGCGGCGTCAACGTCGCAGGACTATGTGTATGTGTTCACGACTGATCCGAGGTCTTTCAATTATCTCAATGACCAGCGGGCAATAAACACACAGCATATCGCCAACTTCGTCGATGCCCTGCTCGAGCACGACCGCTACGGCATTCTCCGGCCCTCCCTCGCAGAGAGCTGGAAGGTCAACGACGATTTCACGGTCTGGACCTTCAATATCCGCAGGGGAGCGAAGTGGGTGACCGCCGACCTCGAGACGTATGCGGATGTAAAGGCTCAGGACTGGGTCGATGCCATGAAATACATGCTCGACAACAGGAGCCCGCTGGCCTCTCTCATCGATGGATTTGTCAAGAACGCGGGCGCCTACCTGCAGGGCAGGATCACCGATTTTTCCCAGGTCGGCATAAAGGCCAAGAGTGACTACGTGCTCGAGTATACTCTCGAGAAGCCCACCCCCTATTTCGACACCATGCTCACCTGCAATGCCTATTATCCGGTCAACGGAGAGTTCCTGCGCTCGAAGGGCAAGGACTTCGGCAGGGTCGAAAGGGGTGGCATTCTCTACAATGGCGCCTATGTGCTGTCGAATTATGTTTCCAGGTCCGTCATCGAGTACGATGTCAACCCCAGCTACTGGGACAGGGAGCACGTCTACGTCAGGCACGTAAAATATGTCTATTTTGACGGCAAGGACCCCGATTCTCTCTTCAACAATTTCGATGCCGGCGTCTATGTGGCCGCACCGCTCTACACCGACAATGAAGAGCTCTTCGCACGGGCCCAGGCGAAGTACAAAGACTGTATCTTCAGGGCACGCCAGGATTCCACTTCTTTTGTATATGCTTTCAACTACGACCGCCAGGCATACGCTTCTCCGGCAGATCCCACCAAGGGGAAGTCCNCCAAGAGCGAGCAGGCCAAGGCAGACACCAGGAAAGCGATTCTCAACCGCAATTTCCGCAAGGCGATCTTTTTCGGCATCGACAGGCCGACCATTCTGGCCCAGCGCAATGGCGATGTGAACAGACTCGCCGCCATCCGCAACTCTTATACCGCCCCCGAACTGTCCTTCGATAAGGCGGGCAAAGACTATGTGAAATATGTCGAGGATGCGCTCAAGCGCCGCAACCCGGCAGATTTCCCTGCCAGCTTCAGGATCGATGATGCGCAGGACCCCTACTACAGCCCGGCCAAGGCAAAAGCCTACATGGCAAAGGCCAAGGCCGAGCTCATCGCACAGGGCGCAACATTCCCGATTGAACTCGATATCGCGACCGATGTCTCCTATAGCAAGGGCCTGAAGATGGATCAGGCTCTCAAGGCCGGTCTGGAAGGGCTCTTCGGTACCGACACCATCAGGGTGAACCTCGTCGAGATGGATGAAGAGAACTACTATGCCTCCACCTGCTACGCCGAAACCGGCTCCCGGTGCAACTACGACATCGGCAACACCGCCGGCTGGGGCCCTGACTACGGCGATCCGTACACCTTCCTCCAGACCCTCGAGCCTGGAGTGGGCGCGCTCCTCGTTCCCGTCGGCCTCGACCCCGTCGGCGGGGGCGGCGACAATGCGTCGGCGACCGCCATTGGTCTCTATGACTATGCAAAGAAAGTCGAAGCCGGCAACGCCGAATGTAGAGACTCTTCCAGGCGCTTCAGGCTCTTTGCCGAGGCGGAGGCACAGCTGCTCGGCGACGCCATCGTCCTCCCCTACATGTCGTTTGGCGGCGCCTTCCAGATCTCCCGCGTGGTTCCCTACACCGTTGCCCGCGCGGCCCATGGCGCCGACGAGTACAAATTCAAGGGCGTCATCGTCAGCGACAGGGTCATCAGCCTTGCCGAGCGGGAGAAATATCGCCAGGACTGGGAGAAGCAGCGCCAGGCCGAGTACAGGAAGCTGACTTCAAGGTAACTGAGCCAATTTCAAAACTCGTCCGACTTTTGAAAGAACCTCAACTTGCTATTTATTGTGAGGATGCGGCACAGTCCCCGCACCCTTTTGAAGGATAGACAGGCGTGCCTTGAAAAAAGTCGGCGCCTGCACCGGGGTGGGCGTCGCCCTGCGGGAAGGCTCCCAATTCCATGGCGCCCCGGGGCGTCCTTTTTTGATACTCGTTTAATACTCGAACACGCTCGAGCCTATGAATTCGCGCAGGATCGAATCGTTCGGCACATATTGGGGCGATATGGGCGATATGCGCGAGATGAACATCTGGATACGGCGGGCGTCGGAGTACTCGGGATGGTAGGGCTTCACGGCCTGCAAGAGCGGCTCGGCGAACACCTTGAGCACGCCGAGCTCGTAGTCGAGCGCCGAGTTGAAGGCGATGTCCGCAGAACCCTGGAAGGGGAAAATGTAGAGCCGCTCGCCTCGCTGCACTGAAGACCACATGTCGAGCGTGGCGCGTGCGTCGTGGCCGCGGAAATTGTGATCCCTGACCATGCGCCGCAGAAGGCGGTAGTCGGTGGTGCGCACGCGGTTGTGGTCGTCGACGTTGAGCTGCGTCAGCGCGGAGACGTAGATTTTCAGCTTGTTTTCGGCGGGTATCTGCGGGGTGAGCCGCTCATTGAGCCCGTGGATGCCTTCAAGGATGAGTATTTCATTGTTTTTGAGGCTTATGGTGGTACCCGAGGCCTTGCGCGAGCCGCTCTTGAAATCGAAGACCGGAAGCTCGACCTCTCTGCCATCGAAGAGGTCCAGCAGCTGCTGGTTGAGGAACTCGACATCGAGCGCCTCGAGGCATTCGAAATCCGGCTTGCCATCGTTATCGAGGGGCGTGCGGCTTCTGTCGACAAAATAGTTGTCGAGCTCGATGTGGATGGGCTTGAAGCCCAGGGCCCTGAGCTGGACAGACAGTTTCTTTGCCGAAGTGGTCTTGCCGGAGCTCGAGGGCCCCGCGATCAGGATCACCTTTGTTTTGTCGGATTTTTCGGCGATGCGATCGGCGATCGCCGAGAGTTTTTTATTCTGGAGCGCCTCCGCGACCATCACAAAATCCTGAATGTTTCCCGACTGGTTGATGCGGTTGAGGGCGCCGATGGACCCGGCGTTCAACACTTTTGCCTTTTCCTCGTATTCTTCGGCGATGTCGTAGAGCACGGGAATATCGGAGAAGGGCTCCATCTCGTAAGGCTTTTTCGTGTGGGGAAAGCGGAGCAGCATGCCTCGCCGGTAGGGTATGAGTTCCCACACACTGAGGAGACCTGTGTGCGGCACGAGGGGGGCGATGTGCAGGTCGCGGTATCCGCCGCACTCATTGAGCTGCACAAAGGGATCATTGATATATTCTATGAGGGCTGCGGTATCGGTCTGATTGGACTGTTCGAAGTATTCGAGCGCATCGCTCCAGGAATGCGTAGCGATTCTGATGGGCAAATCTGCGTCCACATAGCTGCGCATGCGGGAGGAGAGAGCCTCGAGCAGCTGCGCCGAGATCGGTTCGCTGTCGTCGAAATAGTGATAATAGCCGTTGCCGATGGCCATGCTCACCATGAGGCGCCGCTTGGGCACGATCTCCCTGGCCGCCATCGCGAGCAGAAAGCACAGGGAATGGCGATAGACTTCGGCACCCATCGGAGAATCGGGGTACACCGGCGACAGGCAGCAGTCTGCGTGTATTGATGCGGACAGCGCCGCCACTTCATTGTTGACAAAGACCGCAAGCGGCGAAAAAGCCCCTTTGCCCTCACTCGATCCCTTTTTCAGGCCTGCGCGCTCAAAGATGTCTTCCGCGCTCAGGCCCGCAGGCACCGGGATGTCCTTAAAACCGTCTATTTTTACTGTGAGCATATTCATAGAATATAATACAGAGCGCTTTGACGAGCATATGCCTTTTGTGTACAATTCATGCGCTATGTCGAAAGTGACTATAAAGGATATCGCCCTGCGCGCAGGCGTATCGAAAACCACGGTTTCCTTTGCATTCAATTATCCCGAGCGCATTTCGAAAGAGACCTACAAGAGAATAATGGCGATTGTCGAGGAGCTTGGCTACGTGCCCAATCCCTTTGCCAGATCGCTGACGACAAAGCGCCTCGGCGCAATCGGCCTGCTTCTTCCCCAAAAGATCGGCGACATATTCGGAAACCCCCATATGGCGCAGGTCATCAGCGGAATAGGCGAAGAGTGCGAGCAAAAGGAGTTTTCGCTCGCCATCCTGCCCCTCGTCCGCGGCAAGATAGTGGAGGCGGCCAGGAAATCCTATGTCGACGGTCTTCTCACGATAGGCGTCGGCCCGGACCACGAAGTGGTCAGCCTCCTCAAAAAGAACCGCATACCTTTTGTCACCATCGACGGGGAGGAGTCCTCCTCGACAATCAACATCGGAATCGACCACAGGAGCGCGGCGAAGGATATGATGCGGCATGTGCTCGAGCAGGGCTTCCGCCAGATCGCGATCCTCTCGCTCGAACCGGACACAAAGCCGAGAGAGTCGGGCCATTTTTCCATTGTTGTCCAGAGACGCCTCGAGGGCTTTCAATCGGCGCTTGAGGCGTTCGGTTTGTCGCTGAACGACCCGCGGGTATGCGTGCAGAACTGCAAGGGCTCCATCGACGGCGGTTACGAGAGTGCCCGATACCTGCTGTCGCGCGAGAGCCATCCCACCGCGATCGTGGCGATGTCCGACATCGTGGCGATCGGGGCGCTCCTCGCGGCGAGGGAACTCGGTCTTTGGGTGCCAGAGGATGTGGCGGTGGCGGGCTTCGACGACATACCGGAGAGCCTCATCAGCACCCCGAGACTGACGACCATCCACCAGCCCGCCCGCGAAAAGGGCATAGAGGCGGCGCGCATGGTGATGCACTTGCTCGACGGCGCCGGGGGCAGCCACATCCGACTGCCATACCGGCTCATCGTGCGCGAGTCCACGCAGCTGTCGTGAATTTTCGCGCTTTTGGCTACGGATATACAAAGGGAGGAACAATGGCAAAGACTATTCCCGAACGTTCAGAAATTCCTGCTGAACACAAGTGGAACCTCGCGAGTCTTTTTAAGGACGATGCCGAGTGGGAAAGAAATCTCACGGCGCTGGGCGGGCTGCTGCCGGAAGCTGAAAAGAAGAAGACCAGTTTCGGCGCGGACGAGGATGCACTGCTCGACACCCTGAAGGCCTATGAACAGTACCTCATCCTGGAAGAGCGGCTCGGCTACTACGCACAGCTGAGGGTCACCGAGGATGAGGGCAACAGTGCAGCCCGCGGCATGTTCGCCCGCTTTATGGGCCTGTCGTCCCAGGGGCAGGCCGCCTGGTCCTGGCTCAGCCCGGCGATCCAGGCGCTCGGGGACGACTTTGTGGACCGCTGCTTTTCCAGCCGGAAATTTGCGGACTACAGCGTCTTTCTGAAAAAGTTGCGCAGATTTAAGCCGCACGTGCTGGGCGAAGCCGAAGAGCGCCTCCTCGCGCTCCAGGCCGAGTCGGCCCAGACTGCGCAGGAGGCCTTCAGCGTCCTCACCAACGTCGATCTCAATTTCGGCACCGTCGAGACGCCAGAGGGCCCCAAACCACTCACGCAGTCCACGTTCGCATCGTTCATGCGCATGCAGGACAGGGATGTGCGGAAGGCAGCCTATCTGCAGTTCTACTCTCACTTTGAAGCGCACCAGAACACTTTGGGCTCCCTCTATGCAGGCTCGGTCAAGCTCGACAAGTATCAGGCACTGGTGAGGAAATACCCGAGCGCCCGGGCGATGGCGCTTTTCCCCGACAATGTTTCCGAAGCCGTCTACGATAATCTGGTCTCCACCGTGAACGGGAATCTGCCGATTCTGCACCGGTATTACAGGCTCAGAAAGGAGATACTCGGTCTGGACAGCCTGCGCCACTACGATGTGTATGTCCCCCTCGTCGCGGAAGTCAGGGCATCGCACCGCTATGAAGAGGCGGTCGATATCGTGATTGAGGCCCTGAGACTGCTCGGCGAAGAGTATATCCGTACCCTGCGGACTGGGCTCCTGGGCGGATGGGTGGACCGGTACGAAAACAAAGGCAAACGCTCCGGCGCCTTTTCGGCCGGCACATTTATCGGCGATCCCTACATCCTCATGAACTACAAGGACGATGTCCTGAACGACCTCTTCACCATCGCCCACGAGGGCGGTCACTCGATGCACTCCTGGCATTCGGCCCGCAACAACCCCTTCATGTGCTACAACTATACGATTTTCGAGGCCGAGGTCGCGAGCACCTTCAACGAGCAGCTGGTTTTCTCCTACCTGTACGACCACAGCAGCGACGACAGCGAGAAGGCATTTCTGGTCGCCACCCGCATCGACGACACTTTGGCGACGCTTTTCCGGCAGACGATGTTCGCCGAGTTCGAGAAGCGCGCGCACGAGATCGCCGAGTCCGGCGAGGCGCTGACGGTCGATGTGCTCAGAAAGGAATACCGCGCCCTCTTGGAGAAGTATTTCGGGCCGGAGATGGCCTTCGAGAGCGTTTCCGATCTGGAGGGCTTGCGCATTCCGCACTTCTACAACGCCTTCTATGTCTACAAGTATGCGACGGGCCTGTCGGCGAGCATCGCCCTCTCCGAGAGAGTCCTCCATGGAGGAAAGGAAGAGCGCGACGCATATTTGGGCTTTTTGAAATCGGGCGGCAGCAGGTTCCCGATCGAATCGCTGAAGCTCGCCGGAGTCGACATGTCGACCCCGGAGCCCGTGCAGGCCGCATGCAGGCGCTTTGCCGAAGACGTGGAGAAGCTCGCGGCCTTGCTGCACAGAAATAGGAGCCATCGCCGCGCCGCCGTGCGGCCCCGCAACTGTCGGCAACTGAGGCAACTATCATGAACCAGCTATGTGCGGCCCCACCATTCAGTCGGCGCACGTGCCGGAGAGCGCGGCCGCACATGTTGGAACGCGCCGCCGCAGGTGCCGAGCCGGCGGCCCCTCATTTTTTGCTGCGCCGCATCCGCGTTTCCAGGCGGCGGACGAGAAACGAGAGGCTCACTGTCAGACACAGATAGAAAAAGGCGACGGCGTTGTAGGTTTCGAAAAACTTGAACGTGGAAGCCGCATATACTTTTCCAAGCTGCGTTATGTCCTGTACGCCGAGCGCTGAGACGAGGGATGAATCCTTGATTATCGCGACGAATTCATTGCCGAGCGCCGGCAGGACGTTGCGGACAGCCTGAGGCAGCACGATACGGCGCATGACCTGCCAGTGCGACATGCCGAGGGCCTCGGCCGCCTCGGTCTGACCCCTGTCGATGCTCTCGATGCCTGCACGGAAAATCTCGGCGATGAATGCCGCGTAGCCGAGGGTGAGGGCGATGACGGCGCGCGTTGCGAAGTCGAAGCTGCGGGACTCGATTTTACCTATGATCCCCGCACTGATGAGCGGGGACAGAATGGCGTTGAGCGCCTGCGCGAGCGCCGGCGCCCCGACAAAGGCGATGTAGTACAGGATGACGAGCATCGGCAGACCGCGCACCAGCTCGATGTAGAACGTCGATATTTCGCGCGCCGCGCGGACGTGCGAGGAACGCATGAGCCCGAGGCAGAGCCCAAGAAGGATAGAGGCCGCGTATGCGATGAGCGACACGGTGAGTGTCACGCCCATGCCGCGCGATACCGCGGAGAAAATGACGCGGTAGTCGGCAGTGGTGAGGGCCGAGACCAGCAGCCAGCCCCCGAGAAGCACAATGGCCACGAGCCACCAGGGAATACGGGCAAACCTCTCCTTCATGCGATGACACCTCCCTACAGGGCTTTGTGAAATAATAGCGCGCCGTGCCCGGCACTGAGTGCCCATTAAGGGCTTACTCGAGATTCCTGTTGTGCACGCCCCTCACTGCGCGGCCCGAAGGGTCGGCCTGATTCACCCAGGCCGCGCTCCGGTGGATGACGGTGGGCGTTGGCTATTTGTTGTCAGTGACAGTGAAAGTACTGCACACGGCTGTTACTTTGTGTAGCAACAGAGTGCCCTGTCCGAATCTGTACCTATTTGTCAAGCCCGGCTCAGTCTTTTCCACTACGGCTTATATTCAAAGAACCACTTCGTGTTCAGCCTATCCAGAAAACCCTCGGCCTTCAGCGCTGCGATGGCGGCGTTGAAGGGCCGNACCAAATCGGATCCCTTTTTGAAGATGAACCCGAATTCCTCTGTGCCCAAAGGGCCGCCGACAGTTTTCAGCTTGTTGGGATTGGCGCCGATATATCCCTTGCTGGACGCCGCATCCATGAGCACCATGTCTACATCGCCGGACAGCAGCGCCTGCACCGAAGCNCCGAAGGTCTCGAAGAGCTTGATGCGCGGGTTGGCCTCGTCCCCGTCGAGCACATTGTAGACGGCGACGTAGAAATTGGTCGTTCCCGCCTGGGCCCCTATGAGGAGCTTGGGATTGGCGGCGAAATCCTTTTCGTCGCCGAAGCGCTTTTCATCCGCCCGCACCAGCATGAACTGCTGACTCACCATGTAGGGCACGGAGAAATCGACCTGCTCCGCGCGCTCATCGGTGATGGTTATGCCATCCATGCCGACATCGAACTGGCCGTCGCGGACCGCCTGGATCATGGTGTCCCAGGACGTGATCTTCCAGACGACTTTCGCGTTGAGCCTCCTGGCGATTTCGTTCACCGCATCGTACTCCCAGCCCATCGCCTTGCCCGTCTTCGGGTCGATGAAATTGAGGGGCATGTACGCATTTTCCGTCACGGCGATGATCGTCCGTCCCTTCAGATCGGGGAGTTTGCCCGTCTGCGCACCGGCGGCAAACACCGCCGCAAAGGCGAGGGCAAGAGCCGTCAGGCAAAGAATGCTTTTCTTCATCGTTTTCCTCCTTGCGCGAATATCATATGTGTATGTGCTAAACGGAGTTCATTGTATGCCTGACGCTTTGGGTTTTCAATAGTGCCTGATTATCGGGACTGTTTTTTCACAGAAGATTCTTTGAATGCGGGAAGACAAGATCGGGTCAGTGCTTCACGCAGTTTTAAGCTTGAAAACGGCTCATGTCACTATGACCGACACACCGTCGGGGATAACAGTAACAGAGGCATGAGATTTCTTTAGAATTGTCAGTGCCTTTTCCATTGCTTCTGCAAAAGAATGGGCAGGCACCATGTGAAATTCCCGAACCATTGTATCTGGTGCATCGGAAAGATATATAACAGTGGCGTACTGTAAAATCATGGCAAAAATCTGGGATTGCCACTGGTCAGGGATGGTTTCCTCTTTGGGAGTTGCGCGAAAACGGGCCAGGATGCGTCCCAGGCTTTTTTCTTGTTGGAAAGTTCTGTAAAAGCCTTCGGCACCAGCTCCATCATCAGATTTTGCAAACATGATGATCACGCCGTTTTTGTTAACGGTTGCTGCGGCCGTCGTGATTCCCTTGACGGCCTGGTAGATATTCTGATCAAGAGGGTATCCACCATTGGAGGTAATCACAATATCGGCCGGTTTGCGTTGAACGCAGCATTGATTACTCAAGAACCGGCATCCCTCAAAGTGAGCTTTTTCAAAATCACCTGCAACGGCATATACAATCTTTTTNTCATCATTTATCACGACATTTGCAATAAAGGCGAGGTTGGCCACTCTGGCGGCGTATGACATGTCCTCATGGATTGGATTGCCGGCCAAGATGCCTGCCCGCGCATTAGGATTGTCAATAAAATTTGCATTATGATTGTACATTATTGTTTTTCTTGCAGCGACGCCTGGCAGCACACTTTTACGCCCGCCAGAGAAGCCTGCGAAAAAATGGGGCTCAATAAGCCCCTCAGCTATCAAGAGATCACTTTCGACTGCGCAACGGTTGAGTAGTAGTTTGCCTCCCGACGGCAGCATTCCCAGAGGGATCATGTTTTGATCATCGTCGCAATCGTGTATCACGATTTTTTCTTTGGCTATGATCTCCTCTCCGAATTTGTCTGTAAGTTCGGCTTTCGTAGTGTTGCGGTGACAGCCTGTGGCGATCAGAATAGTTATATCGGCTGCTGGGTTGCCCTGTCGGATTTCGCCTAACATCAATGGCATTAAGATCCTACTGGGTACGGGGCGTGTATGATCACTGGCAATTATTGTCACTTTCTTTTTGCCCCTGGCCAATTCACACAGCTTTGGACTGCCGACAGGATGTTCCAACGCCTGTTTCACTAGTCGCGACGGCATAGCCATCGGATTATAGCGAGACATCTGCGATATCAGGATACCCTTCAAGCGATTCGCGTCTATTTCTATATCAATGTGAGTAGTGCCGTAAGGAATAGCAATTTGGCTCAATAATAATCCTCCTTCCCAAAAGGGATTTATTATAATAATTGCTGTTCTCATGGATCTTACCATCAGTAAGAAACGGCAGATATAGCATTTTCAATGGGCTATACATACCCCAGCCCCGCGAGCACCACTGAGACTGCCACGGCGGCGGCGGTTTCGGTTTTCAGTATCCGGTCGCCGAGGGAACAGAGCGCAAAGCCGCTCTCCAGAAACTGCCCGAGTTCGGCCTCTGTCCACCCGCGCTCGGTTCCGATGGCCAGAACAACCGGCGTCATCGAAAGGGGCATGCGGCTCAATGGGGTGGCCGAAGCGTCGGGATGGCACACAATTCTGGTCGCGCGCTGGCCCTCCCTAGGAGGGCCAGCAGGCATGGTGTCGTCCGCGGGCTCCTCGGGGTTTGGACCTGCGAGTCGTTCGGAGCCCCGGTGATCCTAATCTGGTCCAGCGCTTTTTTCAGGGACCACACGAGGCTGATGTGTGGAATGCGGGGATTGCCGGCCTGTTCGGCGCCGTCCCGTGCATGGGCGTAGTATTCTTTTTGTCTATAGAAGTTGGATTGGGTATAGGACTTCTCTCCGAGTTCTGTCGGAAAGAACATGATGCTGCCCACTCCAAGGATGGTGAGTTCTTTGACGATGCGGGCGGCCTGGATCGGCCTTACGGTTCCAAGTAGGACGTGGACGGGGCGCAGGGGTGGGGCGGGGCCTTCGGCGACAAAGCGGAGCACGAGCTGGGCATCCGTTATCGACTCCAGGGAAGCCCAGCCGACAAGCCCGTCCGGGCTGCCTGCGCGGAAGCGGTCCCCTTTTTCCTTTTTCAATACTTCAAGTATGTGCCGGGCCCTGCGGTCCTCCAGGGAGAGAGACTGAAGCCTGTCCGACGAATCGAGGATGCAGAGGTTCATTCGAACGATACGACCTCTTGTCCATAATCGACGCCCGGCACCTCGAACCCGTGCGCCCTCAGAAAATCGCTTTTGAAGCCGTCAGGATCGGCGAGTTTATAGAGATTCGATTCATCGATCCTCGCCAGGCGCGCGCTCACTTCATTCTGAACCGAGTGGCCCATCTCCAGATCGTCGATGCGGATTCGTCCCTCACGGTCGACAGGGACCTGTGTCTCTCCTTTTAAGTAGAGCCGCTCGGAGAACAGGCGTATCATCTGATCGACGCAGTCCTCGTGTATGTTCCGTTCCTTCATCACCTTGAACAGGGTTGAAATGTAGAGGGGAATCACGGGNATGACTGCGCTCGCCCGCGTCACCACCGCCTTGTTGATGGAGACGAAAGCGCGCAACCCCTTTGCATCGCGGTAGCGCTCGTTGAGGGACTGCGCCGTCTGTTCGAGGTGGAGTTTCGCCTGCCCGATCGTGCCGTCGCGGTAGATCGGCCAGGAAAACGAGGGCCCGATGTAGGAATAGGCGAGGGTTATCGCGTTCTGGCCGAGCACGCCCGCCGTATCGAGCGCCTGGATCCACAGCCGCCAGTCTTCGCCGCCCATGACCTTTATCGTCTGCGCGATCTCTTCCTCCGTGGCCGGCTGAACCGTGGCCTCCGCAATTTTGCCCGTAAACACATCGAGCGTGCGCCCCGCATACCGTCTGCCTATCGGTCTTATCACAGAGCGATAGAGGACGCCTGTATCGGGGTCGGTGCGCGCCGGGCTCGCGAGCGAGTAGATGACGAGGTCGTACTGAAAGCCGCGATCGCGGGCAATTTCGATCGCCTTGTCCTTTGCTGCATGCGAGAACGCGTCGATCTCCGAAAAAGTCCGCGCGGTGAGGCCGGCACCGGCGGCGAGCACATCGAACTCCTGGTTGAAGTACCAGCCCGGGGTCCCGGGTTTTGTATCCGTGGGCTCTTTTTCGTAGGAGAAGCCGACGGTGTCGGCGCCGTAGCCGAATGCCGCCACCATCCTCGAAGCCAGCCCGTAGCCTGTCGAGCAGCCGATCACGAGCACGTGCGCCGGCTTCGGCGTGCCCCGACCGTTTTTGCCAAAATTTGTCAACCTGTCCCGAAATGCCTTTACCCGCCCCGCCTGCAGGCGGACTTCGGCGCGGCACCCTGCGGGATGTGCATTGATACAGATATTGTTCCGAACCATTGGTTTGAGGATCATTCCGGTACTCCTGAGGCAATGCTTATCCATTCGGACTCGGCGACGACTGTGTCGCCGACCCTGGCGATTCCTTTCTGCTGAAGATAGACGGAGGATGCTCTGACATTGGTGATTTCCATCTTCACGGTATCGCCGGGGTGCACCGGCTGTTTGAACCGGGCACCCTTGATTTTTGCAAACATGAAGAGGCTTTTGGGGTAGATGCCCATCAGCTTTGCTCCGACGCCGCCCGCCTGGGCCATGCTTTCTACTAGCAGAACTCCGGGCACGATGGGNAATGAGGGGAAATGTCCCTTGAAGAACCAGTCGTCGGCCCGGAACGTATGCTCGGCAAAAATGGTATCGTTGCTGATATATACGTCATCCACGAATAGAAACGGGGTNCTGTGCGGAAGATAGGATTCGATATCATTCATTGACAGCCGCCTTTTGGTGTAGCTACTGCGAAAAATGCCAAATTAGAACAATTTTAGTATTATACCGCAAACCTTGCAACAGGTTTCATGCGCGGGTGGACTTGAAGATGACTGCGCCGTTGTGGCCGCCAAAGCCGAGGCTCGCCGACATCGCCGCTTTCACGGCGTAAGGCTGAGCCACATTGGGGACATAGTCCAGATCGCACCCATTTCCGGTGTCGGGGTTGTCCAGATGAATGGTCGGGGGCAGCAGGCCTGTTTCCAGCGCCTTGATGCAGGCGATCGCCTCGATTGCGCCCGCAGCGGCGATGCAGTGTCCCGTCATGCTCTTTGTCGAACTGATCTTCAAGCCTTGCACAAGGGGCCCGAAGGCGGTCTTCAGCATCCTGCTCTCCATGGGGTCATTGAGCTCCGTGCCGGTCCCGTGCGCATTGTAGTAGCCGATGTCCTCCGGCCGCATGCCGGCATCTCTGAGGGCGAGCCCTATGGCCTTCGCACCGAAAATTCCTTCCGGCTGGGGNGCGGTCAGGTGGTATGCGTCGCAACTCGCTCCGTATCCGGCGAGGAGGGCGTGTATGTGGGCGCCGCGGGCCGCCGCGCGGTCGAGTCGCTCGAGGATGAGAATGCCCGCCCCCTCTCCCATGACGAATCCATCCCTGTCGCGGTCGAAAGGCCGCGAGGCGAGCTGCGGCCGGTCGTTGTAGGCTGTCGAGAGCGCCTTGAGCCTGCAGAACGCCGCGACTGCAAACTCGGTGATGGCCGCTTCCGTGCCGCCTGCAATGACGACGTCGGCCCTCCCTGCCCGTATGAGGTCGAGGGCCTGGCCGAGGGAGTCGGTGCCCGAAGCGCAGGCTGTCACCTGGGTGAGGGCCGGCCCGTGGATGCCGAAGCGCATGGCGATATTGGCTGTCGCTTCGTTCGCGATCATGAGGGGAATGGTCATGGGNGGTATCCGGTCGGGTCCATCCTGCAGCATTTTGGCATGAGACTCGGTGAACACTTCCAGCCCGCCGATGCCGTTTCCCACGACGACCGCGATGCGTTCGGGATCTATATGCCCACCGGTCTCCGGAAGCCCTGCGTCGCCCCAGGCCTGGACAGCCGCCGCAAGGGCATATTGGGAGAAGAGGGCCATTTTTCGGGCTTCTTTTCTTTCGATCCAGAGGGAAGGGTCGAAATTCTTGACCTCTGCCGCTATCCTGCTCTCCACCTTCGATGCATCGAAGTGCGTAATTGGACCGACACCACTCACTCCGCCTGTACAGCTGCTCCAGAATTCATCGACGGAATTCCCGATAGGGCTTATCACTCCAAGCCCGGTGACTGCGACTTCTACCTGCATGTTTGTATCTCCGTACACTGTTTTTTTACCATCGGACGACGGCCGCACCATAGGTGAGCCCCGCTCCGAAACCGACGAGCATCACCAGATCGTTGGGTTTCAGGAGGGACTTTTCATCCATCTCGGAGAGCGCAAGGGGGATGCTCGCCGAGGAAGTGTTCGCATACTCTTCTATATTCATGTAGATTTTTTCCATGGGGATCGAGAAGCGCTTGGCGGCGGCCTGCACAATGCGCGCGTTCGCCTGATGGGGCACGATCCAGGAAAAGTCCTCAAGGCGATAGACAGTCTTGTGGAGCAGCCGCTCTATGGCGACCGTGATCGATTTCACCGCAAAGTCATATACCTTCTTGCCGTTCATCGAAATCACGGGTACGACCGGCTCCTGACGGGAGAAGGCCTGCGTCCTCTCCGGCTGGACGAGGTACAGGTCTTTTGCCCCGCCTCCGTCGGCTCCGAGTATAAAAGAGAGGCATCCGCGGCCAGCCTCATCGATGCGGGACAGCACCGCGGCGCCCGCTCCGTCGCCAAAGAGCACTGCGGTCGACCGGTCGTTCCAGTCTGTAATTCGGCTCAGACTGTCGGCCCCGATGACCAGCGCGTGTCCTCCATGCGATGCCTCGAGCATGCTTGCGGCGACATTGAGCGCATAGATGAAGCCGGTGCAGCCGGCGGTCACGTCGAAGGCCGATGCCCCATAGGCCCCGAGTTTGTCCTGCACAATGCACGCCGTCGCCGGAAAACCGAAGTAATCGGGCGTAGCGGTCGCAACGATGACGTAGTCGATATCGCGGGGAGCGATTTTTGCCTTCTCCAGCGCGCTCTGTGCGGCACTTATGGCCATGCCGCTCGTCTGTACGCCGTCGGGGGCAATATGCCGTGCCCCTATGCCGGTGTGGGAGCGAATCCATTCATCGGTGGTCTCCATCCGTGCCGCGAGCTCATCGTTGGTGATCCGGATAGGAGGCACATAGGAAGAAATAGATCTGATCACGACGGACATATGCATCTCTCCTTCTCTTCCAGAGATGCATAGAGTCAATCACAGGAGCGGGCTGTTGTCAATATGACAATAATAGTAAAAATGTCAAGAATCGGTTGTCGACGCTCAGGCCTTCTGTACGGGCGTCTCCACAGGCTCGGCCGTGCCCGGCGATGAAACGAGCGCATCGGCGGGCGCCGGTCCCGCGATTGCCTTTTCTCCGCGGCCTTCCCCGATGAGCCCCTCGAATTCGGATTCTTCGATCACCTCTTTTTCAAGCAGGAGCGAGGAGATGTGATCGAGCATCTCACGCTTCTCGCCAAGGAGGCTGAGCACGTGCTTATAGCGCTGGTCGACCATCGAAGCTATCTCTTCATCGATGTAGCGCTGCGTCTCTTCGCTGTATTCCTTGGTGGCAAAGGGGTCGATCATCTGCTGGGATCCCGGCAGACCCGAGCCTCTCTTTGTCAGGGCGACGTTCTTGAACTTTTCGGACATGCCGTAGTCCGTGATCATCCGCTTTGCGATCTCTGTGGAGCGGGCGATATCGTTTGCGGCTCCGGTCGAGATCGAGTGGAACACGAGCTCTTCGGCGGCGCGTCCGCCCAGGAGGACGTCGATCTGGCCAAGAAGCTCTTCCTCGGTGACGAGATAGCGGTCCTCGAGCGGCATCTGAAGCGTATAGCCGAGGGCACTGAATCCGCGGGGGACAATTGAAATCTTCCGCACGGGGTCGGCGCCCGGAGTGAAGGCGGCCGTAATCGCGTGGCCCGTCTCGTGGACAGCCACGATCCGTTTTTCCTTTGGGTTGATCATGCGGTTTTTCTTTTCGAGGCCCGCGATCACTTTCTCTATCGCTGCCTGGAAATCTTCTTCCTTTACTTTCTTGCGCCCCGCGCGGACTGCCAGAAGCGCGGCCTCATTCACGACGTTTGCGAGGTCCGCGCCGACAAAGCCCGGCGTGCTCCGCGCGATCTTCGAGAGGTCGACCGTGGGGTCCATTTTGATGGGTTTGGTGTGAATCTTGAGGATCTCTTCGCGGCCCAGCATGTCGGGCCTGTCGACCAGAACCTGCCGGTCAAAGCGCCCTGGCCTGAGGAGGGCCGGATCGAGCACGTCCGGCCGGTTCGTGGCCGCGACGAGAATGAGTCCGCTGGTCGAATCGAAACCGTCCATTTCGACGAGCAGCTGATTGAGCGTCTGTTCACGCTCGTCATTGCCCCCGACGATGCCGGCGACACGCGACTTGCCGAGCGCATCGATTTCGTCGATGAAGATGATGCAGGGCGCCTTTTCTCTCGCCTGCTTGAAGAGGTCCCGCACGCGGGCAGCCCCGACGCCGACGAACATCTCCACAAAGTCGGCGCCGCTCATCTTGAAGAAGGGAACATTCGCTTCGCCCGCCACTGCCCGCGCGAGCAGGGTCTTGCCCGTGCCCGGGGGGCCGACCAGGAGCACTCCCTTCGGTATTTTCCCGCCGATCTCGGTGTATTTCTGAGGATTTTTGAGGAAATCCACCACCTCCACAAGTTCCGCCTTTGCCTCATCGACACCCGCCACATCGGCGAACCGTGTCTTTATGTCGCCTTCCGCAACGACTGTCGCCTTATTTTGGCCAAAGGCGAGGACGTTCGAATTGGATCCCATGAACCTGCTCATGAGCGTGCGCCACAGGAAAAACATTATGGCAAACGGAAGCACCCAGTTCAGGAGCAGCGAGAGTATCGCATTCCCCTCGCGGGGGGATGCGGAATAGACCACACCCTTCTGGTCCAAAAGCGCCGTAAATTCAGGATCCGAGACGGGGACAGTCTTGTAGACCGCTCCGGATTTTGCCGCGGCAGGAAGGGGCGATGATGGCTCGGAAGATTTTGAGTCCGTATAGCCGGTATAGTAGCTGCTGTCTATCTCCACGCGCTGTATCTCGCCGCTCGAGATTTTATCCTTGAACGTCGAATAGGGAATGACGGTGCTATCGCTCTTGAAAAGGAAATAATTGAAAAAGGAGACTGCAATCAGTGCTATGAGTATATAGCCGAGGGAAAACCTGAACTGGAATCCTTGCGGCATTCCCGGCTTTTTATCTGGTCCGCCGGAGTTTTTGTCGGGTTTTTTCTGTTGGTTCGGGCTCCAGCTATTCTTGCCTTTAGATGGCATCATTGACTCCTCGCGAATGATTTGCGAGTGCACTGTTGGGTCGTTCTATCGGTATCGCGTAATCGCACTCGCATTCACATAAAAATATAACCATTTTCTCCGGGGGCGGCGAACCCCCCGCCACCTTCGGAGCGAGTTTTCTGTGCTGCTTTTCAGGGCAAAATGCCCGGGATTGTGCTTGACCAGAGTGGCTAGTTTTCTTATATTTCAAATCGGTTCTCTACCACAAATAAATTTTTGCACATTTTTTAGGAGGAGATACCTATGAATGTAAAGCCCTTAGGGGACAGAGTTCTTGTCAAGATCAAGGAAAGCGAGACCAAGACTGCGGGAGGGATCATCATTCCCCAGACTGCCCAGGAGAAGACCCAGACGGGGATCGTCGTTGCAGTCGGCACCGATACCGATGCCATCAAAGTCAAGGCCGGCGATGAAGTGATGTACGACAAGTATGCTGGCACTCAGATCAAAATCGATGGTGCAGAGCATCTCATCGTAAAGATGTCGGATATTCTTGCTGTACTTCAGTAGAGAATCACTGGCTGTGAAAAAGGGCCGCGGCAATCCGCGGCCTTTTTTATTAGACAGAGTGTCAGGTGTTGCCGAGGAGAATCGAGACGACTTCCTCCGGCGCCTTGGCGGAGAGCAGGGCCTGTCGCTTCTCTTCGCTGCGGAAGAGCATGCCCACTTCCGCAAGAAATTGCAGGTGGGACCCGTTTTATCGATTGGAGACAGCGTCATGATGAAAATTCGGCAGCCTTTGCGGTCGAGGGCATCGAAATCGATTTCCTCTTTGGATATTCCGACACATGCGACGAGCTCGTGCACTGCGGTCGTTTTGCCGTGAGGAATCGCGATGCCATGTTTCATCCCGGTGCTCATGCGATTTTCACGCTCAAAGACACTGAGGACAGCTTCCTCTTTGTTCAGCACCTTGCCGCTGCGTGCCGCAAGGTCTACAAGCTCACTGATAATCTCTTCTTTATTTTTGCCTTTAAGGTCCAGCGTCACCAATTCGGGTTTCAATAAGTTTCTGAGGTCCATACGCATATCCTAATTAGAGGCCACTTTGCCGTCAAGTGTACAGTAGTTGCAAACCCACGCAGATTATATAAAATTCCGTGCTTTCTTGATAGTACGTTCTCCATGGCGCTCCGCAATGAGGGCGGTGGAATACATCATCCAGGCTCCGTCGAGCATCACCGCACATATCGAGAGGGGAAGAGCGACAGGCACAAGCAGGCTCGCTCCATTCTGAAACCCCTGACCGAACAGAGTGCAGGTGAGCGAGAGCATCACAAGAATATCGCTGCGGATGCCGGCTGCGCCGACAAGGACTGAAAACGGCACTATGATGAGCAATAGGAGAATTTGGCCGGCGCCGGGGATGTTCCTGGAATAGGACAGGAACATCGCAATGAATGAGGATGCGACGATACACACGCTCCCTATCCGTCCGCCCAGGAGCGCAAGAGGAAAGACGACCGCGTTGGTATCGCGCTTTATGCCCAGGCTCTCGGACACATGCCGGAGCGCGGTTCCCGATGAGAAAAAAATACTTCCCGATGCCGCAGCGGCGAGGATTGGCCCCGTCATGCTGTAGAGAAGGACATATGGGTTGGATTTGCCGCCAAGAATTCGATATATGACCGGAAAAACCACCAGTATGAGGACGATCGTCAGGCCGGCGGAGTAGACAAGGATTCCCCTGTACTCAGAAAGCATCCCTGCATCTCTCAGTTCCAGCATGAGATACAGGGATATGGGTATGAGAAGGATTCCCAATATCTCTGAGATGAAGGAATTGATGAGGTATGCGGCGCGCGAAATCACGTCGAGCGCGGGGAGGAGAGGCCGCGACATCACCGGGTCGTAGGAGAGCGCGAGTCCAAAGGCCAGCATGAAGAGCGCGAGCGGCAGAAACCATGTCGCGGCGCCTGAAAAAGAGGAAAAGATGCTCGAGGGAAAGGTCGAGCGGATCAGATCGAGGGGGCTCAGGGGCTGCATCACACCGCTGTCCGATATGAGGGGCAGGGGGGCCGGCTTGAAGATCAGGGCGGCCGCCAGCCCCAGTCCCGCCGCCACAATCAGGCTCACCGCAAAAAAGATCAGTCCGGAGGACAGTATTTTCGAGAACCGATGTGATTCGGAGAGTCTGAATACCGAGATGGGAATACCCGCGGCAAGGGTCAGTATGAGCGCGTAACCGCCGATGTTGAGGGAAATCTCCGCAAGAAAGGAGATCGCGGGTGTCCCGTGGATCATGCTGGGCGGAAGCGCTATGTACAGTATTGCGCCCGTGATGATGCCAAGCGCGTATTTCAGCCAGAGCTTCATGGTGGCAAAAAGCATAGCGCCGCATCATGGACAGGTCAATATTGCGCGCCGTCTGCATTTTTCAACCCCTCGCATTGACAGAGGCGTCAGTTTTCAGCTAATGTTCCATTCGGCGCTTCGACCCAGTAGCTCAGTAGGATAGAGCGACTGCCTCCTAAGCAGTAGGTCGCGCGTTCGACTCGCGCCTGGGCCAATATCCTGTAATGAATTACAAAAAATGGCCTCTTTAAGTAGGGGAAAATGAAGGATTTTTATCACCGAAGATCGTGACGGAACTCACTACTTCAGATTCCGCGACCCGGTCACGAAAGAATTTCACACCTGTCGATCACCCTAGACCCCAACCCTGTAATTTTTTCAGTCCTTGACAATACGGGATTTTGTGCTACCATAATTAAACCGGTTAAGCATTTCTCTTATCCGAACGATGAAAGGAGGAATACAGTATGAAGCGAATTGCATTGGTCTTCATGGTGCTGCTGACGGCAACAGCGGCTTTTGGCGCAGGAAAACTCACCCTCATGCAGGGGAAGCCAGAAATCGATGCCCAGCTCAAGGCTTATGCCGCAGTGTGGGGCCAGAAGAACGGCGTCACGGTCGTCATCAAATCCATTGGCGGCACGTCCGGCGGCATGGGACCTCAGCTCAAGGCCGACTATGCGGCGGGCGACATGCCCGACATCTTCGCCTTCGATGGGCTTGAGTCCTACAAGGAATGGGAAGGCATCATCCTCGACCTCTCGAAGGAGCCCTGGGTTTCGAAGACTTCGGTCGCATACAAATATAACGGGAAAGTGTATGGCTTCCCCGTTGCGGTGGAAGGCTGGGGAATGGCCTACAATGCCGACCTGCTCGCCAAGGCTGGCATCGACCCCAAGACGCTCACCAGCTACGACGCATACAAAAAGGCATTCGAGAAACTCGATTCGATGAAGGGGCAGCTCGGCATCAGCGCAGTCGTCTCGATGACTGCGTCGGTCGAAATGGGCTGGGTCACCGCGCACCACAACTTCAATTCTCTGCTCTCCAACGGCTTGCCCTATGGGGACCTCTCCGTCACCAACGATCTGCTCGCCGGAAAGGTCGACGCGCAGCGTCTGCAGGAGTACGCGGACTGGGTCGAACTGCTCTTCAAGTATGCCGACAGAACGATCCTGCTCACGGGGAACTATGACGCCCAGGTCGGCGCCTTCGCCACCGGANAGACCGTCTTCCTGCACCAGGGCAACTGGGTCGACCCCAACCTCAAGGCGGCGAACGCCACCTTCAAGATGGGCTTCGCGCCCCACGGCTCTATGAAGAAAGTCACCGATGGCATCTTCGTCTCGGCACCCTCTTTCTATGCGATCAACAAGGAATCGAGGAATCTCGCGCTGGCCAAAAAATTTCTGAATGACCTGGTGACCACCACCGAAGGGCAGAACTACATGGTAAAAGAGGCGGGAATGATTCCGGCCTTCTCCGGCATCAAACTCAACCCCGATGGTCAGCTCTCGAAATCGGTCCAGGAGTGGGCAGCGGCGGGCAAGGTGTACAGCTGGAACCAGTACTATTTCTCCGGCGACTTCAGGGACAAGGTGCTCACCCCGATTTACAACCAGTTTGCGGCGGGCAGCATCACCAAGGCTCAGTTTGTCGAGCTGATGACAAAGGCATTCAAGGACAACGTCCAGAAATAAGCCAGCGCCGTGCAATCGGTGCGTTGAGGTTTCTTAGAATTCTGATTGCCGCTTGATGTGGGCCGCCTGCATTGCTAAGATGAATGCGGGCGGCTCCGTTTTTTCAGGCTGCACAATCCCGAATAGTGGAGAGAACTGCAAAAAGGAGCGGGTATGACAAAAAAGACTGAATCTGCGGTCATATTCTGGGTTTTTCTCGCACCTGTGCTCTTCGCCTTCATCATGGTCATGGTAATCCCCTTCTTTTTGGGGTCCTATTATGCATTCACGAACTGGACATCTTCGGCGCGGNCCGACAACGCACTGCGCTTTGTGGGCCTGAAGAATTTTATCGACAGTCTGAGAGACCCCTCGTTTCTCTACTCGTTTGGGATCACGTTTGCGTACACGATTCTGAACATGATCGCGATCAATGTCACCGCCTTTGTGCTGGCCCTCCTCGTGACGGGCAATCTCAGGTTCAAGAATGTCTACCGCGTGGGCTTTTTCGTGCCCAACCTCATCGGCGGGATCATCCTTGGGTATATTTGGCAATTTATCTTCAACAACGCCATTCCTTCGCTGGGCACGCTGATACCCGCCCTCGGTTTTCTGGCCGACCCGGACAAGCTCATGCTGAGCAGGAATACCTCGGCGCTCGCGGCGATGATCATCGTCGGCACCTGGCAGTATGCGGGATATATCATGATGATATATGTCGCGGCGATTGAAAACATTCCCCAGGAACTGATCGAGGCGGCCAAGATCGACGGCGCGACGCCCTGGATCCGGCTCAGGGCGATCACCATTCCGCTGTGCGCTCAGGCATTTACCGTGACCATGTTTCTGACGCTCGTCAACTCGTTCAAGCAGTTCGATGTCAACGTCTCGCTGACGAGCGGAGGCCCGTCGACCATGCTGATGGGCCGGCCCATTTTGGGCACTGAGCTGCTCGCGCTGAATATCTACAACACTGCGTTCATCTCGAACAGACTCTCCGAAGCCCAGGCGAGGGCCTTCGTGTTCTTCCTGGTGCTGGCGATCATCTCGATCATACAAGTCTACGTGAACAAGAGAAGGGAGATCGAGCTATGAAAACCTCTCAGCCCAGAAGACCCGGCGCGGTCGCTGTAGAGATCGTCACCGCCCTCATATTCCTTCTTTTCCTGTTTCCCTTCCTGCTCGTGTTCATCAACTCGGCCAAGACATCGTTCGAGGTGACACAGTATCCGCTCGCGCTGCCGACGCGCTGGGGGAATCTCGTCGACAACATCGTCAAAATCTGGACGAGCGAATCGGTGCGCTATCCGAGCTCACTGCTCTCGAGCGCGATAATCACCGCGGTCTCTCTTGTCCTCATCAATCTGTTTTCGGCGATGGCCGGATGGGCGCTGGTGCGGACAAAGACGAAGACCTCCTCGGTCATCTTTTTTCTCTTTGTGGCCTCGATGGTGATTCCCTTTCAGATCGTGATGTTTCCCCTCCTGTCCTGGTTCCGCACCGTGACGGTTGCGACGGGGATGAGGCTTCTGCGCACGTATCAGGGGATCATTTTAAGCTATATCGGCTTTGGGGCTCCTCTGTCGATCTTTATGTTCCACGGCTTTATAAAGAGCATTCCCCTGGAGCTGGAAGAGGCGGCGACGATCGACGGGTGCCACAGGCACCAGATATTCTTTAGGATAATTTTCCCCATTCTGAAGCCTATTCAGGCGACGGTCCTCGTGCTGAACGGCATCTGGATCTGGAACGACTACCTTTTGCCCCTCCTCGTGCTCGGCAAGGGCAACGATGTCATGACCATACCTCTGGCGGTGTCGAATTTTGCGGGAGCCTTCGTGAAGCAGTGGGATCTGATCCTGACAGCGATCCTGATGGCGATGGTCCCCGTGATCATCTTCTTCCTGTTCGCCCAGAAATATATCGTCAAGGGAATGGTCGCAGGCGCAATAAAATAGTCAGGGACGGACGCTCCGTGCCGTCCCTGACTGCTGCGGATGAAGCCGTCGCGAGTCGGAGAATGCCCTAAAGCATTTCCCGACTCGCGCGCCTTATCCGTAGCGGCTATGTCTCATCCTGTGAGAGTTTGTCCCGGGAAATTTTTTCTATCTCTGCCGACAGCCAGTCGTCGCTGTTGGAGTTCATATCTTCGATGGAAAGGCGGATTTCCTCGGCCTTCTTGCTGAGTTTTTCGAGGGCTGCGTGCCGTTCGCCGAGTTTGGACTGCGCGTCGACGGCGTGCGCGGAGGCGAGATCGAGGGAGAGCTGTCTGAACTGGTTCGACAGTGAGTGAAGTTTGATCTCGAGGCTCTCCTTGCGCTCCAGAAGGGATTTGTGCGCTTTAAGCTGCGCGTCGATCTCGGCGATGTTTTTGTCATACTCGGCCGAGAGGGTGGGAGAGGCGCTCTGCCGTTTGGATTCGATCGCGGCGCGGTCTTTTTCGAGCTCCTTGAGGGGCATGGATGCGATGAGGCCGTCCAGCTCGTTGAGCGTCGATGCCAGGAGGAGAATCTGGTCCATGCCGGTCTTGACCGACTTTTCGGTGTCCGGCATTTCATTGGGGCTCATTTTCCTGAATGCGGCGAGGCAGGACTCCGCATCCTTGGCTGCCTGCACGTAGATGTCGGCGTATGTCCCCAGGGCGGCAATATTGGGGGTATTGGCTCCAGTCGCCGACGAGGCGCCGGAGGCTGGCCCTAGGGCCGCAAAGAAGCGCCGGATACGGGCGGGCATCCGGGTGCCGTACTCGATGGAGTGCGCCAGAAGGCTCACTCCCAAAAAGCCGGTAGGGATGAGAAACCACAGCGGCTGTGGCGCGGAAAAGAGATTGATGAAGAGAAAGAGCGCAGAGAGGCTGAAAAAGCTGAAAAAGCGGCTCAGGAACTTTGTCCGCTCTTTATTGATGGCCTTGTATTCTTTCAGCTGATTCGCATCGAGGGAGGCTATGCGGGCCGCTTCACGGGCCATGCGGCGCGACTGGCCCGCTTTGAAAAAGTGCTGCAGCAGGCCGAAAAACCACATCGCCGTGACGGGGGCGGCCCAGGGGACTTGATTGGCATAGGTGAGATTGATGTACCAGAGAAGGCCGTTTACTCCCAAAAAGGAAAAGATTGAGGGGACAACCGAGGAGCCGAGTTTGTCGGCGGTCTTGGAGAGCTCTTCTTTATACGCAGGGAAGCCGTTGCTGAATCTGACCGAGATTTTTCTGTTGATTGTCTCTTCGATCCGGGCGGCGACATCGTCGTGCCTGTGGTCATGCCTGTAGTGTCTTCCATGGTTTGTATCGCGGAGGATGCCCGCTTCGGCGAGGCCTGAGATGACATCCCAGGCGGCCTGGCCGTATTTGCCGAAGGCTGCCCAGGCCTCGTCCGACGAGGGCCGTCTGCCCGTCTTCTTTATTTCTTCGAAGATCTCGCGCCGGATGGCATCGAATGGAGGCAGGGCGCCGGAAGAGGAATCGCCGGGCGCGGCATTGCGCGCCTCTGCCCTGTTTTTTTCGGAGGCCGGTTCTGTGGTCGACGGCTTCTCTCTGGATTCTGTCTCCGCCGCATCCGGCTCTTCGATGCGGAATGCCTCTATTTTTCCCCCGTCGGGCAGTTCGAGCCGCACGGGAATTGACCTGCCCCGAATCGAGGGGGAGGAGTGCAGGGCTGTGCCCGATACGCAGATTCCTCCGGAAGGCACCGCGCGCACCAGCTCTTCCGCGATATCTGCGGCACTTCCGATCGCGCCATTTGGGGTGAAGAGAATTTCGCCGACATTGATGCCGATTTTGGCCTGAATATGTCGGGCTATTTTCTTTTGAATCTCGAGGGCGGCGTTGATTGCCGAAGAAGATGTGTCGAAGATGGCGATGGCTTCTCCGCGCAGCGATTCAAGAAATCGGCCGCCTTTGGCTTCGCTTGCGGCGCGGACAGCTTCGCGGAATTGTGCGAACGCGGCAAGAGCTTCTTCCTTGCCGCGCGACAGCAGTACATCTGGATTGGCGATTTCCGCATGCATGATCGCGCACAGCCGAATTTCTTCAGATGACATGTAAGTGAAGCCTATATCGATACTACCCGCTTGGTCAAGGAGATGAGGTCCGGACCAGGGATATGGCCTTGAAATTAAAGGTTCTGCGGAACGATGTCGAAACCTGCGGACAGCTCGGGAATTGAGACGCGGCGCAGCGCGAGCATGACCGCCTCGTCGGGTTTTGTTCCCCGGGGAAGGCGCATCTGCACCTCGTAGCCGAATTCCGGGATGAAAATCTGTCCATTTTCGGCAGAAGCATCGAGCACGAGGCCCTGGCCTCTCCAGTCTCTGTGCCGGCTGAGGTACACCAGTGTCCAGTGGGCGCGGGAATCCCGCTCTGCCTGGCGGTTTTTTGCCGCCTGCTGGCTGTAGAAGTAGAGCCGCGCATCCATGGTTTCGGAGTCGAGCGGGAGAAGTGCGTCGGCCGCGGCTCCGGCGTGCCCNGACTGCCTCTCTTTGGCAAAGATGGCATGAATCTGGTAGTGGGCCAGGAGGTCCTGGTAGCGGCGCAGGGGNCTCGTCACCTGCGAATAGAAGGATAGCCCAAGACCTGCGTGGGCGGCGCATGTGGAGCTGACGAGGGCNGCCCTCATGACGCGGCGGCGGCCATAGTTCTCTGCCAGACTCTGCGACGGCCCCATCCCGCAGCCCGCAAGGCTCGCGGAGGCAGGGGGGTCCTGCGACGCAAAGGGGAAGGGGATCTTGCGTTCGTAGGCCCAGCGCGCGGCGGCTTCGCCCGCGAGGATCATGAACTCCTGCACCATGCGGGCCGAATGTGTCTGCGGCACGGGCAGAAAGGACGGGTCCTCGTCCCTCACCCTGATCGAAACTTCGGGAAAATCGATGTCGACCGCCTTCAGGCCGCGCCTCATGGCCGCCCGAATCTCGGCCAAAGCCTGAAGTTTCTGCAGTGCGGGGCTAGTCTCAAGCAGGGCGTCGGCCTGTTCATACGTAAGCCGCTCGACTTTCACCGTGCTCGGGACAATCTGCGTCTGGGCGATTCTGCCGTCTTCCCTCAGTGTTATGCCGAAGGACAGGGCCCTGGATTCGGGGGCAAGCCCGAGGCCGAGCGCCTGCACCAGCGAGGCGTTCAGCATCGGAACTGTTCTCTCCGGCAGGTAGAGCGTGGACCCCCTCGCCATCGCCTCGCTGTCGAGTTTGGACAGCGGCGAAATCACCGAGGCTGGATCGGCGACATGAATCCATACTCTCTCTCCGTCGAAGGAAATCGCATCGTCGGGGTCGTTCGACCACGCGTTGTCGATGGCATAGGAGGAGAGCTGCCGCAAGTCGAGCCTCTCCAGTTCAAGTTCGGGTCTCTCGCCGATGCCATCCGGCGCGGGAGGAGGGGACATGATGCATCCGTTGCGCTCGGGCCATGGATTGAAGGCTATATTCCAGTACCCTGTTGCCAGAAGGGCCTCGTGGACCGCCTGGGGCGTCATTTTGATCCCGAGCTCCCGCGCAAGCGGACTTTCCCCGCCGAGACCGCGCGCGCACCTGCCCAGCTCGTCGAAAAAAGGCTGAAACAGAGGATTTTTTTCGATAAGCGCGGGGTCGCGTTTTTTCCATGCGCGGCGGAATGAGTCGATAAATGCAGCCCTGGTCTCGGCGGTCTCCTTCTTTTTTTTCTCTTTTTCGAGCAATTTCTGATGCTCTTCCAGGCTGCGGATCCGGATGCCCTCGTCCAGAATTTCCACTGCCGGATTGCCCAGAAGCGAGTGCCACGCCCCAACTATGTGCTCAGGCCGTGCATCGCCCCATGCGAGTTCCGCAAATTCCTTCCAGCTGATGAGCGCGAGCCCTTCAGGGTGCTCCTCCTGGAGCAGTTCGAGAGCTTCCACGGTTTCGGCGGAGGACCGCTTCTCCGGAAAGGCGACGATGGGGCCGTTGTGGAGAAGGACCAGGTCCTTGGGCCTGACGCGCCGCTCTTCTCCCTCGATTCCACGGATCAGAATCCGGTCGGGATCGCAGGAGAGCGCGATGGCCGGTTTTGTCCTGTACATGACCAGGGAATGAAGCGGGACCATGCCTTGGTTATAGCTTCAAAGCTGCCGATGGACAAGAGCGGATATTGGCTCATTGCGGAGCTCCGGCGCCTATGCTATATTAATTCCGCGAATGATACGTCTGCTCAAGATGAGCGCTTAGAAACTGACACGAACGAAGAAGGAGAATGCAATGACTGCGTTGCTGGTTGGTATTGGACTTATCGTAGTCGCGGTACTCATGGTGCTCCCAGGAATTCTGGGTTGGTGGAATGATGTCCTCGCCTTTCTCCGCGGCGCGCTCCCTGTTCTCGCTGTTTTAATCGGTGCTCTGGCGGTATTCATCGGCATTGCGGATATAAAAGACAAAATTGAAGAACAGAAAGAAGAAGAAAAAGAAAAAGCTGAAAACGGACAGGAAGGAAACGGGGAGAAAAAGGACTAACCTGCGCATCCATTTATAGATGCTTGACAGATTTCCCAATCTGTGGGAATATGCACGCGCATTTTTTGAATACACCACAATAAGGTGAAGGTATACATACATGAAGACTGTATTTGTAACTCCTGCAACTGCTGAGCGCAAATGGTACATCATCGACGCTGCCGGCAAGCCTCTCGGCCGTGTTGCAGTCAAGGTCGCGTCGATCTTAAGGGGCAAGAATAAACCGACGTTCACCCCGAGTCAGGAGACCGGGGATTATGTCATTGTCGTCAATGCCGATAAAGTCGTGGTGACGGGTCGAAAGCGCCAGAACAAGATGTATTACTATCACACGGGGTTTCCGGGCGGCATCAAGGATTTCAATTTTGATGAGCTCATCGGACGAAATCCCGTTTCTCCGATGGAGATAGCCATCCGCGGCATGCTTCCCAAAGGGCCTCTTGGCCGCAAGCTGTTCAAGAATGCGAAAGTCTATGCCGGACCGGATCATCCGCATGTGGCGCAGATGCCGACTGCAATCGATCTTTAATTGAGGGAAGGAAGACAAAATGGTTAAGAATATCAACCTTGGTATCGGCACGGGCCGCCGCAAATGCGCAATTGCGAGAGTGTTTCTCCGGGAAGGTTCTGGCAAAATAGTCATCAATCAGAGGGATCTCAAGGAATATTTCCCGACGGAGGGGCTCGTCGCACAGGTGCGCAAGCCGTTCCTCGTCACTGCCAGCGAAAATAAGTTTGATGCATATATCACCGTCGTCGGCGGTGGTCCANCGGGCCAGGCTGGCGCCTGCACCCACGGGCTTGCCCGCGCCCTTGCGCAGATTGATCCGGCAAACCATGTGTCGCTCAAGGCGAATGGGCTCTTGACCCGCGACCCGCGCATGGTCGAGCGCAAAAAATACGGCCAGCGCGGTGCCCGCCGGAGATTCCAGTTCTCCAAGCGCTGACGACGTATGGCGATGCGGATCGAATCCGTTCGCGAAAAGGCCTCCGGAACGCTCGAAGTGGCGCTCTCCGGGNGCCTTCTGTTTAGTTTTGACGCCAAGGATGCGCAACTGCTCGGCTGCTCCTTCGACCGCGGCGCCCGTACCCTCGTCGCTGCGGGCGCGGACCCCGTGGCCCTCGTGCGGGACGGGTTCCTGGACGAAGAGTCCGTCTCCGCGCTTGGCCGCCTTGTTGCCCTCCACAGGGCCCGCATGGACGCACTGTCGATCGTTTCGCGCGCCGAACAGGCCTCGAAACAGCTGTACGAGAAGCTGGTGAAGAGAGGGTACGAGCCGGAGATCGCCCGCACCTGCCTCCAGTGGCTCTGCGACGAGCGCTATGTCGACGACCGCCGCTATGTCACACTGCTTCTGCGCTCTCACCTGGTGAGAAAGGGGCAGGGCCCTGACCGCGTAAAGACGCTCGCATGGCCGCGCATCGGCCTCTTCGAAAATCCGAGGATTATACTTTCCGAGGCCTTCGCGGCGCTCGAAGACGACAGCATGCAGGAGGCGATTCGGAGGAACAGCGCCAATATCCTGAGGCGCAGCAAAATTTTTTCCCGCGGTGGCCGGGGGCTCGGCCGCGGACTCATCCGAAGCCCGCGCCGGACGCAGAGTCCTCCACGGATGTCCGCGGATGAACCCGACGCAGTACCGCAGGGCATGTCCTTTGCCGAAAAGCGCTCGCTGCTGCGCGCACATCTGAAGAATGAAGGTTTTCCCTCAAAGGCGATTGAAGAGTTCCTCGAGTCATGGGAGGACGAAGCGGATGACAAAGACTAAAAAATACTGTTTTCTAATACTTGACAGACCTTACAACAAGATTCAATAATATGTCATAAATTTCAAGTCGGAGGGGCGTATCGCATGGATGACGATATCCTGACCATTGAAGAAGTGGCTAAGTACTTGCGAGTATCCGAACGAACTGTGTACGACTGGGCGCAGAAAGGCGAAATACCTTCCGGAAAGATTGGCACTGTCTGGCGCTTTAAAAAAAGCGAAATCGAGCGGTGGGTCAATGAGCGCCTTTCTTCAAATCGGCCGGTAGCACTCATCAGCAGCGTAAAAATTCAGAACATCATCTCGCCTGATCGAATTCTGTTTCTCAATTATCCCTCAAAGCGCGACGCGCTGATTGCGCTCGCCGAAAATCTCTCGACGGCACCTCAGATCAAGAATAAGCAGGAATTGACCTCGGAAATTCTGCGCCGCGAAGAGCTCATGAGCACGGCGATCGGGAAAGGCATCGCGATTCCCCATGTTCGCCTGAACTCTGTGACGGACCTGGTGATCTCCATTGGCATCTCGAGGTGCGACATCGGCGACTTCCAGACTCTCGACGATGTGCCCGTGAGGCTTTTATTCATGATTGCCGCGGCGTATAATCAGCATGCGTATTACCTGCAGACGCTTTCGTTTTTCTCTGCGCGGCTCAAGGTGACGGAACTCCGGGATGGGCTTCTGAACTGCAAAACGGCGAATGAGGCATATGATCTGCTGATTCAGCAGGATCAATAGAGCCGCCTCGCTCTGATGGAGAGCACCTGCAGTGCGCCAGCGCGTTTCTGCGGGTGCTTTTTATTTGATTTGAAAGGAAATGCCTTGTGTATTTGAAAAGCCTTGAAATATTCGGATTCAAGTCGTTTGCGGACAGGGTGCGCATCGAGTTTTCTCAGGGGATTTCGGCCCTGCTCGGGCCAAACGGCTGCGGCAAGTCCAATATTGTCGACGCCATAAAGTGGGTCGTCGGGNAACAGTCGGCAAAGAGCCTGCGCGCCGAATCTATGGAAGACATCATCTTCAACGGCACGGAGAACAGACGGCCACTGTCGGTCGCGGAGGTGGCGATAACCATCGGCAACGAAGGGGGAGCCCTTCCCCTCGACGTGCCCGAGATCGAGGTGAAGCGGCGGCTCTACCGCTCCGGAGAGAACGAATATTTCATCAACGGCAAACAGTCGAAACTGAAGGAAGTGCGGGAGCTCTTCTGGGATACCGGGATCGGCAAGTCGGCCTATTCGGTGATGGAGCAGGGGCGCATCGACCAGGTTCTTTCGTCCAAGCCGGAGGACAGGCGCTATCTCTTCGAGGAGGCCGCGGGCATCACGAAGCACAAGGTCCGTGCGCGCGAGGCCGAGCTCAAGCTCGCAAAAACTGAAGAGAACATGCGCCAGATCGAAGGCATCGTCCGGGAAGTCAAGCACTCCTACGAGAGCCTGAAGGCGCAGGCCGAGAAGACCATACAGTACAGGCAATTGAAAGACAGGATGTTCGAGACCGAGCTCGATCTCTACCTCGTCCGTCTGCGGCAGTACGTCCGCGAACGCGACCGCAGCAGCGCCTCCTTCGATCAGAAGAAGAAGGAGCGCGAGGCCNTCGTGCAGCGCATTGACGCCATGAGCGAGTCGATGTCGAAGGGGCTCGACCTTGTCAACGAGCTTGAGGCCAAACTCGTCGAGATGCAGAAGCTCGTGTATGGACTTGCGGTCGAGAAGAACGGCAAGGAAAAACAGAAGACCCTCCTCGCGGAGCGGAGCCGCGAGCTGAAGACGAAAATCGAACAGCTCCAGGGAAGAGACCGCGCCATAGCCTCGAAGATCGAGTCCCTCCAGGACGAAGAGGGCGACAAAGAGGCCGAACATGCGGGCTATCGGGCGCGGATTCGCGAGGTCGAGGCCAACATCCACACCTTCGACGAGAACATCTCCGCCGCGGCCCTCTCGGTGAAGGCCAACGAGGGGACCATCAGGCACAACGCCGAAGAATCCAAAGAGATCGGCCAGAAGACCGCACAGCTCCGCCAGGAACTCGATACGATTACGGAGAGGATAGCCCAGCTCGTCGACGAACGCCTGCGCCAGTCCGAGACCCAGATCGAACAGCGGCAGAAGCTCGAGGCCCAGATTCGCCAGAGAATCACCGAGATTACGCTCTCGGCGGCGTCCAAGGCCGACAGGCTTCAGGACTATGCGCGGATTGCGGCGACCTTGAGCGCCCAGGAGCGCGCGCAGGAGATCGAGAGGCTCTGTGCCGACCTGCGCTCTCTCTCCTCGCAGTCGAAGTCGCTGGAAGAGGAGTTTCTGAAATATATCGCCATAGCTCCGGGGTTCCTCAACGAACTGGTCGCGCCCGAAGGCGTGATGACGCAGAAGCGGCGCATCGACGCGGCCATCTCCGCGCACGCCGAACGGCTCAAGGCGATCGATGCAGAAAATCAGACGCTCTCCGGGCGGAACGGCGAACTTGCGAAGAAAATCGAAGCCTATCGCAAGACCCTCGAAGAGGCACGGCTGGAAAAGACCAAGATTCAGGCCCAGATGGAGGCAGCCCAGGAGGCCCTCTCGGTGCTGAGGCGGGAGATCGCCGGCCAGGAAGCCTACCGCAGGGAGATTGCAAACGAGCTTGCGGGAGAACAGCGCCGCCTCGACGAGCTCGAAGAGGAGCTCGGGACTCTCGAAGAGGAGCTCGCCGAGATCGAGCAGAAGGGCCGCCGCCTTTCGGAAGAGATGACGGGGCTTGAGAGCTCCATCAGCGAGCACACCGCCGACCTCGCGGAGAAGCGCAAGGAGTCCTCGGAGCTCGAGCAGAAACTGCAGACGATGCAGCAGGAGCTTGAGGACCTGCACATGGCGGTGGCTCAGAACGAGACCGAAATCCGGAACCTCAGGGACACTTTCACGGAGCTCTATTCGCGGGACCTTTCGGCCTACGAGGCCCGGATGTACGAAATCCACAGGCCTGTTTCAGAGATTCGGGAGGAACTGGCGTCGCTGAAGTCGTCGCTGTCCTCGCTCGGCTCCGTCAATCTCATGGCCCCCGAAGAATTTGAGGAAGTGCGGCAGCGCTATGAATTTTTGAATGGCCAGTATGAGGACCTGGTGAAGGCGCGCACGGACCTGGTGCGCATCACCGAGGAGATCCGCACCGAGAGTGCCNAGCTCTTTGTCGACACCTACAACAGAATCAAAAAGAATTTTCACAATATGTTCCGCAGGCTCTTCGGCGGAGGCAGGGCCGAGCTGCGCCTCCTCGACGCCGACCATGTCCTGGAGAGCGGCATCGAGATCTATGCACAGCCGCCCGGGAAGAAGCTCGAGAATATATCGCTGTTGTCGGGCGGCGAGCGGACGCTCACGGCGATCGCGCTCCTGTTTGCGACCTACATGGTCAAGCCCTCACCGTTCTGCTTCCTCGACGAAATCGACGCCGCGCTGGATGAGGGCAACATCATTCAGCTTGTCAACCTTTTGAGGGAATTCGGCGCTGCCAGCCAGTTCATCGTGATAACGCACAACAAGAAGACCGTGGCCTGCGCCGACACACTGCTCGGTGTCACGATGGAGGAGTCGGGCGTCACAAAGACAATCGCCATTCGGGTACAGAACGAGAACGGCATCGTGCGGCCAGTCTATGTCCCCGATCAGCCCTTCGAGGAAGAAGAGGTCGATTACGAAGGTGGGCGTCAGCTCGATGACAAGNGCCGCATGACGGTCACTGGCGCCTAGCCGCTGCGACAACTTGCCCATTACGTTTTTAAGGACAGTTCGATGAATGCGCGCGCACTCGATGAGAGACTGTTTTACAGAGACCCCTGGCTTTCGGAGGCCGAGGCCACCGTCGTGGCGATAGAGGAGGGTTCGACGGGGTCGGGACAGGCCCGCGTCCTGCTCGACACGACCATTTTTTACCCCGAGGGCGGCGGCCAGCCTCCCGACCTGGGCTTTATCGGGAGGGCGCGCGTCGTCGATGTACAGGAGCTTGAGGGGCAGATCTGGCATTCTGTAGATATCCCCGTGGATGCCGGAAGCAGCCGGGCAGAGCTCGAGCGGGAGGGCCTACGGGTTGGGGCCCGCGTGCACCTTCGCATCGACTGGCAGCGCCGCCTCTACCACATGCAGCAGCACACGGGGCAGCACCTGCTGTCGGCGGTGCTCGAGCAGGACTACGGCATCCATACGCTCTCGTTCCACCTCGGAACGGAGTACTGCACCATCGATGTTTCGGCCCAAAATCCGGCGGATCTGCCGCTCGGGGAGATCGAGGCCAAGGTCGACAGGTGGATGAGCGCGATGTCCCCGTGCGGGTCCATTACTGTCCTCCGGAGGACCTCTCCGCGTTCAGGCTGAGAAAGAGGCCGCCCGCGGACGAAGCCGTCATCAGGGTCGTCGAGATCGACGGATACGACTGGTCGCCCTGCGGAGGCACCCACGTGGACAGGACGGGCCAGCTCCGGGCGCTCAAAATACTTTCGCTCGAGCGGTACAAGGGTAGTGTGCGCGTGTATTTCGCGTCGGGCGCGCATGCGCTCGAACTGCTGTTCAAGGCGTACGACGAGGCGAGGCGGGCTGCGCTGCTCCTCGGCGCGGGGTGGAAGATATGGCTGCGCGCCTGGAGGACAGCATGGAGAAGGCCTCGTCCTTCGAGAGAAAGGCAAAGCGGTGCGCACAGCAGCGCGCCGAGGCGGAGGCAAAACTGGCCATCGCTGAGGCAGGACCGGAGGCCGTGCTCGAATTCAGGCTCGAGGATGACGATGCGGAGAGGGGGACGGCGCTCGCCAGAGCCGCGGCCGCCCTCGGAAGGGCTGCCATCGCCCTCTCCCTGTCCGATTCGACTGTCGTGGCGCAGGTTGCCCAGAGCGCCGGCTTCCCGGCCCTGGCAGGGCTCCTGAAAGAGAAGATGGCTGCGCTCGGCGGCAAGGGAGGAGGAAGCCCGACCTTCTTCAGGGCGGCTTTCGCATCGCCTGACCAGGCGGCCCTCTTCGCGCGGTACGCGAAAGAGGCGCTGGCGGGAGGGCGACCCTAGAGAGCCAGNGGCCGCCTGTTGTCCGCGAGCCTCCGGCTCAGATAGTCCCTGTCGAGATTGAGTTCGGAGATGAAAAACCGCATCTGCTCTTCGGACAGGAGGTTCTGCTCGGCGTAGAGATAGGCCAGCGCGCGCTCCGACNNGATGAGCGGCACCCTGAGCGCGTTCATCTGCACTTCGTGGTCCGGCCCTTCCTTACAGCGGCTCTCAATCGAGGCATAGAGCCTTGACTCCCGNATATTTCCCTGCATGGCGTTCAGTTCGGCGAGCAGCGGGGCAATGTTGCCGCGGGCGGCCAGTTCCCCCATGGGCTTGAACGTAAAGAAGGTGTATTCCTTGCCCGGCAGATAGTGGTGTTCGTCGCAGCGGGTGCAGTAGTTCGGTTCGCGCCCGTCGTGTTTTGTGCGGTCNCCTCCGATAATGATGAGGGGGTCGAAATACAGGGCGGGGCACTCCTGGCCGTCCACCAGGTAGTAGCGGTAGGTGTAGAGCGAATCTTTGAGGCACTCCTCGTGCTCGCAGTATGCCGTGAGCGGAATGATGTCGGTCGCCGTCTCCAGAAGCAGCCTCGCGGTCTGGTTGAAAATTTCCCTGCGGAAATTGAGCACGAGGGTGGGGTAGATGAAGCAAAGGCCCCGCGACTGGGCCTCGTCCTTCATGAGATAGGCGATGCGCTCGTCGAAAAAGGCGGCCTCGTCGATGATCCACGTGCCCACTCCCGGATTTTCGGCGATGAGCATCTCGAGGCTGAAGGAATCCTTTGCCGATCCGATCCTGTCCCCGCAGCGCTCGTAGCCCCCGCGGTATGCGAGGGCGTCGTCGGGATAATCCGGAAAGCGGCTCTTGTCGAGGGCGGAGCGCACGACGAAGACATCTCTGCGGTCGACGTGGCCGGAGCTCGTGAGGCGCGCTGCGGCGCCCTTCTTCTTGAGGGCGATCCGGCTGTCGCGCCAGACGCGCGCCGCGAACTCGGTCTTGCCCGAGCCCATGGGCCCGATGACGAGGATGCGCTTGCCCGCTGAGACGAAATCGTGGTGGCGGCTCATCGAGTGAATGTTGAGCTGTGGAAAGCCCAGGCTTTTGAGAAATTCTCCTGTCTCATCGTTGTTCTGCATGGTGTTTCCTGCTGCTGCGACTTATTTTGAAGACGATGTCCCTGAAACGGAGGCCCGGGCGCCGCCGGCCAAGGCCGTGTCCGCCCGTACGACGTTCGGATTGNNAACGCTCGGCGTACCGAAGCGCAGATATTTATAGGGATGCACGTCGAGGGCGTTCTGGTACCAGCCCAGAATGTAATCGGTGTCGATGATCGAAGCGGCAAAGTTGTGGTAGATGGGNAGGCATGCCGCGCCCTGCAGAAGTTCGGTCTCGGCCTTCGAGAGGAGGGACATACGCGCATCATCGCTTGCACTGTAGGATTGATTCATGTAATCCATGTAGACGGGATCGTCATAGCCCGCGATGTTGAGCGGTGCACCGCTTGTCCACATCTGGAGGAAGGCCTCGGGGTCAGCAAAGTCGCCGATCCAGGTCTCGTGCGCAATGGTAAAGGATGCGGTCTCCGAGCGGTTCCCGATGGTCTGGTAGTACGAAGCAGCGGGCATCGGCTTCAGCGACACCTTCAGGCCGAGCGCTTTCTCCCATTCAGTCTTGAAGGTCGTCGCTATCGATTTGGGTCTCTCATAATCGGCGAACGCGATGACAATCTCCGGGAGGCCCTCGCCGTTTGGATAGCCGGCTTCGGAGAGAAGTTTCAGCGCTTCCTCGCGGTCCGCCTTTTCTATGCCTTTTGTCTTCGCATAGCCGGGCAGGGGCAGGACGAGTGTCTTGGCGGGCAGCCTGTAGAGATCGCTGCTCCGGACGCTGTCCCAGGGCAGGAGCAGGGCGAGCGCGCGCCTCACCCTCTGGTCATTCCAGGGTGCTGANCGGCAGTTGAAAAACCAGTAATGCGTGGAATAGATGGGGAAAATCTGAATCGCGGTCTCGAGCAGCACCTCCTCGTAGGTTCCGGGGCCGTCGAGCCAGTGCACATGTCCCGTGTTAAAGAGCGATGTGGCCAGGGCATCGTCGTCGGTAAACATCATGCGCAGGGTAGGGATGCTGACGTTCTCCGCGTCNCAGTATTGGTCGTTTTTCTCGAGCACAAGCTCGCTGTCCGTCATGGAAACCGGCTTGTAGGGTCCGCTGACCGGGTAGGGGATCGCTGCCCTCCAGTCCTTCACCGCCAGCATCGAGGGGTGGACAAGAGAGAAAGACTGGTGGCAGAGAAGCCCCGTGAAGTAGGCGACGGGCCGCAGCAGCGTCACCTCGAGAGTGCGGGAATCTATGGCCTTGATGCCCACATGCTCCGGATTTCGGTCCGTGCCCATGCGGTACTCTTTCGCGCCCGTGATGACATCGAAGAACGTCGCGTAGTCGGCATTCAGGTCGAGCATCCTGAACCATGAGCGCACGAAATCCTCTGCAGTGATGGCCGTCCCGTCGGACCAGCGCGCGTTCTCCCGGATGGTGAAGCGGTAGATTTTTTTGTCGGTGGAGCGCTCCCAGGATTGCGCCAGGGCCCGCACCGGTTCGAGCGACTGGGGATCGTACGTGAACAGACCTTCGTAGAGAGCGGTGTGGATCTGCGCCTCGTTGGAAAAGAGCGCCCTCTGGGGATCGAGTTCCGGCAGCTGTGCGCCGTACACCGTGACGAATTCCGTTTCCTGTTCCTGCGCCGCGAGCGGCGCGAGGATTATGGCTATGGCGAGGATAGCCAGTGAAAGTCTTGAGTTCATAGTAATAAGTATGCGATAAAATAGCGCGGAAGGCAATCAATATGGGACTTGAAAAAGCATTTATCCCCGAGCGTCTCGTCGTGGGCGTGCTCTCTTCCGATGAAAAGGCGGAGAATGCTGCGCTCGATGCGATGGTCGAGCTCTACGGTCCTCTGTGTTTCCGGTCGGAGAGAGAAGCGTTTGTGTGGACAACATACTATTGCCCCGAAATGGGAGAGCATATCCTGCGGTCCTACTGGGGCTTCGGCCGGCTCGTCGATCCTTCCACCCTGGCCGCGGTCAAGCATGCCACAGATTCCATCGAACAGAAACTCGCTGAAGATGGCTCGAGAAAGGTCAACCTCGACCCGGGTCTGCTCGGCACTGCGCGATTCTGCCTCGCCACCACCAAGGACCGCTCGCACCGCATTCCTCTTGCCGGCGGCATCTATGGCGAGTTGACCCTGATGTTCGAACATGGTGAATTCAGGGCGCTTCCCTGGACATATCCCGATTGGGCGTCGGAGCCGGTCAGGAGGATGCTGGCGGAACTGCGGTCTGGTCTGCTGGCTGACCTGCGCCGTCAGCATCTTCTGTGACATTGGGAAATCTGAACTCGAAGAGCGAACCCTCTCCGGCCCAGCTCTCGGCGCGGACCGTCCCTCCGTGGGCGAGCGCGATGTGCTTCACAATGGCGAGCCCGAGCCCCGAACCGCCGCTCGATGGAGCCCGGGCAACCCCATCCCCGCTCGCGCTGCTGCGGGCCCTGTCGGCGCGGTAGAAGCGCTCGAAGATGTGGGCGAGGTCCTTGGGAGGTATGCCCGAACCGAAATCCCTCACGCGCACGACGACGTCATTCCCTTCCTGCGCGACGCCCACCAGGACCTTTTCGTGAGAGCCGGAATGCTGCACCGCGTTGGCCATGAGATTGAATATCGCCTGCTCTATCAGTCCGGGGTTTGCGTACACCTGCAGTTCCTCGGGGCAGTCGAGTTCGATGGCGCCCGAATCGGCATACTGGAGCCCCACGGTGCGGACAGCCTCTGCCAGCACCGACTTGAGAAAGAAGGGCTCCTTGACGATCCAGGAGGCCGGGTCATGTTCCAGCTTGGCCAGCATGAGGAGGTCCGCGACGATGCGCTCCATGCGGGCAGCCTGGTGACCTATCACCTTTGCCCAGCTGTGGCATTCTTCGCCTATCTCCGCCCCGTCGAGCAGCTCGGCATATCCCTTTACGATCTGCACGGGAGTGCGGAGTTCGTGGGACACGTTCGCGACAAAGTTCTTTTTGAGGAGCTCCATCTTTTTGAGGGAGGTGACGTCGTTGATCACGATGACGACACCGTCGGAATCCCCGACCCGGAACCGCTTTCCCCGAGCAGTGAGGATCACCTCTTTTTTTTCTTTCAACATCGAAAATTGCTCGAGAAAAGCGTAGCCTTCCTTGAGGCATTTCTCTATGATCCCGATGATCGGGGGCGCTTTGAAAAAGAAGGATTCCGCCGTCGGGGCGGCTGCCCTGGGGAGCTCGAAGAGCCGGTATGCCGCCGTGTTCGCGGCCAAAAGTTCGTTCGGCGCGCGGATGGCGATGATCGCTTCCTCTGTTGCGTCGAAGATGGATTGGAGCCGCTCCGCGAGCTCCGAGACCTCGCGCGATCGGGCATTCAGATTCTGAGCGACAAGGCTGAGGCTCTGTTCGATTTTGGCAAATTCGTCGGGGATGTCCAGCGCCTGGCCGGGAGAGAGGGGACCGACCTTGGCCGCGAGCGCGGCGAGCGGCCGCTGGTACAGCGCATTCTGCAGGACGAAAAGAACGACAAAGAGCACAAGGCTCAGCGCCAGGAAGACGGCGAAGGCGACCCAAGTACTGTAATTATTTGCAATAAGAAAAGATATCAGCGCGGAGCAGACGAGACCGAACAGTCCCCGGAACAAGAGGCGCCTTGCGCTCATTGGAATACGCACATCGGTGTCTTTCATTCGTCTCTGAATCGGTATCCGACCCCCTCACAGTCTCTATGAGTGCGCCCTTTTCGCCCAGCTTGCGGCGGATTGCGAGGATATGAACGTCGATAGAGCGCTCTGTCACCGCGACATCGCCGCCGCGGATTTCCGCGATCAGCCTGTCCCTGGGAAAAACTCGTCCGGGGTTCTTCATCAGCAGCTCGAGAATCGAGAACTCCGTCGCGGAGAGATCGACGATTTCGTTCTCCTTCCTGACTTCGTGCCGGCTGCTGTCGAGCAGAATGCCCATCTTTTGCAGGCGGGCGCTGGTGTCTTCGGTCAGGGCGCTGAAATCATGGCGCCTGAGGGCTGCGCGCAGCCTGGCTTCCAGCACCTTGAGGCTGAAGGGCTTCACAATGTAGTCCTCTGCGCCGAGCTCGAGCCCCGCCACCACATCTGCGTCATCGTCTTTCGCCGAGGCTATGATGATGGGAATGGACGAAAGTGAGGGATCTTTTTTGAGTTTTCGGATAAAGGCGAATCCGTCCATGCCCGGCAGCATGAGGTCGAGCAGAATTGCGGATACGGCGCCGTTTTTCAAGAATGCGTGGGCATGCTCGGCATCCTGCTGTATCACAATATGGTAGCCGGCCTTGCCGAGGCTCGTCGCGATCATCTGGGCGATGTCGCGGTCATCTTCAACTACCAGTATGGTTTCCATGATTCACCTTACGTGTTCAGTTCGACGTGGATTCCCTCGATCATATACAGTATGGACTCGCACGCGTTGGTCATGTGGTCGCCGAGTCTCTCCAGATAGCCTGAGACCTGAATGAATTTCGTCACTTTCTCTGCATCGTCGGGGCGCGTGCCGAGCAGGAGGACCATCTCCTTTATCAGCCCCTTGTGGAGATGATCGATCTGGTCATCCAGGAGCGAAGTCTGGCGGGCAAGCTGGGCGTCCCTTCCGATGAAGGCATTGACCGTGCCGGTGATCATCGAGGCGCCGATGTTTGCCATCTGCTCGAGTATTTCAGTCTGACGCCACTGGGGTTCCTGCACAAAGAATTTCGTCGCCTTGGCCAGGTGTGCGGCGTAGTCCGCGCCGCGCTCGAGGTCGGAGGCCATCTGAATGGCACAGAGAAGAAGGCGCAGGTCCTTGGCGACAGGCTGCTGTGTCGCCATGGTCGTCGCGATGAGATCGTCGATTTCAAGCTGCTGGATATCGATGAGGACGTCGGCCTTTTTTATCTTTTTGGCCGAATCGAGGTCGCGTTCGCGGAATGCAAACATAGCCTTCTGGAGCGCGTCGACAGTCGCCGCCCCCATCGCGGTGATTCGCGCGTTGATCTCTTCGATCGAGCGCTCAAATGCTTCCCGTGGCATACTGTACCTCCGTCCCCCCATCAACCGAAGCGGCCGGTGAGATAGCGCTCGGTCCGCTCATCTTCCGGAGCGATGAATAATTTTTTTGTGGGTCCGACCTCAATCAGGTCCCCCAAGAGCATAAATGCGGTGTTGTCCGAGATGCGGCCGGCCTGCTGCATGTTGTGCGTCACTATAATGATAGTATAGTCCTTCCGCAATTCCGAAATCAAATCCTCGATATAGGATGCGGCGATGGGGTCAAGCGCGCTGGTCGGCTCGTCCATGAGGATCACGTCGGGCTGGAGCGCGATTGCGCGGGCGATGCAGAGCCGCTGCTGCTGTCCCCCCGAGAGAGCGAGGGCGCTCTTCTTCAGTTTGTCCTTGACCTCTTCCCACAGCGCCGCCTTGTGCAGGCTGTTCTCGACGAGTTCATCCATGTTGCCCGAATAGCCGTGCGCTTTTGCAGCCCAGGCGATGTTCTGATAGACACTTTTGGGGAAAGGGTTGGGCTTCTGGAACACCATGCCGATGTGCCGTCGGATCACCACCGGATCCACGGAAGGCCCATAGATGTTTTTATTGCTGTACCAGACCTCTCCCAGGGTGCGTGTGCCCGGTATCAGCTCATTCATCCGGTTGAGACCGCGGAGAAGCGTGCTTTTCCCGCACCCTGAAGGCCCTATGATGGCCGTGACATTGCGCTCCTGGAACCCCATTGAGACGTGTTTGACACCCTCATGGCCGTCGCCGTAGATAATGCTGAGGTCCTTGGTCTCAATGATAAAGGAGGGTCGAGTTGTGGTTTCCTGCATCATGCACCTATACCTTATTCTTTTCGCATCAGTGCAATATGAACAAATTGTTAAAAAACGATTAATTTTTCGGACCCGACGGGCGAAAAATTAACAATCGGCGTGGGGTGCCCCGAAATTGTGCTGGCTATTGCAGCATCAGCCTGATGTCGCGCACAGCCCTCACCGAGTGCCGCCGCATCCATCCGACAATGCCGTCGAGCACTTCGTGCGGCGCGCGGGGATTCGAGAAGAGTGCGGTGCCGATCTGAACCGCCTGGGCTCCGGCGAGGAGGTACTGGATCGCGTCATCCGCCCGGGCGATCCCCCCAAGTCCGATGACCGGGATGTGCACGGCGCGGCTCACCCGGTAGGTCGCCGCCACTCCGATGGGGCGTATGGCGGGCCCCGAGAGGCCGCCGGTGCCGCGCCCTATCGCCGGCCTCAGTTTTTCAGTGTCTATGCTCATCCCGACGACGGTGTTGATGCAGGATATCGCGTCCGCACCCCCCGCTTCGGCGGCGCGTGCGATCTCCGCGATATCCGTCACGTTCGGGCTCAGCTTGAGGATGAGCGGCCGTCCCGTGTGGTTCTTCAGGGAGCGCGTCAGGCGTTCGATCAGCACGGGATCGATGCCGAAGGACATGCCCCCTCTGTGGACATTCGGACAGGAGACGTTGATCTCGTAGCCGTCGACTCCGCGCCGCTCTTCCGGTCCCAGGACCTCCGCCGCAAGGTGGCTCTCTATGCGCTCGATGACAGCGGCGTAGTCATCCTCGGTGGAGCCTGCGACATTGACGATGACCGCGCAGCGGTGGCGCCTCAGAAGCGGAAGTTTTTCCTGCAGAAACTGGTCGACGCCGGGATTCGCGAGGCCTATCGAGTTGATGAGGCCCATCGGCGTCTCCACGAGGCGCGGCGCGGGATTGCCCCGCCTCGCCTCCAAAGTGACCGCCTTGGTGTAGAGCGCGCCCAGTGCATCGGTGTGGACGAGTTCGTCGTAGTCTTCGCCGTAGCCAAAGGTGCCCGATGCGACGCCGACGGGGTTGGGCATCACAAGCTGCCCGATGTGCACAGAGAGGTCGAGGCCGGAATCTGGTGTCCCCTTATGTTCTTTCTCGCTCATTGCAGGCTCGCCTCCCAGTCGATTTGACTCGCTTCGAAGATGGGGCCGTCGGCGCACACGCGCAGAAAATCGCCCGACGTGGCGGGAAGCACGCACCCTTGGCAGGCGCCGACTCCGCAGGCCATCCACTGCTCGGCTGAACAGTGCGCGGCGATGTGGTGCGTCTCTGCGAACTTCGCCAGGGATGCCAGCATCGGCCCGGGACCGCAGCCGTAGATGTGCCAGTCTCTCGGCGAAGCTTCTTTCTCCTTTAAAAAGGAGAGAGCATCGACCACCGTTCCGCGGAAACCTTCCGATCCGTCGTCGGTGGCGAAGAATGCGTGCGAAAGCAACCGTCTCCAGAGAGAAGCCATCGGACTGTCGTCGGCAGAAGCGGCGCGCAGGGGGATGAGAGAGGTGCTGCGGAATCCCAGGACGAGCTGAAACTCCGGGTTGCCCGGCTGAAGATCTTCCTGCGACAGTGAAGCCGCCAGAAAGAGCATGGGGCCGATGCCGATTCCCCCACCGGCGATCATGGCCTTCTCCCCCGAAGCNGGCAGGGGAAAGCTGTTGCCCAGAGGAGCAATGACATCGATGGAACTGCCGGGTGCCTGGAGTGCCAGCGCCCTCGTCCCGGGGCCCCGGACCTGATAGATCGAATGGGCGATTGCGCTGCCTGTCGCGGCCGAGGCGCGGTTTTTCCATTCTGCGGGTTCGAATCCCGCAAAGGCCAACGGACGCCGCAGAATGGTGCCCGCGCCGAGCTCGACCATCGCGGGAAGCACCGTAAAGAACTGCCCTGCCTGAGGGGCCGGCAGGTCCAGGGGCCACTCGAATGCCAGATGCATCCAGTTCGGCGCAATCGCTTCGTGTATGACGACAGGCGCGTTGAATTGCCGCATGATATCCACCTGGAGGGGGATTCTATCAAAACCGGGCGCATTTTGATACTATGCTGCAAATGATTCAGATACTCATCCTGCTCGCGTTTCTGCTCGGCGGAGCCTTGGCGGCCTCCCTGAGGCTCGCTCCAAAGCCGAGGATTGTGGAAATCTCGATCACCGCGGCGCTCTGGCTGCTCCTGTTCAGCATGGGCTTCCGCATCGGCAACAATCCGGAACTCGTCCATTCCATAGGCACAATCGGGCTTTTGGGCTTTGTCGCTGCGGTCTGCACCATAGCCGGGAGCTGCGCCGTCGTCTGGCTCATGAGCCGGCTCTCGCCGCACGCAGGTGCCTTCAGGAAGCAGGAGTCAGCCGTCGCGACATCGTTCAATGCTCCCATGGAGTCGGGCGGCGGTCGGGGCGGAAAGGTCGCCGCCTCACTGCTCCTGCGGCTGAAGCCGCCGGCGATACTGCTGGCAGTGGTGGTCGCGGGGTTTATTGCGGGGCTTCTGCTCCCGGAACTCGGTTTTGATCCCGGAATCATCACGGAGTGGACGCTGAATGCGCTGCTCTTCCTCATCGGCATGCAGTTTCGCCAGTCGAACATCCCCCTCGCCGATATGCTCAAATCCCCGGCGGTTGTGGCCCTGCCGCTCGCAACGGCGCTGGGAAGCCTCATCGGCGGGCTCTTTCTCGCCCCTCTCTTCTCGCTGCCCCTCGCCCGGGCCCTGGCGCTGGCGAGCGGCTTTGGGTGGTACAGCCTCTCCGGGGTGCTCATCTCGAATCTCGGCGACCCTCTGCTCGGGTCTTCCGCCTTTCTTGCGAACATGATCCGCGAGAGCCTGGGGCTCATCCTCATTCCCCTGCTCGGACAGACGCGCGTCCCCGTCATGGCCATCAGTGTGGCCGGGGCCACCTCGATGGACGTGTCCCTTCCGCTCATAGAGCAGACACTGGGCCCGGAGGCAGTCCCTTTGAGCTTTATTTCGGGCGCTGTCCTGTCGGTGCTTGTGCCGATTCTGGTGCCGCTTTTTATGAAGCTGTGATCTTATAAAGAGATATCATCCTCCGAGATTCCCATTGAGTGGAGCTTCTCTTCGATGCGATGCATGCGCTCCGTCATCGATGCGATGCTGCGCTCGAGTCGTTTGTGTTCGGCGACGAGCGTTTCGATCGGGTCGTTGTCCTCATCCTCGGGCGGCATCGCGGTCCGTTTTGCGATGAGGGGGGTGGCTCCTCTGGAGAGAGCCTCGGCGGCCTTCGACCGCGCCTCCGGATCGCGGATGGATGCGACGAGCGACAGCCCATCCCAGCCCAGCGAAGGGTCGAGATTGAGCGTTTGGGCCTGGATGGCGGTTGAAGCGGTTCTCTTCGGCAGGCCGAGCACTCGCTCGACATAATCTTCGAAGCGGGCATGGTGGATGCGGCAGAGCTCTTCCGCCTGGACGAGGAGCCTCCCAAGCTCGAGCAGGATCGAGCCGTTGCCCGCGAGGCAGCGCTCTTTTATCTCCGCCGTGAGAGAAGCGAATTCAGGAACGGTGTCGAAGACATTCGCGTAGAGCCCGAGGCCTTCGGCTTTTTCCAGAAGCTCATGGAAGAGAGCCCAGAATTCCTGGGTGTGGGGCCTGGGCATGGGCAGGCCGCCCCGCCTGGTAAACAGAATGTGGTGGGCGTATTCGTGGATTGCGGTATAGATGAGCTGGTTGTCCGAATCGAAATTGCGGTTGTGGATGACAATCTCAGCCTTGGCAGGCTTGTAGAGCCCATTGACCTTTTTGTTTGTCTTGCCCGAGAACACGAGAGAGAAGGGCGCAGGCGGGGGCTCGATGGCTTCCAGAATTTCGCGGACCTTGTCCTGATTCATGCTAGCTCTCCTATTGAATGCTGAGGCCCATACTAATGGATAGGCCTCAGAGCCGCAATGGAGAGCGGGCCTGAATCTTTTGTCCGCGCGGGCCCGATACTCCAGACAGGCTTGAGAAATCAGCGGTGGAGGGCTCTCTCTATTTCAGGCTTATTGAATCCGACAATGATTCTGCCGTTTACGTCGATGACGGGCACACCCATCTGCCCCGATTTGCGCATCATCTCCTCGGCGCGGCGCATATCGGCAGCGACATTGTATTCCGTAAAGGAGATGCCATTCTGATGGAACCAGTCTTTTGCCATCCGGCAGTAGCTGCAACTGGGCGTAGTATAGATAGTGACCGACATATATTCTCCCTTCTGTATGTTTTATAGGGTGGTTTATTTATATGGAAAATACTATATATAAAGTTATATGTCAAGACTTGGTTCCGAATTTGAAGCAACACGGGCGCTGCCCAGCGTCTTATTCATGTGGGACAGAAGATACTGCGCNCGGCGGCCATATTGCTTGTGCTGCCGCTTGCAGCCGCCCTGGGGCTCGAGGCGCCGCGCCGCTCGGTGTCGGGGAACATCTCGCTCAGCGCTTCCCCGACAGGGGCGCGGGCCTATTTGTCGATGGCTTTGCCATTCGATGTGCTCATCAATGCCTCGGCGCCACTTTCCTTTGACGAGGAAGCCCTGAGTTCGTCTTCGTTCACGGTGAAGGGGAAGCTCGGCGGGCTCAGTCTGGCAGCCGGGAGACTCAAAATCAGCGACGCAGCCGGTTTTCTGGCGCGGCCCGATTTGGTTTCAAGCCGCGGCACTTCGCTTTTGTATTCCGCCAATCTCGGAAACGCTGGCGACCCCTTGGGCATCGCGGCCGCCTCTCAGCGGCTGTCGCTCTTCCTGACCAGAGGCGAGCCCTACACCTGTGGTGCCCTGCAGTATTTGCTGCTCGAAAGAGCCGCACGCCTGGCTATCGGCCTGNGGACGCTTTTGGGCGGGGAGGACCAGGGTTCAGTCGTGCACCGCCTGAGGCCCTGGCTCGCCTCGGGCGCCGGATACTGCGCCTCCAATGTGTCGTTTCTGGCAAGACTGCAGCTATATCCCGACTTCGAGGCCGCTTCCGGCGATTTTTTCGACTTTGCATGGCTGAAAGCGGCCGCCTGCAGGCTCGATATATCCTGGAGCTCTCCCAGACAAAAAATAAAAGGATTTCTCTATGCAGAGGCCGGGGACTTTGTATCAGCCACAGGCAAGGTCGCCAGCCGCGATGCCTTGGCCCGGATCGACTATGACGCCGATATCTCCTGTATCCCCCTTGTCCGGAATCTCTCGGTGAGCCTCTCCGCCTTTTCCAAGCAGGGCGCGGCCGAGACGGCGGTGCAGACAACTCCGTCATTCGGCACCTTTCCCGATTATCTCGCATTGAAATATTGGCCGGACGGCGGAGAAGGCGATTTCAGCATAGAGAACAAGGAGCTGAGAGTCGGTATATTCGGTGCGGTCCTTGTCCTGGGCTCCTCTTTCTCCGGCGCCGTGGTCAAAAAACCGGGCGAGTGGTCCGGAAAGTTCGGTTTCGATCTGGACATGCGCAGTGCAAGGCCGCCCACGCCGCGATCGGCCGCCTCACAGCCGACTGCATCACCATCGACCGCGCCACAACTGGGCCTCGGCTTCGCGCTTCAGACCTCGTGCCCGGAACAGGAAAATGCTTCCGAAGCGGATGGAGATTTCAGCGACATTTCGGAGTACGAAGAATCCGAGGATGCCTCGGCGACGGTTCAGACTGCGGACAGCACACTGATTCTCGACCGTGCCCTCATAGCCCTGCGCACCGCCTCCGGCTCTTTCTCCTGCCGGATCTCGGTCGACATTCCCCTTAGGTCCTCGGACTCGGACGCCCTGCGTGTAAAAATTCGCGCTTCCGCAAAAATGGCCCATTTTCTCCTGGAAGCCTCGGGAACCGCCGATTTCGAAACGGCCGAAAAACGATTTTCAATTGCGTCGGCGCACCTCTATGTCAAAATTCCTCTATAGCGGACTTGTTGTCCATGCCTTCCGGGTAGTTTTCAAATCTTCTCCAGTGCGATACCATTTTCAGGGAGATGATCTTGCCGGAGGAGAGAAAGTGGAGAGCGCTTTAATCGCAGTCGACATTCAGAACGATTTTTGTCCGGGCGGCGTCCTCGCGGTGCCGGAAGGCGATGCCATTATTCCCAAGGTGAATCTGCTGCTCGCCGAATATCCTTTCAGCGTTTTGACCCAGGACTGGCACNCCCTCATGCACTGTTCCTTTGCCTCCTCAAGATCGCTGCCTCCTTTTTCGCTCGATACAAGTGTGACGCCGCCTTCGGTCCTGTGGCCCGATCACTGTGTCGCAGGGACCAGGGGGGCCGATTTTCATCCGGCACTTCAGACGTGGAGGGCGAGATTCATCCTGCGCAAAGGCACGCGGAAGATACTCGACAGCTACTCGGCGTTTTTCGAGAACGACACAGTGACTCCGACGGGGCTTGGAGGCCTTCTGTCTTCGCTTGGAGTACAGAGGGTTCTGGTCTGCGGACTTGCCACCGATTACTGCGTGAAGGCGACCGCGCTGGACGCCAGGCGGCTGGGACTCGATGTCGTCGTGGTCGAAGATGCGGTCAGAGGGATCGATGCGACCTCCGGCGATATCGCAAAGGCGAAGGAACAGATGCGCGCACAGGGCTGTGTCTTTGCCCGGACGAGCGAATTATTGGCGAAAGCCTGAATCATATTGAGAATTGAAGGAATACCATGAACTGCAACTATCAGACTGCTCTTTTTACCGATTTCTATGAACTGACCATGGCGCAGGGGTACTGGAAGCGCCATATGACAATGCCAGTCGTCTTTGATTACTTTTTCCGCAGACATCCCTTTGGCGGCGGCTATTCGGTGTTTGCAGGCCTTGCGACGCTCATAGAAGCGCTTGAGGATTTTTCATTTTCGAAAGAGGACCTGAAGTACCTTTCAACCCTGGGTCTCTTTGACGATGCCTTTCTCGAGTACCTGTCCTCATTCAAGTTCAGGGGGACCATCTATGCGNCCCGCGAAGGCGAAATCGTATTTCCCCAGGAACCGCTGGTCCGCGTGGAAGCTGATCTGATCTCCGCGCAGATCGTCGAGGGTATCGTGCTCAATGTGATCAACTTCCAGAGCCTCATCGCGACGAAGACCACGCGGATATGGAACGCCTCCAGACGCGGGGCGATCATGGAATTCGGGCTGCGCAGGGCCCAGGGCGCGGATGGCGCGCTCTCGGCGAGCCGCGCGGCTTTTATCGGCGGAGCGATAGGTACGTCCAACACACTCGCGGGCAAGAAATTCGGCATCCCTGTGCTAGGGACGATGGCACACTCCTGGNTCATGTCCTACCCCAGCGAGCTTGAGGCCTTTGAGGCATACGCTGAAATCTATCCCAAANACACGGTGTTTCTCATCGACACCTATAATTCTCTCGAATCCGGCATTATCAATGCGATAAAAGTGGGGAAAAAGCTGACAGAGAAGGGCTATGGTTTCGGGGTGCGTCTCGATTCGGGCGACATCGCCTATCTGTCCCGGATGATTCGCGGGCGGCTCGACGAGGCGGGGCTTCCCAATGCCACGATCACCGTCTCCAACGAACTCGACGAGGAGATCATCGAGAGCCTCGTCGACGACAAAGCCCCCATCGATGTGTGGGGAGTGGGCACGAACCTCGTGACGGGCGGCAATGACGCGGCATTTACGGGGGTCTACAAGCTGTCGGCCATCGACCCGGAGGGGCAGAGCCGGCCGGTCATGAAGTTCTCCGACAATCCGGAGAAGTCGACGAATCCCGGCGTCAAAAATCTGTGGCGGCTCTACGATCAGAAGGGCGCGGCACGCCTCGACCTCATCTCGTCCGGCGAAGAAGAGATTCAGGGGGGGGTGNAGTATCTCGCCCACCACCCGAGCGCGGACCTGCGCCAGCTTAAAATCGTGCCCGCGCGCGTCGAACCGCTTCTCTTCAAGGTGATGGAGCGGGGGAACCGCACACAGGAACTCCCCGACATCGTCCAAATTCAGAAATTCATGAAAGAGCGGATTCAGACCTTCGACTCGACCTATCTGCGCCTGCTCAACCCCCATATCTACAAGGTATCCATCACCGACAGGCTGTACGATCTCAAAGTGTCCCTCATCAATGCATTCTTTCAGCAGAGGCCCTCGCAGGCTTGATTTCAGGAGTGAGGAAAGGCGGATTGTGTCCCGGACCAGGGCCGCACGGTGTCTTTGGGCCGTCTCTGGGACGTCCGCCGCGCGGCCGATTTTTCTAACGCCTGCGCTCAGGCTTTTTCAGGAACGGCACGGCGCCCGAAGTGTCGACTTTTTCCCGTATGGCGCTCAGGACGGCCTCGATATCGTCGCTCACGATGAGATCCTCGTAGATTTCCCTGTGCAGAAATCCTTCGCCGACCATATGGCGGAGCATCTCAAGAAGTTTGTCGTAATAGTGTTCGATGTTGAGGATCGCGACCGGCTTCCGGTGATACCCGATGTATCTCCAGCTCCACACCTCAAAGAGCTCCTCCATCGTGCCGATACCGCCCGGCAGAGAGATGAATGCGTCCGCTCTTTTCTGCATGAGGGCCTTGCGCTCGTGCATGTCCTTCACGACAAGAAGCTCGGTGAGCTCCTGCTGCTCGACGAGCTCGAAGAGCCGCTGGGGGATTATGCCGATGACCTTTCCGCCTGCGGCCAAGGCCGCCTCGGCGACGGTCCCNATCAGGCCGACATTTCCNCCGCCGTATACGAGCACCATGCCCCGCTCCGCCAGAGTCCGCCCCAGCTTCACCGCAGTCTCGGTATATGCCGGGCGGTTTCCNAGCGAAGACCCGCAGAATACACAGATTTTCAGAGGTTTTTCAGGCGCGCCGTCNGGAGTTGTCTCTGCATTCATTTGGGCATGGCATTTCCTTTCTGCTGAAGAGTAGCCTGCTTTGAAAAATATGGCAATGCGGTAGAATAATCCACGGAGGAGAATATGCCGACACGGAATTATAAATCGGAGCTGGTGNGCGTCTTCGGCTATCCTGTTGCCGAAAACCCGACGGTGGTCATGATGGAAGCGGCGTTCCGCCATCTCAAGCTCGATTGGCGCTATCTCACGATCGAAGTGAAGCCGGAAAGCCTGGCGGCTGCCGTAGAGGGGATCAGGGCCTTCAACATGAAGGGCATCAACCTCACCATTCCCCACAAGATTGAGGTGATGCGCTACCTCGATGCAATAGCCGAGGATGCCCGCCTCATCGGGGCCGTGAACACGGTGCTGAACAGAGATGGCTTTCTGCGCGGCGAGAACACCGACGGGAAGGGCTTTATCCGGTCGCTGAAGGAGGAANTTGGGAATGTGATCGAGGGGGCCCGGGTGTTCTTGCTGGGCGCCGGAGGGGCGGCACGCGCGATCGCCGTGGAACTCGCGCTCGCCGGAGCGGCCGAGATCACTGTCGCGAACCGCAGCAGAGAAAAAGGTGAATCCCTGGTCCAGACCTTGAATGGACAGACGAAGTGCCGGGCCCGGTATCTGCGCTGGGAGACTGCGTTTGAAATACCTGAGGCCACGGGAATTCTGGTCAACGCCACCTCGATCGGTCTCTTCCCCGCTGTCGATGAGGCGCCCACCATCGATTACGGATCGATCCGCGACGGCATGATTGTCTGTGATGTCATTCCGAATCCTCCCCGAACCCTCTTTCTGGAGCGTGCGGCACAGCGCGGCGCAAAAACTGTCGATGGGCTTGGGATGCTGGTCAATCAGGGGGTCATCGGTTTTAAGCTGTGGACGGGGCTGGATGCGCCGCGCGATGTTATGGTCGAAGCTCTCTCGAGAGAGTTCAGGGGCTGAATCCGGACCAGACGTGATCGAGTGAATCTGATATTTCTTTGTATATAAGATATTTGCGTCTATATATCTCGAACCTGTCCGCCGCCGGTTCAAAGCGCTCTGCCAGGTGAACCATATGCGCTGCCGCCTCGCGCATATCTTTATAGTAGCCACTTGCGACCGCGGCGGCCATCGCCGCCCCCAGGGCTCCCGGCTCCGACACCGCCACGGTCTCTATGGGCAGTTCAAACACATCGGCCAATATCTGGGTCCACAGGCGGGATTTCGCCGCTCCGCCGGTGAGGCGGACCACGGACCTTCCACGCCGGGCGAGCAGTTTTTCCAGATGAGTCCTGTGGCTGAACGCGATTCCCTCGAGCACCGCACGGATCATGTGCGCCCTCGTGTGGGCGGCGGAAAAGCCCGCAAAGCAGGCCCGGGCTTCGGGATTGTAGTTCGACCCGAAGAGGAATGGCAGAAAGACGAGGTCGCACGCTTCCGGCGGGACCTCCGAGGCCATGCGCTCCGCGACATCGAAGACAGAGCATTTCAGCCTTGCGGCCTCGGATTTTTCACTATCGAGAAAGTAATTGATGAACCACTCATAGTTGCCCGCCGAGGTCGGGCTTGACTCCTCGATGAGATAGTATTCGGGCAGGCAGAAGAGAGAGTTCATCATGACGCTGCCATCGGTGACCGGCCGGGGCGAAACATATTCATTGATGCTCCAGGTGCCAGCAACGACACAGAGATTTTCGGGGTCGATGACGCCCGAAGCCACGGCACAGGCATCGATGTCGAACATCCCTCCCGCGACCGCCGTCCCCTCGCGGAGTCCTGTTGCTTCGGCCGCCCGCCTGCTGATCCGCCCCGCCAGGGCTGTCGACCGGACAAGCGGCGGCAGGGCGTCGAAGAGCTCTCCGAGGCCATATTCGCTCAGCAGGTCAACGTCGAAGCATCTGTCGCGGATATTCATGAGGCCGGAGCCAGAATAGTCGGTGATCTCCGCCCGCGCCTCCCCCGTCAGCATGAAGCGGATATAGTCCTTTGCCTCGAATATCCAGCGTACTTCCTGGAGGATGTCCGGATCGTGGTCCCTGAGCCACGCCAGAAGCGAGACCGGCTGGCAGGCGAGTATTCTCTGATATGTCTTGGCAAACACCCGCTCTGCGGTCCCGTCTCGCTGCCAGCGGAGAGGATACTCCCAGGCTCTCGCGTCCGTGGAAACAATACCCGGGTACGCCGGTCTGCCATGTTTCCCCCACAGGTAGAGGCCCTTGCCGTGGCCGGTGCATCCGACTCCCGCGATATCAGACGGAGAAATGCCGGACTGCCGGAGTACCTGCCCTATGATGCCGCAGTTTGCCTCCCACATCGCATCCATGTCGCGCTCTGCGAAACCGGCTTTTGGCGCGAGGAAGGGGATGGTTGTGGAGGCGACGCCGATCTCCGCACCTTCGCCGTCGAAGAGTGCGGCCTTTGCGACCGTGCCGCCGTTGTCTATGCCGAGGAAGTACCGTTTCATCGTAGTTCTCCCGCAAATGCCCGCTCGAGCTTTCTGTGGAGGAAGGCGCGGGCCTTCCCGATCTCGGTGTCCCAGTCGGAGTCTGGAGAGAACCAGAATTCCGAGGTGAATATCCGCACCCCCTGTCTCGCCGTCTCGGCGATGCAGGCATCGAAGTCTACGTGTCCCTGCCCATAGGGCACTTCCCTGAATATGCCGGGCTCCGTCTCTTTCAGGTGGACGGCGACAATATGTCCCTTTCCGCGCCGCAGGTCCTGTACGACCATCGGCCCGTTCCCCGGAAGGTATTGGTGACGTTGCCCACATCGGGATACAGCTGGAGATACGGCGAATCGATCGATGTTACGAATTTGAGCGCTTTTTCGACATTGTCCATGAAAGCTGTCTCCATCGTCTCGAAGGCGAGGCAGACACCGAAGCGAGCCGCATATTCGACGCTCCTCACAAGGTTCTCCGCGAATAAAGCCCGGGTCTCCGGAGTCGAGGGCTCGTAATAGACATCGTAGCCCGCGATCTGGATGATGCGGATGCCCAATTCGGCCGCGAGTCGTATCGCCGCCTCCATGATCTCCATGCCGCGGGCCCGCAGCGCGGGGGAGGCGCTGCCAAGCGGATATTTTCTGTGCCCGGAAAGGCAGATGGTCGGGATTGCGACCCCCGTGTCCTGCACAAGGCCGAGGAGCTCTCGCCTCCAGGACGCTGGCGTCGTTAGGCGCGCGAGTTTCTCATCGCTCTCATCGATGCTCAGCTCCATGAAATCGTAGCCATGCCGTGCGGCGACCTGCAGTTTTTCGCCCATATCAAGCCAAGGCGGCATGGCTTTTTCGTAGATGCCGAACGAGTACTTTTTCTTCACCCTTTCGTCTGTCATTTTTCCCTGAGTGTGTGCACCAGGGCGCGCAGCGAGGAGAATGAGCCATCGAGCGTCACCCGCTGATAGGCCTTCGCCGTCGTTATGACGAGCGTTTTATCTTCCGCCTCTATGCCGGTGACGGCAGCCCTGGCGAGCGCGTCGTCGAGCTCTACGAGCGCCGTGCCATAAAAGAGAAGGCGCTCGTCGTCCGCGGGAATTGTGACCGTCGTGGGAACGCCGAGGAGCTCAGGATGGGCCCGGGAATATGCGAGCCCGTTCGCGAATGCGCCGACTGCGTTTTCGGTGCCGAGGCAGAAGGTCCGGTCCGCTCCCCCCTCATGGAGGGCCCAGGGCGTGAAGTTCCGTCCCCCGTACTGCATCCAGAGGTCGTTGAAGGAGAGTGAAATCTCCTGTTCGGGGAGGTCCCTCGGGCCGGGAAAAAAGGTGACGTACGCCAGCTTGAGGACGGGGTTGACTATGCAGCTCCAGCCCAGGTGCGCATTCTTCGGAACGGTCCCCGTCACGAAGTCGGTGAAGCCGATCATGCCCGGGACTACCGTCAGGTCTGCGGATTCCCCGCTGCGGCACGGCGCCTTCTTCAGACTGTCGAAGGCTGCGCCCACCGCCAGCCTGCCCGTGTCATCGAACTCGGTGTGGAGCGGGGCGCTCATGAAGGTACGGGCGCTGACATAGATGCGGCAGCCCGCCTGAAGAAAGGGTGAACCCACGGTGTTGTGGTGTGCGATGTTGATTGCGAGGGGCGAACTGCCGTTATTTCTGATGGCCATGACCGAGTAGTACGCCGGATCATCCCGCTGGACGACATCGAATTTTTCGTAGGACAGCGGCATGTCCGCACGGGGGCTCTGGAGCGTAAAACGGGCGCATGCGGCGGCTTTCCTCTGGAGAACCTCCGCTGAAGCGATCTTCCAGCGCTCGTTCGCGGTCCAGCCGTGGGCGGGCAGCGGTATTCCATCGACGGTACAGTCGGCTCCGAAATTGGGGCTGCAGGGGAAAGAGCCCGCCAGAGTGTAGAGGACCTGCCCCTTCCAGTAGGGCGCATGGACCCTGGCATCCCATGGTTGGCCCGAATTGCTCCGGAAATCAGGGATCCAGTGTGCGTTGATCGCGCCTTTGCCTCTTTTGAGGCTGAATTCGGGCGTCATGCCCCCGAGATCATCGATGACCGCGCGCACTCTCCCGTTGCTCAGGACAATGGCATTGCGGCCAAAATACTGTATATGCTCGACCTTTGCCGTACTCATCGGGATATACCTTTTTTCAGGCTTCCGGCCCGAAGTGCTTGAGCATGACCAGTTCATCGGTCGTGCTCGTGTTCGCTATCAGTACGCCTTCGCGGGCGGCTTTCTCCGTGACGAAGACCTCATCCTGCGTCATCTGCCCAAAGCGGATCATCGCAGGCGATTCGATGTCGAGCGAACCCATCTTCCCGTGGCCCTGGACCACGATTGCGCCATATGGACCTCTGTCTCTGATGAGGGCGGAGCGGCCCGGCAGGATCGTGAGCTCTTTTGCGGAGAAATACCGGCTTTTATAGACGACCTCGTACTCTTCATATCCTTCGGCGTGCATTGCTTCAATTGCCTTGACGGGCTTGGGCGGCATGAACCGGTGTTCGTAGAAGAAGGGATCGATGTTGAGTTCCCAGTCGAGCAGATCGACGTAGTAGTCGAGGTCGTCCTTCTTGTCCTCGGGAATATCTTTCTGCAGCAGGTCCTTTGGAGTATAGGCGTTCCACACGATATTCTGGAACATCGCGAACACGTCGGACGCGCGCTGGGGCTCGTAGGTCAGAAGCGAGCCGGGGGCATGGAGGATGCCGGGCGGTACGTCCCATCCCGTTCCGGGCTGCAGCATGTAGGCACGGGAGAGCGAGAGGATATTGTTGTCCCTTTTTTCCCAGTCAGCCAGACACTGTTTGATCTGCTCTTTTGTGGTGCCCGGATTGAGGCCAAAGAACGTATAGGGGAACCACCCGCCGTGGTTGTTGAGCTGTTTCGGGAAATAATAGGCCTCAGGCTTGCCCATCTGGCCTATGTTTGCGGCCATCTTGTCCGTATGATGGACATGGTGGGGCAAGGGCTCCTGGTTGTCGAAGAACTTCGAATATGCGCGCCAGCCGCCATAGGTATCCATCACGGCGTCGCCGAGAATTTCGCGCCCCGCAATTTCGATGGCATCCTTCAGAAGGATGTGCTGTTTTTCATCGACCCGGATAAATGAGAGGCCCTCGAACGGTGTCGTGAGAGGGCCGTTGTCCGCCTTGGTGGTCGAGGCAAACCATCGCTCGTCGATGCCGCCTCGGTGTGCGCCGTAGGCGTAATAGTCGTTTGGGTGAAGCTTCAGCCGCCTGCCCGGAATGCAGAACGAGCGGGGAACCCACGCCGGTTCCAGCCTGAAAATGCCTTTTCCCTCATCGAGGGCTTTCTCGATCATCGGTTTTTGCTGCGCCACAGCAGGCCTCCTTATCCTGAAACGTATTTTTTTATCTGTCTCACGAGGTTCTTTCAAAAGTCGGACGAGTTTTGAAAGAACAACCTTTTATTGCGGCATTTGCGTACGGTTTCAAAGAAACCGGAGCAAATGCAAAGCCAATTTCAGAAGTAACCGACTTTTGAAATTGGCTCCACTGCGAAACTCTTGTCCGATGGCTTCGCCGTCGTTTCGCGGACGATGAGTTCAGGCTCAAGCGTGACCCGGATTTTCTCTTTCTTGTCTTCATGGGGCCGCTTGATGATGATATCCACCGCTTCTCTGCACATGTCGCGGAAGGGCTGGGCGATTGTGGTGAGCGCGGGCCGCATCATCCATGACTGTTGAATATTGTCGAGGCCGACGAGAGAGATCGCCTCGGGTACGGGTATGCCATGCCGTGAAAGATAGTTGAGGATGCCCATCGCCATATAGTCATTCTGGGCCCAGAGTGCGGTAAATCGCGCGCCCGTGTCCAGAAGGTACGCGATTCCTTTTTCCCCCGATTCGAATTTGAAATTCCCCTCAAAAATGCATTTGTCCTCGAGAAAAGCTCCGGAGGCTACGACAGTCTCTTTAAACCCTGCGAGCCTGTCCCGGTTGATTGCGATATCGAGGGGGCCGGTGATACATGCAAAATGCCTGTGTCCCAGCGAGAGCAGATGCTCGGCCGCCATTTTTCCGCTTGCATAGTTGTCCATCACGACTGAGGGTATGTCCTCCCTCTCCAGCCTTCTGTCGATAATGACCACGGGAATCGTAGTCTTCTCGAGGATTTTCAAAACATGGCTTTTGTCTGAAACACGCGAAAAGATTATACCGTCGATATTCCGGCGGATCAGATTCTCTATAAATCTCTCCTCGCGGTCCGGGTCGGAATTGGTAGAGCCTATGATGAGATTGTAGCCTTTGGCCTCGGCGGCCTCTTCGGTGAACCGTATAAAGGAGATAAACGTCTCGTTCTGCATTTCCGGCACGACGAGGCCGAGAAGCTTCGTGCTCTTTATCCTGAGTCCGCGCGCGACAAGGTTGGGTTTGTAGTTGATGTCCTGGACTGCCTGTTCAACGCGGCGCCGTGTTTCCTCCGATACGGGGATATTCCCGTTCATGGCACGGGAGACGGTCGATGTGGAAACGCCTGCAAGTCGGGCGACATCTTTCAATGACGGCATAAGGGTCAGCCTCTATTCATGATATCGATTGCACAATCGATATCATACTTTTCTCCGGTTGTCAATGATTTATGCCTGTATATTATTTATATATAATATTGAAAAATATAAATATAATGGCTTTAATGACTAAATCTCTTTCAATTTTCATGCAATCGATTGCACAAATGATTTCATGCAAAAAATCGTACTTTTTTGTTGACAACCGCACAGAAGCACCTGATAATAATTGTGCGGAATACACACCTTTTTTAACAGGAGGCAACGATGAAAAAGGTTATTTTCCTGGCGCTGATTGTCATCGCCCTGGTGCCCGTTTCTGTGTTCGCGCAGAAGCAGATTGTCATCGGCATGACTGTACCCGGCCTGCAGTTTCCGTTCTTTGTCACCATGAAACAAGAGGCCGAGGCCGCCGCCGCGAAGCTGGGGGTAAAGATCAACTTTATCGATGCCCAGAACGCTTCGGATAAGCAGATGGCGGCCATTGAGACCTTTGTATCCCAAAAAGTCGACGGAATCCTCATTTCTCCACTGACTGAGGATTCGCTCGTCCCGGCCATCGAAGACGCGGTCAGGGCAGGCATCCCCGTGGCGACCGTAGACAGGAAGGCCAACACTGATGCCGTGCTCATCCACGTCGGTGCGGACAACGTCGAAGGTGGGCGCGCCGCGGCAAGGTTCATCATTGAAANNAAACTGGGGAACAAGGGAACCGTCATCGAACTGGAAGGGACTCCCGGCGCATCGGCGGCTATCGACCGCAAAAAGGGCTTCGATGAAATCATCAAGACCTCGAACGTGAAACTCCTTGTTTCGCAGAGTGCGGATTTTACCCGCTCGAAAGCTCAGTCGGTCATGGAGAACCTCATGCAGGTCTACCCGAAGTTCGACGCGGTCTTCGGGGCAAACGATGAGATGATAATCGGTGCAATCGAAGCGATGCTCGGTGCGGGCATCCAACCCGCCACAAAGGTGACCATCGGATTCGACGCCACCACCGATGCCTTCACCTATATGAAAGAAGGCAAGCTGAATGCGACGATCGACCAGTTCCCCGGCAAACAGGCGGCCATGGCGCTCGAGGCTCTTGTCGGCAAAATTCGCAACAATGTGAATCCGACGCAGAAAGTGGTCTATATCAGCCCTCTGCCTGTCACCAAGTAACGAGCGCACGCGAACTTCTCTGCAGGGCCGGCTGAAGAGGTCGGCCCTTTTTCTAAAGCTGCGAGCGGAATGCTAGGAAAAAATTATGGAAGAAACATTGCTTTTGATGAAGGGCATCAGCAAATCTTTTCCCGGCGTGCAGGCCCTCAAATCAGTGGATTTCGATCTCAGAAAAGGCGAAGTCCACGCGCTTGTCGGCGAAAATGGAGCGGGTAAATCCACCCTGATGAAGGTTCTTTCCGGACTGTACAGGGCGGACGGGGGCGAGATCTGGCTGAAGGGCAAAAAGCTGACATCCCGGGGCATTAAGGCCATGATAGATGCCGGTGTTTCGATCATTTATCAAGAGCTCAATCTTATGCGGCACCTCTCCGTTGCGGAGAACATCTTCATCGGCAGAGAGCCGATGAGGCCCGGCGGCCTCATCGACTGGAGCAGGATGTATGCGGATGTCCGTAAGCTGCTCGAGCCCTTCAATGTCGACCTCAACCCCAAAACCAAGATATACATGCTGAGCCCGGCGTATCAGCAGGTCGTGGAGATCGCGAAGGCTCTCTCCCTCAAATCCGAGATTCTTGTCATGGATGAACCGACGGCACCGCTTACCGGCAACGAAGTGGGCAAGCTCTTCGAAATCATCCGAAATCTGAAAAACAGCGGCGTTTCGATCATATATATTTCACACCGACTTGAGGAAATACCTCAGGTGGCGGACCGTGTCTCCATCCTGCGCGATGGCGAAAAGATCCTGACCAGGCCTCTGGCGGAGCTTACGACGTCTGAGATCATCAAGCACATGGTGGGGCGCACGCTCACAGAGCAGTACCCCAAAGTGCCCATTCCTCTTGGAGAGGAAGTGCTCCGTGTCGAAAGCCTCGCAAAGAGAGGATACTGCTCCGATGTCTCTTTCAGTGTCAGAAGCGGGGAGATCGTCGGATTCACCGGCCTCGTGGGCGCGGGCCGCACCGAAATCATGCAGACGATCTATGGCCGTCTTAAAAAAGATGCCGGCAGAGTTTACATCGAAGGCAGAGAGGCACACATCCGCAATACGCGCGATGCAGTCAGGAAAGGCATTGGCCTCATACCCGAAGAGCGCAAGCGTCAGGGGCTGGTGCTTGGCCTCTCTGTCTTGGACAATGCTGCCCTGACCATTCTCGACAGGGAATCGCTTTTGGGATTCTTAAAGCAGAAGAAGCTTAAGGGGCTCGTGGGGAGAATGGTCGAGGTCATGGAGATAAAGACCCCCGCGGTCAGGCAGCTTGTAAAATACCTTTCGGGAGGAAACCAGCAGAAGGTCATCCTCGCGAAATGGTTCCTGCGCAACTGCAAGGTTTATATCTTCGATGAGCCGACGCGCGGCATCGACGTCGGGGCGAAGGTCGAGATTTACAGGCTGATGCAGGACCTGGCGAAGGAAGGGGCAGGCATCATCATGGTCTCTTCGGAACTTCCGGAAGTGCTCAACATGAGCGACCGGATCGAGGTCGTCTTTGGCGGCCGGATTGTCAAGGAATTCCGGAGAGAAGAGGCCGACAGCGAGAAGGTAATGGAATATGCCCTTGGTCTTCATGAAAGTGAAAGCCCGCAAAAACTTCAGGGTGTAGGAGCCGAATCATGAAAACAAGATTTGTCGAAACGCTTAAAAATTATGGCATCATACTCGCCTTTTTCCTCATCTGTCTGGTGCTCGCGATTCTCTCTCCCGTATTTCTTACGCTAAACAATATCATCAACATCATTCGGCAGACATCGATCTATGGGATCATGGCGGTGGGGATGACCTTTGTGATTCTGACGGGAGGCATTGACCTCTCGGTAGGCTCGGTCCTGGCCGTATCGGGCGCCATCTGCGCAGGAATGCTCAAGGCGGGGAGCCCCATCATCCTGGTCATCCTCGTCACGCTGGGGGTCGGGGTCGCATGCGGCCTCGCAACGGGCTTGTTCGTGACAAAGGCAAGAATCACGCCGTTTGTCGTAACGCTCGGCATGATGAGCATCGCACGGGGTTTGGCCCTGATCTACACCAAGGGCTATCCGATTTCCGGATTCTCCCAGTCCTTCCGTCAGATCGGCGGCGGCTATCTTGCGGGAATACCCATTCCCATCATTCTGTTTCTGGTGATCGTGATCATCGCGTATGTCATACTGACGCAGACAAAGCTCGGGCGTTACACCTACGCAATCGGCGGCAACGAAGAGACGGTGAGGCTGTCCGGCATCAATTCGGACTTCTATAAAACACTCGTCTACGTCATCTCCGGATTTACAGCCGCCTTCAGCGCGCTCATTCTGACATCGCGCCTGAATTCTGCCGAACCCGTCGCCGGCAACGGCTACGAGCTCGACGTGATTGCCGCGGTCGTCATAGGAGGAGCGAGCCTCAATGGCGGTCGGGGGAGCGTGTGGGGCACGTTCATCGGGGCTCTTCTCATCGGTGTCATCAACAACGGAATGAACCTGCTCGGCATTTCGCCGTATTTTCAGCAAGTGGTCAAAGGACTCATCATTATTGGCGCCGTATGGCTCGATCAGCTCAGAGGAAAAGAGGAGTAAGGAGGCATGCCGTGAAAACAGAGGCCCTTTGGTATTTGGGAGAGCGTTCGGTTGAACTGAGAGAGATGGAGATTCCCGATCCCAAGGCCCACGAGGTTCTTGTCGAGATAGAGATGTGCGGGATGTGCAGCTGGGATGTACTCTCTTTTGCGGGAAAATTCGGGAAGTTCCATCCATATCCGTTTGTTGCGGGCCACGAAGGGGTGGGGCGCGTGATCGAGGTCGGCGACAGTGTTTCGTCGGTCAAGGTCGGACAGCGTGTCGCCTGCCATGAGGTTCCCATCGGCGTGCCCGGTGGCGCGCTGATGGCCCGCCATGCCCTGCGGACCGAGCAGAAAGTCACGATTATTCCCGAAAACCCCATTCCTCTGAAATATTGGGTCGTCGAGCCGGTCGTGTGCATTGTCAATGGTCTCGTATACGCCGGGATACAGCCCGGCGACTCCGTGGCCCTCATCGGTGCGGGATACATGGGGCTCATCTTTGCACAGGGGCTCGCCAAAACCCTGGCAAGGGAGGTGGTCGCCTTCGATGTCGATGAACAGCGCCTCGCTCTTGCAAGAGAGTTCGGCGTCACCCGGACCGTGAAGATCGAGGGCGGAGTCATCCCCGAAGAATTTCGGCGTCGCTTCGACGTGATCATAGAGACGGCCGGGCGGCCCTCTTCCATGGAGATGGCGCTTGCATTTGCAAAGACCGGGGCCATTATCGAGAATTTCGCGTGGCACCACCACAGGCATGAATTCGATCTCGATGCGTGGCACACGAACGCCTGGCGAATTCTGAACATTCAGCCGAGCGTCAACCCGCATTTCGGCGATCTCTTCNCCCGCACTGTCGACCTCATGATCAACGGCACATTTTCGAATGAAAAGCTCATCACGCACTGGGCGCCGGTCGAGGAGGCCAAGGAGATCTTTTCAACGGCGCTGGACAGACGCGACGGCTATATGAAGGGCGCCATAATATTTAAGCCATAGTGTTCAATTCAGGTCGGGCTACAATCCTTGCACAGTCCAAATACTTCCAGATTGTGGCCCATTATATGAAAACCCTTCTCTTCGAGCTGTGGTATGAATGTATCCATCGGGCAATTATCCATCACTATGATCTTATGGCAGTTCAGGCAGACGGCATAATGCTTATGCTTGAAGCGGTTGAGTTCATACACCGCCATCTCATTGTTCATCACGTTGGTTTTGATCGCCACGCCCTTTTTGACGAAGAGCTCCAGTATCCGATACACGGTAGACAGCCAGGCGGCACACCCGCCTTTTTCCATTTTGGCGCATATGTCCGTTGCGCTCAAAGGCTTTTCGGAATCCTCGAGTATCGAGAGCACACTTTTGCGCTGTCTGGTCCTTTTTATTCCCGCAGGCCAGTCGTTCTGTACCGTGTTCGTCAAAGTACTACCTCGTTGATTCGCAGCTTGTTGACGTGCAAATGCGTATTATTCGCATTTGATTTTATTATAGGACGGCAATTCCGGAGCGTCAAGCGTTTCTTTGACGGACGGCGTTGATGCTCGCTCGCAGCTTTTTTGTGACCAGAACCAGGATGAGGACTGCGACGGAGACGAGGGCGGTGAACCCGCCGGGGGCCACATTGAGATAATACGACATAAAGAGCCCCAGCATGATGTCGATGACGCTGAAGACAATTGAGAATATCAGTGTGAGTTTGAATCCCTTCCCGAGCTGCAGCGCCGTGGCGACGGGAAGCGCGATCATGGAGCTGAGCACCAGCACGCCCACGATTCTTATAGACACGGATATCGCGGAGGCCACGAGGACGGAAAAGACATAGTTGATCAGCCTGACTTTTACGCCCGCAACCTTGGCGGCCTCCTCGTCGTACGCGATATAGACCATCTGGTGGTACAGGAGAATCAGGGTCAAAACGGAGACCGCGCTGAGGATCAGCACCATGACCATATCGAACCGGGTTACGGTCAGAATGCTTCCGAACATAAAGGAGTCCGCATTTGCATGGAGCCTGCCGGAGCTGATGATGGTGATGGCTGTCCCNACACTCAAGGAGAGCACGATGGTGAGGATCAGATCGCTGTACTTTTTGAAATANGCGCGCAGGAATTCGATCAGCGCACCGCAGACGGAGGTAAAGATGAATGCGCCGAGTATGGGATTCTGATTTGTCATCAGCCCGATGGTGATGCCCGCCAGCGAGGCGTGGGACAGCGTGTCCCCTATCATGGAATAGCGGCGGAGCACCAGAAAGATGCCGATGCAGGGGCATAGAATCGAAATAAATACGGAGACGAAGAGTGCGTTCTGCATAAAGCTGTAATTAAGCATTGTCATCGTTTTTCCCTCTGTTTTTCAGGAATTCGTCGGCATACTGCCGGGGCGTGCAGAGGTGCCCCCGTCCGCCCGTCAGATGATAGATCAGCGTCGAGTTGGAAACGGCGGCGTCCAGATTATGCTCGACGGAGACAATGGTGATGCCGTTTTCTTTGTTTATCCTTTTCAGAAAGCCGTAGATCTCTTTTTGACTGCCCACGTCCACGCCGGTCGAGGGTTCGTCCAGAATCAGCAGGTCCGGATTCCCCATCAATGCCCTCGCGATCAGTATTTTCTGGCTCTGGCCGCCGGAGAGAGTGCCCATCAGCGCGCCCGCAAAGCCCGACATTCCGACCTGCTCGAGATTCTCCGCGATTACGCCTTTGTTTTTGATCTTCAGCAGTCTGCGGTAGGAGTTCAGCGCCTCATAGACCGTAATGGGAAAATTGGAGTTGGAGAAATCGCTTCTCTGCGGGAGATATCCGACCCTCTTTGCCCGAGACACGATGCTTCCGCCCGTGGGTTTCATGAATTTCAGTATCAGCCGCATCAGCGTGGTCTTCCCGCTGCCGTTCTCTCCCACGACCGACACGTATTCGCCGTCATGTATTTCCAGATCGATGCAGCCCAGCACATAGGGCGGCGAGCCCGTATAGGAAAAGAATAATTTTTCTGCCTTGATCATGAAAGACACCCTTTCCGACTATGCATTCACACTATTCCTACCAAATGCAAATGAAATGCATTCGCACTTGACAGGAGTATCTTCGCACGCTATCATGGCCATTATAGATGCAAATAAGAAGCATTTGCAAGTAGATGCCAGGGAGGTCGATACAATGTCGAAGAGATGGGCTGTTTTGCTCTTATGCCTGATTGCCATTGTGGTTTTTTCGGCGTGTGGCAATAAGAATTCAGTAGATACGACGAAGGGAAACAAGATCAAGGTTTCCGTCAGTTTTAACGCGATGCAGGAGTTCGTTGCGGCAGTCGGAAAGGATAGGGTGGAGATATCGACGATTATACCGAATGGTACGGAAGTGCACGATTTCGAGCCAAAGGCACAGGATTTTGTCGGTCTCGGTGCGGCCAAGGTCTTCGTGTACAGCGGACTCGGCGTGGAGGCCTGGGCGGACAAGGCGATTCAGGCCGCCAACAATGCGAAGCTGATCGCAGTGGAAGCCTCCAGGGGTGCTGACGTCATTGCGAACACGGACCCCGAGGAGATCGAGGAACACGGGCAGTACGATCCCCATATCTGGCTCAGCCTGAAAGGTGCCGAACTCGAAGTGAAAAACATCAAGGACGCGCTCATGCAGGCGGATCCATCCAATAAGGACTACTACGAAAAGAACTGCAGCGACTATGTCTCCCAGCTGGAGAGCCTTTACAGCGAATATAGAGAGAAATTCCTGTCCGCAAAGAAGAAGAGCTTTGTGACGGGACACGCCGCCTTTGCCTATCTCTGCCGGGATTTCGGCCTGGAGCAGAACAGCGTGGAAGGCCCCTATGCAGAGGGCGAACCCACCGCGCAGCAGTTGGCCGAACTCGTGGAGTACTGCAGGAAAAACAAGGTGACGACCATCTTTGCCGAGAGCATGGTGAGCCCCGAAGTCTCCCGGACCCTGGCCAATGAAGTCGGGGCAAAGGTCGAAACGATCTATACGATGGAGAGCGGCGAGNGGGACATGACCTACCTGGACCGGATGAAGGACAATCTGTCCAAAATCTATGCGAGCCTGACAGAGTAGAGGATACCCAAGTGGAGGTGGGGGAATTGAACCCCCGTCCCGGGCGTGCAATGCACGCGTCTACAGGTGTAGCCAATCGGTATATTGTCGGGAACCGGGGAGCTGACTGGCGCGCGTCCGATTCCGTATTCCGGTTTGGTGTCCCCCGGGGCCTCCGGACCGGCCCCGAGGTGAGCCCCCGAATGTCACAGACCTCCACGGCGTCGGAGACAGCCCGCCATGGTGTCCGTCGCCCGCTACTTACGCAGCGAGAGCGAGAGCGCCGTTGTTGTTGGCACTTAAAAGTTTTGCCACTTTGAGGAGGGTAGCCACTCCACCTGCAGCGCACACCACGAACCGCACAGGTCGAAACCAGTGCACCCCCATGGATTGCTGTATTAAAAATACGTGAAACTCCGCGGGAAATCAAGCAGTGCCGGCAAGGCTGACGCTCCCGTTCTCGGCGTCCGGTATCGCCTTGTCGATGATTCCTCCGCCGAGCACGAGACCGTCTTCGGAATAGAGGACGGCGGATTGGCCCGGCGCCACGGCCCGCTGCGGAATTTCGAAATCGATGTGCGCCTTGCCTCCGCTGTCCACGAGGATAGTTGCGGGCGCCGGCTTGTGGTTCTGGCGTATTTTCACTCTGCAGGCGAGGGGCTTGTCATAGGCCTGGGGGTTCTGCAGCCGGAAGGAGTATGAGAGAAGCCCCGAGGAGAAGAGGCCTTTTCCTTGCCCTACAACAACGCGATTTTGCCGTGCATCAAGGGCAAGGACGTAGAGCGGTTCCGTCCCGATGGATATCCCGAGACCGCGCCGCTGGCCGATGGTGTAGAAGGGCAGACCCCGGTGCCGCCCCAGCACAGTGCCCTTCAGGTCGACGATGTCGCCCGGCTCCGGCCTGTCGTACTCGAATAGGGGCGCATAGTCGCCGCCGCCGACAAAATCCTGACTTTCGGGCTTGTCGGCGACTTCGAGGCCGTATGCCCGGGCAGCCGCCCGCGTCTCTTCCTTCGTCATTTCGCCGAGGGGGAAGACGATGTGCGAAAGACGGGATGAATCGAGGCTGTAGAGGAAATAGCTCTGATCCTTCGCCATGTCCCTCGCCGTCCTGAGGTATGTCGTGCCGTCGATGGAGGATGTCCTCACATAGTGTCCCGTCGCGAACAGGTCGAACCCGAGGCCCGACTGTTTCGCCCGGTCGATCAGAAAGCCGAACTTCAGCTCGCGGTTGCAGACGATGCAGGGGTTCGGGGTCCGGCCTGCGAGGTATTCCCTCCGGAAATATTCGATGACGTGGCGCTCGTATTCATCCGAAAGATCGATGACGTGGTAGGGGATGCCGATCTGGCCGCACAGCCGCTCGCAGGCCGCGATGTCCTCCTCTTCGCCCGGGCCGAAACAGGAGTGCTTCAAGTCTTCGTGGATCTTGTAGGCTCCCTTCCATATTTTCATGGTCAGGCCGATGACCTTGTACCCCTTCTCTTTGAGAAGGCATGCGGCGAGCGAAGAGTCGACGCCGCCGGACAGGCCGACCGCAACAGTGACGTTCTCATCCATAAGCTGCATACCTTACTATAAATGAAAGATTTAATCCAGTTCGGGGAAAAGGCGGAATAATACTGAATTTTCTCTCAACAGCCCTTGCCCATCCTTGCTCATCAGGCTATAACAGGATACAGTAGCGCCATGCAAGACGTATTCATCGGTTTCACTTCGATTACATGGAAAATGCTCATCATGTACGGCATCGGAGGCATCCTCATCTGGCTCGCGATCAAGAAGCAGTATGAGCCCATGCTCCTTCTTCCGATCGGCTTCGGAGCCATTCTGGTCAACTTGCCGCTCGCGATTGCCTGGGAGCACGAAGGCGTGCCCGGTTTTCTGCGCGTTCTGTACGATGCGGGAATCGCGAATGAGCTCTTCCCTCTGCTCATCTTTATCGCAGTGGGGGCGATGATCGATTTCGGGCCGCTGTTTCGCAATCCGCTCATGATTTTCTTCGGAGCGGCGGCTCAGTTCGGCATTTTCGCCACGATGATCATCGCGACGCTTTTGGGCTTCGACCTCAAGACTGCCGCGTCGATCGGCATTATCGGGGCTGCGGACGGTCCCACCGCGATCTATGTCGCCACCAAGTTCGCGAAGGACTACCTGGCGCCGATCTCGGTGGCCGCGTACTCGTACATGTCGCTGGTCCCTCTCATTCAGCCCCCCGTGATACGTCTTCTGACGACAAAGGAAGAGCGGCGCATCCACATGCCGCTGCACGAAAAGCAGTCGCCGCAGTGGCTCAGGGTTCTTTTCCCGATCCTGGTCACGATGACCGCAGGCATCATTGCGCCGATCTCCGTACCCCTTGTCGGGTCGCTGATGTTCGGAAATCTGATTCGGGAGTCGGGAGTGCTGGAGCGACTCTCCCAGACCGCCCAGAACGAGCTCGCCTATCTTGTGACCCTGCTCCTAGGAATCACAATCGGCGGCTCCATGTCCGCGGAAAAATTCCTGAACAAGGACACGATTCTCATCCTGGTGATGGGCCTCGTCGCCTTTATCTTCGACACGGCGGGCGGCGTGCTGTTCGCCAAGCTCTTCAATCTGTTTTTGCCCCGTGAGCGAAAAATCAACCCGATGATCGGGGCCTGCGGCATTTCGGCTTTTCCGATGTCTGCGCGCGTCATCCAGAAAATGGCCAACGAGGAAGAGCGCGGCAACATCATTCTGATGCAGGCAATAGGGGCGAATGTGTCGGGCCAGCTCGGCTCGATCATCGCGGGCGGTCTGGTCCTCGCCCTCGTGCCGCTGCTGGTGAAGTAGGAGTCGATCTATGGATGGAATTATAGAGATCCTTCGGAATGCAAGCTCCACAGAGCAGGCGATCGGGGTGTCGGTCGGTGGCCTCATCGGCGTTTTTGCGACGCTGGCCTTCTTTTTTGTACTTATTGTGGCCGCCGACCGCTTCAGCAAACATTAGAACCCTTAAGGCTCACTGCGCTCCCTTCACGCGGCGGGCGAGCTCGCGGCCCCGCTCGCGGAGAAGACCTGCCGTTTCGTCGCCGGGGGCTCCCGCCCACTCGACGGAGTCGAGGGAGTCCCACTTGAGGGCCTCGATTTTCGCTTCGTATTCCTTTTTTGCCCCGCCGACCCAGCCGTAACTGCCGATGCGGAGCGCTTTCCGCTGAAATACGTGCTTGCGCTCGAGAATGTCGAGCACATAGGCCATGGGCGGGAACATCCTGTATTCGTAGGTGGGCATGGCGATGACGATGCCCTCGCTCTTGTAGGCGTCGGCGAGCACGAATGAGACATTTTCGTTTGGAACGCGGTGGATGGTGTAGGGGACCTTTTCCTCTTCTATGCCCTCAAGCACGTATTTCAGGCCCCGTTCGGTATTGCCGTACATGGATCCCCACACAATGGCGATCTCCTTTTCGCGGGGCCCTTCCAGGTAATTGGCGTACTTCAGATAGCGCCCGATGATGGTTTCGGGGTGGGCTCTCCAGATAATGCCGTGGCTGGGGGCGACAATCCTGATGGGGAGGCCCGAGAGTTTGTCGATGGCGCGCTTTACGAAGACACTGAAGCTCGCCACGATATTCGCATAGTAGCGCAGGGATTCGGCCTCGAAGAATTCATGCTCGTCGGGACTGATTTCGTCGTCGAACACACGGTCGCCCAGCGCTCCGAAGGCCCCGAATCCGTCGCAGGAGAAGAGAACCCCGCCTTCGGCCGCCCAGGTCATCATGGTCTCGGGCCAGTGCACGTTCGGCGTTTCGAAGAACTGCAGCGCCTGTCCTCCGCCGAGGTCAAGGGTCTCGCCGTTTTTGACCGCGCGCACACGCTCATGCTCGAAATAGAAGCTCTTTACGAGGTCGATCCCCTTTGCCGTGGCGAGCACGCAGACCTTCTTGTTGATCTTAAGAAACTCGGCGAGCCAGCCGGTATGGTCGGGCTCGAGGTGATTGAGGATGAGATAGTCGATATCTTCGAGGGCCACACCTATGGAAGCGAGCTGATTCTTGAGCTCGATCGGGGCCCCGACCCAGTCCCGCACCAGATCGATGAGAGCCATCTTCTCTCCCCTGACGAGGTATGAATTGAGCGAGACGCCATAGGGAATGGGCCAGATACCTTCGAAANNGAGATCGTCGCTCCGTACGTCGGCATGCAGTGCATAGATGCGGTCGGTAATCGCGTGTACTTTCATCTGTGTCCTTCCTCTGTGTACACACTATACCAAAGGAATTTTCCCTGCGCCACTGACCTGCTGGGACGCTCAGAAGTTGCCCGTGCCCGCCGAAAGCGACAGCCCTATGATCACAGGCCTGCCCTGGAACAATAGGCCATATTCCGTATTGTCCGCACCGAATCCGAAGGTCGTGGAGAAGGTGAGCGTGAGGTAGTCCGCGATCTCCCAGCTCAGGCTGGGCTGTACGAGCCCCGAAAGGTCGGAGATGTTCATGATTCCCGTCGCGGAGGCGGAGAAATCGCTTCCTCCGATTTCGGAGAAGGAGAGATTCGCCGCCGCATAGTGCCGGCCGGTGAACAGGGGGAAATTCGTGATGTCTCCATTCGCGATTGAGAGGAGTATCGCGGCCTGGACAAGCGCCGGCTGCGACTTGAAGGAATTGAAGAGGGCAGTGCGGTCGCTGTCCGAATAGCCCTCGCCGTTGTAGTAGTACTGGGCTATCGCGGTGATGTTGTTTTCCTGATCGCTGTACAGAAAGCCCAGAGTCCCCGAGGGGTAGAAGGTCGTGCGGACATCGCCGGAGCTCACCTCGGTGTAGTAGGGCGAGGCCGATGTAAAGGAAGTGTAGAATGCCTTGGGGCTGCCTCTGGCGATGACCCCCTCCGCGAACACATCGAAGTCGCCCAGGGGGCCGGTGAGAGTGACCGCCGCACGTTCGGCGGTGTCATCGCGATAATAGGCGCTTATGCCGAGCTCGTAGTTGCCCAGCACAAACTCGGCCTTGCCCGCGAGGGCCGTGTTGGAGAAGTCGGGAGTTGTGCTGTCGTCGAAGATCGCATAGAAGCTCAGGGTGTTCTGGCTTTTTCCGTAGGGTATGAAGACGCGGAACTGCAGGGGGCCCTCCCTCTGGGCCGTCGGATCGAAGATGTCGATCTGTTCGAGGTTGATGATGTCGGCCGGACTGAAGAAGTAGCCGACGCCCCACTTCACCGTCGCCTTGCCGAAGCGGAAGTACACCGAATCGCCCAGCTGAAAATCCGAGAAGAGCTCGAAGATGCGGACGTCGGGGATGAGCGTCGACCCGCTCGTCGTATAGAAAGGCCAGGCCGTCTTCACCGATCCGTGCACGCGGAACTCCTCTGCGGGCCGCGCGTCGAAGTAGACGAGGCTCTGGAGGACGGGGCTCAGCTGATGGGAATCGGGGTTTACGAGGTCGAAGCCATCGGTCCAGGGATCGCTCCATGTCCAGGTGGCGCTGATTTTCCCGGTCAGGCTGCCGCCGATTTTGACCGCTTCGGTCTTCAGGAGCCCCTGAAGGGGATTGGCCGCGGATGTCGCCGCAGATCCATGGTCCGATGCGCCCTGGGACGGCTGTTCGGGCCCGACCAGGACTTCGTCTCCGAAGAGCGAATCGATATCGCTTCCGCTCTCCTGTGCCCCCGCGCTGAAGGCGGACACCAGAATGAAAGCGAACAGACCCGCGAGCGCAGGGCCACGAAAGTGCTTCATAGTTATGCCTCCCCTTCATGCGGATCTATCGGCTCACCTGCTCGAGGAAGGCCTTGGTGAAGACCTTGTCCGGCAGTGGCGTGACAGACTGCTCGGCCATGGTGATCTGACTTTTTTCGCCCTTGTTGATCTCGTCGAGGATCAGAATCTGCGAGGACAGCAGTTTGCCTTCGATCTCGACGTACTTGGGATAGGCGGTGGTGCGCATGAGCCTGCCGTTCACCGAATAGTCTTCGCGCTTCAGGAGCATCGTCGGATCTTTCCGGATATAGAGCACGACGCGGTCATATGCGACTTCGTTCGTGTTTGCCCTCAGGTCGAGCACCCAGACCGGGAATTTGCCGACCATGCCCTCGTTCATGCTGGCCACCGTGTAGTCTTCCGCAAAGGAACTGAGCGTGAAATCCGAATTCTTCGCCTTGGTGTTCTGGAGATTCTCCTTCACAGAGGAGTGGGAGAACTTGCGGCTCGTGGGGTCGTAGAACCAGACATTGTCGTCCTCGCGGAGATAGCCCTGGCCCTTGTTCACTTCGGGCAGGAGGATGAGGATGAGGAACTGTTCTTTCTGGTCGCGGCGGAAGACCCGGGCCTGCGTCACGCTGTCTTTTTCGCCAGGCTTCTGCGTGACGATGGTAAAGACGGCGGAGAAGTCCTTCCCCGTAAAATCGCTCAGGTTGTCGACCTCTTTGAGAAGGGCTTTCGGTTCCGGCTTGGCCTGGGCCGAAGCCGAAATCACCCCGGCTGCAAGGCTGAAAGCGATTGCGAGCAGAAAAACGATATTTCTACTGGGGTGCTTGTTTTCTTTTGCTGAAAATGAAGGCATGCGACATACTCCTTTTTACTTTACGGTTCTGAGCGCCTCTGCGGGAGGCATTTTCGCCGCGGCATTGGCGGGGGCATAGACTGCGACAAGCGTCAGGACTGCGATGATCAGAATATTCCCGAGCGCCTGCAGCGGAGGCAGATAGAATGAGAGGTGTCCGCGCTTGAGTATCAGGAATACCGGAGACTGCGGGTCGAATGTGATGAAGCTGAGTATCCCCATGACGATGAGCGCGAGGATTATTCCCGCCACCGCTCCGGCGAGCGCGAGGAAAAGCGCCTCATAGAGGAACATCGAGCGGATCTCGTTCCGCTGGACGCCGACCGCGCGCATGGTCCCGATCTCCCGGATGCGCTCGTACATGGCCATCCGGAAACTGTTGGATATGCCGATCATCACAATTGCAAAGAGGATGATGAGAATTGCGACGCTGGCAGTGTCGAGCGCCACGACTATCTGCTTCGCCTGTGCAAGCACATCGTCTACGGTGAAGACCCGATATTTTGTCCCTGTCCACGTCTCGCTGTTCTGTTCGCGGATCATGGACTGAAATGGTGTCGTGGAGCCGCTGTCCTGTTTCGTCGACCTGTCGAAGAGCTGGAGTCCCATGCCCTTCATGGAAGTGTAGAGCGAATTGGCAAAGGTTCCCGATCTGTCGAGCTTGTCCAGCATGATCCCCAGCGACATGTATTCACCCTTGCCCAGCCCGGAGAGGCTGTTGAGGTAGTCGAGCTGGACATAGGTCATTATGGAGCCGACGAAGCTCGAATCGACGGTGATCGCCGCGACGCGGAATTCTCCCACGTTGTTCTGCCCCGTAATAGTCTGGAACTGGGCGACGACGGTGTCGCCGGGCAAAACATTCAGTTTTTTCGCGACGCTCTGGGAGAGGATGATGGCGTTGGGCCACTCGAGGTTGTCCCAGCTTCCCGAGGTGAGGGCGAGGCGCTCTTTGAGCATCGTCGAATGGGTAAGGTCGATGCCGGTGAGGTTCTGGCGTATGCTTTTGCCTTCAAAAATCAGGGTCGCCGTGGTTTCGCTCGTCTTCTGGAGGCTCGACCACTTCTGGCCCGAGTCCGCAAGGGCCTGCATGATGACGGAGTCGTCGCGTATGACCGATATGCGCCTGCCGGATGCCGTATACTCCGATCCGCTCACAAAGACATGCCCGCCCAGAAGGTAGGCGAAATTCTCGGAGACATTCTGTATGAAAGAGCCGGCGAANCCGTTGATGAGCGTGACGATCATGATTCCGAAGGCTATCGCTCCGGCGAGGAGTATGGTCCGCTTTTTCTGCCGCAGCAGATTTCGTGCAGCGATGCGCGGCAATACAGTGTTCATGCTCTTCCTCCTATTCTTCCTGCATCGCTCTGACTGGCTGTATCTTCAATGCCAGCGAAACGGGATAGAGGTGGGCGATGAAGCCCACCAGGATCATCACCAGAATCGCCATGAGGACGTTCCCCGCCGTGGCGACGGGGTTCATGTATTTGCCTCCGAACAGGACGAGGAAAAACTGATTGGTCGCTTCTATGTGCATGGCCCTCAGCACCACGGTGACCAGAAGGCCAAGGGCGGCCCCGATCGACGCCGATACCGCGGCGAGTACGACGGACTCGGCGGCGAACATGCTGCGCACGAAGCCCCGGCCTGCGCCGATTGCGCGCATCGTGCCTATTTCGCTCGTTCTCTCGATCACCGAGATGAGGAATGTATTCATTATGATGATGACCGCGACGATCGAGAGAATGATGATGGCGACCGCGAAGACAATCCTGACGACATCGACGGACTGCCCGTAGGGGCCGGAGGCTGTCTGCCAGTTGCCGGCGAGCGCCTGAATGCCTTCCTTGGCAAAGGCCTGATTGAGCGAGACAATGACGCGGCTGATATTCTGCGGAGAATCTGCTTTTCCCACGATGAATTGCCAGGCGCCCTCGTCGGCCTGCAAAGGATCGACGGTGCCGGGCTTGGACAATTCCGCCGCAATCGCGTTGACGTCGAGGTGCTTTGAAGTCTCGGAGGTGATGAGCACATCTTCGCCGAAGAGCGCGTCGGCATCGTCCGTCGAGAGCATGCTCGTCTCTTCCGGTTTGAGCTGTATCGGCTCATTCGCCCCGACCGTCATGCCGCTCATGACGCGAAGGGATTCTATGTCGATATATGCGAGCTGTTCCGGCGAAGCGCCCTGGTCCTTGAGGCGGAAGACCCCGACGACCGGAAGCTCCCTCAGCCTGAAACCGATCGAGGAAAAACCCTGAATGAGAAGCGTATCCCCTATCGAGAGGGGTTTCTTCAGCCACTTTGAAAGCTTGGCGAACTGTCCCTCGCTGATCATGAGCCCAGCCTGCCCGGGCTGCAGCCTCTCGCCCGCAACGATATCGACAGCGTCGAAGAGGCTCCAGTACGATGAGGCATCGACCCCGAACAGGAACAGAAACCGATCCTGAGGCTGCGTTTCGCTCTCTGATTCATCCTCAGGAAGGGACGATTCCTCGCGCGTGACCATGGCAAACCCCGTTGCGAGCGAGGAAGTGTTCGCGAGATGGGGCGTCGATTTGACAATGGACAGGACTTTTTCGTAGTCGGGGATGGTGGGAGTCTGCGCCATGCCCCCGACTGAAGTCACACCGAACAGCGACACGGGGCCTTCGCTGGAGACGCCGGAGATGAAGATGTCTCCGGTGTAGACATCCGAGAATGTCGAGCGGATGCCCGCTTCCGAGGCATTGATGAAAGCCGTCCCGACGACCAGGATCAGAGACCCCATGGCGAGGAGAAGGCCAATGATGAGGCTTTTGGATCTGTGTTCCCTGATGTTGCGGAACGCCATTCTGAGGATGACGGGCATGGTCATTCCTCCGCTGATGCGACAGCGGCGCCTTCATCGGTGATGTCCTCGCCGTTGCGCCTGTTTTCGATGATGGTTCCGTCGCGGAGGCGGATGATGTGGTCCGCTATGTTGACAATCTTGGCGTCGTGCGTGGAGAAGATGAAGGTTGTCTCGATCTCGCGGTTGATCTTCTTCATCAGATCGATGATCTGCTCGCCGGTCGCCGAGTCGAGGTTTGCGGTCGGCTCGTCGGCGAGGACGATGGAGGGCTTGGTCACGAGGGCGCGCGCAATGGCGACCCGCTGGCGCTGGCCGCCGGACAGCTCGTTGGGCTTGTGATTGCGCCAGTCGCCCAGCCCTACCTCGCCGATGAGAAAATCAATCCATTCCTTCCATTCGCTTTTGGGGAGTCGAGCCTTGCCGAGCAGCAGGGGAAATTCGATGTTTTCCCACACGTTCAGGACGGGGATGAGGTTGAAAGACTGGAAAATGAAGCCTAGGACTTCGTGGCGGAAGCGGGTGAGTTCCTGGTCGGACAGACCTTTTGTGTTTTTTCCGTCGATGATCACCTCGCCGGAAGTAGGTATGTCTATCAGCCCTATCATGTTGAGTATGGTCGATTTGCCCGAGCCCGAGGGGCCGGCTATCGAGACGAAATCGCCGCGCTCAATGGAAAATGAGACACCCTTGACTGCCGGGACAATCACTTTTCCAAGAAAGTAATCTTTTTTTACACTGCGCAACTGGATAATAGGCATATGCTGCTGCTCCCACCTCAGAATTACAATATCCCGATGAGAAAATAGCGATTTCTGCGGGGGTGGCAATACAGGTCCCAAACAAGAGATGACATTTAATCGGGTTTAATAATTTAGAAAACTTATGTACCTTCTCTCTGTACGCGGCTGTGCGGCATTGTCCGGTGCGCCCAAAACCGGCACCCCGTTCCATTGTTCAGTGCGCCCGAGGAGGCCCGCCGGTCTTATATGTCTTCGGGGACCGTCTGGCCGCGCGGGCCGGCCTCGTGCTCCTCGATCTCTTCCCGTACCGTGTCGGCGAGGCGTCTTACCCCCTCGTCGATCTGCTCGAAGGTCGAGTAGGAGAAGTTGATGCGCATCGAGTTCGTTTCGGGTTCGTCGAAGTAGAAGGCGCTGCCCACCACATACGCGACTTTCTTCTCGATCGCCTTGTAGAACATCTTCTCCGTGTCGATGTAGTGCGGCAGGGAGAGCCAGAGGAAGAGTCCTCCTTCAGGCTTGGTCCATGTGAGATCGAAGCGCTTCGGCATGTAGGCGTCGAACTTCTCCAGCATGAAGTTGCGCTTTTCGCGGTAGATGCCGCAGGTGCGCGCGACGATGTCCTTGAGCTTTCCCGTCGCCATGAACTCCGCGATCATCTTTTGAGTGATCACGCTCGTGCACAGGTCCATCGCCTGCTTGGCGACCACCATCTTCTGGATGATGTCTTCGCGCGCGACGACCCATCCGATGCGGGCTCCCGGCGAGAGAATCTTGGAGAAGGTCTTGAGGTTGATGACAATGCCGCGGTTCTGCATCTGCTGTTCCAGCCTATAGAGAGAATCTACGGGCTCTCCAAGGAACCGGATTTCGCGGTAGGGCGCGTCCTCTGCGATGAAGAGATTTTCCCGGTACGCGAACTCGATGAGGGCCCTGCGCTTCTCCAGGCTCCAGCAGATGCCCGTGGGGTTCTGGAAATCCGGGATGACATAGATGTATTTTATGCGCTTCTTCTGGCTCACCGCGCGCGAATAGCGCTTTTCGAGCTCGACCATATCGAACCCGTCGTTGGCGCTGCTGAAAGGGATGCCGAGCACTCTGCCCTGATACGACTGAATGGCCTGGATCGCGCCGAGATAGGTGGGGCGTCCGGCGATGACGTAGTCGCCGGGGTCGAGGAAGAGCTTCGGCAGCATGTCGAGCGCCTGTTGGCTCGCCGAAGTTATGAGAAGATTCTGTGCGCCGAGAGAGAGACCCCGCGCCGTCTCGTACGCGACGAGCTGTGCCTTGAGGTCGTTGTCGCCTTCTGTCGTGCCATATTGGAGGATCTTGTCGCCATATTGCCTGAAGACTCGGTCGCTCGCCTGACGAAGCTCTTCGACCGGAAAAGTCTCTGGAGCGGGGAGCCCGCCGGCAAAGGAGATGATGTCGGGCTGATTCGTGAGTTTAAGCAGCTCGCGGATAACCGACTTCTTCATGTTGTGGGCGTTGGCCGATAGATAGGCAGAGAGCTCCTGCATCGATCGATCCTCCTTGTTGGTTTTGTCCTGCGGAATATCGTACTCCACTTTCTGCGATCCGTAAATATGTGATTTCAGAATTAGGTAGTCCTATTTCAATATGTGAAATAGTCTGCCTTGCCCTTGCCGCAGTCCAGGGAGTAGTATACTGTGGTAAGCGATTTACAACAACGAATATTCGTATACAAGGATTGTCCATATGCCATTGAACTGCGGAATAGTTGGCTTGCCCAATGTAGGGAAGTCGACCATCTTTTCGGCCCTCACGCGGGCAAAGGCCGAAGCGGCGAATTATCCCTTCTGTACGATCGATCCGAATTTTGGCATCGTGCCGCTTCCAGACAAGCGTCTCGACCGTCTCTGCGAGATTTTTAAGCCCAAGAGAAGAGTGCCGGCCGTCGTCGAGTTCGTGGATATCGCGGGGCTCGTGCGGGGGGCATCGAAGGGCGAAGGCCTCGGCAACCAGTTTCTCTCGCACATCCGCGAAGTGGGGATGATCGCCCACGTCGTGCGCTGCTTCGACGATCCCGACGTCATCCACGTCGCGGGGAGGGTGGACCCGGCCGACGACATCGAAGTGATCCACACCGAGCTCGCTCTCGCCGATCTGGACAGCCTCGACCGGAGGCTTGACAAGCTGGGCCGCCAGCTCAAAGTGCAGGACCCGAATCTCAAAAAGGACACAGAAAAAGAGATCGCCGTGCTGAATAAGGTTCGGCCCGCGCTCGAAGAGGGCAGGCCCGCGTTTACGGTCGGCCTTGAGCCCGAAGAGAGTGAATTTGCGAAGCGCAGTTTTCTCATAACGCTCAAAAGGGAGCTCTTCGTGTGCAATGTCGACGAGTCCGGAGTAAACGGCAACGCATATGTCGATACTGTAAAAACAATTGCTGAAAAACAGGGCTCGGAGGCCGTGGTCATCTGCGGCAAGTTCGAGGCCGAGCTCGCCGACATCGAAGACCCTGCCGAGCGGGCGGAATTCCTGCAGGGCATAGGTCTGGAGGAGCCGGGGCTCGCCTCGCTTGCGCACGCGGCCTACAGGCTCCTAGGGCTGCGCACCTTCTTTACCGCAGGCGAGGATGAGTGCCGCGCCTGGACGATCCGCGCAGGAGACAAGGCTCCGACGGCCGCCGGTGTCATCCACACCGATTTCGAGAAGGGATTCATCAAGGCGGAAGTGTATCATTACGACGACCTCCTTCAGTATGGCTCGGAGGCGGCCGTCCGCGCGGCGGGCAAGATGCGCCAGGAAGGACGCGACTATGTGGTCCAGGAAGGCGACATCGTGTTCTTCAAGTTCAATGTCTAGGCGCGTTCCGGAGGAAGAAGGCTTCCCTCCCGCAGGAGCGCTGGGCGGCACCGCGCGGTATCTGGTGCTCGGCTCTTTCCCTTCACTCCGTTCCCAGGAGAAGCGGGAATACTATGGCCACGAGCGGAATCATTTCTGGCCGCTGCTCTTTTCGCTCGGCGCGGAGAGGGGGCTCCTGCCGTCTCCGGCAGAAGATTCTCAGGCCCTGCCGGGCACCTACGAAGAGAAGCTCGACCTCGCGGCTCGGCTTCAGGTGATGATCTGGGACATGGTGAAGACCTGTCGCCGGACGACGAGCGCGGACGATGCGCTGGAGATTGTGGCGCTCAACGACATTGCCGCCCTGCTCGAGGCCCGCCCGTCGATCGAGCGTATCGGGCTCAACGGGACGAGGGCTTCGGCGCTTTTTCTCAAGGCCGTCGTCTGCGGACGCGAGTTCCACGGGGCAAAAGAGGCGCTCGCGCGCGTCGGCGGCCGTACCGTGCTCCATGTCGCGGGAAAAGAGCGCGCGATATGCCGCCTGCCCTCGACCAGCCCCGTGCCTACCCGCCATTACAGGACCATCGACGACAAAAAGGCTCTCTGGCACGGATTCCTGGATCAGTCGCCCGCACAATTTTTGTAAAAACCGCTACACATCTGTCAAGCATACTTGCCCTTCTCTCTACGCTTGCGGTATGATTGCGTCGCCATGGAAAAGCTCATCATCAAAGGTGCACGGGAACACAACCTAAAAAATATCGATCTTGAATTGCCCAGAAACAAGCTCATCGTCATCTCGGGACTCTCGGGTTCGGGGAAGAGTTCTCTCGCCTTCGACACGATCTTCGCCGAAGGCCAGCGTCGCTACGTCGAGTCGCTCTCGGCCTATGCCCGGCAGTTCCTGGGGAGAATGGACAAGCCCGACGTGGACTATATCGAAGGGCTTTCGCCCGCGATTTCAATCGAACAGAAGACCACGACGCGCAATCCCCGTTCGACCGTGGGAACCGTCACGGAAGTCTACGATTATCTGCGCCTTCTGTTTGCGCGCATCGGGGTGCCGCACTGCCCATCCTGCGGGCGCGAGATCCGCGAGCAGAGCGTTGACCAGATTCTCGACGTCATTCTGTCCTGGCCGGGCGGCACCAAGCTGCAGGTGCTCGCCCCGGTGATAAGGGCGCAGAAGGGCGAACACCGGAAAGTGCTCGAGGATGCACTGAAACAGGGCTTTCTGCGCGCCCGGGTCGACAGGGAGTTCATCGATCTGGAGACGCCTCCCGCCCTCGAAAAGCAGAAGAAGCATACTATCGAGCTCGTCGTCGACCGCATTAGACTCGCCGAGGAGAGCAGACGCCGCGTCGCGGAGGCGGTGGAAACCGCGCTCGGCATCGCCGACGGCATCGTGACGGTCATTCGGGAGACCGACGATCAGCAGAAAGAGGAATTCTTCAGCCAGAAGGGCGCCTGCCCCGTGTGCGGGATTTCCCTCCCGGAGATGGAGCCGCGCCTCTTTTCCTTCAATGCCNCGCAGGGCGCCTGTCCTGCGTGCAGCGGGCTGGGTATGAACATGGAGTTCGACCCGGACCTCATCATCCCCGACAGGAGCCTCTCGTTCGACGAGGGCGGCTGCCTGCCCTACAACCCTAAATCCGCATGGAACCGCTCGCGCTTTGAGGCGCTGGCGCAGCACTTGCACTTCAGCCTGGACACTCCCTTCGACAAGCTCCCGGAGAAGGTGATGCAGGCCATACTCTATGGCAGCGCCGACGATATCCACATCCGCTACGAGAACAGGGACAGAACGGGCCACTTCGAGTATCAGGCAAAATTCCCCGGGATTCTGGCGGACCTGCGCCGCCGCTACATGGAGACCTCGAGCGACGAGATCAAGGACTGGTTCGAATCCTTTATGGTCGAAAAAGAGTGCGAAGTCTGCCACGGCAAGCGGCTCAGGCCCGAGGCGCTCGCCGTCACTGTCGGCGCAAAGAACATCTACGAGCTCACCTGCATGCCCGTCGGCGAATCGGTGAAGTTCTTCGAGTCGCTCAGGCTCTCCGACACCGAAGTTCAGATTTCAAAGCTGATTTTGAAGGAGATCGTCGCCCGCCTGNGGTTTTTGCGCAATGTCGGCCTCGATTATCTGACGCTCGAGCGCAAGGCCTCGACCCTTTCGGGCGGCGAGGCGCAGAGGATAAGGCTTGCCACACAGATCGGAAGCTCGCTCGTCGGCGTGCTCTATATCCTCGACGAACCTTCGATCGGTCTGCACCAGCGCGACAATCAGCGGCTCATCGACACGCTCACCTATCTCCGCGACCTGGGGAATACGCTGATTGTCGTCGAACACGATGAGCAGACCCTGCGCACCGCGGATTACCTTGTCGATCTTGGGCCGGGTGCGGGTGAACATGGGGGCTATGTGGTCGCCCACGGCACGGTGCCGGAAGTGATCGCAAACCCCGAAAGCCTTACCGGCCAATATCTTGCCGGGACGCTCAGGATCGAGGTTCCCAAGGTGCGGAGGAAGGGGAACGGGGCCTCTGTCGCGGTGAAAGGCGTAAGCGAGCACAACCTCAGGAATATCGATGTCAAAATTCCTCTCGGCAAATTCGTGTGCATCACGGGGGTGTCGGGTTCAGGGAAAAGCACGCTGCTGTCGGACGTGCTCTATCCGGCCATCTCCAACCGCATCATGCGCTCCTCTCTCAAGGAGNGGGCCTATGAGAAGCTGGAGGGGCTCGAGCACATCGACAAGATCATCAATATCGACCAGAGTCCCATCGGGCGGACGCCGCGCTCGAATCCGGCGACCTACGTGGGCGTTTTTACCCACATCCGCGAGCTCTTTGCCAGTCTTCCCGAATCGAAAGCCCGGGGATGGAAACCCGGCCGTTTCAGCTTCAATGTCAAAGGCGGTCGCTGCGAGCACTGCCAGGGCGACGGCACGATCAAAATTGAGATGAATTTCCTCCCGGACGTCTACATAACCTGCGAAGTGTGCCACGGCAAACGCTTCAACGCCGACACGCTCGACGTGCGCTTCAAAGGCAGAAATATCGCCGACGTGCTCAACATGACCGTCGAGGAGGCCAGCGGATTCTTCGCACACATCCCGTCCATCGCGCACAAGCTTCAGACCATGCTCGAGGTGGGGCTGGGCTACATTCGCCTCGGCCAGTCGGCACTGACGCTCTCAGGAGGGGAGGCGCAGAGAGTCAAGCTGTCGCTCGAGCTCGCGCGGCGCGCCACGGGCCGCACGCTCTATTTCCTCGACGAGCCGACGACAGGCCTGCATTTCGCCGATGTGCGCCAGCTGCTCGAAGTGATCCACCGGCTGGTCGACAGCGGCAACACCGTGGTGATGATCGAACACAACCTCGACATCATCAAGCAGGCCGATTGGGTCATCGACCTCGGGCCGGAGGGAGGGGACAGGGGAGGCATGATCGTGGCCGAGGGCACGCCGGAGGAGATCGCCGACTGCGCGGCCTCCTACACCGGCCAGTACCTCCGGCCCATGCTCCGCGCCTGAAGTTTTTCCCGAGGGGATTCTTGTCAATTCTTTGCTCTTTCATATACGATAACAGGCGATGAGGCGCATCCTCGGCATTCTGGTCTTGCTCTATGTGCTCCTTGTGCCGCTGTCAGCGCAGGAGAGTGCAGCTGGCTCGGCCGACGATTTGGCGAGCAGAACACTCCGCTTCCGGATTGCGTCCGCCACGCTCTACGAACTGCGCGATCTGGCCGCCGAGTACGGGCTGTCGGCCGAGGGAAGCGCGGATGAACTGAGAGCCCGCCTCTATGGGTACTTTGGTTTTGACCCCGTCCCGAAAACTCAGGGCGATGTGACCATGAGCATAGAGCAGGCAACCAATGCGGAGTACTTCACGCTCGAAAACGGAACAAAGGAGATTCGCCTTCAGGGACCTCTGGAGATCCGTTTTGTCGATTCCCAGGGGACGGTCCACAGAATCAAGGCCCAATATGTTGTCTACAATCGGGATACAAAGGAAGTAAAGGCGACCGGGGATGTGGAATATACCCGCGAATCCCAGACGAGGACCGACACTTACAAGGGCCAGACCATCGCGGTCAATCTCGACGACTATTCGGGCGTTTTTATCGACGGTTCATTCAACATGGAGCCGTCGGGCACAGAGAGCCGCACCCTGATCGTCCACTTCGGCACCCTGATTTCGCATTCGGAAGACATACTCACCCTGGCCGAAGGCACTCTGACGGCCTGCGATGCGATCGATCCCCACTATATTCTGCGTGCAAAAAAGATATGGCTCTTCGGTTCGGGCGACTGGGCCGTCGCCAACGCGACGCTCTATGTGGGCAAAATACCCGTGCTCTGGCTGCCTTTTTTCTATTATCCGTCCAAGGCCCCGGTATTTCATCCGGTGCTGGGCTACCGGTCGCGCACCGGAGGATTTGTCCAGACGACCACCTATCTCTCCGGCAAACAGAGCACGGACAGCCAGAGTTCTTCCGCGCTGTCGATAAACCAGGGAGCCCTGGGGTCATTCGGCACCTATATTTCGAAGACGGAGGCCACGGAGGAAGATACCGGTCAGCCGACCATTGCACTGTTGGCCGACGCGTATTCCTCCCTGGGGATATTTGCGGGGCTGAGGGGAAAGGCGGCCGACAGCTTTCCGTTCAACCTTTCGTGGCTCGCGGGCGCCGGCGTGTCGCGCTCGATTTTTTATGAATCGACGGGATATTATTCTCCCTTCGACGCTGCCGGAGACTATGCCTCGGTCTGGAACCGGTGGTACTTTGGCTCGGTCGATCTGCCGACAAGAATCGTGGCGAACTTCGAGGCTTCGTCGAAGCAGAGTACTGCGGGGCTCAAGTGGAAGGTGAGCCTACCTTTCTACTCTGACCCCTTTGTCGAGCAGGATTTCCTGGACCGCAGCGAATCCTACGATTTTTTCTCCATCATCGGGAGCAGTTCGACATCGAGCATAAGCCAGCGCTCATCTTTTTCGGACAAGGCCAGCCTCTCATGGACATGGCGGCCAAGCACTTCGGCGGGTGGCTTTAGCTTCACGCTCAGCAACCTCTCTTCGACCCTGGACTGGAAGAGCAAGGCCGCCTCCACCACGGGCATGACCAGCACAGAGTTGAAGCTCTATGCCGTCGATCCGCAGAGGTATTTTTTCTATCCCTACAATACGCGCCCGCTCGACACGAGTTTTTCCCTTTCGGGCACGATTTTCAAGAGTCAGAGCGCTTCTCTCGCCTGGATAAACACGAATTCTGCCTACGTCGAAGATCGATTCTACAACGCCGCCTGGGAAAGCCCTGAGGATATCGACTTTCAGAGCTGGTACTGGCTGTTGGGCGCGCGCAGCAATGCAACCCTGAACTCCTCATATTCCATCGACAGCGCCGGCCTGATGTTCCAGATGTCCACAGGCCTGTTGGGGCAGCTGCAGTATAGGCCATATCTATACGACGAGCGGACTTCTCCGACGACGGTCCACCCCTATAGGCTCGCCGACTATGAATACAACACTGCCTACTGGAACNCTGGGACGAACGTCAGCTGGTCGCCGCTCAAGAGCTCGGATATTNTTTCCGCCTCGAGCGTGAAGTATTCGTTCGCGGGGAAGATCGCCAAACTCGATTATACGGGGCTCGACGGGAGCGGTACCGACGCAAATCCCATCTACGATCTGTACTGGATGTCATGGNATACCGACATGATCACCGATCATTCCGTGCTCGCAGATCTCGCCGCAAGGCTCGGCTCGACCTCGAACCACCTGAGTTTCAAGGTCGCCCTGCCGCCCCTTCTCGAGAGCTATACCCTGCAGGCCTCCACCTCCGCGGGCATAGCGAGCTTCGGCGCGGCCTATGTGCTCTCCCGGACGAGCTCGACAGCGGACCTCGATTCCACCTCATTGACGGGCACTGTGGCGCTGAGGCCCNTGAAGAACCTCAGCTTCTCCACGAGCGCGTCGTGGGATTTTGACACGGAGACCCCCTTGAGCCTCAGCGCGGAGGTAAGGGCCTGGTCCTTCTACGCGCGTTTTCTCGCCCAAGAGACAGACGGCTATACTTTTGAAAGCGGCTCCTGGGTGGAGGACGGAACGAACTATTTCCGACCCTCCACGTTGACAATGAGCTGGAAGCCCGTGCTCCGCTTCAACCCCAGGACTCCTTCTTCGGGCAGGGTCGCATGGTCCTTTGAGACCGACGTGTCGCTTTCCCTGACGCAGAACCTGATCAAATATACAAATTCGACGTTCAACGCGGACTTCAGTTTTATTGTCAAGAATTCCGCCGGCGTTTCGCTCAGTTTCACCCTGTCGTCGGTCAATTCATCGTTCTGGCGATATTACACTTTCCTCCTCCCCACGGCCGGAGACCTCGACCCCTCGGCCTATGCCAAGAACTTCTTTTCGGACCTCTGGGATTCACTGTCGATCTGGGACACGAGCGCGCTCCAGAGTACGCTGTTCAAGCTGCAAAAGCTCTCGCTGGCCCTCTCCATCGATGCCCACGACTGGCTGCTGTCGGCGAGCGTCGATGCCGGGCCGACCCTTGTCACGCCATCCTCCGGACGGCCATATTACGAGATGGACGTGTCCTTCACTCTGTCCGTGACCTGGAAAGATATATCCGCGATAAAGAGCTCTATCTCATATTCGGATGGATCTTTCAGCGACTGAGCCGGAACCGGTGGATTCTTCGGCATGGCCGTGGGGCCGGGAAAGGGTAGAAAGACGTCGTGTATCATAGTATATTAAGGTATAGAGCAATTTTATAGAAACCGGGAGTGCGATTGAGTCCTTCACATATTGTCCTTGAAGATACCCAGTTACTCGCTGAACTCTGCGGGGCGAATGATTACAATCTCTCCGTCATCAGCAGCCTCTTGGGCGCCCGCGTCCTCACGAGAGGAAACGAGCTCTTCATCGAGAGCGAAGATGAAAAGGCTCTCGATCTTTTTCCCCGCCTAGTCAGCGCGATAGGGACATCGATAGAGGACGGAGTGCCAGCGACCCCGGAGCTCATCATAGCTCTGCATGCGGAGCTCACCCCGAGGGCGGCGCGAATCATTCGGCGGCCCGGACAATGCCGCAGAGGAAGGTCAGAGCGAGGTGTCCAAGTTTCTCGACACCTGCATTCAGATTCCGAACGGCTTTGGCAAGGTGTTTCCGCGTTCGAGCGGGCAGAGTCTCTACCTCCAGGGCATCGCGGGCCACGACCTCGCGTTTGCGGTCGGACCGCGGGGACGGGCAAAACGTATCTTGCGATGGCCTACGCGCTGCGCGAGCTTCTCACGCGCTCGCGGCGAAAGCTGGTCCTGACGCGCCCCGTCGTGGAGGCGGGCGAGAGCCTCGGCTATCTGCCGGGAGATTTGGAGCAGAAGATAAATCCATACCTCCGGCCCCTCTACGATGCGATGGAGGCTCTGGTTCCCTACGAGACCATACACCGCCTGGAGGAGAGCAGGGCCATCGAAATTGCACCGCTGGCGTATATGCGCGGCAGGAGCCTTACGAACTGCATCGTCATTCTGGATGAGGGGCAGAACACGACGAAGGAGCAGATGAAGATGTTCCTCACGCGCCTGGGCGAACGCACGAAGGCGATCGTCACGGGAGACATCACCCAGATAGACCTCCCAAGAAGACTGAATCGGGGCTTGTCACGCAGTGACTCTTCTTGAGCATATCGATGAAGTTTTTGTCAGCAGGCTCGATGCCCGCGACGTGGTCCGCAGCCCCCTGGTACGGAAGATAATAGAAGCGTATGAAAAAGAATAACGGAGAGACGGCTCTTCAGAGATTGGCCAGATGGCTTCGCTCGATAAAGCCGTCGATGTGGTTTTTCCTGGGCACCATCGTGGTGGCTGCGGTCGGCCTCTTTTTCCTGGGGCCATCCTCAATAATGAAGAGCAGCTCCCTCAAGTCCATCGAGGCCGGCAAAATCGCCGAGACAGACATCTACGCGGGCAAGGACACTGTGTACATCGACAGGGAGGCTACCCAGCGCAAGATCCTTGTGGAGGAGCGGCTTGTCCTCGCGGTGTTTGTCGTGGACGACAAGATCACCTCCGCCATTCGGGAAAAGACGGAATCCTTCAGTTCCTATTATCTGCAGCTTGTCAATGGAGAGACCGGAGGGGCCGATGCGCTCGGGCTTCTGTTGAGAAGCCGCTTTCCGGATTTTTTGCAGCCGGAGCAACAATATACGGCCATCGTCCGTGCGAAGCTGAACTCGCAGACCTTTGTCTATGTGAGCGACATTGTCGAGAGCCTCTTGGGCAAGGGCGTTGTCTCGGTGCCGGACGGCGTGTTCGACCGCTTCAATCCGAACTACTATGAGCTTGTCAGAATGATAAACAACCGGGAAGAGCGCGAACAGCTCGCCGAGAGCGGAATAGTCACGCTCGCCAATCTCGGCAGCCGCCTCGAAGACGAGATGGACGCGCGGCGCATACCTGAATCGCAGAAGCAGTATGTCCGTCTTCTCGGCAAGGCTCTGTTGAGGGAGAACACTNTTTTTGACCAGAACCTCTCGGAGAAGCGCATTGCCTCCGCGCGCGCGAAGGTTGATCCGGTGACCCGCTTTGTGAACCGCAACGAGATCCTCGTGCGGAAGGGCGAACTGGTTACGCCTGAGCTGTACCAGCAGATAAAGACGATCCGGTCGGCGATCCTCGTCTCCGATGTGGGGGTTCTCCTCACAGACCTTGGGCTCCTGCTCATCGCATCGCTTCTGGGCCTCCTCCTGGCGCACATACGGGATCTGTCCGATTTTCCCAGCGACCGTTCCTCACTCATATTCCTGCTGCTCTCGATGCTCATACTGTTCTACTGGATTCTGGTGGTTCAGAATGTCCTCGACACAAAGAATCTCTCGAGCGGTGCCCTCTTTGTCCCGGCATCGCTGTTTGCGGGCCTCGTATCTCTGCTGTACGGGCCGCGGACCGGCATCTTCTTCAGTCTGATCTCGTTTTTCCTGACGGGTGCCGCGACCAATCTCAACGCGCAGTTCATGATCGGCATCATGCTGGCGGGAATCTCGGCGACGCTCACGATGCGCACGGCCCGCACCAGGACCATGCTGGCCCGGGCGGCCGTGTTTCAGGCTGCCATTCAGGCCTGCCTGGCGGTTGTCCTGCTGTTCAGCCAGAAGCCCACTCCGGCCGAAGTCTTTCAGTCCATGGGTTTGGGGGCGCTGAACGGCTTTGTGGGAGGTTCGTTTATTATGCTCCTGTTGCCGCTCTTCGAGCGCATCCTCGACAAGTCCACCCAGTTCAGGCTCATGGAGCTGGCGGATATCAACGCGCCCGTCCTGAAGGAGATGCTTTCGAATGCGCCCGGCACCTACGCGCACTCGATGAATGTCGCCCACCTGGCAGAGGCGGCGGCGAAGGATGTCGGCGCGAATCCTCTTTTGGCCAGGGTCGGGGCCTATTACCACGACATCGGCAAGATCGAGCATCCTGAATACTTTACCGAGAACCAGAAGGGCATCAACCGGCACGACGAGATCAACCCGACGCTCTCGGCGAGCATCATCCGCCGCCACGTGAAGGACGGCATCGAGCGGGCCCGGGAGATCGGCCTTCCCAAGGAAGTCATCGACATCATCAGCCAGCACCACGGCAACTCCGTGATGGAGGCCATCATCAACAAGGCGAAAGCTTCGCCGAATGAAACCGATTTGCAATCCTACAGCTATCAGGGGGAGCGGCCGAAGAGCAAAGAGGCGGCGGTTGTCATGCTCGCCGATACCATAGAGGCCGCTTCGCGTTCTCTTAAGAACCCGAACGCCGCAAAGCTTGAGCAGCTGGTCCACCAGCTCATTCTGCACAAGATCACGAACGGCCAGCTCGACGAGAGCGATCTCACTCTGCACGACATTGACACCGCGGAACATGCGTTTCTGCGGATACTTCAGTCGCAGATGCACACCCGCATCGAGTATCCGGGGCAGGGAAAGCAATGAATGGAAACGAAGTGTTCTATTCGATCATGGGGCTGGAAGAGCCGCCCTGGGCCCAGAGAGCGGCCGATTTCGCACTCTCCGTCCTCGATCTTCTCGAAAAGCGCAATTGGCAGGTTTCTCTGACCCTGTGCGACGATACGACCATCCAGGCACTCAATCGGGACTACAGGCACATCGATGCGCTGACGGATGTCCTTTCATTTCCGCTGGGGGAATTCATGCCGGTGGAAGAGGGAGAAGATATCTACATTGCCGGCGATGTCGTCATAAGCGTCCCGACCCTTCATCGCAACGCCGCGGAGTTTGGAGTCGCGGTGGATGAAGAATTGCGCCGCCTTATCATTCATGGCATTCTGCACTTGTCTGGCATGGACCACAGCGATAATTCGCCTGACCAGCCCATGCTGGAACTGCAGGAGCGACTTCTGCGTCAAATGGGAGGAGACGCCATTCTATGAGCCTTCTTTCGCAACTTTTTGGTTCCCATGAGAAGACGGTTCCGACAGAGGACGAATCTGTCGAGGAACAACGCGAGATGATCGAGGGGGTAGAGCACCTTCCGGAGAAGATAGTCCGGGATGTCATGGTGCCCCGCACCGATACGGTCTGTGTCGAAGATACGACGCCGGTCGACGAGATGCTGGAAATACTGGTGGAATCGGGGCATTCGCGCATCCCTGTGTACTCGGATACCATCGACAACATTGTCGGGATACTCTATGCGAAGGATGTCCTCGCCGCGCTCGTGAAAAAAGAGCCCNTCGCACTGAAGAAGCTTATGCGGCCCCCCTATTTCGTGCCCGAAACGAAGCGGATCGACACGCTCCTCAAGGAGTTCAGGCGCCGCCATGTGCACATCGCCATCGCCGTGGATGAATATGGGGGCACGGCGGGCATCATAAGTCTTGAGGATATAATTGAAGAGATCGTGGGTGAGATTCAGGACGAATTCGACGAAGAAGCCGAGCAGATCGTAAAACTCGGCGAAAATGCGTGGCGCTGCGACGCGCGCATTCGCCTCGAGGAGCTCAACGAGGCCATCGGCTCACAGCTGCCCTCGGGTGAATACGACAGCCTTGCGGGCTATGTCTTCGACCTTTTCGAACGCATTCCCTCGGCGGGGGAGCAGGTTATGGAGGGAGACCTCCGCTTCACCATCGAGGCGATGGAAGGGCACCGGCTCATCTCCATCCGTATCGACCGCGTTGCGCCCCCGGAAAATGATGAGCGCGTAGAGCAGCCTTCTGTTTTATAAATCGAAACGGCGTTTCAAATATTAATTTTGCTTGCACGATTCGATAAGTAGGTATAGAATCAATTCAGTTGGCATACTGTCAGCACAATAATTACGAACAATCCCTAAAAGGAGGGAGACATGAATTCCTACATAAAAGAAGTACTGGATGGACTCCGCGCTCGGTATCCTTGGGAAAGCGAGTTCCTTCAGGCCTCTGAAGAAGTTTTGGAATCCATTACACCACTCATCGAGGCAGAGCCGAAATACCGCCAGCAGAAAATTCTCGAACGCATCATCGAGCCCGAGCGCATCGTGATGTTCCGAGTGCCCTGGGTCGACGACAAGGGCGAATACCATATCAACCGCGGCTACCGAGTGCAGTTCAATTCAGCCATCGGGCCGTACAAGNGCGGCATCCGCTTCCATCCCAAGGTCACCCTCTCTACGCTCAAGTTTCTCGCATTCGAGCAGATATTCAAGAATTCCCTCACGGGCCTCNCCATGGGCGGGGGCAAGGGCGGTTCGGATTTCGATCCGAACGGCAAGAGCGACAATGAGATCATGCGCTTCTGCCAGAGTTTCGTGACCGAGCTCTACCGCCACATCGGCCCCGATACTGATGTCNCCGCGGGCGATATCGGTGTGGGCGGACGCGAAGTCGGCTACATGTTCGGCCAATACAAGCGGCTGGCCAATGAATTCACGGGCGTCTTTACCGGCAAGGGTTTGACCTTCGGCGGTTCGCTGATCCGACCCGAAGCCACGGGATTCGGCGCGGTCTATTTTGCGGAGGAGATGTTCAAGCTCAAGAACGATTCGCTCAAGNGGAAGACGGTCGCGGTGTCGGGGTTCGGCAACGTCGCATGGGGCGCCTGCACCAAGGCGAGCCAGCTCGGGNCGAAGGTCGTCACCATCTCCGGACCCGACGGCTATGTCTATGATCCCGAGGGCGTGGGCACGCAGGAGAAGTGGGATTATCTCGAGGAGATGCTCATCATCGACCGCAACAAAGTGGAGAATTACGTCAAGAAGTTCCCGAAGGCCGTGTTCTACAAAGGCAAGAAGCCCTGGGAGCAGAAGGTCGACATCGCCATGCCCTGCGCCATCCAGAACGAGCTCAACGGCGAAGATGCGAAGCTCCTCATCGACCATGGCGTCAAGACTGTCGTCGAGGTGTCGAACATGGGATGCACGCCTGAGGCCTGGAAACTCTTCATAGAGAAAAAGATCCCCTTTGCGCCGGGCAAGGCGGCGAATGCGGGCGGCGTCGCGACGAGCGGCCTCGAGATGAGCCAGAATTCGATGCGGCTCGCCTGGAGCGCCGAAGAGGTCGACCACCGTCTGCACGAAATCATGATCAACATCCACAGGGCCTGCGTCGAGACCTCGGCCAAGTACGGCTTCGAGGGCAACTATGTCGTCGGCGCGAACATCGCGGGCTTCAAGAAGGTGGCGGATGCGATGATCGCCCAGGGTCTGGTGTGATGTAGAAAGTTAATTTTCAATAACGTGTTGCGTGGCGGCCTTCTCCGGAAGGCCGCTTTTTTTGCGGCCGGCTCGCCCACAGGGGACGAGAGGGGCGCCGATATGGTATAACCAGCGACAGAGGAACAGTTCATGGAAACTCGAACAGTGCATCCAGCGGCGGTAGGGGGCAGCATCCGCGCCCCCGCATCGAAAAGCGCCATGCAGCGCGCGATCGCGTGCGCGATTCTGGGGCAGGGCACAAGCCGGATTGAAGGCTCCCCCGTGTGCGCCGACTCCAGGGCGGCGCTGCGCATAGCCCGGAGGCTTGGGGCAGAGGTGCGGGAGGGCGGGGGCATCATAGAGATCGACGGGTCGTCTCTTTTCC
>JADLKI010000016.1 GCA_015657395.1 Spirochaetales bacterium | reverse complement strand
GAGCAAAGAGGTCGCCGAGCGCAGTTTCGGTGCCGACGCTGCGGCGAAGAAGCTTGTCGCCGAGGCCGATGCCTACAGCCTCCGCGGAAAGCCTGAAGAAGAGTGGGCCAGCACGCGCATTGTCGTCAGAGCGCTCGACCAGTACGACAACACCGCGTCATTTGTATTCGAGCCTTATACAGTCGAGATTGAGNGGCCGGCACGGCTGATCGGCCCGCCGCAGAGGGCGCTCGTCGGCGGCGCCAGCGCATTCTGGGTCGCGGGCGGGACAGAAAAGGGGCGGGTCCGCATTTCAGTCTCTTCTCCGCGCTTTGAAGCGCCGGCCGTCCTCGAACTCGAAGTCGAATGATGGTAGCATAGTGCATATGAGCGAAAAAATCGGTCACGGCCAGGAGCCCGCCGTCAAAGGCGCGCCGAGGCCGGAAGCCGCCGCAAAAACCGAAAGTGCGCCGGAGACCGCCAGCCGGCCCCGGCAATTTCTGGACAACCTTCTGTTGATTGAAGATTTTCTCCGCTATGGCTTCCGGAGCGGCCGCCGGCTGGAGGCCGGCGATGCTGCCTTCGGCCTCGGCGACTCTTCCGGCGCGGCGGACGGGGCGCAGGCTCGGCNNGATGGCGGCCCGGGAGAAGACCGCCAGACCCGCCTCGATGCGATTGAGGCTCGTGTGCGCCAGTGCAGAGCCTGCGTTCTCTCGCAATCCCGCTCGCGGACGGTCTTCGGCGAAGGAGTCACGGCTCCCCAGGTCCTCGTGGTCGGCGAAGGCNCCGGTGCGGAAGAAGACCGCCAGGGGCTGCCCTTTGTGGGAGCCTCGGGCAATCTCCTCGATAAAATGCTCGCCGCAATCGGACTTTCGCGCAAAACCAACTGCTATATCGGAAACATCGTCAAATGCCGCCCTCCANACAATCGCGCGCCGACCCCGACCGAGCGCGACGCCTGCATCGGTTACCTCCGCGCCCAGATTGAGATTCTCAGGCCGAAATTCATCCTCTGTGTCGGGCGCACCGCGGCCCACAGCCTTCTCGACATGAGCGATCCGATTTCGCGGCTGCGCGGCCGCACGTTTACGTTTCAGGGTATTCCCGTCAGAATAACTTTTCACCCTTCGGCGCTCCTGCGCGACGAGAGCCTCAAGCGCCCCGCGTGGGAAGACCTGAAACAGTTCCGTGCCTTCATGGACAGTATGGCGGGCGAGGAGTAGCGGGGTGCCTGCATCCTTCGTGCGCGTGGCCTATCCGATTCCTCTCGAAGAGACCTTCTGGTACCGGAATTCCGGCCCGGCGCGCGTTGAGATAGGCGTGCGCGTGGAGGCTCCCCTCAGGAAAAGGCCCAAGGCCACCGGATACGTCGTTGAAGTCGTCGAGGCGTTCTCTGAAAATCAGCCGGCGAGCTCCGTGCCTCAGGACCTCCCTCAGGACCTCGCGCGCCTCGACCCGGACAAGATCCGGGATATCCTGCGGGTTGTCGACACGGAACCCCTGTTCGACCCCGAGACGCTCGCACTCGGCAGATGGCTCGCCGCGATGTACCACTGCTCTCTCGGCGAAGCGCTCTCCGCCATGCTGCCCTCGGCCCGCCGCGAACGTCAGGAGGTCGCCGAGGAATTCGATGAGGTCGAGCTGAGCCGCACGCCGCTCGTCCTCACCTCCGGCCAAAAGGCCGCCCTCGATGGGATTCTCTCCGAACCCGAAGGTATGTTCTATCTCTACGGCCCGACAGGCACCGGCAAAACCGAAGTCTTCCTCCAGCTCGCCGAGGCCACGCTCGCGCAGGGCCGCGGCGTCCTCTATCTCGTACCGGAAATAGCCCTTACGCGCCAGGTCGAACAGGATGTGCGCGCCCGGTTCGGCGCCCGCTGCGCTATCATCCACTCGCGCCTCACCNCCTCGCACAAGCTCGCCGAGTGGCGCCGCATCGCGAAGAGCGAGGCGCGCATCGTCGTCGGCGCGCGCAGTGCCGTCTTCGCGCCCATTTCCGACCTCGGCCTCATCATCATCGATGAAGAGCACGACAGCGGCTACAAGAGCGGCACCACTCCCCGCTACCACGCCCGCCAGGTCGCCATGCACCGCGCGCGCCTCGCCAGAGCGCGCATCGTCATGGGAAGCGCCACCNCCTCCCCCGAGGCGTGGCAGGCCTGCGGAGAAGGCCACATGCGCCGCTTCAGCCTCACGGACCGTCCCGCCGGCGGTTCCTTCCCGGAGATCCGCATCATCGACATGCGCGGCCGCCAGAGCCTCATATCAGAGGAGCTGGCACAGGCCCTCCGCGATGCGAAGAGCGCGGGCCGCCAGTCCATCCTCTTTTTGAACCGCCGCGGCTTTGCGCGCACGCTGATATGCCAGACATGCGGCGCCGAAGTCCTCTGCAGGCACTGTTCGGTGCCGCTCACCTATCACAAGGCGAGTGGCCGTCTCGTCTGCCATTACTGCGGCTACAGCGAACCTAAGCCGGAGGCCTGCCCCGACTGCGGATCGCTCGACCTCGTTTGGGCGAGCTACGGCACCGAGCGCATCGAAGAGGAGCTGGACGAGCATTTTCCCGGCATGAGCCACGCCCGCCTCGATACCGACACGGCGAGCGCCAAGGGCGCACTCGAAGATACGCTCCGCGCCTTCAGGGATGGAGAGATCGATCTTCTCGTCGGCACGCAGATGGTCGCAAAGGGCCTGAATTTTCCCGGAGTGCGCGTGGTCGGCATTCTGATGGCGGACCAGGGTCTCTCGATGCCCGATTTCCGCGCCGCGGAGCGGGTTTTCTCGCTGATTGTGCAGGTTGCGGGGAGGGCGGGGCGTCATCGCCCCGACGGGCTCGTCTTTGTCCAGACCCGGAAACCCGAGAGCCCCGTCATCCGCCTCGCGGCCGCGGGCGATGTCTCCGTATTCCTCGAACGCGAGCTCGAAGCCCGCCGGCAGCTTGAGTTTCCTCCTGCGGCGCGCCTCTGCCGCGTGGTATTCCGCTCCCGCAGCTCCCGCTGTGTGCGGGATGAAGCCTCAAAATGTGCGGCCGCTGCCCGCCTCATCGTTCAGAATCCAGCGTTCGCGGACATCGCCGTGCTCGGCCCCTCCGAGTGCCCTCTCGCCATCGTTGCGGACAATCACCGCTATCAGCTCATATTCCGCGCCCGCCGCTTTTCGGACCTGCAGCGCTTTGTCAAAGTGTTCAGGCACAGCATCGATCCGGTTTCCTCGGTCTATCTCGAAATCGACATCGACCCCGTGCAGATGATGTAGCGCGGATTCGTTCCAATTTCAGCCAATTTCTTGCGCACCCCACCGTTCAGTGCTACAATGGCCGAAAGTAGTTTCTTCCAGGAGTTTTTAAATGGTCATTTTAACCCTCAACTGCGGCTCTTCCTCCTTAAAGTACCAGGTGTACGATTGGGATAAAAAGGATGTGCTCGCAAACGGAATCGTCGAGCGCGTCACGATCGGTGGTTCGTTCATCACCCACAAGGTGCGCGGACGTCCCGACTATGAGATCGAGCACGAGTGTCCCAATCATGTGGTCGCCATCGAGCTCATCCTTAAAACGCTCGTCGATCCCGAGGTCGGTGTCATCCCTGACCTGTCGATGATCAAGGCCGTCGGCCACCGCATGGTCCATGGCGGCTCGAAATTTGCAAAATCCTGCATTATCAATGAAGAGTTCCTCGAGACCTTCAGGTCGCTCAATGACCTTGCGCCCCTGCACAACCCCGCCAACCTCATGGGCGTCGAGGCGGCCACCAGCATACTTCCCGATGTTCCGCACTGTGCGGTCATGGATACGGCCTGGCACCAGACCATGCCGGCCTCGAGCTACATGTACGCGCTTCCCCGCGAGTGGTATGAGAAGTATATGGTCCGCCGCTATGGCTTCCACGGGACGAGTTTCCTTTACAACGCAAAGCGTGCGGCCGTCCTCCTCGGCAAGGATCCGTTCGAGACGAACCTCATCATCGCCCATATCGGCAACGGCTCATCCATCAACGCGGTCAAGAATGGCTGCTCCTTCGACACATCCATGGGATTGACCCCGCTGGAGGGTCTCGTCATGGGCACAAGGAGCGGCGACATCGATCCGGGCATCATCTTCCACGTCATGCGCAAGACCGGCATGACCGCTGCCGAAATCGAGAAGAAGCTCAACAAGGAATCGGGCGTCCTCGGACTCACGACAAAGTGGGCCGACCGCCGCGACGTCGGAAGCGCGGCCGAAAAGGGCGACCCCGTCGCACTGCTCACTCAGCAGGTGGAAGGCTACCGCATAAAAAAATATACCGGTGCCTACTATGCAGCCCTCGGCCATGTCGATGCCCTCGTCTTTACGGCTGGTGTCGGCGAGATGGGGCCAGAGATCCGCAAGATCGCGACCGAGGGGCTCGAAGAGCTCGGCATCGTCGTCGACGAGAAAAAGAACGCGCTCGCGAAGTGCCGCCAACNNGCCGAACTCGACATCACCGGCCCCGGTTCCAGGGTCAAGGTCTTCGTCATTCCGACCGATGAAGAGCTCGTCATGACCGAGGACACTGTGGCGCTTATCAACGGAACGTACGATGTGCACACGAATTATCACTATTCCTTCGAGAATCGCGACTATTCGAACAAGGCGCGCGCCGAGGGCCTGCAGCGCGACCTCGAGAAAAAACCCTGGCTCAGGGATATCGTTGCGCGTATTCCGTAATGAGAGACTTTTTCGCACTTTAGGTGTTTTTGTTTGGTGCCGATAATATTTTCGTGATATAATTGAATGTCAACGAGGGAGGTGATACAACAGTTTTCAAGCACAACTGGCATGAAAGAATCTGAATACTTTATAAAAAACTTAACCCAAATGTGCTTGACAGTACAAAAAGTGCCGATATATACTTCTGAACGAACTTAGAGAGGGGACAACCGAGCCGTTTGGCAAGGCCCTGATCTACTTTTCAAGGAGGATTAGACATGAAGAAGCTAATCGTGTTGCTTCTCGCAATTGCGATGGTTGGCGCTGTGTTTGCTCAGGATCAGAAAGCCGTTGCAACCTTTGGCGCCTACCTGGATTCCTATGGCGATTTTGCGGATGGCGCGGGCCCCACGCTCTACAGCGAAACCTATTATAACTATTCGTCCGGCGGTGTGGGATTCTCGGCGACTGTCGTTGGAGCAGAGGATATTTTCAAGCAGGTCAGAAACTATTCCGTGTCCTATCAGGTTCTGCCCGAGCTGAAAGTGCTCGCCGGTAGACTCCGCGAAGGCGATGCCCGTCTCACTTCCTATATCGATGGAAACGGCTTCTCCACCCGCGTTGCGAACGTCCAGAATGGTCTCATGGGCAAGATTTCCTACATGGGTGTTGGTCTCGGCGTATTCTCCACTCTCGACACCTTTGCGAATACCAACGTTGCTCTTTCCTATACTGCGAAAGACGTAGTCAAAGTCGTCGGCGGCTATCTCGGCACCAGCAGTGAGATTTGGGCGNGTGTTGATGTCCTCGCCGTCAAGGGAGTAACTGCCCGCCTCGGCTTCCGCCACACCACGACCAATAACTACATCTATGCGACCGGTGCTGGTTCTCCAGTGGACAAGCTCACCCTCGCTTTCGATGCAGATGCGGCTCTCAGCCCCGTCAAATTCGGTGTCCAGGGCAATGCAGTGTATGATATCACCGATAAGTATGCCGCAGGCGTAAAAGTCTGGTACGACAATGGCGATGTGTGGTATGGCAACAACGGTCTTGCAGCCAAGGGATACGGCGTGATCAACTTTGCACAGGGCGATATTATCGTCGGCGTGCAGTATGATTTCGCTTCCAGCACCTTTGCTGTCCCGTTCGATTTCGAGGTTTGGTTCTAATCTGAAGAGCTCGGATTCGTAACCCATGATGGGGGCCGTCCAAGAAATTGGATGGCCCCTTTTATTTTAGGATGTGTCAAGCCCGCCGTAGACAGCATATTCTCCGGAATATAGAATGGAACTATATTTTGGATTCACTGAGGGGTCATATGATTTTTGGCAGAGAAAAGGTGAAGAGGGTAGTTCTGTGGAGTGTGTTGGGCGGAGTCCTGTTTGGCCTGCTGATGGGCTCGTGCGCGACAAGCCAGCCATATGATGCGAGCATCCCTGTTGTCTCGATGTCGCATGTCCAGGAATCGGATCTCTCGAAATATGGTGCGAGTTTCGCTGAAAATCCCTTCAAAGAGCCGAATATCGTGTTTATCGGCAAACTCTACGAATTCTATATTGTCGAAATATCCTTGAATTTGGAGCAGAAGACCCAGATCAGGATTGAAGCGTCCGCAAAGGCACCTCCGGAGGCAGGCACTCCTGTCCCCTACAATCAGGAAGACCTTATTCATTTCTGGGATATCATATCGAATCAGGGCGGCCCCAATCCTGCCCAGCATGAGAGGCGGAAGAGAACCATCGAGGACACGGTGATCCCCGATTTTGAATTTAGCCAGAGGCCTGGTCAGACTACGTATTATCTGGTATTCGTCGGCAAACGTCCGATCAAGAGGCCGATTTCGTATGACGTGACGGTCGTCCTCGAGAATGGCGAATCCTTCCTGTTCTCGGAAACCGTAGAATAACACATACCATGCCCATGCTGCTGAATGAGCTCATACCGGAGCATGATCCCTGGTACCTCGTGGACCCGGAGGATATGCCGAAGGCTCTGGGCGAGCTCGTGCGCGCCCTGCCTTTGCCGAAGGGGCTCGACAGAGAGGCCCTGCTGAATGCCCTCCTTGACCGCGAAGAGGTGATGAGCACCGCGATCGGCAATGGGATTGCGATTCCCCACGTCAGACAATTTGGCAGCGAGAGCCTTCAGAAAGATATTGTCGTGGTGGCCTATCTCTTTGAGCCGGTGGACTGGAAGGCGCCGGATGGGCAGGCGGTGCACACGCTCTTTTTGGTGCTCGCGGCGGACGAGACAAGGCATCTGCAGATTTTGGCCGAGATTGCCCAGCTCGCCTCAGATGAGAGTTTCATCGAGTTCTTGAAGCGAATGCCGGACCGCGCGGCGCTCGTGGAGCGCATGCGGCAGATGGAATGAGCGGGATCAATCGAGGGCTTTATCATTCCACAAAACGGACGCGATGCGCGATTTCCATAAAGAACTCTCGGGACCAGAGGGAGAGCTGATCTTTGTCTCGTACGAAGGGGTAAACTTCATTTCTTGCCGACTCAATGTCGAGCTTGGATATTCCTCGTTCGAGTAGTCTCAACGCTTCTTGAGCTGTCAGCTGGACATCAGGCTTATAATCAAAATGCATTGATTTTTCGTGATTGGCCCTGAGTTTCGAGGATAGATAGTCGAGTTGAACAGGTATGTCTTTGCGGACAAAAAATACAAGATCGTACCAGTCTCGACCTTTTACTCTCTGAGCCCAATCTCTTTCAAGAAGTGCGTGAAATTTCCCCGCGAAGAGACTCTCGGGCGTCAGCACTCTTACACTGAAGGGTATTGGCTCAAGTGAGAGTCTATTCTCTGTGGTGAATGCAGGCGGCGGGTCGGTATCCGCTTCAAATTTTACTTTGATGAGGCGATTCGATGGAATAGAGGCGGACAATTTTCCTGCTAACCCAATAGTAAGTAAAGCCTTTTTCGTATTTGTCTTCAAAAACGCGGATTGAACTGTATTTGCCCTTTCTTTACTCTCTATTTCGACTTCCAGGCCTTGCGCGCCTAATTCCTTTTTTATGAATTCAAACCAGGGATCGAAACGAAAGCCAGGATTGGGAGATAAAAGAGTAAAATCGAGATCTTCCGAGAAGCGATCAAGTTCATAAAAAAGGCGAAGGGCAGTGCCGCCATAGAATGCAGCCTCATTGAAAAACGCGCCACGCCACAAAGCGAGCAGTATGAATTCCTGAATGACTTCGCGCAGGGCTTGGTCGTACTCCTCTAAACTTGTAGGGTGGCGCTTTTCAACAAGAAACGCGAGGGCGTCAGCCATGATTTACCTTCTTTCCCGTGAATTTACGCAGGGAAATGATAGAATGGCGGTTGCAGGTGTTCATCAATATCTGAATTTTCGTAAAGTCCAAGCGGGCAAAATCGGTCTCGTCGATGCGCATATTTTCAAAGAGATGAGCCTCGATTTCAGAATAACCGAGGTCTGGATACCGTAGATACAGCATATCGAAAATCGCTTTTTCGGGGCTCGCGATCATATAACCACGCGTATCATCGATTGAATAATATTCTACACCAGGAGAAAAGAATCGCTGAGGTATGTGGGCATAATCGAAGTCGCCGACAGGTGTTCTATAACGCTTTTTTCGGCCTGTTGTGACAGAGGTCACCACGCGGACGGCTTCCGGGATGAGGTTGTGGTGCCGCAGCGCGTATTCCAGCGACACGTACGACGGACCGTACATGAGATTCGCGAGGATTTCTTTCGAATACGGAAATCTTGAATGAGGGTCTATGTAGATGCCCTTCTTTATCCTGATGAGATCACCCGCGGCAAGAAGCTTTGTAACCCTGTCGCGGGGAAATGCGTAGCCCTTCATACTCTGTTGTAGCTGGAGAGAATCGATCTCGGGATACTCAAACGATATTTGCTTCATCTGTTACCCAAAAATTTGATCAGAATGTCGACATTTTATCGACATTCTGGTTAAAAATCAACAGATCACGGTGAATCCTGTTTATCCCGTCGGGCAAACCCCGTCGCGACCAGGTAGGTCTCGAACGATTCGGAGCGGCAGGCCTCGGGCTTGAAGGCGCGCGCCTGTCCGAAGTGCGCCCGGAGTTCGGAGAGAAGGCGGTGTTCCTCGCCGCCCTGAAAGATTTTCATGACGAGGGCGCCGCCCGACGCCAGCACTTCCAGGGCCAGCCCCATCACCGCTTCCACGAGCTCTTCGGAGCGCGACTGGTCGACGAGGCGGTTGCCGCTTGTCGCCGGAGCTGCGTCCGAAACTACCAGCTGAAACGGCCCCGAGTCGCGCAGGGAAGCGCGCACCGGCTCGTCCAGGATGCTGCCTTTCAGAAAGGAAAAATTCGCATCGGCCGGCGCAATGCCGAGGTTCTGAATGTCGACCGCGACGAGGCGGCCGGCCCCTTTCATCTGTCGCAAAAGCCAGAGGCTCCAGGAGCCCGGCGCGGCGCCGACATCGAGGATGGCCGGTACAGGGGGCCCGGCGCGGTCGCGGCCCCCTACAGCCGGAGCCGCGGAAACAGGCTTTTCGGTCGCACCCCCGCCGGGCCCACGCCCCCCGAGCCCCTTCAGGAGGCCGAATTTGCGCACTATCTCTTCGAGCTTGTAGACCGATCGGGCGGGGTAACCCTCTTTTTTGGCGCGGAGGGTCCAGTAGTCGGGTCGCTCATAGCCGGGCATGGCAGTCCTTGGCGGGGCTCAAACCGCTTTAGCGAGCAGCCTGTTCATGCGCTCGGCAAAATCCTGGGGCACTTCGAAGTGCTCACCCTCGGCCAGCATGGCTTCGTAGAAGAGAACATAGGCGAGGTCCTCGAGTTCCTGGACGACGGCGAGGTCGCCGCCGCTCAATTCCTTGCGTGTATCGAGCGCGACGAGCCGTCCGACGAGGGCGTGCCCGGCGTTGATCTCGAGAATCGGCTTGGTTTCGGGTGCAGGCTCGTTCGTAAGCCGCTCCATGAGCTTTCTGTAGGCGGGCGTGGGTTCGTCCTTGTCCACGACGACGCAGGACGGGCTTTTGCCGAGCCGTTTCGACAGCCGCACGTCTTTTACGCGCTCGCCGAGCAGGCTCTTCAGAATTTTGACGGCTTTTTCGCCGAGGTCCTGGTGTTCGGCCGCGGAAGTGCCGAGCTCGTCCTCGGCGTCGACCTGTTGGACGTTCTTGAACTGCATGCCCTCGAACTCGCCGATGCCGCTGAAGGCCAGCTCGTCTATCTCGTCGGTGCCGAGGAGCACTTCGATACTCTTTTCCTTAAACGCTTCGAGAAGCGGAGAGGCGCGCAGACGGGCCTCGTTCTCGCCGGTGAGATAATAGATCGTCTTGCGCCCTTCGCCCGCGCGCGCCTTGTAGTCCGCAAGGCTTGTCCAGTCCTCGGTCGCCGTGCTCTTGAAGCGCACGAGCTTCAGGAGCGATTCGCGGCTCGCCCAGTCGGAGAGAATGCCCTCTTTGATCTGGACGTTGAAGAGCGAGATGAAGGCCTTGAACTTTTCGGCGTTGGTCGTCGCGAGCTGTTCCAGTTCCGCGAAGAGCTTTTTGAGCGTGGCCTGCTGGATGGTCATCATCACGCGGTTGTGCTGGAGCATCTCGCGGCTCACGTTGAGCGGCAGGTCGTCCGAATCGATCACGCCGCGCACGAAGCGGAAGTAGGGCGGCAGAATCTGAAGCTCCCTGTCGGTGATGAAGACGCGCCGGACATAGAGCTTGATGCCCTGCTCGCGCGTCGGGATGTAGAGGTCGGAGGGCAGGTGCGAGGGGATGTAGAGGAGCGAATTGTACTCTATGGTCCCTTCGGCCTTCGTGTGGATCCACAGGAGGGGACCTTTNTCGTCGCCGGTCATGGACTTGTAGAAATCGATGTAGTCCTTGTCGGTGAGTTCAGACTTGGGGCGGCGCCAGAGGGCACTTGCGCTGTTGACCTGCTCGTCGACAGTCTTCGTTTCGGCCTTGGACGGGTCCTTGGTGTAGGTTTTTTCCTTGGAGACGAGGTGGATGGGCCAGGCGATGTGGTTTGAGTAGCGCTTCAGGAGCTCCTCGATGCTCCAGCGCGAGAGGTATTCCGAACCGTCGTCGTTCATGTGGAGGATGACGTCGGTGCCGAAGCCTGCGCGCGTGCCGGGCTCGATGTCGAACCCCGACTTGCCGTCGCTTTTCCAGACAAAGGCTTTGTCCGTGCCGGCCCTGAGACTCACGACCTCGATCTGGTCCGCGACCATGAATGCGGAGTAGAATCCGACGCCGAATTGGCCGATGAGGTTCGATGCCTTGCGCTCGTTTTCGCCGAGGCGCTCGAGGAAGGCCCGCGTCCCGGAGCGCGCGATCGTGCCGAGGTTTTCGGAGAGCTCCTGTTCGTCCATCCCTATGCCGTTGTCGGACACAGTGAGGGTCTTGGCGTCCTCGTCGATCGTTACGCTGATGCGCGGCTCAAAACTGAGGGTCTTGAATGCGTCGTCCGAAACGGTGAGATATTTGAGCTTGTCGATCGCGTCGGAAGCGTTGGAGATGAGCTCCCGCAGAAACACTTCCTTGTGCGAATAGAGCGAATGCGTGATGAGGTTGAGAAGCTGATTTACTTCTGTCTTAAAGCTGTAATTGGGCATGTAGAATACTCCTGAAAAGCAGGTGTTGAAGAAGAAACCGATTGTCCGGTTATTCGTTTCTAATATAGCGAAATTCGGCCCAAAAGTGAATGCTCAGCCAGGCGCGGCGGATGCACCCGCCGGGCGTGGGGACGCAGGTATAGCGCGGCGCCGTCGGTTTGACAGTTTGCGGCGAGGAGTGCTACATTTATTGACCGGATTTGCAATAATTGAGTGCACATCGTCGGGGAGAGAACAAAGTGCCGGAAGGCTTACGCAGGTTCAAGGAAACAGAAAAGCGCTGGTATGAACGCCTGTTGCAGGGTCTCACAAGCGGGGTCGATGTGGCCCGCGTGGCGATCCGGCGATTTTTCGCCTGGGGGCGGGCGCGCTTCGTCTTCGCGGTGATTCCCCAGAGCGAAAAGCCGGCGCGAAGGTTCGAAATCAGCCGCTTTTCCCTCATTGCGGTGGGGGTCGTCCTGATTCTCTTTGTGGGATTTGCAGGCTATTCTCTTTCGGCGTACAGTGCCGCCGCGCTGAGAGCGGCCGCCCTCGATGCGCAGCTGACAAAGGCCCGGCAGAGTATCGATCAGATGCGCGAATCCACGGAGAATCTGCTGTCGGAGACTGCCAAATTTCAGGAAAAGCTCGACCAGGTTGTGGATATCGCACAGAGCAAAGGCAAGCCCGATCTTCCGCAGAGTACGGGCGATGTCCTCAAGACTGCGGGACTGGCGGACCTCATCTCCGGGCAACTGTCGGATGACCCCGTGAGCCGGGATGTGCTCAGACTGAACGGGATTGCCGAAGCCCTCGACAAGAGCCTGCCTGCGCTCGACGATATCGCGAATGTGCTTGCAGGCCAGAAAGACATTATGACCGAAGTGCCGAACATCTGGCCCGTCAAAGGGAACCTCGGCCATATCACGATGTACTTCGGCCAGAACGAAAATCCCTTTGCGACGGGGCAGTGGTATCTGCACACGGGCATCGATATTTCGACAAACCGCGTGGGGGACCCGATCCTGGCCACCGCCGACGGCAAGGTGATCGATGTCCACTACGACGCCAGCCTCGGCAACTCCGTCACGATTCAGCACAGCCACGGCTTTACCACCCGCTACGGGCACCTGCGCAGTTTCGCGGTGAAGAAGGGCCAGCGTGTCTCGCAGGGCGATGTCATCGGCTACCTTGGGAATACCGGGCAGACGACGGGCCCGCACCTTCACTATGAAGTGTATCTGGGCACGAGCCTCATCGATCCTCTGCGCTTTTTGAGCATTCGCAAGGAATATCATGAATAGGAGAGACTTTGCCGACTGTGTGGTGGGGGAGGGCGTCGTGGCCGAGGGAAAGATCGACGCTCCGGGGATGGTGCGCATCGACGGGAATTTTTCGGGTGATATAACAAGCGGCGCTTCTGTGATAATCTCAAAAGATGCGGTCGTGCATGCCCATATTTTTGCCCAGGACCTTCTGGTAGCGGGTGTCTTCAGCGGCACCGCGACTGTCCGGCACGAAGTGCGCTATACCGGGACCGCGCGGGTTCAGGCTGACTGTACGGGGGATTTTCTTGTGGTGGAATCCGGCGCCTTTGTGAGGGGACGGTTCTCGCGCAACGGCCAGGCCGCAGCAACGTAGGAGAATACAATGTCTGATGAATATACCGATCAAGCTCTGCCGGAGGATATGCTCGACATCCTCCACGAAGAGGAATTGGAGACTCCGCAGGCGGCAAAACCGCAGGGGGGCAATGCCGAAGAGCTGCCTCATCCCATTTACCGGCTCAAAACGCTGCATTCGAGCGAGACCTTTCATGCGTACTATGTGCCGTCGGGAGAAAGCGCACATTTTATGAGGCGCTGCGCCCTCGAAGGGGCGTTCGCCTGTCCATGCCCGGCGAAGTCGAATATGGTGCCCAATGGGGTACAGATGGCCGATGCATCCCCATGTGCCGAAGCGTCCACCGGATGCTCTCTGCAGGTGGCCATGAAGGCCGAGGCCGTCGAGACGGCCACGGCTGACGGGGTCCTCGTCGTGCCCAATCGCTCTCTGGTCATTGCGCCCACAAAATACGGGCGGGACCTCGTGGAAGTGCTGGGCGTGGTCCATGACCTCTCCGTGGTGAACGCGGATGAACTTGTGCTCATCGAGCGGCCGGCCACGGTCGACGACTACCGCCGTTACCTCGACAACCTCGAACGCGAAAAAGAAGCCTTCATCAAGTGCCGCGAGCGAATCGGGGCGCACAATCTGCCCATGAAACTCGTCTCGGCGCACTGCCTGCTCGAGGACAGCAAAATTCTGTTCTTTTTTACCGCGGAGAGCCGCGTCGATTTCCGGGACCTGGTCAAGGACCTGGTGAGTGTCTTTCATGCGCGCATCGAGCTGAGGCAGATCGGTGTGCGCGACGAGGCGCGCGTCACGGGCGGCTGCGGAGTCTGCGGGCGCGTTCTCTGTTGCCACGGGCTCTCGGACAAGCTCAATCCCGTCTCGATCAAGATGGCGAAGGACCAGAACCTCTCGCTCAACTCTCTCAAGATTTCGGGGCCCTGCGGCAGGCTTCTCTGCTGCCTGAGCTACGAACACCAGTTCTACCGCGACGCGCGCAGAGAACTCCCGAACGAGGGCACGCGCTTCACCTACGACGGCACCCTCTTCAAGGTGATCGAAGTCAATGTGCTTTCGAACAGGATACGGATCGCGGGGGAGGATGGCCGGATACTCGACATGGATGCAGCCCGGCTCAAGTACGCGGACGGCCGCTGGACAGTAATCGAGGAAGAGGGCTGACCACAGTCAGTCCAGTCGGAGGCTCACGAGTAGCTGTGCAGGCCGCTGAGCAGGAAATTCACCCCGAAGAACGTAAACATCGCAATCACAAACCCGATGATGACGAGTGCGGGCACCAGCCTGCTCGTGCTCTTCCGCACGAGCCTGAAATGCAGGTAGGCGGTGTAGGTCAGCCAGGTGATGAGCGCCCATGTCTCTTTCGGGTCCCAGCTCCACCACACGCCCCAGGCCTTCTCTGCCCAGATTGCGCCGAAGATGAGGGCGCCTGCGGTGAATATCGGGTAGCCGACCGCGATGCTCGTGTAGGTCACGCGGTCGTACTCCTGACGCTTTTCTTCGCTTTTTGCGGCGAGCTGCAGAATCGCGCTCACAAATCCGACGGCGAAGAATACTTCTCCTATGAAGGAGAATGCGACATGCAGCACGAGCCAGCCTGACTGGAGCGCGGGCACGGGCGGTTTTACTTCGGAGGGGGCGAGGGGGAGCTTGCCAGCGCGAGGAATGTCAGCGCTATGATCGTGGCGCCGAAAGGTATGACTCTGTTCCCCTTCGTCGATTTGAAGTACCGGAGCGCGAAGATGAGAAACGCCAGGGCGCAGGCCAGGAAAATCAGCGATTCGAACATGCCGGTGAGCGCGACAAAGCGGATCGCGATACTTCGCCGCACGATCTCCACCAGGAGCAGGATCCCCGCCGCAAGCGAAAGCCAGGGCGAGACGCCATCCTGCCCGCCTGCCTTTTTAAAGAGATAGACGATCTGAATGATGAGACTCACAATGAGGAGTCCGAACGCAATGGTCGCGATCATGCAAGCATTCCTTTCAATTTCCGGATATAGGTGATGAAGACGCCGAGGATGACGAGAATAAAGCCGGCCGCCACGAAGGGGTAGCCCCTGTCGCTCACCACGGCGAGGCCGGAGACCGACTGATCGATATAGCCGTCGAAGGTGAAGGGGCCGATGCTCTGCCCGGGGAATACCCTCACCACCGTGCGTTTGCCATTGTCCTCGAGGAGGAAAATGGCGCCCTGGGGGAAGGCAGCGGAGGGACCCTCAGGGGCAGATGCGTTTGCCTGGGCGGAGCCCTCCGCCGTGGAGGATGGGGCATCGTCCAGCGTCATAAACAGGACAAAACCCTCTTTCGCAGCGGCGCGCGCGCCCGGCTCCAGGGCGAGGCTCGTCCCCCCTGCGTCCTTGAGCACGACCTGCTTTNNTTCATTATGCCAGTTCTGCTGATATATCGAGTATCCCTTGAGCCGCAAGGGCGAATTGACCCGGACACGGAATTGACGGGCGCTGTGCTGTGCATCGGCGGCTGGAGCCGGCGAAGATCCGTTGTGGATTTCCACGGTGGATTCCCAGGATTTCGGCCTTCCGTCGGGGTATTGTTCGTAATGCATGTCGACGAGCACGATCTTTGAACCGTCGGGGAGGTCCGCCGATTCTCCCCTGCGCAGGTTGATGGCGGTTTCGGTGCGCGTGCGTGCCGTGAGGATGCCGCCGAACATCAGAACGATGAGCCCGACGTGGAGGATATCCGGACCGTGCCGCCTTTTCCCGCGCGGCTTGGAGAATTCCCCGGTGAGCCTGTGGAAGGTGCATATGGTCAGGTTGAGCACGAAGACCGCCGCGACGAGCAGGAACAGGGCGCTCGAGAACACATGGTCGAGGTCGAGCGTCAGAATGATGTCCGCGCCGGCGCCGGGGTAGTGGAGCCGGTAGAAATCGGCCGTTCTCCCCTGCGGGACAATGCCGCCTGCGATCGCAAAGAGTGTGAGCAGCACGAGGAGCACAACCGCAAGTTTTACCGAGCGCAGCGCGTCGTAGATCTTGTCGAAAGAAGATTTCATGGCACCTCATCCGAATCGGGGTGTGTGCATTATATCTAGAAAATGAGCGGGGCAGCTACCCCGCTCATGATCCGGTGTTCTGGAACTGGTGCCCGATCAGTGTGGCTCGTGGCAGGAAGTGCAGGCCATCTTGCCTACCTGATCGTCGCTGTGGCAGGAGAGGCAGCCCGCGGTCTCGCCGCTGACCTTGAACGTGGCGGCGAATGTACCCGCCTTCCAGGTATTCAGCATAGTGATCGCCTTGAATGCGACATCGCCGCAGAGGCGGGCGCAGCGCTCCGCGCGCTCGGGCGCCGATGCCTTGAAGCCGGATTTCTTGATCCATGCCGCGACAGAGGCGTGGCAGAGGGGAGAATTGGATACACTGGTCGCCAGTGCGGCGGAGATGGGCGCCTTTGCGTCATATTTGTAGCCCTGCGCGACCGCCACGTCATTGGATTCCTGCGACGGGAAGGGAGTGATGGTGTACCAGCCGATGAGGTCGCCAAGGAGCTTGTTCGTATCGGCATCGGATGCGACGAGATTGATCGCTGCGCCGGCGCCGTTCAGCGTTCCGCACAGCGTGCCCCAGCTCGCGGCGCCGCCGCGGCCGTACCCCAGCATCCGCAGGGGTATCTGGTTGTAGGGGCCGCCGACTTTATCGCGCAGCATCGAGACCAGCGCATAAAAAACAGCGTAGGAGCATCCGGCCCTGAAGTACGCCGCGTGGGCGCGGAGTCTGGCCTCTTCCGGATCGAGCTCGGCATAGGGAAGGGGAGATTCAGTGACAACGCCGTCCTGAGTCTGCGCCCCGGCGATTCCTGTTCCGAACAGGAGAGCACCCGCAGTCACCCCGAGCCCAATGCCCGTAGTCTTTAGAAAACTTCGGCGAGAGACATCCTTTTCAAGCATTTTCTGAGTTTCTTCCATAGACCCCTCCTAAGAAATTCATACTTCATATTATATCCAGAGCTCTGGAAAAACGCAATATATAATTCTATTTTATATTTATGATATTATTTATATAATATTATCTATATAATATATAGGAAAAAAATAGAGGAACACAGGCCGACTCTCGCGGAGGCCCGCGAATAGGCTGCGGACAGGGTACGGGCCTGTGGGACCGCCAGTGGGCTCCATAAAAAACGCCGCCAAAAGTGGCGGCGCTGCGGGACTATGGTGCAGTGCCCTTCCGCACGGAGCGCTCCGGCCGCAGCCCGGCCATGTCCTCTTATTATTCTTCCTTTGCAATCTCTATGTGCAGCTCCTTGAGCTGGCGTTCGTCGACATCGTTCGGGCACTGGTCCATGGGGCTCACGGCAAAGGAATTCTTCGGGAAGGCGATGACTTCCTTGATCGAAGTCTCGCCGGCCATGAGCATGACGAGGCGGTCGAAGCCCGGAGCAATTCCGCCGTGCGGCGGCGGGCCGTACTTGAAGGCCTCGATGAGGAAGCCAAACTTGCGCTGGGCCTCTTCGTCGGTCATGCCGACGATGCGGAAGATGCGCTTCTGGAGGTCCGGATCGTGGATACGGATGGAGCCCGAGGCGATTTCGTAGCCGTTCAGCACGAGGTCGTAGAGGTCGCCCTTGACCGCGCCGGGATCGGCTTCGAGGCTGTCGTGGTACTGGGCCTGGGGCATGGTGAACATGTGGTGGGCGGCTTCCCAGCGGTTCTCTTCTTCGTTGAACTCGAAGAGGGGGAAGTCGACGATCCAGGCGAAGGCGAACACGGCGGGGTCGCAGAGGCCGAGGTCTTTGCCGAGCTGGGAGCGCACGGCGCCGAGGGCGGTACAGGCGACTTTTTTCTTCTTGTCGGCGACGAGCAGAATGAGGTCGCCGGGCTTTGCGTCCAGGCCCTGGACAATGCGCGCGGGGTCGGAGAAGAACTTGGACGCGCCGCCTTCGAGCGCGCCGGCCTGATTCACCTTCATCCAGGCGAGGCCGTGGGCCTTGTACACTTTTGTCTTGGCTTCGAGCTCCTCGATCTGACGGCGCGAATAGTCGGCCTTGCCGGGCACCACGAGGGCCTTGACCGCGCCCCCTTCCGCGACCGCGTCGTGGAAGGCCTGGAATGTGCAGGCGCCGTCCACATAGGGCGCAAAGTCCAGAAGCTCCATGCCGAAGCGCAGGTCCGGTTTGTCGGAGCCGAATCGGTTCATCGCGTCGTCGTAGGGGATGCGGATGAATTTTGCTGGCAGCTCGACGCCGAGGGTTTTCTTGAACAGGTGTCCCATCATGCCTTCGACGAGCGTGAGCACGTCCTCGCGGGTGACAAAGCTCATCTCGATATCGATCTGCGTGAACTCGGGCTGGCGGTCGCCGCGCGAGTCCTCGTCGCGGTAGCAGCGGGCGAGCTGGAAATATCTGTCGAAGCCCGAGACCATGAGGAGCTGCTTGTAGAGCTGGGGCGACTGGGGCAGGGCGTAGAACTTGCCCGGATAGAGCCGCGAAGGCACAAGGTAGTCGCGCGCACCCTCAGGGGTCGAGCGGATGAATGTCGGCGTCTCGATTTCGTAGAAGCCCTTGCCGACGAGGTATTCGCGCACGGCAAAGGCCGCTTCGTGGCGCAGGCGGATTTTCTTCTGCATGGAGAAGGAGCGCAGGTCGAGGTAGCGGTAGGTGAGGCGCATATCCTCCTTTGCGTCGGTCTGTTCGTCGATCATGAAGGGGAGGGGAAGGCAGCGCGAGAGAATCTGGATTTTTTCGGCCTTGACCTCTATTTCGCCCGTCGGCATCGAGGGGTTGACCATGGTGTCGGGGCGCGGGCGGACGGTGCCGCGGATCGAAAGGCAGTATTCCATCTTGAGCTCGGCTGCCGTGTCCAGAAGTTGCTGTGCGGAGTCCGCATCGACGACGACCTGCGTGACGCCGTAGCGGTCGCGAATGTTGATGAAGGAGATACCACCGTGATCGCGCTTGCGGTGTACCCAGCCGTTGAGAACCACTGATTTCCCGATGTCGGCGGCGCGGAGCTCGCCGCAGGTGACTGTCCGTTGTTCGAATACCATAATAGGCTTATTCTATAGGCAGACAGGAAAATCGGCAAGGACTGGAATAGGCTGGATATCACTAAATTAAACACTCTGTCGCTGTTCCAACGCAACGATATATTCGATTTTTTTTGGCAGCTTGCGACTTTTGTTGATCCTTTCGGTCAATGCGACAATGGACTCCATTCCCATTTCATGGGCGTGCACGTTCACCGATGTGAGAGTTGGCGAAGAATAGTTACCTGAGCTGTCGCCGTTTATCGATATGACTGCGACATCGTCGGGCACGCGGATCTTACGTTCATACAGTGCCTTCAGCGCGCCTATCGCGATAGGATCATTCGATATAAGAATCGCCTGGGGAAGAGGTTTGCCCGCGTCGAGCCAATCGTTCATCGTATGATATCCATTTTCCGCCCCGTGCTCGCAGAAAATTGTATCGACACATTTTATGTTGACGTTGTTAGTTAAAAATTGCTCAAAGTAATAAAGTTTTTGATACTCCCTGGGTACTTCGGCCTGATCCCTGCCGCCGATGTAGAGTATTTCGGAGAGCCCCTTGTTAATCAGGCATTCTAGCGCGATGGTGATGGCGTCGCGGATATTGTAGGTGATCCAGTCCATACGTTCGGGATAAAAATTATATTGTCCGACGAAAACCAGATTTGATGTATTGATGAGCTTCAGGATTTCGTCTACCTGTGATTGCGTGAAATTGCCGACGATGAGGGCTCCATCGATGGCATGCGAATAGAGGTGGAGAAATTGCAGAGGGACAAATGAGAATTGAAAGTTATTCTGATAGCATTTACTCTCTATGCCCGCCCTTACCGCAAAATAAAAAGCGTTGTCGATTTGGTTGAGAAAGTGCGTGTCCTTATGTACTATAATGATATTGGCCTGAGCCGCAGAGGCCTTTTTGGATCTGCTGGTATACTCCAGCTCGTTTGCGATTGTGAATATTCGGTCCCTTGTCGCCGGTGTTATCACCAATGAGGGATCGGCCCGTAAACATCGTGAAACCGTTGACGATGATACTCCGGCCTTGTTTGCGATATCCTGTAGTGTTGCCAGTTGTCGTGTTCCTCTAAATTTTACTAAAATAATGATAGCGACATATTTATGCCACGTCAATACAAGCAATTGTTCAATAATATCAAATATTCAATGACATCACCTGGCCTTTCGTGAGGCCGACCGAGCCCACCGTGACATCCCATTTAGTAAAATCGCCATGGAAATCGGTGCCTCCGGTCACCACCAAGGACTTCTTCTCGGCAAATTCAAGGTAACGGCAGATATCGGCTGCCCGACACGAGGGATAATAGACTTCGATGCCCTGCAGACCCCATGAGACTAATTCATCGAGTTTGTCATCCCTCTGCATGAGTATGGGGTGGGCGAGGACAGACAGGCCCTTGCAGCTGTTGACGACTTCGATCGCTGCCCTTGCGTTGGCCGCTTGGGTGGATTCATAGGCGGGGCAACCGGGAGCAAACATTGAGTAGTGAAACTCGTTCCATTCACTGTTGTTGGTATAAAAGCCGTCGGCCATCATCGCGTAAAAGACATGTACCGAATAGATGTAGCCCGCGTCTTTATTATGACGCAGTACATCTTCCCAGCTGTACTTGAGTTTTCCCGTTTTCACAAGCTTGTCAAATATACGTTTGGTGGTCGCGGTGCGATCCTCGTTGAGTTCTGTCAGGAAGTTCCGGAATTTTGGGGCCTTTCTGTCGCAATTGTATCCTAGTATATGTATGGGGATGCCATCGGTGGTAGTAGAAAACTCGATTCCCTCAATCAGTGAAATACCATTTTTCTTGGCAGAGATGGCAGCCCTCGGCAGACCGGCGACCGTGTCGTGATCGCAGATGGCTATGACCTTTGTACCGTTCCGGGCAGCAATATCCACGATATCCTCCGGAGTGCTGCTGCCATCGGAGAATCGGGTATGTATATGAAGATCTGCATACATTTTGGGTAGTTCCTTGCCTATAATCATTTCAAGCGTTATAACCGGCATTGCGAAGAATTTTGGCTGTCTCGTCGGGGAAGTCGGATTCAATGAGATCACAGCCCAGGCTGCCGGCCCTGCGGATCACGTATGAATCTGACTGAATGCCGGCGCTCACCACCATGCCGGCAGCATGGAGAGAGGCTATGATGTCGCTATCCATCTGCTGCACGTAGGATACGCATAATTCTGCGCCGGAACCTTTCATGAGCGTAACGACATCGCAGGGGGTAATGCCCATGATGAGTCCAGTCCTTATCGCAGGTGCGAGGTTTTTTATGGCTCTGATCACGCGGTGTTCGGCGGAGAAGGGCAGGATGATGTCGGTGGCGCCGTGGCGGATTACGATATCGGAGAACAGGGCGGGAAACCTGTGAATTTTTTCGCCCATATCCATGACGACGAACTTCAGCTCAAGCAGAAGATACGTATTTTTCCTTTTTGCCCATTCCAGAACATTTTCAAGAGTTTCCAGGGGCCATACGGCTCTCAGCTCTTCATAGGTGAAATCACTGATGTACCCTGTCAGCTCTGTCTTGTTGGAAAGCTGCATGTCATGGAATACGACGATGACATCATCTTTCGTCATCTGAAGGTCCAGCTCGATGTAGCTGGCGCCGCGCCGGAGCCCTTCCTCAAAAGCGGGGATAGTGTTTTCAACATATCCGTCAACGCCGCAACCGCGATGGCCGCCGATTAGAATGTGACTGCTCTGACGAAAAAAATCGATAATGTTCATCTCACTGGCTCCTTAAGCCGTCAATTTCCTTACCGGGAGATCACGGAAGGGCTCCAGGAGCTGTCGCCTTTCGTGATAGCTCCTGGAACTTGGATGCGGAGAATCAGTATGTCTCCGACAACAGGTCGCGGGCCATTTCCGACATTTCTTTCAGGCCCTCTTCGGGTGTGATCGACTGATCGATGTAGATTTTCTGGAGAATTACGCCGCCCTCACGATTGAGCTGTGTCCACACGGGGGTGGAAGTGGGGTCTTCCACGTATTCGAGCTGTTCAAACGCCACTTTATACTGAGGGTATTTCGCCCAAAGTTCCTGGATGATTTTGCTGTTGGCGGCCGTCTTGGTTACGGGCATGTATCCTGTCTTCGCGGAGATGTACGCGGCCTGGTCGGCTTCCATAAGCCAACTCATGAATGTCCACGCGGCATCCTTGACCTCATCGGAGCAGGGCGCGAGCATGATGATGTTGGCCCCTCCGGTGGGGGTACCGTAGGTGACGTTCTTGGGCATGAAACCGACTCCGACCTCAAAACCGTTGTTTTTCGCCTCCGAGATATAGGCGCTCAATCCGCCGGTCGAACCGTATGTCATACACGCCAGACCGCTCACAAAATCCTGCTGCTGGATGGCGAAGGCATTCTGTACGGGAGGAATGCGGATGCTGCCGTCTTTCTGGAACGCCTTAATGTAATTGAAGACTTTTCTGCCAATTTCATTGTTGAAACCGATATCGGTCATGTCCTTGTTGAAGAAATGTCCTCCCGCCTGGACGACGAGGCCCTGGGTAATCCATGTGTCGTACATCGCCATGCCGACTCCATACTGTATCGTCTTTCCGCTGGAGTCCTTTTTCGTGAGTTTCCTCGCGTATTCCAGACATTCATCCCATGTCGCGGGAGGACGGTTGGGGTCGAGGCCCGCCTTTGCGAAAAGCGTTTTGTTGTAATAGAGGATCGGTGTCGAGCGGATATAGGGCAGGCCGTATATTTTCCCGTTTGCCCTCGCCTGCGAGAGGAAACCGTCGAAAATCACGGCAGGATCGAAGTGTGTCTTTTTCATGTAGCCGGTGAGATCCTGGGCGAGGCCATTGTCGATATACTGCGGAACGACGGATCGCTCCAGCATGGCGATGGCCGGCTGGGTCTTAGCCGGGATGGACTGCTGCAGTTTTGCCGTCGTCTCGTCGTACGAGCCCTGGTACGTCGGAACCACCGTGATCTTGTCCTGGCTTTCGTTGAAAAGCTTGGCCTGGGCCATGATGGCTTCACCGGTGACGCCGCTGGAGGAGTGCCAGAAGTTGACCACGATCCTCTTTGTCGGAGCCGCGAATGCAGTCATGATTCCTAGTACGAAGATCATGGCAACCGTAATACTCTTCCTCATAAGAAACCTCCTATAATGATTGCTGGCGGTGATATCCACATCCACGGAGGGAAACACCGCTCATTTCCGGTATCGATGGACAGATATGGGACTTCACTGAATTCATTTGATGCCTAAATACGAAAAGGAGCCCAGAAACTGTTTTTTCGCCACAAGGAACATTGCGATGATGGGCAGAAAAAGAATGACATTGCCCGCCATAATTGCCGGCCAGTTCACCGTTCCTTCCACGTCCTTGAGGATGGCGAGCCCCACGGTCAGAGGGCGCAACTGATCCTGGTCGGTCATGACAAGCGGCCAAAAGTAGGAATTCCAGGAGCTGATAAAGGCAAACAGCGCGATGGTGGCCAGAGTCGGTCTGGCCATGGGCAGCATGATTTGGGTGATTATCTGCCGTTCCCGCGCGTGATCGAGTCGGGCCGCCTCGACGATCTCGTCGGGAATCTGCATGAAAGTCTGACGGAGAAGGAAGATTCCAAAAGCGTTGGCCATGAATGGCATGAATTGAGGGAGCAGCGTCCCGAGCCAGCCGAGTTTCGCCATGAGTAAATAGACCGGGACAAAGGTGACCTGCACGGGGATCATGAAGGCGAGAATGACCAGACTGAACAGCAGCTTTTTACCGGGGAACTCCTTGATGGCAAAGGCGTACGCCGCGGGAATGAGTATGGCGAACTGAATCACTATGGAACACAGCGTTACGATAATCGAGTTCCTGGCATATACAGCGAAGTTCCCGAGACCGGTCGCCTTGCTGAACCCTTCGGTGGTCCACGCANNTGGGGAGGAGTGTGGGGGATACATGTTCGTTTCATCGATGGTCTTGAATGATGTCAAAATCATCCATACAAAAGGAAATACGAAGATGGCCACAAGCACTAGTTTGAGAATGAGCACTGTGATCCCGGCCACTTTATGCATTAGGGTTTTCATGAGTATTCCTCATTTGTAGTAGATGCGTTTTTGCAGCAGCTTGAAGTAAATGAATGTGATGAACGAGACGATTATGAGCTGCACCGTCCCNGCCGCCGCCGCATATCCNAGGCGCATGTGGATGAAAGCGTATTCGTAGATATAGTAGACCAATACCATGGTGGAACGGACGGGACCGCCCCCCGTCAGCACCTTGATGGAATCGAAAACATTGAACGAGCTGATGGTCATGACGACGAGCAGAAAAAACAGCGTAGGAGAAATCATCGGAATGGTTATCTTGAANAATGTTCGGAGTTTCGTCGAATGGTCGAGGTCCGCCGCTTCGTAGATGTCTGCCGGGGAGTCGTCTTCAACGCGGGCAGAGAATGTCAGCGGGTGTTAGTATCGAACCCTACGCTTTCTCGATACATTGATGATCTTCACCGGTTAAAGGCTCATCGATCGCGCTGCATCGAACATCCTGGAGCCNACTGAAGTCATTTTACATGAGATACCACTCTTCCATCATATGTAATGAGGAAAACCCGCGTAGGGGTCCATAAGCCACATCCATAACAAAGCCGAGACCGAAACCATGGCGGTTATGTGAGAGCAGGAAGGTCACGCCCTGACAAAACGGATTCGAAACCAGTTTGAGCGCTGACGAAGAAACGCGAAGAAGAGCGCCAACGACATCGTCAGTACGACGNNTAAATAGAATGTATAGATCAAGGTATTCGAGAAGGATATTCCCCCGAATGCGGGCTGTGAANNAACGAGTTTTTCGTAGTTCGCGAGCTTCACGGAACTTTCCCGAGCCCTGAGAAGAATCGTTAGNTTCGTGAAGCTTATGCCGATCAGGCTGATCATCGAATATACGACAAAGAGGNNCCATATACCCAAAATCGCCGGAGAAATCATGAGATAAGATTCAGGTGGTCCTTTTTCATGCTTCATCCCGCTTTTTTTCTAGGCCTCGTCGAGTCCTCCTGGCATGCTTTCTTTTCCGCCGCGCCAAGAAAATTCCGCACTTTTTCTTTGTCGAAAGGGATCTCGTTCGCCAGTCGCTTGGAATAGATATACATTGTTTGGGGAATCGAGATCGACAGCCTGTCTCCAGGATGAAAAGAGGCCGTCCGGGGTTTTTTTGCCATAACATCGCCATAAGGGATGTGTATCTTGTAATTCGTCTCCGATCCGAGCATNTCCCGCGTAATGATCCGAGCATCGCAACGGAAGCGCGGCGTCTTCCGGCGCTTCCCGCATGGTGATTGTGTTCGGCGCGGAATCAACGGCAAACTCGCAGCTTCGCAGCGAAGGATATTTNNCATGGGCGGGGTGGCCATTAAAGCTGGCCGCGAAAATATGCGCGGTTCGTGGTACAGATCCTCGGGCTCGCGCGTTGGAATTATTTGCCCGNNTTGTTCAATCAGAACATGGTGGTCGGCCATGCTCATGGCCTCNACCTGATCGTGAGTCACGTAAATAAACGTCGTCCTCACGNNCCGTTCGTGGAGCTCGATGAGCNNCTCGGTCCGCATCTGAACGCGCAGCTTNGCGTCCAGGTTTGACAGAGGTTTCGTCATAAGGAAANNCACTTTAGGCTTTTTTNNGACCATCGCCCTCGCAAGCGACCGC
>JADLKI010000017.1 GCA_015657395.1 Spirochaetales bacterium | reverse complement strand
CCGGCAACGAATACGCAGCTGATAAATGACGCGATTAAAGCTAAGCTGAATGTTATAACTTTTGACACGGACGCACCAACCAGCAATAGGCCCTTGTATGTCGGACACAGCAAAGACTTTCAGGATGGGTACGATCTCGGAGAATACTTAGCTAAATTGATAAATTATAAAGGCAAGGTCGGCATCCTGAGTGGCTCTTTGACAGCTCCAAACCATGTTGGCAGAGTGAAAGGCTTTAAAGAGGCGATTACAAAATATTCCGGTATATCTATCGTATTTGAGCGCCCGGACAATGATGATCTTCAAAAAGCAGTTGAATTGACCGAAAATGCACTTCAAGCCAATAGTGATCTCGTAGGAATTTTCGGATGTAATGCATCCAACCCCATTGGTGCCGCACGTGCGGTGAAAGCTGCCGGCAAAACAGGCAAGGTTCATATTGTTGGTATGGATGACCTTGCCGAAACCCTTCAGCTTATAAAAGAAGGTGTCATTGATGCGACAAAAGCGCAGCGCCAGTGGGAAATTGGTTACTGGGCAGTAAAATATCTTGTTGCCATGAACCAAAATCATACCATTCCTGCCGTACATGAAACTGGTTCTCGCCTGATCACGAAAAATGATCTATAAAATGTAATAATGTAGATTATATCAGGGCTGTCCAAGGGAAGAATTCTTGGCAGCCCCCTTTTCATTTTATCAAAATAAATGGCCTCATGAGGCCATTTATTATAAGTGAGATTGTAATGGAATCGTCATATATTTTTGAAGTCAAAAATATCACTAAAGAATTCCCGGGGGTTCGGGCCCTGGATAATGTGACTCTGCATATCAGGCCAGGAGAAATTCATTCAATAATCGGAGAAAACGGCGCCGGTAAAAGTACTTTGATGAATATCATATATGGCATTTTACAGCCAACCTCTGGTGAATTATTCTTTAATGGAGAAAAAATAATAATTGATTCACCCAAAAGGGCCCAGAAACTCGGAATTGGCTTTATGCCTCAGGAATTGAATCTCGTCCCTCAGCTGAGTGTCGAAGAAAATATTCTTTTAGGCCATTTTCCACTACGCAGAAAGATCTTTCTGGACAAGAAAGAACAAAGAGAGATTGTCTCTAATATTTTGGCGCGTATCGATCCTCATATCCACGCTGACAGTCTCGTAAGGAATCTTTCAGCAGCGCACAAACAATTGGTTCAGCTTGCGCGTGCCATACTGTTTGACACAAAAATATTAATTCTTGATGAGCCTACTTCGAGCCTTACCTTCGACGAAATTGGCCATCTGTTTGACATTATTGAATCATTTCGCAAGACTGGCAATTCAGTAATTTATATCTCTCACCGGCTCGATGAGGTCCAAAGATTATCGGATACGGTTACTGTTCTACGGGATGGTCATAATGTAGCGACACTCGATCCGAAAACGACAACAGTAGAAGATATGATCAGCAACATGATAGGACGAAAAGCTGAATATAAAAATGAAACGAGAGACTATAATTATAAAGATAAAAAAGTTGTTTTATCTGTAAAAGATTTCTCAAGAAAGAAGGAATTTAAAAAGATCAGTTTTAATCTGTACGAAGGCGAGATATTAGGCATAGCGGGTCTTGTAGGCTCCGGAAGAACAGAATTGGCCAAAGCTATTTATGGATATACGGTTCCAGATTCGGGTAGCCTACTTATAGACGGCAACAAAACAATCAACAGACATCCCNGAGAGGCAATAAAAAAATACTTGGCGTATGTTCCTGAAGAGCGACGTCAAGAGGGTATATTCCCTATTCTCACAGTTACAGAAAACATCACATTGCCTTCTTTAAGAAATTTTTGCAAATATCAAATAATCAATAAAAAACTTCTGAGAAAGGCAGTCGATGAATATATTTCAAAATTAAAAATAAAGGTTCGATCACAAGACGAAAAAATTGCCAATTTATCCGGTGGGAACCAGCAGAAGGTTATTTTTAGCAGATGTCTTTTATCCGGAAGCAGAATTCTGATCCTGGATGAACCAACGCGAGGCATCGATGTCAATGCAAAAGCAGAAATCCATGATTTATTACGTAAATTAGCAATCTCTGGGATATCCATTATAGTGATCAGCTCTGAGCTGGAAGAGATATTGAGCTTATCTGATAGGATAATTGTAATGAATGAAGGAGAAATAAAGGGAGAGCTTCCCGCCTCCTCTGCCTCTCAGGAAGAGATTCTCAAATTAGCCTTTAAGCATTGAAAGGGAATTATTATGAAGAACAAATTCATGAAAACAAAAGAAATGAGCATATTTATTGCTTTGGCGATACTGTGCTTAATAATGAGTGTCTCAACTTCAACATTCATGACTCCATATAATATCGGAATTATTGCAAGACAAATCTCTTTTATTGCAATCGTAGCTATTGGCCAGACAACTGTTCTGCTGACTGGAGGAATAGATCTGTCTGTCGGTTCAACAGCGGGCTTGTCTGGAATTCTCTGCTCTCTTTTAATGACGAAGGTACATGTGGGTCCGATTTCAATAATCTTTGTTTCACTCGTTCTTGGAATACTCTTGGGCTGTGTGAATGGCATACTAATAGGGCGTCTGAAATTAAATGCTTTTATTGTAACTCTTGGGGTGGGAGAGATTTATGGTGGACTAATACTCGTTATCACAAGGGGATATCCTATTCTCAATTTGCCGGAGAGTTTTGCATTTCTTGGCCAGGGAATGATTGGCTTGGTGCCTGTACCGGTGATATTCATGTTAGTGATCACTATTGTCATTGCATACCTGCTTGAAAACACACCGTTTGGAAGGAATATCTATGCTGTTGGCGGGAATAGCATAGCAGCAAAGCTGGCGGGAATTAAAGTCGAAAATATCACCCTTTGTGTATATATGCTTTCTGGCATGTTTGCATCGCTCTCAGGACTGTTGCTGACGAGCAGAATGAATGCCGGACAACCAACCATAGGGGCTTCCTGGGTTATGCCAAGCGTAACCGCGGCTATTATTGGCGGTACATCAATGTCCGGTGGCGAAGGAACCATCATCGGCACGATTATCGGTGCAGCCTTTATGGGCGTTTTAGCCAACGGAATTGTATTGCTGAATATCTCCTCTTATTGGGAAAGAGTTATTACAGGCGCTGTCGTAATCATTGCGGTTGTCATCGATTTGATTCGAAAGATCAGAAGCCAAAAGGAATAACATATCGAAATATATTGATTGGTACTTGATTAATTGGTACTATCTTATATCAAGATTTTAGATATGAGACAACATGAGATGTTAGGCAATGAACGTAGGCAGAAAATACTCGAGCTGCTGCAAGAAGATGGAAGTGCACGTGTAAAAGAATTGGGCATATTATTTAAAGTCTCAGAACCTACGATTCGTCAGGACTTAGAAAAGCTTGAACAAGAAGGATATATTGTCCGTGAACATGGAGGAGCTTTTCTCAGGACTGTATCCAAGCAGGTTGGAACACTATCTCTCCAGCATATGGAAAACCTCGACAAAAAAAAGATAATAGCAAAGAAAGCCGCAAGTTTTATTGTCTCAGGCAACAGAATAATCCTGGATTCCGGCTCGACCATTACTGAGCTCGCAAAATGCATCGCTAACATTCAGAATATTACCGTTATTACAAACGCTCTCAATATTGCTCTGATAATGGGAACAAACCCGACCTGTGATCTTATGGTTACAGGCGGCGAATTCAAGGCCCCAACATTGTCGCTTACAGGGGAGAAGGCAGCATTCTTTTTCAGAAACATATATGTAGATAAACTGTTTTTGGCAACTGGCGGTATTTCCCCTGCATTGGATCTAACATATCCAAGCATCAGCGATATCATCGTCAAGAGTTCCATGATTGAAGTCTCAAAAGAAATATACCTGCTCGCCGACTCAACCAAATTTGGAAGAGCATCTTTCGCCTCCCTGGGCTCAATCAAGCGTGTCCAATATTTAATAACAGATGACAATATTGATGCAGAAATTGCCCGCCGCATCAGCGAGATGGGAGTGAAAATCATTATTGCTTAATTTCCTGCATTTTATTTTCGAATATGCTCGAATCCTTTTGACAATTTTGTTTTATTTGCTATAATAACTCTATCTTGGCTCTACACACTAGAGATAGGAGGCCATTTTGTATTCGACAGATCAATTGAAACATATTTCCATCGATATTCGAAAGAAAATAGTCGAGATAACACATTCCGCGAAAGGCGGACATATCGGTGGCTCGCTTTCGTCAGTCGATATACTCGTAGCACTGTATTTCAGCATAATGAGGTATGATCCTTCAGATCCATCGCGCCCCGACCGAGATCGCTTTATAATGAGCAAAGGGCATAGCGTTGAAGGGCTGTATTGTGTTCTTGCGCGAGCCGGCTATTTCCCGGAAGCACTGTTATCAGAATATGGGAAATTTGATACTGTTTTTTATGGCCATCCGACGCTGAAAGTCCCTGGAATCGAAATGCCTACCGGTTCTCTTGGCCATGGACTGTCCATTGCTGTTGGCATGGCATTAGGGGCAAAGCGAGATAAAGCCACAAGTCGAATATTTGTATTGATGGGGGACGGCGAACAAGCTGAAGGCAGCATTTGGGAAGCCGCAATGGCTGCTTCCCACTATAAGCTCGACAATCTTGTAGCGATCATTGACAACAACAATCTCCAGATATCAGGTCATATAGATTCCGTAATGCGCTTGTCTTCATTGAGGCAAAAGTATGAGGCATTTGGCTGGAACGTAGCTGAAATAGACGGACACGATTTTCACCAGCTTATAGAAGCATTCAATACAGCACCCTGGAGACCAGGAATGCCTAATTTAATAATTGCCCATACAATCAAAGGACGCGGTGTTTCTTTTATGGAGAATTCTGCCTCTTGGCATCATAAAGTTCTAACTGATGAAGACTTTGAACGCGCANATAGACGAACTTGATCGCTCAGAAAAGGAGGCAGTATGACACCACCCAAAATCAGCTGCCGCCAATCATTCTCCAGAGCATTATGCAATATCGCACAAAAAAACAAAAATATTTTCGTCATTACTTCGGACTCAAAAAGTTCCGCGACTCTGGAAAATTTCGAGAGAGCATATCCTAACCAGTTTATTGAGGTGGGCATCGCAGAACAAGATGCAATTGGCATTGGGGCTGGGTTGGCAAAATCAGGGAAACGAGTCTTTGTGTGCGGACCTGCAAGCTTTTATTCTTCGCGCTGCCTTGATCAGGTGAAGGTCGATGTCACATATGCACATTCTGATGTCAAAATAGTTGGTATTTCTGGCGGTGTAAGCTATGGGGCTCTTGGCAGTACGCATCATTCCCTGCATGATCTTGCGGTGATGAGAACCTTCCCGGGGCTCGACATATATCTTCCCTGCGATAATTATCAGACCGCAACAATCACAGAACTTCTTGCAAATCATTCCGGGCCAGCCTATATGCGCATGGGAAGAAATCCCGTTGCCGATGTCTATACAGAAACATCGGGTGTCGTTTTTAAGCCCGGAAAAGCCAACATGCTCCATGAAGGAGATGATTGCACCATTATTGCTGCAGGTGAAATGGTGCAGCCCGCCCTCGGAGCAGCAATGTTACTTGAGAAAGAGGGCATACAGGCCCGCGTGCTGGACTTTTGGTCCGTCAAGCCTTTAGATGTAGATGCGATTGCAGCCGCCGCACGAGAAACAGGCTTAATTATTACAGTTGAAGAGCACAGTATATTTGGAGGTCTTGGAGCTGCTGTCTCGGAAGTAGTCGTTCAGACTGTTCCTGTTCCGATGAAAATTCTAGGATTCCCTGATGAATGGGCCCCATCGGGTTCCTCAGATGAGCTATTTGAATATTATGGGTTCACTTCTGAGAAAATATCAGATCAAATTCGTTCCTTGGTCAGACACAAAAGATAAGGGAATAAGAAGATGGAAGAGAGCTATCTGCTCGCAGTAGACCAAAGCACACAAGCCACCAAAGCAATCATTTTTGATTGTTCCGGTAGACCAGTTTATCGTGTAACAAAGTTACACAAACAGATATACCCATCTCCAGGCTTCGTCGAGCATGACCCTCTGCAAATTTTGGAAAATACAAAGGCTGCCATTTATGAGACAATATGTGAAAGCCATATACCACTTTCTAAGGTTGCTTCCCTTTCCATTACCAATCAAAGAGAGACCATTCTTGCATGGGACGCAAACACTGGGTTGCCTGTATACAATGCACTTGTATGGCAGGATGAACGAGGAATAGAGCTCTGTAATATCCTCTCGCAGGAGCATTTTGAGAACCCGATCAGAGAAAAGACTGGGCTGAAACTGGATCCGTATTTTTCGGCAACCAAGCTGGCGTGGATAGTCAAGAATTCAAATGCTGCAAAAAATGCATTGAAAAACGACAGATTAATGGCGGGCACAATTGACACATGGCTCATCTGGAATCTTACGGACCGTGTCGTATTTGCAACTGATTATTCTAACGCAAGCCGCACAATGCTATTCAACATAAAAACACTTGACTGGGATGAAGAGTTAGTCAGTACATTCGGCCTTTCGGGTATTCTGCTTCCAGAACCGCGTTCGTCTGATTCTTATTTCGGAGATGCTCGAATTCCCGGTTTTGACAGGACACTTCCCATTACTTCAGTAATGGGCGATTCTCATGCGGCTCTTTTCGGTCATAATGGATGGAATCAAGGAGATATAAAAGCCACATACGGGACTGGTTCATCAATAATGATGAATATCGGTTCAGTGCCTGATGTGTCCAAAAATGATTTGGTTATCTCCATTGGATGGGGTTTCCAAAAAAAAATATCATATGTTTTAGAAGGAAATATTCATTCAACAGGATATACGCTCAGGTGGCTCAGAGATAATTTGGGACTATTTTCTTCTTATGATGAGGCAGAGCGTCTTGCAGAAGAAGTCCCAGACAATGGAGGAGTATACCTTGTACCCGCCTTTTCTGGTCTTGGAGCTCCTTATTGGGAACATTATATACGGGCGATACTAACAGGGCTCTCTTACAAGAGCGACAAACGCCATGTGATACGAGCCGGCCTGGAGTCTATTGCTTTTCAAATAAGAGATTTAATTGTCCACATGAGTGCTGCGAGCTCTTTCTCGCTCAACATGCTTCATGTCGATGGTGGCCCCACCCGCAATGCATTCCTGATGCAGTTTCAAGCAGATTTGCTTGGCATCCCTGTCGTTGTTCCTGCATTAGAAGAGCTTTCAGCATTTGGGGCTGCATATATGGGAGGAATTTCGTGTGCAGTATTGCCAAGTCCGCAGGAGAAAGCTGTTATAAAAATTGAAACTAAACAATATTCACCGATGATGAAACAATCAACACGACAATCGTTGATTGAAGGGTGGAAATCCGCAGTCCTTCAGACAATCTCCCGAAAGGTGGATCAACCCAAGGGATAAAACAAATAAATACCCCTATATCCACTTCTTCACTTTGAAATAGATCAACTCTGCGACCACCACCACGACCATGAGGGCGAGGGCGGCGGGATAGCCCCAGGGTACGACGAGTTCCGGCATGTTCGCGAAGTTCATGCCGTAGACGCCCGCGATGAACGTGATCGGTATGAAGATGGCCGACAGGATCGTGAGGACTTTCATGATCCGCGACATGTTCGTGTTCACTTCGCTGAGATGGAGCTCGATGATCGAGGCCGTATGCTCGCGGTAGGATTCGAGCGCCTCTATCGCCTGGACCGTATTTTCGTACAGGTCGCGCAGATAGGGCGAGAGGGAGATGTCCATCTGGATCGAATCGCTGCGGGCGAGCGCGCCAATGGAATCACGGACTGGCCAGATCACGCGGCGCATCCTCGCGAGCTCCCGCTTGAGTTCCTGAATACTGTGAAGGAAGTCGCCATCGTCTTCCGCAGCCGAGGCTTCCTCGAGGCTTTCGAGCCTGTCGCCCAGCTTTTCGAGCACGATGAAGTAATTGTCGACGATATTGTCCATGAGGGCGTAGAGAAGATAATCGGCCCCCAGCTTGCGCAGCTTTCCTGCCGCCGCCATGATCCTGTCGCGTACTCCCTTGAAAGAGTCGCCAGGACTTTCCTGGAAGGAGATGAGAATCTTGCCCTTGAGGATAAAACTCACCTGTTCGTACTCGATCGAGCCATCTTCGTGCATCGTGAGCATCTTGGTTATCAGGAAAAGGTAATCGTCGAAATTTTCAAGCTTCGGCCTGTGTTCGGTGTTGAGAATGTCCTCTATCACCAGCGGATGGATGCCGAGCATGGCGCAGAGTTTCTCCACCGTCCCGCCCGAGAGCCCGTTGATGTTGATCCAGTTCACCACATTGAGATCGATGAGCGCCAGAAGCTCGCCTATGTCCTCGGGAATGCGCATGACGGCGGACCCTTCGTCGTAGGAATAGAGGGAATAAGTCGCCAAAGTCGGCTCGACATCGCCTATGTAGCGGGCCGACCCCGGAGGGAGTCCCGCGGTCTCGACCGAGACCCCGGAGAATGGCAGCTTCGAGACTCTCCGCGGCCGCTTGAGCCCGTTCGCGCGCTGAGGCTGCCCGTCCATGGGTTCGACCTCGTCACGCTCCTTCTTTCTCCATTTCAGCTTCATAATCCGAAGACTAGCCTTTCATATGCGAGCGCGCAAGCTGTCTCTCCCGCGCGCGGAACACATTGATTTCCATCCTCTCCGCCCGGACATTTGTCGGCCATCCGGAATTAACAGTAATTTATCATAATCGGCGCGGGGCCCGACACCGCAAAGGCCCACCACGAGATTCCGGTTGGAGGTATCTATGGCGACATTGAATCCCTATCTTTCGTTCGAAGAAAATGCTTCAGAGGCAATGAAATTCTACCAGTCCTGCCTGGGAGGCGAACTCAGGATCATGACGGTGGGAGAGTCTCCGATGGCGGCATCCATGCCCAAGGAGTTCCAGGCGAGCGTCATGCATGCGTCGCTGGAGACGGGGAAGATCCGCATCATGGCTTCCGATACGCTCGGCAAAAGCAGACTGCAGCGCGGCAACGACGTGAGCCTCATGCTCCTCTGCGAGTCGGAGGCGGAGCTGCGCGACATTTTCGCAAAGCTGTCGGCCGGCGGCACCGTCACAACTCCCGTCAGGAAAGAATTCTGGGGAGCCCTCTATGCCGACTTCGCCGACAGATTCGGCGTAAAATGGATGCTGAACTTCGAGAAATAGGAGCCCCGGCGCGGCTTCGGGACCGATAACCAGGGCGAATCGCTATTTTTAATTATCTCTTACCAATCCTCCAAATCCCATGCGGTGGTTTTGCCGGCAAGAGTAGACTCGCGTTCAATCAGTTCAATGGGAAGCAATATCCGCTTGCCAGCATGTTCAGATGCTGTATCCACGCAGTTGCCTTTGTCTGCAATCAATTGCATCAGGTGTTCTGCCGCCTCTCGTCCCATTCTGTGCTTCGGAACATTGATTGTGGTCAGCGGGGGAGTAATCATGGAAGAGACGAAAGTATTATCAAAACCGACAACCATCACATCCTGTGGTATGCGTACGCCATGCTCATGCAGCGCTTTTATGGCTCCCACCGCGCGCTGATCATTGCCTGCGAAAAGCCCGTCAAAATGTATCCCATTCATAAGCAATTTTCGTGTAACGCTATATCCTGCCCATGCAGAGGATTCAGATTTGACCAACAGGTTATTATTGAGTGCAAAGCCGCTCTCCCGTAATGCACGGCAATACCCATTAAAGCGAGGCAGACCACCCTGTTTTGAAAAAGATGAATAGAGCGCTATGTTTTTTGCACCACGGTCTATCAGCAAGCGGGTGGCGAGATATGCGCCCTGTTCATTGTCGATAATTATTGAATCGATTCCGTACTGGGAAAAATCCCGTTCCATGCTCACCACGGGAACATGCTTTTTCCCGTTTGTAATGGACACAAGCATCTGAACGTACTGGTCATCATCATGATCTGCCATGGAATCAAGGATGATCCCATCGACGCGCATATGGGACAGTATACGAATAAAATCTTTCTCTTTATTTATGTCATGTTCGGAGCTGTAAATAATTATGTTGTATCCCTGCTCTCTCGTCGCAGACTGTATGCCTGCCAATACCTGCGGGAAAAATATGCGTGTAATGTCGGGTATAATTACTCCAATCATCATCGAATATTTCGATTTCATGCTGTGAGCAATCATATCGACATTGTAATTCAGCTGCCGTATGGCCTGCATAACCTTTTCGGTAGCTTCCCTGCTCACATAGCGTTTTTTGTTGAGCACGTTGGAAACTGTAGATATGGAAACACCTGCAAGGTTTGCAACATCTTTAATGTTTGAAATAGTTCAACTCCTGTCCTGTTCGGTATAATAGCATATAAAGGTACACATATGAATAGCAAAGCATTTTCAAAACCTAAGTGCAAGCCTCTTACTTCTTTGCTATAGAAACGTTTTTATATGTTTTTTGATAATTTTGCAAGTGACTCCTGAATCGCCCAATTTGTTTATAATATTTTATTTATTATATTAAAATAAATAAAATAAAAACACATTTCCACAATTTTTATTTGACAGTTTTGAAAACCAGGGATACAATATAAATAATAAAACGTTTTTATATTCCATCTATGCTGTCAGCTACGTATGGAAGCTGCTTAAATCATTGCTTTGGAGGCGAAACGTATGAATCTGTCGGAGATGAATCCTCATCAGACTATGCTCATCCCCTTGCCGGCGCAAATGTTAAAAATTCCTCAGCGGTATTTTTATACAATCATCTCTGTGATCTTTACAACATCAATGCCTTTTTCTTCCCAAAGAACATACAGTCGGAGGAACTTAAGGATTTCTTCTCTGCGTGCAGGCTGCTGAAATTCCACGGCAGTATACTGACCTCTCCCNACAAGGCTCCTGCCGTCGATTATATGGATGAAATCGACGACATATCGCGTGCATTCCGTTCCGTCAACTGCATCCGTTTTGATCCGGACAAAACCGTTGGCCATGGATTCGATGGAAAGGGAATGATCTACGCATTTGATCAAAAGGGTGCCGATATGAAGGGCAAAGAAGTCATGATGATCGGCGCTGGCGGTGTAGCAGGCGTTTTTGCATCCGAGATGGCGGCACGAGGGGCAAAAAAGATCACAATACTGAATCGTACTGTTGAAAAAGCGCAGTATATCGTTGATGAACTGAAAAAAATCTATCGGCTGGAAGCGTCCTGTTGCGAATTCACCGTGGAAAATGCCAAACAGGTCGCCGCTACATGCGATGTGTTTCTCCAGGCCACGACCTTGGGCAGAAAAACATTTGAGGATTACGCGGACTTAAGTTTTATCGACGCTCTGCCGCAGAGCTGCTGGGTCATGGACGCAGTCTCGAATCCACCTGAAACGACACTGATTCAGCGCGCCAAAGCCCGCAAGATGAGAACAATCATCGGCATGGAGATGCTCGTATGCCAAGTCGAGGCGATTTTTGACTTCCTCTTTAATTTCAAAATGGATGACCGCGGTCGCAAGGCAGCAACGGATTTTTACTGCAAGCTTTTTGGGTATGAATATAAAAAATAATTTCTCGCTGTTTCATGCGCAGAAATTAGCTTAAGGTAAATCAAGGAGGCAAAGGGTATGAAAAGAGAATGGGCGTTCATTCTGGCTCTGGTGATGATGTTTGGGCTCATACTGGGAGTGGGCGCTGCAAATACCGGCGGGAAGCCGGGCCTGATTACACTCAAGCTTGCCCATGACAACACTGACGATTCCGCACCAGGTCAGGCATGCATAAAATTCAAGGAGCTGGTTGAAGCAAAATCCAATGGCAAGATCAAGGTCGATCTGTACAGCAACGGGACATTGGGTTCGGTCGACAACCTCTTTGAATCAGTATCCTCAGGAATCATTGATTTCACCGTGCTTTCCTCCGGTTCAATCTCGACAGTCTGCCCGGACTATGGAGTATTCAATTTGCCCTATGCATTTGAAAGCATGGATCAACTCCACAGGCTTTTTTCCGGAGAGCTCGGGAAAGTGCTTATTGAGCAGGCGGCAACGAAAGCAGGTATAAAAGTATTCCCTGATTCCTGGTCCGACGGCATCCGGTATTACTTCAACAACAAACGCCCGGTCCGTACGCCCAAAGATATGACAGGACTGAAGATACGCGTTCCGGACAGACCAAGCTATGTCCTCCCCTGCCGGTTGTTGGGAGCCGTCCCGGTCGCCATGGCGTTCAACGAGGCATACCTCGCCCTCTCCTCCGGCACTGTAGATGGGTTGGAAACAATCGCACCACAGGCTGTTGTCAGCAACATCAACGATGTCTGCAAATACATGAGCCTGGACGGCCATGTTATCAGTCCATCATTCCTGGTATGCAGCCCCAAAACTTACGAAAAACTGGATCCCACGCTTCAGGATGTTGTGGATCAGGCCGCGCACGAGGCAGCACTGTTCCAGCGCCAGATTGCACAAAACCTGTCCAATAGCGCAGTGGAAACGCTCAAGAAGCGCGGCATGATAGTGACAGAAGTCGATCTGAAGGCTTTTATGGAGGCCGTAAAGCCAAGTTATAAGCCTTTATCCGAAAAGATCAGCGACAAGGTCATGTCGCTGGCATTCCCCAAGTGAATCCGTAAGGATCAATAAATGACTGCGGCTGCACCTTCAGACACTGAGGTGCAGCCATTTCAAGGCTACGGAGGAATTCCTATGGAGGTATTTGATAGAATAGTTCAGATTCTATCAATGATAATTAAAATTGCCGTCGCAATTTTAGTTGTAGTCCTGGTGGCGATTGTATTTACTCAAGTAGTTCTGCGCTTTGTATTCAATGGAGGTTTTGCCTGGAATGAAGAAGCCTCGCGATTCATCTTTATTTGGATCTGCTTTTTAGCCGTAGCCAGCGCCACAAACGAAAATTCTCATATGAAGTTGGATTTACTGACAGGGAAGCTCCCCTCAATAAAGCCATATCTGGATGTGCTGTCGTGGATTTTATGCTTCATATTCTTTCTGTTGCTGGGCTATCTTGGATATCACTATGCAAAGAGCAGCGCAAACAGAATCGCTGGCTCCGTAGGCATTTCATTAATGTATATATACATGGTCCTGCCGATTTCTTCCAGTCTCAGTCTCGTGTTTCTGATCCACAGAGCCATAAAAAAGATCTGCTGCGGAAGGAGTAAATCGGTATGATTATCGGAATTATGTTTGCTGTCATTGTTGGTCCTGTTATTGCTTGAAGTTCCCGTGGCAGTCTCAATCGGTATATCTTCCTTCACCGCCCTGCTGATTGACGGGTCCATTCCGCTTTCAATCATTCCACAGCGTGTTCTCAATGCCGTCAACAGTTTTTCCCTCCTGGCCCTTCCTTTTTTTATGCTAGCCGGAAGCTTCATGGAGCACGGAGGGCTCACCAAAAAAATGGTCAATTTTGCCAACGCAGTTGTCGGCTGGGCAACGGGGGGCCTAAGCTACGTGAGTGTTGTCGCCGGCATGATTATGGGCGGAATATCTGGCTCTTGTTCTGCCGATACCGCTGCGCTCAGCTCCATTATGATCCCAGCCATGTCGGAAAAGGGGTATAAAAAAGGTTTCTCCGCAGCCTTGCAGGCAGCCTCTGGCTGCCTGGGTCTCATCATTCCTCCCAGTATTCCCATGATCATCATGGGAGGAATAACGGGCATCTCTGTGGCAAAGCTTTTTGTCGCGGGGATAATCCCCGGCATAGTTGTATCAATCGCCCTAATGATTACCGCCCGCATTGTGTGCATACGGCAGGGTATGGGAGTACACGATAAAACCCCGTTTACACTGAAAAACGTCTGGAGGACCTTCAAGGAAGCTTTCTTAACACTGCTGGCTCCCCTAATAATCATGGGTGGGATCCTTGGCGGAGTCTTCACGGCAACTGAAGCCTCTGTGGTCGCCGCGGTCTACACCTTTATCATCGGCTTTTTTGTCTACAAGGAAATAAAACTGAAGGATCTTGTTAAGATATTGCATGAGGCTGGCCGGAAAACGGGCTCTGTCCTGATCATAGTTGCATCCGCGTCGATTTTCAGCTGGCTGCTGACTATCAACAACGTCCACATAACCATGACAAATTGGATCTTTGCCATTTCCGACAATCCAGCAGTCATCATGTTCCTGATGATGTTCATCTTCTTCGTGCTGGCAATGTTTATCGACGAAACACCGCTCATCATCATGCTTTTGCCTATAATGCTGCCTATCGCTGAAAAAGTCGGCATTGATCCCATGCTCTTCTGTATATTGATGGTCGTCAATAATGCCATAGGAGGGATTATGCCTCCTGTTGGAACGGCAGTCTTCGTGGCCTCCGCCTCCTGTGGAATCAAGACATCCGAAACAATCAAGCAAATATTCCCCTTCGTTCTGGCATACATAATTTGCCTGATTTTGCTGTATGTGTTTCCGCAGCTCGTCCTGTGGCTCCCCAGTACAACCTGACCAGGAGTAATATCGTGATGGAAACCTGCATGAGCCCCTACAATGGGCATCTCAATAATCCTGCCAGCTTGATATTGTGCGACACGACAATGCGAGAGGGAGAGCAGTGCCCAGGCGTAGTGTTTACACTGGAGGAGAAAAAGGAACTGGTCCGTCGCCTGGACGCGGTTGGGATTGATCAAATCCAATTTTATCCGGGAAAAACCACATTGTCCAAAAACATCGCCAGGGAAATGGCTGCAATGCACGTCAGGGCAAAAATCGTCATAAATTCGCTCGGCTTTGAGGATTCCTGGAAGGAGAACGCGGATTATTCACTGGAGTGCGGTACCGGCGTATTCCATACGAGTTTTTTACGCTACACCCTATGTAAATCCCGACTGGGATNNGAAGACACGCCGAAAAAAACGGCAGAGCGCATCCATGAGCTGATTGCCTACGTAAAAACGCAGACTGAAGTACCCATTGAGGTCGCGTTTATAGACGCCACCCGCGCGGATGAGGCTGTTCTTTCGATACTGATAAAAACTGCACTGGATGCCGGTGCAGACCGGATTCATCTTCCCGACACAATCGGCGCCGCAAGTCCGGAAGCAATGCNNGGATATCTGGTGTCCAGAGCGGTGCATATGGCCGCGCCCTATGGCAGTATCGCGGGAGTGCACTGCCATAACGATTTTGGTGTGGCACTGGCGAACACCTTCGCCTCGCTGGAAGCCGGCGCCAGGCTGNCAGATGTCGCGGTCAACGGCATTGGGGACCGGGCCGGGAACACTGCGCTGGCCGAGTTTGTGGTAGGCCTCAGAGCCTTGTACGGTGTGGATACCCATATCGACATGAAAGCGATGACCGATCTATCGCATTTTGTATCGCGCATTACGGGCCGGCCGATTCCGGTCAATCAGCCACTGGTGGGCGATCATGTATTCGCGGATCAGGACGACTTTCACATCATGAGCCAGCAAAAAGCCCCTCTCGCATTCAAGGGAATTCATCCTGAAGACATAGGCGGACACTCGCGCATTATGTTCGGCAAACTGACCGGACCTGCGACAATACAGCTGATGGCTGAGCGATACCACAGGCCCATCGACCCCATATACTATAGTGCCATCCGGGAAGCACTCTATAAAAAAGCCGAATCTGTGGAGAAGGGTGTCTGTCTGAACGACGACTGCTTTTGGCAGATTGTAGACAGTGTAATTTCCGGCAACCAAGTCTAGCCCGATCATCACAGGATATCCTCCCGCTTCCGGCCGGCGGCGCCGTCACAACTCCCGTCAGGAAGGAATTCTGGGAGCCCTCTATGCCGACTTCGCCGACAGATTCGGCGTAAAATGGATGCTGAACTTCGAGAAATAGGAGCCCCGCCGAGGCGGCCGAACGTGTGCACTATAATATGTCCTGATGATCTCCAATATTCACTAAGAGAATTTCTTGCTCTGAAACAAGAAACTCCAAGGAAATACGATAGGTCAGATTGATTGAAACCGAATATCCTTCAAAATTCCTCGTCTTGAAATGATGCAGACGCAGGGAAGGATGAAAAGGATTCAATTCAAGAAGCTGCAAGGTCTTGACGTATTGTTTTTCTATCTCGGGATGTTTTTTGAGAAATCTTCCCACTCGTGCTTCATATGAGTCGGTAAACAGCAGCTTATACATGGTGCACTCGGGCTATGTGCTCTTCAATGGATCCTGTATGATACCTGCCCTCTGCAATGTCCCGTTTTGCCTCTTGAATGGCCGCATCCAATTCAAATTCCCGCAATTGATTGTACTCTTCAATAGGAAGCACGACATACTTTTGTTTGCCACGGACAGTGATGATGACTTCGCGCCCATCAGTGACAACTTGTTCAATAGCTCCAATGCCTTTTGTTTTGAGGTCGTTTGCCGTAATTTGTCCAGCCATACTCAGACTCCTTGCTTCTATAATACTCTTATAAGTTCTAAGTTACAATATATAAATAGTACAACTAAGAGTATTATAAACAGAGCTCTTTGAGCCCTTTCCTCAATAGTGCCCTCATTGTGGCATCGGTTTTGTCCCCTGAACATACATATAATACAGACCATCGCCCAATTTTGCAGGCGAATCATCGAATAAGAATGAATAGCCCATACGATGGCCAAGCACAGGGGCCTGCGTTCTCCGCTGTTCCCAAACGCGTTTAACTATGGGGGTCATATCCTTGACATCGATATCAACCAAACCAGCTTCCTGCATCCAGCTGCGAAAATCTTCTGCCGTTGCCTCGCAAAGATAGTCTAAACCGAGGTGACTGAGCTCCTGGCGTACTTCCGGGGAGACAGGTTGAGTCAGCAGGACATCGGTAATAATCATTTTGCCACCCGGCTTGAGCACTCGCGCCATTTCAGATTGACCGATCTCAGTTGGTGTAGGACTGGGGAAAATGATGAACTCGCTGACAAGGGCGTCGAATGTAGTATCCTGCAAGAGTAGGCGTGTTTTTTCGGTCTCCCTGAACTCTGTGAGATGACTCAAGTGTCTCTTTTCGGCAGAGAGTTGCGCTGCCTTCAGAAGTTCGCGGTTGAGCTCTAGACCGAGAATATGCCCCTGCGTCATGCTCTTTGCAAGCCAGAAGGGCACCTCACCGGCCGCACTGCACAGGACGACGATATTTTTCCCATCGAGTGGTTCCAATTCAGTTTTGATCCGGTCAAGGATGGGCGAAAGCTCTTCGATTTCGGACAAAGACCATTGCATCTTGATCTCTCTTTATATGTATAAAAATGAATCTTTTTTTATCCAAACGACCAAATGTCCTTGACGGCGCTATCTATGGCGCCCGGCTCCAAGCGCTCTATCAATGTATGACGCCTTTTTTGATTATCATGCACCCATAGGCGCCGGGTTCTGTCGTCGCCACAATCGCATAGGCCTGCCTGGCCCTCTCATAGAACTCGAACCTCTCGATCGAAGTCACGGCCAGGTCNCCGCGCGGATCGTGTTTGCGCACGACTCCCCGTATCCTTTCCTGTATTTCCGGTACCGTCGGGCCTCCCTTCACCACCTGCATCAGTGATACGGGTTTCTCGACGAAGGTGTCGAGGGGAAAGAGGCTCAGAATGGCGTCCAGAAGTTCGGGCACGCCGTGGCCGTCGGCCCTGACGAGCCTTCTCGCGTTGCTTGCGGCCGGAAAGTTCGAGTCCCCGATGACGAGATCGTCGCCATGGCCCATCTCATCCAGAATTTTGAGAAGTTCCGGTGAAATGATATCCGGTATTCCCTTCAGCATATCTCCCGCTCCTGCAAAACAGATTATATCATACTCATGCGAAAGTCACCTGACCATGCTTTTTCGCACGGCGCGACGTTCGTTTCGCCAGGAAAGCAGCGTATTAAATACAAGCACAAGAATGAGGACTCCTCCCCAGATGACGTCGCGATAGAAGTTGGAAATATTGTTGAACATGTTCAGTCCGGATGAAAGAAACTGCAGAATGAGAATCGCCATGGTAACCCCGGCGATCTTTCCGAATCCTCCATTCGGATCGATGCCGCCAAGAACCGCAATGAGTACGCACTGCAGCGTATAAGGCGCACCATAATCCGCCTTTGCAGAGTTGGCCCGGGCCATCATAATCAAGCCTGCAACAGAGGATAAAAGACCGGAGATCATATAGGTGCGAAGGATGATTGTGGTATTGTTGAGCCCCGCATACCGGGCGGCGCGGGGATTGGTCCCNATCATGTACATACAGGTACCGAAACGTGTGCGCGACAGCATGAGTCCGATACCCACGGCCACCGCCGAGAATATCACAAAGGAAAGGGGCACAAACCTGAAGAACTCTGTATTACCAATTCGCGAATACAGCAATGGCAGACGGCTCTGCGGCCGGCCGCTCGTGATCCCGATTGCAATCCCCGTGAAGAGCTGCTGGGTTCCCAGGGTGGCGAGTATCGCCGGAATGTTAAAATGCGAAATGAGGGTCCCTGCGATGGTTCCGCAGGCCAGCCCAACCGAAAGAGAGAGCAAAACCGCAATGATAAGGTACGGCACGACCTGAGCAGGCGTTGAACCCTGCGGCACAGACCCGATAAGGAACTTAGCCGCGATGATGGCGGAGAGATTTGCAGTGCCCACCACGCCGAGGTCGATCCCGCCCGTGATCATTGTCAGGCTTATGCCGATTGCCATTATGCCATACTCGGGGAACTGCCTCATCATCGAGTTGAAATTGGTCATCGTTGCAAACTGGTGGGGACGGAGCACCGTCATCAACAGAAAAACAAAAACAAGCATCACCAATAGCCGGAGGAGATTCGGGTCATGCGCTCCACGGGCTCTGCGAACAGAATCTGCAGGTTTGTCAGCTGTCATGGACGTCTCCTAGACCGTGGCCTTTTGTGGCTGAGTATGGCGCCGCCTCGTTGAACGTATCTGATGTGCGGTAACGCCAGTACCTACGATGATGACGGCACCAGTAAACACTCGACTCCAATATGTCGGTATTCCTATGAGGATCAAACTGTTCGAAAGGATGGTCATTAAAGCAACGCCGCTGATGGTGCCCACCAGCGTTCCTACACCGCCGGTAACCCGTGTCCCTCCCAAGACGACTGCGGCGATGACCGTCATCTCCATGCCCAGCATCGTCGAAGGATCTGCATACGACATCATGGAGATACGGGCAATACCAGTGATCCCCGCAAGGACGCCGACAAAACAGTAAAGAAACATTTTGATGCCGCGAACGTTGAATCCTGCGCGCTCTGCCGCCGTCTCGTCCCCGCCGACTGCATAGATGCCCCGGCCAAGCATTGTGTAGCGAAGCAAGAAGAATGCAAAGAGTAAAACGGCGATGAGGATCAATATCTGAGACGGCATATTGGAAGTGAGACCCAGCTTCGGATTCGTCGCCGTGAACAGTATCTCTTTGCCATGTCTTGCTATGGAAGGAGGAACATCGGAGGCGCTCGCTGAAAAAGCCCCGAACATGAGGCCGGTGAAAAGGCTCGATGTGCCCAATGTCACTACGAACGTCGGCAGCCTCAGAAAACCTATCAGAAAGCCATTCAGAGCGCCCATCAGCAGTCCCAGGCCTGCCGATATCGCATAGGCCAGAATGACATTCCCCGAATACTGTGAGGCAAGTAGAAGCCTGTCCGTAACATACATGGCGAGCGAAGCAATGGCGGTGAAAGAGACATCGATCCCCCCTGAAACAATGACCATCATGCAGCCTATGGAAAACAGCGCCGGCACAATCAGAGACCGGGCCAGGTCCACCAGGTTGTTGCCCGAAAAGAACTGTCCCGATCTCGCCTGTATCAGCAGGCTGAGCACGACAATCGCCGCCAGAATGTATGGCTCGGATCGTTTTGTCATCCGTCCCATGGAAATCACTTTCTCTACCTCCCTAAGCGATTCCTGTCGACAATTCGCTGAGTTTCGACTCGGTTGTCGCAGATGGATCGAGTTCCCGGACAAATACTCCATCGCGCATGACGAGTATGCGGCTCGCACACGCCAGAACCTCCGGCAGATCGTCGGATATGATGATGATCGCCAGGCCGTCCGCCGCAAGCTTGCGCATCAGTGCGTGAATATCATACTTTGAACCGATGTCCACCCCCACCGTGGGCCCATTGAGTATGAGAATGGAGAGGTCGTTGGCAAGCCACCTCGCCAGCACGACCTTTTGCTGATTGCCGCCCGACAGTGTCCGGACGGGAAGCGTCGGACTTCTGACCGCGATTGAAAGCCTGTCAATCCACTGCATGGCAGTCTCCGCTATCGCCTTGCGCCGGAGAAAACCCAGGCGGCTGCTCAATCGGTCGAGAGTCGTGATTACAAGATTGCGGTCCACCGCCTGCGGCTGGAAGAGTCCCTCAGTCAGGCGATCCGAGGGAAGATAGCCAATCCCTCTGCGGATCGCAGATTTCACGCTCCTGATCTTGACCGCCCTGCCGTCGATCTCGATCCCGCCGGAATCGGGCTGCAGAATTCCAAACAGCGTTTCGGCCAATTCTGTCCGTCCCGACCCGAGGAGGCCCGTTATTCCGAGAATCTCACCCGGGGCGAGATCGAAAGAGATATCGGAATAGGCGCCGCGGAGCGTTAATCCCCTGACGGACAAAACAGGCTTCCCTTTCACGCCTGCAGGCTTATAGTACTCATCGGCGAATTCCCGCCCGGTCATGTGGAACGCAAAAGTCTTCCGGTCAAGTTCCTCCGTGTTTCCGCTCGCCACATTCTCGCCGCTCCTCAGGATCGTATAGCGCTCTGAAATTTCGAAGACCTCGTCGAGCTTGTGCGATACGAACAGAATTGACAGGCCCCGGGCCTGGAGCCTCTTGATCACCGCGAACAGGGCCTTGACTTCCTTTTTTGTGAGTGCGGAAGTTGGCTCGTCCATTATGATGAGCTTGGCTTCCTGCAAGAGCGCACGGCAGATCGCAATGAGCTGTCTGTCGGCCACCGTGAGATTTTCTACCCGTTCATCCAGGTCGACATCGAAGCCTATCTGGGAAATGGCATTGAAGGCGATGGCCCTCGCCCTGCGATAATTCATCAGCTTGCGGTTATCCATGAGCTCCATGTTCAGGGCGAGATTTTCCATAACCGTCAGATTGGGAAACACGGAGAAATCCTGATAGATGACCTGAATTCCGAGGCCGATGGCTTCCTTGGGATTCAAGTGGGAAAAATGCTGTCCGTTTATCTCGATCCTTCCCGCATCGGGCTCGTAGACGCCCGAAATCACCTTGATAAGAGTTGATTTTCCGGAACCATTCTCTCCGGCAAGGCAGTGAATTTCGCCCGAACCGATCTCGAGGCTCACTCCCCTGAGCGCCTGCACGCCGCCAAACGATTTGGTGATTCCTTCGACTTTCAATATTGGGGCTGTCATTGCTACCTCCCCGGCCAGTAAGAACGTGGGGGAGCAGAAAGAGCTCCCCCACATTTATTCAGATACTCGAATGATACATCAGAAGCCAAAGGAATCAACATTATCTTTCGTAATCGTTATCCAGCCTTTGCCTTGCAGAATTTTCGTAGAGCCCGGCGCAAACTGCATCGAGGTCCAGCCCGGAGCAGTGAGGTTGCAGCCGTTTTCGATTTTCTCTCCCTTAAGAATCTTCACCGCCATCGCCAACTGGGCATAGCCGGCGTCCCTGGGATCCCAGAGGAGGACAGACTGGAGAGTGCCGTTTTTGAGATAGGCCTTGTTCTCGTTGGGCAGGCCGACCGAGGTCACGAACGCCTTGCCCTTGAGGCCGAGTTCTTCGATGGCGCGTGCGGCGCCCGGCGAAGAGAGCGAGGAGGTGCCGAAGATGCCCTTGAGGTTGGGGTATTTCTTGAACAGTTCCTTGGCACGCTCGTACGCGGTGTCGAGGTTGTCCATGATCTCGACGCGCGGCTCGGCGGCGAGGAGTGTCATGTTGGGATAATGCGCCTTCGCATAGGCGACGCCGGCGTCGGCCCACTCGTTGTGCGAAGCGTTGGTGACGTTGCCGACCATCGTGGTGTACACGCCCTTTTCTCCCATCATCCTGGCGAGCTCCACCATGATCGTCTGACCGAGACCCTGGTTGCTGAAGGCCTCGATGTCGTAGAGGCAGTTCTCCTGGGAGGCGCCTTCATGGTCGATGACCACGATGCCCTTGGACAGGGCCATGCCGAGCACTGGCTCGAGGGCCGCAGGATCGACCGGCACGACGCAGATGGCGTCGACTCCTTGCGCAATGAGGTCCTCGATGACCTGGGCCTGCATGGCTGCGTCGGTCTTGGGCGGCCCTTTCTGGAAAGCATTGATGCCAGTGTCCTTTGCGAACTGCTTGACACCCACTTCCATGCGGACAAACCAGGCATTCGTCGCATCCTTCGGGACCAATGCGATTTTCCACTGGTTCATCGGTTTTTTCGATTTGAAGTTCAGCGGATTATATGTCTGTGCAAATAGGGGAACCGCCAGCACGAAAACCATCACGAGCGAAATCATCAAGAAAAGCCTTCGTTTCATCCTGTCCTCCTTGAATTTAGGATAGCGTTCTTAATTATAGCACTGCCGACTGAGCTGTCAAGGAAAATTTTAGTGATATTAAAGTAATATCAAAGTACTTATTTTTGCATTAATTCAGCGAAAGCAGCACCAGAAAGGCGTGTTTGCAGCCATTCCAGTGGACAATTCGGGTCAATTGGGAAACCCAAAGGCCAATCAAAAATGCCATGTATTTTTTATAATATATAGATATTTCATTTTTTGTACCATACAGGCTAGCCTTATACACGCACATATATCAAGCAAATAAAGTTATAAATATTTACTAAAATATTAGTTTTTCTTGACAAGCCGGGGATTATGCCATAAGATTGGAGTCACAATGGGCATTCGAATAAAAGATATAGCCGATGCGGTCGGCGTTTCTTCCACTACGGTATCGCTGGTGCTGAACAACAAACCCGGAGCGGGCGACGAGCTGCGAATGAAGATACTCCAAACAGCCAAGGACCTGGGATATACCGGTCCCCGCAGCGCGAAAGCGGGCTCGCTGTGCCTGCTTCATATCGCCCGGCACGGGCACACAATAAATCGTGACCACGACGTATTCATAGCTGATTATATAGAAGGCCTCAGTCAGGGCTCGAAGTTGGCCGGCTACTCTCTTGAGATAGTCATGTTCAAGCTCGCACCGATGGAACAAGTCCTGGAGACTGCTCTGGGAAAAGCGACCGACGGGTTCATCGTCCTGGGAACCGAACTCAGCCGTGAAGACATAGAATCATTTCAGGTCATAAGAAAACCACTCGTATTTATCGATACGTATCACGAGTTCCTGAACTTCGATTTCGTCGATATGAACAATGAAGATTCGGTGTTCCTTCTCCTGTCGCATCTCTACAGCATGGGGCACCGCAGCATTGGTTTTGTCAAAGGAAAAATCGAGACGAGGAACATACGTCTGCGCGAAATGGGCTTCTTCGCCGGGCTCCAGAAACTCGGCCTTGAAGCGGATAAATCCTTTATTTTCTCAGTAGACCAGACCTTCCATGGAGCCTACAGCGACATGAAGTCCATCCTTGCCCAGCATCCCCGATTGCCTACAGCCCTCATATGCAGCAACGACATCATCGCAAGCGGTTGCCTCAGGGCCTTTTCCAAATCGGGAATCAGGGTTCCCGAGGATATCTCCATCGGCGGCTTTGACGATCTTCCACTTTCAGCCATCTCTGATCCGCCGTTGACAACAATACAAGTATCCAAAGCCCAGATTGGCCGGATGGCGATTCAGCTGCTCGTGTCGCGCATACAGGGAGAGGCCGATATGCCAGCCGTGAAAGTACTTATCGGCGGAAGGCTCATAGAGAGAAGCAGTGTAAAACGAATCGACAGCCCTTCGGAGGCAGAAGGAGATACCGCATGAAGTATTCGATTATTCTCGGAAACCTCGGCAACACATGCGACAGGTTTTTATCGTCCGGATATAAAGACCAGCCATCCAAAGAGACAATGATCAGACAGGCCTCGGAAATCTTTGGCGTTACGGGAGTCGAGCTTGTCGGCACCTGGGATATTACACCCCAGAACGCCGATGAAATAGGCGAATTGCTGAATAAGTACGGACTTGTGTGTGCCTCTATCCTGCCGGACCATTTCTCCCAGAAAAGGTGGGGTCGCGGCGCCTTTGTATCGCTGGATCCGGCGATACGCGCACAGGCCCTCGACGAGACCATGATCGCCGCGGAACTCGCACGAAAGTTCAGATGCCCACTCGTCAACATCTGGCCCGGCCAGGATGGCTACGATTATCCTCTCCAGTCCAACTACCTCCAAGCGCGACAATGGATCGTCGACGCGATTCGCGCGGCAGCTAAGGCCTATCCGGACATCCGGTTCTCCCTTGAGTACAAGCCCAAAGAGCCGAGGACCCACTCCTTCCTCGCACGCGCCGCCGACACCCTCATCCTTGCCCAGGAAGTCGGGCTGCCCAACGTCGGCGTCACTATCGATACTGGGCATTCCCTCGTCGCGGGCGAAAACATGGCGGAGGCTGCCGTCCTTCTGAATCAGGCCGGCAGGAAACTGTTCCACATGCACTTCAACGACAACTATCGCTTCTGGGACGACGACATGATCGTCGGCTCGGTCCACCTGGTGGAGTTCATCGAACTCCTCTTCTGGCTCAAAGAACTCGGCTACGATGGATGGTATTCGATGGACCAGTATCCATACCGCGAAGACGCCCAAGGAGCGTTGCGCAACAGCGTAGAATTCCTCCAGGGAATAGAGGCGATGCTCGATGCGAAGAGCATGGAGGAGATCCGCGCCCTCCTCGCCAGAGGTGACGCGGTGAAGTCGACCGCGTGGATCAAGTCCAAAATCTTCCCGTCGAAACGATAGCCATCACAGCGGCGGCCTCGACCGGGACGATTCTCAGGAAAAGCCTCACATCGACTACTCGCGACCGATATCGCCCAGGAAAATTTCGCAGAACGAGATGAGATCCGCGGAAGAAAGATACAGCTGCAAGCCTCTCCTGCCCGCCGAGACATAGACTTTTTCCTGCTGTTTCAGTTTTTCGGAGGCGAAGGTCGGAAACTTCTTCTTCATCCCGATGGGCGAGCAGCCGCCCCGCACATACCCGGTGATCTTCTCCAGGTCGGAGATGTGAATCAGCTCGACCGACTTGTTCCCGGAAAGCGCGGCGACCTTTTTGAGATCGATCTCATCGCCGACCGGCAGGCAGACCACAAGATAGCCGCTTCTATCTCCCTTGAGCACGATGGTCTTGAATACCTGCCCGGGAGGCAGAGAGGCGGTCTGAGCCACATGGAGGCCGGAAAGGTCCTCGGGATCGACATCGTATTCTGCGACCTCATAGGAAATCTTCGCCTCATCGAGCATTCTCATGGCATTGGTCTTTTTCATTCTTGCCTTCTTTTCCGGAGGACCGCGCTATCGCATGGATTCATGCCTCGAACCTGTAGTTCGATCCGATCTCGTCCATCATTCTCCCGCTGTCTTCAAAAAGGATGGTGTGTATCCCGAGAGCGTCGGCGGCTTGCACGTTCGCATCCAAGTCATCAATGAACAGACATTCCTCCGGCGCATGGCCCACTTCGGACAGGCACTTTTCATAGATCGCCTTTTCCGGCTTCATCATGTTCAGTTCGCACGAGAATATTCTATGGTCCAACCGGGAAATCCACTTCTGATGCGCTTCGAGATGCCGTATGGTATCGAAATTTATGTTCGACAGGACGGCGGTCTTCACTCCGTTCCTCTGAAGCTGACGTATATACCTTTTCATGTCCTGATTGATGACGGTCCAGCTCTTTACGTCGTATTCTATCAGTGCATCTATGGTCTCATCCTCAATCTCTCTGTCGAACGTGGAGGCTATTCTTCTCCAGTAGCCCTGCCCATCCACCGTCCCTCTGTCGTAATCAGGCCTGTTTTTCCTGTATTCTCTTGCAAATCCGTCTTTTTCGACCTCCAGGAGTCTGCTCATCCTGTCGACATACTGTTCCGCCTGGGGCTTGGTGATGACCCCTCCAAAATCGAATATCGCGCAATGTATCGTGATCATGGCTGTATATCCTCAGATTCGGCCATTCTAGCCGCATTTCAACAATTCTTCAAATATATCGGGGCCTGTCCGGCGCGGTTGAGCATTTCTATTGCAACTATCGGCTTTTTCGAGCCCGCCAGGCGCGCGGAACGCCGTTTGCCGTGCGGCGGCGCTGCGGTGTAGCAGAAGGAGCCTTGTCAGGCGAATTCCTTTACCTTCATTGCCATCAGCAATCCATACACGGCTATTGTCGTCGAATCCTTTATCCGGTTGTTCCTTATCATTTCCACGAACTCTTTTATTCTGAATCTTCTCGCTATCAAACCCGCTTCTTCCTCGTCGAGTTCATTCTTCCCCTGGTGCAAGCCTCTCGCGATGAACACGCAATAACCTTGATTTGAATGTCCATACGCCTCAAACAGATGCCCTATCTGCGTCACATCATCGGCCGTCAATCCGGTCTCTTCCTTCAATTCGGCTTTGGCCAGATCTATCGGCTCAATCTTTGCACCTTCCCACGATCCCTGCGGAAATTCCCAATACCGCCCCCTGACCGGATACCTATACTGCTCAACCAAGTAGACCGAATCGTTTTCTATCGGTACGATCACGGCAAAGTCGGGCTTTTCTATGACTCCATATATGCCTTGGGTGCCATTTTGCCTTTTGATCCGGTCTTCTCGCACGCGCATCCATCTGTTTTCGTATACGATCCTCGACGAGAGTGTCTCGATTTCCTGCATGTTATTCCTTTATATTCTTTTGATACGTCTTGCCGCGCCCGCGCGTCTTCGTCTCGATGCTGCGGATCATGAGGACCTCGACGAAGAGGGCATAAATTCTTGTTTTCCTCTCGCTTTCCGTCATTCTTTAAGTTCCTTTAAACTCTCCATGCCCAAAGAAGCCTTTTTATTGGGCTTTTCCTGTCTTATTCAATAGTGAGCTATCGTACACTCTCAAAGCCGTCCCTCAGGAAATCTCTCAACTTCAGATGATGTACCCCCTGCCAATCCTGGACGAGCGGGTCCATCGAGATAACATACCGTGGCCAGCCACCACGCAAAGATACAAGGCCTCCAAATTCTCTGTCGCGCGTAGAGCTGTCTGGAATAAGGTATGCAGCCTGAATGAACCGGCAATCTTCTCCGCGTTCGACGACGAAGTCGATCTCACGATCTCCGACGCGGCCACTTGATACTGTCCATCCATCCGCAGCCAGTCTCCCGAAGACCGCATTCTCGACAATCTTGCCAATATCTGCATCCCTATTGCCCCTTACCACCGATCTTAAACCCAAATCCTCAAAATAGTATTTTGAGACGCCCTCAAGTATTTTCTTACCTGTGATGTCCATGGTGGGACATCGGATTAACGCAAAGGCCCTCATGAGGTAACCGAGATAATCGAGCACTGACTGCGGAGAGGCATCTACTCGAATATTTTTGAGATAATTGGATATGTTGCGGGCAGAAGTCGGGCTGCCCACATTGTCGGCAGTGAATTCAAGTATTCGTTCGAGAAGGGCCGGACTTCGTATGCCATGCCTCTGTACGACATCCTTGAGTACGACAGAATCGAGCACCGCCGCCAGATATTCACTCAATACCAAGTCATCGTTGGGGAGGTTGGCTATAAATGGCAGGCCTCCATATCGTAGAAAGCGTCCTAGCGAAGCGTCATTGTCCTTAAGTTTGTTGAAGACCAGGAATTCGTCATACGTGAGCGAATGTACCTCAATCCGAACCGCTCTTCCCGCGAAAAGCGTCGCGATGTCACCAGAGAGCAAATCGGCGTTTGAACCTGATATATAGACATCAAAATGTTCGTCCGCCGCGAACCCTCTCACCGCGGTCTCGTATCCTTTAAGCTCTTGTACCTCATCAAGGAGAAGCGCTATCTTGGCCTGCGCTATATACGCACCTGTCTCGATCTTGGATGAGACTGCCATTGAGACCTCACGCACAAGATCATCGCCAGTCTGCAAATGCCGCCATTCAAGCCGTTCCAAATCGATATGAAGAATCAACCAGTCAGGATGCTCCACGCGCAGAAGCTCAGCAATCTGCAACAGGACATAACTCTTTCCAACTCGTCGCTGCCCGACGACAGCCTTGATGATTTTTGTTCCAATATACGGACGGATTCTGTTCAGATAGCGTGGTCGTGAAATAATATCCATTCAGATCGACCTCCATATTGTCTATTATAATGGACAATAATTTTATTTTCAATATTTTATCCATTTTTATGGATAAAATATATGTTTTTTTACTTTTGCCTATTATAATAGACATTATTGATCGCGCCTATATCTCCAGAGTAATATCGCAGAAAGTAATGAGGTCCACGGAGGAAAGTACAGCTGCAGGTCCCTCTTGCCCGCCGAGACATAGATATTCTTCTGCCGCTGCAACTTTTGGGAAGCGAACGTCGGGAGTATCTTTTTCATTCCGATGATGGTAGTTGCTCGCTGTCTGGTCACTCAGTCCTTTCGGTACGTCTTCCCGTGCCCCCGCTTCTCCGATTCGACGAGCAGCCCGGCNCGCGAAAAGCAATAGAGTATCTTGCGCGCTCTCTCGGGACCAATGCCGAGCGCCTTCCCAAGCGCCGCCGAACCCCAGGGCGGTTCGATATCCTCAGGGATGAGGGCGAGCCAATCACGCTGAGTCTGGAATGCGCGCGATGAAAGAACTTCCACCAGCTCCCGGTCCACCGTCCTGTCGCCCCTGCGCCACCACGACCCCGAGCCGTCGCGCGTCTTCGTCTCGACGCTGCGGATCATAAGGACTTCGACGGCGACATTGTGCACGGCGACGAATTCCGGCGCGTGCACCAGCTCGTCGAAAAGGCTGTAGACATCACCGCGCTTCGGGCTTCTGCGGGTCGAAAGGAGCTCGTTCGTCACCGGATCGAGCCTCCGCAGTTCGCGCACAGCCGGAATGGGATACACGACGCGCACGCGATAGCCTTTCCCCGCGAACTCGAGCACTTTGGCCTTAATCTGGCCAAGGTGGCCGGTCTGAACCTCGACAAGCTCCCCGTCGGCCCGCACCAGGTCGACTACCCTGCCCTCAATCACAGCTTCGAGACGATCTCCGGGGCGCGCGAGATACTCCTTGAGCTGCGCGTGCAGGCTGTATTCCGCATAGAGATTGATGCCCGCGCGCTCGGCGGCGATTGAAGCCATGCCCACCAGTATGCTTCATTTCATGGTTGGGCGCAACAAAAAAACCGCCCATTTAAAGGCGGCCTTTTATTTATGCCCAGAGGGGGACTTGAACCCCCATGCTTTCGCACTAGAACCTGAATCTAGCGTGTCTGCCAATTCCACCATCTGGGCGCGTGCGGGTGTATTTATAGCGCGGGCAAAGGATAGATGTCAAGGATGAAGAAGGTGCGCGCAGCGAGGAGCGGCAGAGCGCGGGCCGCCTGGCGCGGCGGCCCGGGTTTGGGGCGCGGCGATGGGCGAGGTCGGCCGCCCGGGGCGGTTGGCATGTGCCGAGAATACTGGGTGCCAGGCGCAAGGGCGGCAGCTGGAATTGGGGCGGCACGCCGGGCTCAGTAGAGGCAGTCCCATATCCCGGAGCGGGCGGCGTCGCGGCGGCCGGGCCGTGTGGAAGTCGGCGCAGGCTCCGTCCGACATTGGCCGCGTTGGCCACAAGCTCGTTTCAAATTTTGATACCAGCGTTTCATAACTTGCTGGATGGAAAAAGTAGGTTTATAATAATTAAGCGCAAGGCGATGGGGCACTGTCGGCGTATCCTTCATTTCGAGAGGTATGGCATGAAATTATCCGAATGGAACGGCGATTTTGCCGGCATCGATTATGTTTCGTTCATCGTGATCGATATAGACGGGCGGATGAGGGCGGTCAGTCTGCCCTCCTCGTATGCGAGCGAGGCGGTGCTCAAGAAGGGCATCGGCTTCGATGCCTCGAATGTCGGGTATGCGAAGGTGCAGGCCTCGGATATGGTCGCGGTGCCCGATATGGATACGGGCTTTGTCGAGCAGAAAGACGGATTCAATATTCTCCATGTTTTCTGCGATGTGCGCACGACGGAGGGTCAGTTTTTTGAGCAATATCCGCGGACGGTGATACGGGCGGCGCACCAAGCGCTCCGCGATTCGGGCGTCGGCGACGATGTCAGGATGTTGGTGGAGCTCGAATTCTATGTTTTTGAGGATGTGCGCTACTCAACCACGTCGCACCATTCGTATTATTTTGTCGAGAGCTCAGAGGGCATTGGAGATGAGTACAGCGACACGCCGCGGGTCGGCATGTCGCAGGGGTATCACCGCATGGCTCCCGAGGACCGGTATCAGCTTTTGCGCAACCGCGCGGTGAAAACAATGATCGATGTCGGGATTCCCGTAAAATATCATCATCACGAGGTGGGTGCGGCGCAGCTTGAGATCGAGCTCGATTTTGTTTCGATGACAAAGGCCGCCGACGCGGTTTCGCTCGCAAAATGGATTCTGCGCAATGAGGCCGATGAGCTCGGGCTCAAGGTCACGTTCATGCCCAAGCCTATGTACGGTGTGGCGGGAAGCGGCATGCATGTGCATCAGTTCATTGTGAAGGACGGCGCCTCGATTTTCCCGGGCGAGGCGCTGTACGGGCTCTCGGGGAAGGGGCTCGCATACACGGCGGGCCTCCTGAGCCATGCGCTGACGGGCTCGCTCCTGGCTTTTTCGAACCCTTCCACGAATTCATACCGCAGGCTCGTGCCCGGCTACGAGGCTCCGGTCAGCGCGACATTCGCCCAGGGGTCGAGGGCCGCGGCGGTGCGGATCCCCGGATATCTCGGCAAGGGGGAGGCGCGCATCGAGTTCCGCACGGGCGATGCCACAGCGAATGTGTATTATTTCCTTGCGGCGATGCTGCTCGCCGGGCTCGACGGAATAAAGAGGGAACTCGACCCCGTCGCTCTCGGGTTTGCAAAAGGTACGTCCACCCCAAAGCACGTATTCCCTATGGGCCTTTTTCATGTGCTGGGCGGGCTCAAGAAAGACAACGCGTTTCTCGCGCCGGTATTCTCTGCCGAATTGATCGAAACGTGGATTGCCCGCAAGGAGAAAGAGGCCTCATATGTGTACAACGCACCTGTGCCGCAGGAGTATGAGCTCTACTTTGACTGAAATTGCAGGTTCTCGGCGCGGGTTCTCCCCGCGCCGTTTTTTTGAAGGAGTAATGCCATGATGGTTCTGTCAGGCGACGAAGCGGTCGCTCAGGCTGCACTCGATGCGGGAGCGGCGGGAGCTTTTGCGTACCCCGGAACTCCCTCGACCGAGATTATGGAGTATCTGCAGGAGCACATCGGAGAAGCGGCGGGCGCCGCCGGTACTGTGAGAGTGACCCAGTGGTGCGCGAACGAGAAGACTGCCTACGAATCGGCGCTCGGCGTCTCTTTCGCCGGCAAGCGCGCGATGGTGTCGATGAAGCATGTCGGGCTCAATGTGGCGATGGACCCCTTTGTGAATTCGGCGCTCGTCCGGATACATGGAGGGCTCGTGGTGGTCGTGGCCGATGATCCGAGCATGCACTCGAGCCAGAATGAGCAGGATTCGCGGCTGCTGGCCGAGTTTGCGCGCATGCCCTGCTTCGAGCCTTCGGATCAGCAGGAAGCGTACGACATGGTGAGACTGGCCTTCGATTATTCGGAAGCGCACGAGGTGCCGGTGCTCCTGCGGATCACCACGAGGCTGGCGCACGCGCGGGACCTCGTGACGACCGCACCGGCCAGGGCCGTCTCAGACATGGGAAAAACAGGCGATACCTACGCGTGGGTTCTGATGCCGGCGATGGCCCGCAGGCAGTGGGCAGGCCTTCTTGCAAAACAGGCGGTATTCAGGGCGGACGCCGATGCCGCGAGCCGGCTTGAGCTGGGCTCAAATGAGCTCGGTGTCATAACCTGCGGGCTCGGGCGGGCCTACTATATGGAAAATGAGGATGATTGGGCCCAGGCGCATGGCGGCGAGCGGCCCACGCACCTGCACATCGGCCGCTACCCTATGGGCACGGAGAAAATCGGGGCGCTGGCCTCGCGCGTCGGACGCGTTCTCGTGGTCGAAGAGGGGTATCCGTATGTCGAGCGGGACCTCCGGGGGATCTTCGGCGCGCCCCTGCCCGTCGCAGGCAAGATGACGGGCGAAATTCCGCTCGCTGGCGAGCTGAGCGCAGACTCCGTGCGGGCGGCGCTGGGACTGTCCCCCCGCGAAGCCGTCGCCGCGGCGGCGATCGAGGTGCCGGGGCGGGCGCCGCAGTTCTGCCAGGGCTGCCCGCACGCGGACTCCTTCACCGCGCTGAAAAAGGCCCTTGAGGGCGAGGTCGAATTCTTTGCGGCATCCGACATCGGCTGCTATACCCTCTCCGCGCTTCCTCCCTGGAACGCGGTCGAATCCTGCGTCGACATGGGCGCCTCGGTCGGCATGGCCCGCGGCGCCGCCTCCGTGGGGCAGAAACGTGCGATAGGCGTCATCGGCGACTCCACATTCTATCACTCGGGCATGACGAACCTGATCGACGCGGTCAAGTACCGGACTCCGATGACCCTCCTCATCCTCGACAACGGAACGACGGGCATGACGGGGGCCCAGCCGACCATCAGCGCGACTTCCCGGCTCCCCAGGCTGCTCGAAGGGCTCGGTGTCGAAAAGGAGCATATCCGCGTGCTCGAGGCGCACCGGCGTGCGATCGAGGCCGATGCGGCGGCCATCCGCGAAGAGCTCGCCTACGACGGCGTTTCGGTCATCGTGATGGTGCGCGAGTGCATCGAGTGGCTCAAAAAAGCGAGGAAATCATGACCTGCGATATCATTCTCTGCGGTGTGGGCGGCCAGGGAGGCCTTTCGGTTTCGGTGGTCATCGCGCGGGCGGCCATGGCTGCCGGCCTCCATGTGAAGCAGTCCGAAGTCCATGGAATGTCCCAGCGCGGCGGAGAGGTCCTCGCCCACCTCCGCATCTCCGACAGGGAGATATACAGCCCGACGATTCCAAAGGGAAAAACGGACATCATCTTCGCCTTCGAGCCTCTGGAGGCGCTCCGTTACCTTTCGTGGCTCTCGGTGGAGCGTGGGACGGTCGTGGCCGCGATGGTGCCGATTCTCAACATTCCGAATTATCCCGACATCGACAGTGTTTTCGGAGAAATCCGCAAAATCCCGCGCGCCAGACTCATCGACGCCGATACCATCGCGAAGGAGGCGGGCAATGTGCGGAGCGCCAACCTTGTCCTGGTCGGCGCCGCGGCGGACTTGCTTCCCGTGCCACCCAAAGCTATAGAGAAAGAGGTTGAAGCGCTCTTCTCCAGAAAGGGAGAAGCGGTGGTTCAGGCCAATCTCAAGGCATTCGAGCTGGGGAGACATATTCAGCATGCATGACAATCAACTGCATGAGAAAAAATTGAGCGCTGAGGGAAAGGCGCTTCGCGACGAGGCCCTGCGCATCGTGGCGCGGGCAAGATCCGAAGGCAGGAGCGCGCTCACTGAGCTTGAGGGAATGGCGCTTCTGTCGGCGATGGGAATACGCACGCCGAAGTGCTGGCTCGTTCAGTCCGCGGACGAATTCCTCGAAAAGACCCAAAAGGCGGGCGCCGCCGGCAGCGCTCTCGGGGCGGCCTCCCAGTCCTCGGGCCCTTTCCCGGGCGCGAAGGCCGTGGTCAAGGTCATCAGTCCGCAGATTCTCCACAAGACCGAGGTGCAGGGCGTCGAAATCGTCGAGAACAGCGGCGGCGCGATTGCCGCCGCACTGCGCCGCATGGAATCGCGCTTCGATGGCGTACCGCGCGACGGGTTCACGGTGAACGAATTCGTCGCGTTCGAGCCGAAGCTCGGGCACGAGATGATCTTCGGCTACCGCTTTGCGCCGGATTTCGGCCCGATCGTGAGTTTCGGCNCCGGCGGCATCTACACCGAATATCTCGCGTCGAAATTCAGGGCAGGCGCGGCGAACCTCATCCTCTCTCCACGCGTCTCGGATCCAAAGACACTCGAGGCGCTCCTCAGGGAAAATGTCGTCTACGGGCTCCTCTGCGCCGGTCTGAGAAACACAAGGCCGGAGCTCGATCCGGCTATCCTGCAGGACGCGATCCAACACTTCCTCGATGCCGCGGATGCGCTTTCGGCGGCGGGCATCGGCGAGTTCGAGGTGAATCCGATGGTGCTCGCGCGCGCCGGAGAGCTCGTCGCGCTGGACTGTCTGGTCACGCTCAAGGATTTTTCCTCGATGGGCCTCGCGCAGGACGAGGAAGGCCTGCCCGTCAACATGGCGCAGCGCATGCGCCCCGTGCAGGAGATAGGCCGCATCCTCAAGCCGGCCAGCGCCGCCGTCATCGGGGTCTCGGAGAAGAACATCAACAACGGCCGCATCATTCTCCGGAACCTCATCCAGAACGGCTTCGATACTTCGCGCCTCTATGTGGTGAAAGCGGGAACGGATTCGATCGACGGCTGCCGCTGCGTGCCCGATGTCGCTTCGCTGCCCGAAAAAGTGGACCTCTTTGTGCTGGTCATTCCTGCAGCGGCCACGCCGTCCACGCTCGCGGACGTCGCGCGGCACGACAAGGCCTGGACCATCATCGTCATCCCCGGCGGACTGGAGGAAAAGGCGGGGTCTGGCGCAATCGTCGCCGAGATGCGCAGGGCTCTCGCCGAGGCCCGCGCCCGGNGGAAGGGCCCCCTCATCAACGGAGGCAACTGTCTCGGAATCCGCTCCGTGCCCGGCAAGTACAACACCCTCTTCATTCCCGAATACAAGCTTCCCATGCCCAAGGGCAAGGTCGAGCCGCTCGCGCTGATCTCCCAGTCGGGCGCCTTCGCCGTCACGCGCCTCTCGAAGCACCAGAACATCAATCCGAAGTACGCCCTCACGCTCGGCAACCAGATGGACCTCACGGTGGGCGACTACCTCGAGTACCTGGCGCAGGACGCCGAGCTGCATGTCTTCGCGGTCTACGTCGAGGGCTTCAAGCCTCTCGACGGCGAAAAAACGCTCCGGGCATGCAGGCGCATCTCCGAGTCGGGCAGGAGCGTCATCGTCTACCGCGCGGGCAGGACGCAGGCGGGAGCAGGAGCGGCGGCGAGCCACACGGCGAGCATCGCAGGCGATTATCCGGCGACAAAGCAGCTCCTCTCCCAGGCTGGAGCGGTCGTCTGCGACAGCCTCGATGAGTTTGACGACGCGGTCACGCTCTTTACCCTGCTCGACGGGCGGAAGGCCAGGGGCAACCGGCTGGCGGCCGTCTCGAATGCCGGCTTTGAGTGTGTGGCGATTGCGGACAATCTCGGGNGTATGACGCTCTCTTCATTCGGCGAAGCCACGAAGTCCGCCCTCGGCGAAATCTTCAGAAACGCGCGCATCGCGGATATCGTCGACATCCACAATCCCGTCGACCTGACGCCGATGGCCGGCGACGACGCCTACGACGGCGCCTTCCGCGCGGCCATGTTCGACNCCGGCTCCGACCTGGGCATTGTGGGCATCGTGCCGCTCACGGGGATGATGAATTCGCTCCCGGCGAATCCGTCCGTCCACAGCGAAGACATCACCCGGGCAGATTCGCTCTCGGTGCGCTACGGCGAGCTGCTCCGCAAAACCGACAAGCCTTTTGTCGCGGTCGTCGACACGGGGCCTCTCTACGACCCTCTGTGCCAGGAGCTTGAAAAACGGGGCGTCGTGGTCTTCCGCACGGCCGACCGCGCGCTCAAGATGCTCGAGCTGTGGAGAAAGTCGCCCGCCGGCCGCACGGAGTGAGTCTACAGACTGCACAAGTGGCAGCCCCGCGACGCTGGTGTGCCCGCTATCGAGCCGATCTCATCGCGATGCATCGCGCTCCATGCGCGCGAACACTTCCCCGAGCGTTCCGGAGAATGGGCCGGGCTTCTCCATCTTGATCGAGCAGAGCGCCGCCGCGAACCGCACCGATTCCTCCGGATCATGCGCGAGGCGCCACGCGAGATAGGCGGCGAAGGTTGTGTCGCCGCGCCCGGTGCGTCCCGAGAGATTGGAAGGAGTAAAGGGTGCCCGATATATCCTCCCGTTCACGAGCACTATCGCCTCGGTGTTGTGCGTGATCATGACCTCGGGCTCATGGCCGGCGGCATCTTTGCCCCAGGACGCGATGGTCCGCGCGGCCTTCTCTCTGTCGGTGAACCCNGTCAGGATCTCGGCCTCCGCCGCATCCGCCTTGAAGTAGCGCACGAAGGGCATATAGCGATATTTGTCTTTCCAGTCCCGAAACAGCATTCTGCCGTCGGGCTGGGCCTCGCGCAGAAGGCCCTGCGCATCGACGGCAATGGCCGCGCGCCCGGCGAGCTCTCCGATGAGGGAATCCGGCAGCTCGCCGACGAACAGGCCCGCCAGGTCGATGATCTTCGCATCGGCAGCTTCGGGGATATCCGCAGCCGAAAACGGCTCGGCCCGGGACAGAAGTGTCGTCTCCCGCCGCTCGTGGTCGCTCGAAAGAAACAGGTTCCGTATCGAGGTCGTCGACGGGCTTTCGATCGTGACGAGCTCAATGCCCTTCTGCAGCTTCGCCGCATCCAGGGCACAGAAGTCCCGGGGCGCAGCTTTCGTGATGGCGAGCACGGAGGCCCCCGCCCGCGCCGCAGAAATCGAGGAATACAGAAGAGCTCCCCCGAACAGCCTTGTCTCCTGCCCCTTTTCGTCGATGATGATGTCCTTCGAGATATGACCCAGCATGATTATGTCGTACTCCATCCGAATCCCCTTCACATGTGTGTAGCGATAGTATGAAAACGTTTTTAGCATCCTGCAAACGATTTCAGTTGCATTCTGCCAAACTTATTCTATAATAGACGAGGTATACGAAAGGAGGCAATCTATGCGAAAGATTGTTTTATCGATGATGGTGCTGTTCTGCATGCTGCCGCTGATCTCGGCAGCCGCACAGGGAACGGCAGAGTACAAGACGCTGACAGTGTACACCGCACTGCCCGATGCCGAGCTTCCCACCTATTTCAGTGAGTTCGAAAAAGATACGGGCATCAAGATTCAGTATGTGCGTCTGTCCGCAGGCGAACTGCTCGCCCGCGTGAGGGCAGAGAAGACCAATCCCCAGGCGACCGTCTGGTTCGGCGGCTCCTACGACAACTTCGTCCCCGCGGCCAAGGATGGACTCCTCGAGGCCTATCAGTCGTCCGAGCTCGCCAACATCCCCAAAGCCTACTGGGATGCGACGGGCTATGCGAATCCCTTCTATGTCGGCGCAATCGGCTTCGCGTGCAACACCGACTGGTTCAAGAAAAGGGGCCTGGCCTACCCCACTTCCTGGGATGATCTCCTGAAACCGGAATTCAAGAGCCAGATCTCGATGGCGCACCCGAGCACTTCGGGGACTTCCTACACCATTCTCGCCACCGTCGTACAGCTAAAGGGAGAAGAAGCCGCAATGAAGTATTTCAGCGCACTCAACCAGAACATCCGCCAGTACACGAAATCGGGCACCACGCCGCCGATGGATGTGGGCCTCGGCGAAGCGGCAATCGGTATCACATTCTCGCACGATGGCCTGAAGCCCGCATTCGAGGGGTACNCCGTCGCCATGTCCTTCCCCAAGGATGGCACCGGCTATGAGATCGGATGCATGGCTCTCATCAAGAACGGCCCCGCCAGAGAAGTGGCCAACGGCAAACGTTTCATCGACTGGATGCTCTCGAAGCGCGGCCAGAACCTGTTCGAAACCTCGAAATCCTTCAGAATTCCCGTGAATACACAGGCAACTCCTCCCAAGGGCGCAATCTCCGTGGCCAGCCTCAAGGTCATCAACTATGACGCAGTGTGGGCGGGGGAGAACAGAAACCGCCTCCTCGAGCAATTCAATAAAGTGGTCGCTGCAGCAAACAATTTGAAGTGACGCAGCAAAGGCGCAATCTGATCGTTGCGCGCTCACGTGAAAAAGAAAAGCAGCCACGGGTGCGGGCATGGTGCCCGCGCCTATGGCATGCGGGCGCGCCGGCATGTAAAATATGCTGACAGCATAGGTGCGCCTGAGACGCGCCTATGTCCAAACCAAAATTGCAAAGGAACCTGGCACATTCATGAGAGAAAATACTCGCCTTTCAGTGGCACACCTTGTGCGCGACCCCGTGCTGCTCTTCCTGGTCCTGCTGGTATTCACGGGGCTCATTCTCTTCATCATCTTGCCATTGTATAAAATATTTGCTTACAGCATAACGACAAACGAGGGGAAGCTGAGTTTTCAGGCGGCCTGGGACATCCTCCGGTCGAACGCCTACCTTCAGCCTCTGAAGAACTCCATGCTTCTGGGACTGACGACGGGTATCCTCGCGACAATCATCGGCTATGTGTTCGCCTACGCGCTGACGCGGGTCGACATGCCGCTCAAGGGCTTTTTCAAGACAATCGCGACGATTCCCATCATTTCACCGCCGTTCATCCTCTCTCTGTCGATGATTTTCCTCTTCGGGCGCAACGGGCTCATCACCAACAAGCTGTTCGGCTTCGAAGACTCAAATGTCTACGGCATGCACAGCCTTGTCGTCGTGCAGACCATCTCATTCTTTCCGATCGCGTACCTCACGCTGACGGGAACGCTCGCGAAGCTCAACCCCGCGGTGGAGGACGCCGCGCTCAATCTGGGGGCGTCGAGGGCGCGGATTTTCCGCACCGTCACTCTGCCGCTCTCGGTGCCGGGCATCCTGAGCTCGCTTCTCCTCGTGTTCATCCAGTCCATGGAGGATTTCAGCAATCCGGCCGTCATCTCGGGCAATTTCTCGACCCTTGCGGTCGAGGCATACAGGACGATCACGGGCATGTACGATATGCGGGGCGGCTCGCTGATGGCGCTCATGCTGCTCGCGCCGACTCTCCTCGCCTTCGTGCTGCAGAAATACTGGCTCTCGGGCAAGTCCTTCGTCACGGTGACGGGAAAGCCCACCACGTCGCGCCAGCAGAGCCGGGACCCGAAGCTGGTGTGGCCGCTCTTCGCGTTCTGCATGCTGGTGGCGCTCACGATCATTCTCTTCTACGGAACGGTGCTCGTCGGCGCCTTTGTGAAGATATGGGGCATCAACTTCAGCTTCACCTGGGCCCACTTCAAATATGTGATGACGCTGGGGTGGACGCCTCTGCGCAATTCGGTCATCCTGGCCCTGGCCTCGACGCCGATCGCAGGGCTTCTCGGGATGATCATCGCCTTTCTGGTGGTGCGCAAGGAATTCCCCGGCAAGAGGGCGATGGAGTTCGTCTCCATGCTGACCTTCGCGGTACCGGGAACGGTGGTCGGCATCGGATACATCCTCGCATTCAACGGCAAGCCTTTCATGTGGACAGGCTCGGCATTCCTTCTGATCATGGCATTCACGTTTCGGAATATGCCTGTGGGCATCGAGTCGGGGACGTCGACGCTCATTCAGATCGACAGGTCGATCGAAGAGGCCTCGACGATTCTCGGTGCGACGGGCGCGGTCACATTCCGGCGCATAAGCCTGCCGATGCTCAAGCAGGCCTTCTTTTCGGGGCTTGTGTATTCGTTTGTGCGGGCGATGACCGCGGTGAGCGCGGTGATTTTCCTCATTTCGCCGCGCTGGAATCTGGCGACGATCAGCATTTTTTCGCTCTTCGAGGCGAGCAAGTATTCGGATGCCGCGGCCTATATCGTGGTGATGATCGCGATCATCGTCGTCGCGATCGGCGTTCTCAATCTATTGGTCGGGCTCCTGGGCAACAGTGGTACGATAGCGAGTGGAGGCAGCAGTGAGCGAGCGTGATTTCAGTGCAAGAAGTTCAAACGTCTCTTTACTTCATCTGACGAAAAAATTCCGGAGTCTCGACGGTTCGGGAGAAGTGACCGCCGTCAGCGACGTCAACCTGGAAATCCAGGCCGGCGAGCTGGTGACGATTCTCGGGCCCTCGGGCTGCGGCAAGACGACGACGCTCCGCATGATCGCGGGGTTCGAATACCCCACATCGGGTTCGATTTTGATCGGCGGACGGGATGTCGCCATGATCCCGCCGAACAAGCGTGGACTCTCGATGGTGTTCCAGAGCTACGCGCTCTTCCCGCACCTGACGATCTACGAGAATGTGGCGTACGGACTCCGGGTGCAGAAGCTGCCGGCCGCCGAGATCAGGGAGCGCACGCAGCGCGCGCTCGATCTCATGCAGCTGACGCCGATGGCGAAGCGGTACCCGAGTCAGGTGTCGGGCGGGCAGCAGCAGAGGATCGCCCTGGCGCGCGCGATTGTGATTGAACCGAGTGTCCTTCTGTTCGATGAGCCGCTCTCGAACCTTGACGCCAAGCTGCGGGAATACATGCGCGACGAGCTGCGCAAACTGCAGAAACGGCTTGGCATTACGAGTCTCTATGTCACTCACGACCAGAGCGAGGCGATGGCCATCTCCGACCGTGTGGTGATCATGAAAGAGGGTCGGATTCAGCAGGTCGGGACGCCGCGCGAAATCTACGCGTTCCCCCAGTCGAAATTTGTCGCCGACTTCATGGGCAAGGCCAATTTCATCAGGGTGAATGTGCTGGGCCTCGACGGCGAATCGGCCCGCATCGACATCGAAGGCACACAATTTACCGTGCCGAGGGCAGGGAAAGCCGGCCCCGGGACTGGACCGGCACTCCTCGTCGTGCGCCCCGAGGCGCTCAGACTCATGCCTCCCGCCGCAGATCAGGGACGCGCCGCGCTGAGAGGGCGCATTGACAGATTCACGTATTTCGGTAATATTGCGCGGTACGAGGTCTCCACAGAGAACGCGCCGCTTCTGATCGAGAGTTACAACCCCGAGGCCTCATCCGTGTTCGAAGAGGGGCGGAAGTAGGCATCATCGTCGATTTTGAGTCGGCCAGGCTTTTGCCGGCCGCTGAACAGGAAAAAGCATGAGCGATGCACCGCAGTATGATATCGCCTTTCTGGGCCAGTACACCAAGGACACGATTGTCACAAAAGACGGTTCGCGCGTCGTCAATGGCGGCGCCTACTTTTACGGCTCCGCAGCAGCGGCCTCGATGGGCCTCAGAGTCGCCGCGCTGACGAGACTCGCCCCTGAGGATTTTTCGAGTTTTCGTCTGTTGCTGGAGCGCGGAGTGCTGGTCAAGGCGATCTCCACACAGAAATCGACCTGCCTTCAGCTGCTCTATCCCTCGGCCAACCCCGACGAGCGCATTCTCTCGGTCACCTCGGTGGCGGAACCCTTTGAACCCGCCGATGTCGAATCGATCTCCGCGCCCGTCTGGTCCATCGGCGCTTCGATCCGCGGAGAAGTGAGCCTTACAGTGCTCAAGGCGATCAAGGCGAAGGGCGCGCGGGTCGGACTGGATGCCCAGGGCTTCGTGCGCGTCGTGCGCGACGGACAGCTCGCCTACGACACCGAGTGGCCGGAAAAGGCCGAGGTGCTCCGGCACGTCGATGTATTCAAGGCCGATGTCGTGGAGGCGGAAATCCTCACCGGAACGCGCGATCTGCATGAAGCCGCCAGGATTCTCGCGCGCTACGGCGTCCCCGAATTCGTGCTCACCCACGGGGACGGCGTCGTCGTCTATGCCGAAGGTTCATTCGTCGAGGCGCCCTTCAGGCCCAGAAGCCTGGTGGGGAGGAGCGGAAGGGGAGATACCTGCCTGGCCTCGTATCTCGCCGCGCGCATCAGCATGGATCCGGAAAAGGCGACCTTCTGGTCAGCGGCCCTGACAAGCCTTAAAATGGAAGCTCTGGGGCCATTTTCCGGCACGCGCGAAGACGTTGAATCCGCGCTGCGCGAGCGTTACGGAAGATAAGAGGTTTCGCCATTTCCGCTTCAACTGTGAAAATTCTGCTGTCGTTCATTCTGGCGGGAGCCTGGATTTCAGGCGCCACGCTTCTGGGAGAGCGGCTGGGCAGCAAAAAGGCCGGGCTCATCGCAAATCTTCCCTCGAATATTGTGCTCTCGCTCATCTTTATGGCGCTGACGAGCGGCCCGGGGTATGCGGCCGAAACGACCCGCGGCGTCCCGGTCGGCATGGCCATCGACACGCTGTTCGTGCTCGTGTTCATGCTTGTGGTGAAAAGAGGGCTCGGGAAAGCGCTGCTGGCCTCTCTTGGTGTGTGGGCGGCAGCGGCCCTCATCTTCATCCGGGCAATCCCGCCACTGAGCACGGCAGGCGCGATTTCGCTCTATCTGGTGGTGTTTGTGCTGTGTTTCTCCATCGCAGAGTGGGGTCTGCATATCCGAATGACGGAGAAAAGACCGTCGTCACCTTCATGGAAGCAGATCGCGGTGAGAGCCCTGTTTGCCGGAACAGTGGTGGCCGGGGCTGTCACGGTTGCACAGTTCGCGCCGCCCTACATGACCGGCATCCTCTCGACATTCCCCGCGGTGCTCTCGAGCACACTCGTCATCTTCACCCTGAGCCAGGGGGCCGACTTCGCGCGGGCCACCGGCAAGATACTCATCCTCTCATCGAGCAATATCATCGTATACGCGATCACCGCAGGCGCGACCTTCACCAGCATGGGACCGTGGCTCGGCTCCCTTCTGGCCTTCCTGGCCTCGCTTGTGTATATCTCGCTCCTGAATCTGCTCGTAGCCAAAATCAGGTGATGCCGGGAAACGCACGGCTCCTCTGCTCAAATCGTAGGCTGAACAGTAGATATTCTTGACAATTAGTTATACTATAGTTATACTAATATTATGAAAACAGCAATCTCTCTTCCAGATCGTCTCTATAAAGACGCAGAAAAAACTGCAAAATCCCTGGGCATCCCCCGGAGCCAGCTCTTTGCGAGAGCTCTTCAGGAATTCATCACCCGCCACAGAAAAGAACATGTCACAGAGAGCCTGAACAAAGTCTATTCACAAACAACCCTCGGTTCTGATCTGACGAATACCGAAAATGCAAGTATAGAGAGTATAAGGGAACTCACCCAAAATGACGCGTGGTGAACTGTGGTGGGCAGATCTCGGCCTCCCTTTTGGAAGCGAGCCAGGATTTCGTCGCCCTATATTGGTTGTACAGGATGATGCATTTAACAAGAGTAAAATTAATACCGTTATTATCATACCCCTCACAACCAATTTAGCCTTGGCAGAAGCACCGGGGAATGTATTTGCAGGGCAGGAAGAAACAGGGTTAACAAAAGACTCGGTCCTGGTGGTATCACAACTCTCAGCCATTGATAAGAGAAGGCTCATTGAGTTCATAGGAAAGATTGGAAAACAGACACTCGAAGAAGCAGAAGAAGGAATAAAGTTGGTATTGGGCATGAAATGAGAACGGTTTAAACCGTGAACAATCGTGTCGGCTTGGTTCGGCTGCCGTCATGCATATAAAATTGGCTTTACAATGCATATTAAATGTAGTATTATATATGCATATTGAGGTATACAATGCGCACAACGTTAGAGCTGCCTGATGAATTAGTGAATGAGGCTATGACGATAACCCGCAGTAAGACAAAGACCGAGTTGATCAAGACTGCCCTTCGAAATCTTATACAGAAAGAAAAAATCAAAAGCATACGGCAGTATTTTGGAAAGGTCGATCTCGACATTGATCTCGATACAATGAGGAAACGATGAATAAAGTATTAGTCGACTCTTCTGTGTGGATCGCCTTTTTTAAAGGAGCAGAAGAAGGCAGACAGCTGTTTTCATTATTAGATACAAATCAGATCTGTATCAATGATTTGATTCTGGCTGAACTCATTCCTTCACTGAATCACAAGAAAGAGTTGGCCTTGGTGAGATTATTACAATCAATAGAAAGGACAAGGTTACATATTGATTGGGAAAGCATTATAGAGATGCAGACAATAAATTTTAAAAATGGTTTAAACCGTGTAGGAGTACCAGATTTAATAATAGCACAGAATGCACTACAAAATGATATACCGCTGTTTAGTTTTGACAGACACTTCGAAATAATGAAGAAAAGCATAGGCATAAAACTTTTCAATATAAATACAATATAAAAGGCATCCGACACGCGCATTCGGCGGGCTCCGTTTTCGAGCGGGGTACATCCTGGACAGCCCCGGTTGGTTTTATTCTCTAACTAATTATATTGCTTAAAAATAACTACTACTTTGAAGAATTCAATAATTACTTGATTTCATATCAATAAAACGATATAATATTGATATAGGAGTTAACCATGCCTACAATTCGTCCAAGCGCCGACCTTCGTAATAATTATAACGAGATATCCGAGTTCTGCCATAAATATACTGAGCCGGTATTCATTACAAAAAATGGCCAGGGCGATCTTGCCGTGATGAGCATTGAAACCTATGAATTACTCGCAGGGAAATTGGAACTCTATAGGCTTCTAGATGAGGGCATGAAAGCTAAAGACTCAGGAAAAGTACGTCCTGCTGGAGAAGTGATCGCAGAGATTCGTCAAAAAATGTATCTATAATATGTACACTATCTCTTTCACGACACCTGCAGAAGAGGACCTCCTGGCCACATTACACTATATTTCTGATGTCCTTCAATCGCCTTCGGCTGCAAAAGCTCTCCTCAATGAACTGGAACAACAAATACACGTTCTTGCAGACACCCCGTTCATGTATTCCGTTGTTCGAGATGAGTATCTCGGTAAAAAAGGTATTCGGTATTTATTGGTAAAGAATTATCTAGTGTTATATAGTGCGGATAAAGAAGATAAGAGTGTCACAATAATCAGAATAGTATATGCAAGAAGAGATTGGATGACGCTATTGAAAAAAGAGCTTTAAAAAGTTTTGTGCCTAGCGTTTTGCTCCGGCATAAGCCACGCACGTTAGGCGGCCCTCTTCGGCGCAAAATAGAGAGATGATATTGTAGGTTCAGCGATTATCGGTTAGAATATTATTCATGCAATCCGATATGCTACCTTCTATGAACGCTAAGCTTCTCGATAGCATCGAGGGCAAAAAAAGAGAACTCGATCGATATCGACCTCTCCCCTCAAGTATTGTAGAAAAATTACGCGAACAATTCATCGTAGAATGGACATACAACAGCAACGCTATCGAAGGAAATACCCTGTCTCTTCAAGAGACCGAATTAGTTTTAAATCGTGGGCTCACCATAGGAAACAAATCTCTTAAAGAACATTTCGAGGCAATAAACCATAAAGCTGGCATAGAATTAGTAGAGCAATTTGTTGCAAGGAAAAAGGACCTCGACGAGAAATTTATAAAGGATCTTCATAGACTTATTTTAAAGAACATCGACGATGCCGGCGCTGGCGCATATCGCATCACCAATGTAAGGATCTTGGGTGCCGTACATATTCCACCTGCCCCTGTAAAAATTCCGGGATTAATACAGGAATTCTTAGCATGGTATTATGAAAATAAACATATCATGCCAATTCCTGAACTTGCCGCATATGTGCACTATAAATTCGTATGTATTCATCCTTTTATCGACGGGAATGGAAGGACATCCCGACTCTTGATGAATCTGGTGCTTATGAAAAACGGCTATCCTCCTGCGGTGATTTTGAATATCGACAGAAAAAAATACTATAGGGTCTTAAAACAGGCGGATTTGGATAAGCCCCAGGAGTTTGTAAATTTTATCGGCAGAGCCATAGAACGCTCGCTTATTATTTATCTGAACAGTATAGAACCGGCAACAAACAAAAAAACACATCAAGGATATATCAGTCTGAAAGAAGCAACACAATACTGTGATTATTCCCTTGAGTATCTATCATTACTGGCACGGCAAGGCAAATTGCCGGCAGTAAAGTTTCAGAGAAACTGGATGACCACTCGGGAAGCAATAGAGGAATATACGAAGAATATCAGAGGCCCGAAATAGGGCATAAGATCCACAGTCGCGCGCCCATCAGGTCGGGCCCTTCGGCCTTTGGCCTGCGGGGTTCCAGGCCACGAAAACCGCTTGACAAGAAACTACAGTGCATTTATAATGACTATAAAGTCAGTGAACTTGAAGTCATTATATGAAAAAAACTGTCCGTGAGCTCCAAAAGGAGCAGACAAAGGAGCTCCTTCTGAAAACCGCATATGAGGTGTTCTCGAAAAAAGGCATCATGAACACCCGAGTGTCGGACATCGCTCAGGCCGCCGGGGTCTCTCACGGAACGATATTTGTCCACTTTAGGTCACTGGAAGCGATGATCGAGGAAGTGGTCGCCCTTTACGGGCAAAAAATTGCCATGCGCACCCATGTCCTTGCGCAGTCCAGCGGCTCTCTGTCGGACCTGCTGCATGCGCACCTCGGCGGGATCATGGAGTTCGAGCCATTTTATACGCGGCTGGTCATTGAAAACAGGCTGTTGCCGCCCGGTGCGAGAGACAGCTGGATATCGATCCAATCCGCTGTTTCATTTCATTTCAGCCTTGTCTATGAGAGAGAATTCGGACACAACGACAGATCAGGCATCCTCCTGCATATGCTGTTCAACATGTGGATGGGGCTGGTGCACTATTATCTCCAAAACGGAGATCTATTTGCGCCGGAAGGGAATGTCATCGGCCGCTATCAGGATATTCTTGTTGACAGCTATCTGAAACTGTTAAAAGGAGGAAGGGCCGAAAAATGAGCGACAGAAAGCCGCTGAATGGGTGTCGATATATATGAAAGAAGGTAATCAAATGAGAGGAGGAAACCTGCTATGAAACTGTGCATTGCCTGTGGAATGCCCATGACCAAGCCCGCCGATTATCCGCTGGGCGATGAAAGCAAAGATTACTGCATCTACTGCGCAAGGCCTGACGGCTCCATGCAGTCCTATCCGGAAAAGCTGGAGGGGACCACCGATTTTCTCATAAGGACACAGGGGCTGGACAGACAGGCCGCCCATGCCGCCGCCATCCGCACTTTGGCACAACTACCCGCGTGGCAGGGAATACAGAAGACTATGGATACCCCCTCGGGTGACTGAATAAAAAAGGCAGGCAGCCAAATCCGCTGCCTGCCTTCTCCAACAGTTTCACTGCCCTCATGCACATCGGCACGAGGGAGGCCGTCCACTACTTCGTAAACACCATGTTCTCGTTCGTCACAGTGCCAAGGTGCTTGAGGTAAGCGACAAATACTTCGGCATCCGTCGGGAAGTCGTTCTGATTCTTTCCGACGAGCATNGTATACTCATCGCCGCCATTGAACTGGAAGTTCAGCGCCGCAAGGACATATTCCTTGTCCGGATCCACCGGCACGCCGCCGATCATGATATCCGAAACTCGGTCGCCCGCGGGCTTCGAGACATCGAGCGTATAGGTCAGGTTTGCAAAATGCGGGAAGCGGCCGTCAGGCGCCGGCAGTTTGCCCACGCCGTTCTCGACGATCGCGTCGATCTCTTTGCCCAATATCTTTCCGGTCTGGATATAGTTGCCGAAGGGCTCCACGGTATAGATCTGCTTCATGGTGATATCGCCGGCAGGAATCGAGTCGCGGATGCCGCCGCCGTTCATCAGCGCGAAGTCGGCTCCCGTGGCATAGAGCATGCCGTTCGCGATGAGCGTGCCGAGGTTGCTCTGCTGGGTGCGGACGATCTCGCGCGTGCCTTCGAGCTTGACGGCAGTCTTGCCGACAACCTGCGAGAGCACGGCATCCTGGGCCTTGATGAGGTCACTCATGATCGCCGCGATGCGGGGATCTCCCTTCAGGTCGGGAGAATTCTTGGGGGTAATGGTTCTGGCTGTCTTGGAAATAATCTTGCGGTCCGGGCCCACGACGACGTCGATCACGCCGAGCCCCGCCCCATAGGCGCCGGTGCTCGCGATGAGGGTGTTCGTAGTATTCTTTTTCATCACCTCTTCAAGGGTGCTGTGGCTGTGTCCGTCGATGATGACATCGATCTGCGGCACGAACTTCGCGAGGGTGATCGTGGTGGGATCGCTCGAATCATCGATGCCGATGTGCGCAATACATACAAGCACGTCGTATTTGCCGGCGAGCTCAGCGACGATGAGCTTCGCCTCGACGATCGGATCGCCGAAGGTCACCCCCACGAGACCCTTCGGGTCGGCCTTGTATGCGGTCTCCGGAGTTGCAAGTCCGAAGAAGGCGACGCGCACGCCGCCCATGTCGCGGATATCATATGACTGGAATACTCTCTGACCGTCTTTGTACACGTTGGCCGCCAAAACTTTGAAGTTCATCATCTTGGAAAGCTCGAGCAGCCGATCAAAGCCGTAGTTGTAGTCGTGGTTGCCGGTGGTCATGTAGGCAAACCCAAGCTCATTCATGAGCTTGACTTCGGTTTCTCCCTTATCGATATTCACCACGGGCAGGCCATGGAGTGTGTCGCCGGCATCGATGAGAAGCGTGTTCGGGTTCTTCGCCTTGAGATCCTGCACCGCCGTGTAGATGCGCGGGTAGCCGATGACATCGCTGCTCTCGACGATGCGCCCGTGTGTATCGTTTGTGTGTGCAAAGGTGAGTGTGACATTGCCCGGCAGATTCTCCTGCGCCGAAAGCGTGCCGGAGAACGCCAATGTGAAAATCGCCGCCACAAGTACGGCAAATTTCCCAACTCTCTTTAACATCGCAAACCTCCTTCTCAAAACTGGTGATTTTTACAGCAAGAGTATTATATCCTCCTCTGTAGCAGCACACAAGCAAAAAGAGAACACGATTTGGTTTAATCTTGATGAAGAACATCCATCCGGCCTCGCCGGAATCGAGCTTATCTGCTGAACAGATTTCTGTTATAGTCAAACTATGACGCAGGAAATTGAAAAAACCGGGGAAAAACCCTCCAGACGGACGGTGCTGGTCTCGGCGCTTGTTGCGCTCGTGCTCTCCATTCTTGCAAACGGATACTTCTACAGCCTCGAAGGGGCGCGGGGAGTATATGTATGGCACCCGCTTCTGGCGCTGAAAGTGCTGCTCTTTATGGGGCTCGGGCCGATTTCGCTCGCAATTGTGGCGCTGCCGCTCGAAAAGCTCGCCAAAAAGCTGGCGATGCGCGTGATGCGCTGGCTTTCCTTTGTGGGCTCGATACTGGTGGGGCTGATCTCAATCGCGATTCTGGCCTTCCTCATCGTCGTTCCGAGGACGGGTTCGCTGGAGCCCGCGCGGCTCAACCTCATCAATCCGTCGCAGGGCATTCTGGCGCAGGGCGCGCGGTCTGAGGCAGCATTCAGCGCCGCCGAAAGCCCCGAAAGCCAAGAAGCCGCACCAATCGCCCTCTCTCCGCTCGACCGGCCACTCTTGCGCCTTGCGTTCTCCTCCGATCCGCACTGGGGAGCCGACACGGCGAATGCGACCGCGCGGACGCAGATTCTGGAAGAGATCGCGGCGCGCAGACCGGATGCCTTCTTCATGCTCGGCGATACGGTCGAGACGGGCAACAGCGCGACCCAGTGGAACCTTGCACTCTCCGACCTCGAAGCGCTCATTCCGGCTGTTCCCCTGCGCCTGCTTCTGGGCAACCACGACGCGCTCTTCGGCGGCCAGTATCTCTACCGCAAGGCCTTCTATCCAAAAGGCTTCTCGAGCGATTCGGGCTCACCCTACTATTGGAGCATCGATGCAGGTTCCGCGACGATTGTGGCGGTCGACCTCCCCTGGGGCACCGAGATGTTCGGCGCGCGACAGCGGACATGGCTCGAAAAGACGCTCGCGGCCGCCGATCCCCGCAGACCCCTCATCGTGGTCTCGCACAGCTATTTCTATGCATCAGGCTACGATGATCCCACGTTCGACACGCCCTGGTACGACCACTACCAGAACATCCCCGCCCTCGTGCCGCTCTTCGAGAAATACGGAGTCGATCTCGTCATCTCGGGGCACAACCACTACCAGGAGCTGCTTGCGCACAATGGCGTGACCTACGCCATCATAGGCTCGATGGGCGGAATTCCCGATCCCGAGCCGAGCTATCGCTCTCCATATTCCCAATGGATGAAGGTGGCAGGCTACGGCTGGCTCGACGTCGATGTGCTTCCCGGACGTCTGGCGCTCACGTTCAGGAGCGAGACCGGCGAGGCCCGACAGAGCGCGACGATCGAGTATTAGGGAATGCCGCTCCCAGGGGCACAGCGGAGGGCCGTGCAGAGCCCCGATTCAGCCCGGTTCAGAAAAGGCCGATTTAGAAGCCGAGCTCTTCCCCGACAATGATCACGGTAAAATCGCTGAGCGATGGCCTGCGCTTGAGGATGTGATAAACCCTGCAGATTCGCGTGGGAAGGGCACAGTCGGCGCAATATCCCGAGGTCACGCAGGGGTTCGGTTTCTGGAGCCTGATATTGTTGAGGGGGGCTGCATACGCCTTCATCCGTTCATAGGCCTCGTCGAGGTCGGTGACGACCTTGTTGATGCCCGCGACCACCACATTCTTCTTCGGGCCGAAGGTGAGCGCCGCGACCCGATTGCCGTTGCCATCGACGTTGAACAGATATCCTTCCATCGTGACCGCATTCGAGCTGGAAACAAAGACGTCGCAGGTGAGCTGTGCGCGAAGGACCTCTGTCTTCTCTTCGGCGCTGAGACCGGGCCTGTTGTGATCGAGTACTATGGCACCTTTCGAAGCCGCCCGCTCCTGTATGTCCATGGACTTTACGGTGACGGAACCGCCGAAACCGACCTTCGCGCCGGTCTGTATGAACTCGAGCACTTTTTCGGCAGCGAGGGAAGCATTGGGCAGATAGAGGGCGTCGAAACCATTCTTTTTAAGCGCGGCGACGACCTTCTGGCCGCGTGCTTCGTACAGCTTGGCATGGAATTCGCTCATTGAGCTTCTCCTCCTCGGACATCGGAAAGGTGATAGATACCTGCATTGTGCACGCGAAATCGCGTCTGCGCAAGTTCAAAGTTATGCTCTATGATCAGAGCCCGCTTCTCTGTTTCGCATCCGCCATCCGCACAGGCTGCTGCGTCGCCTCGATCGCGTCGCGCCACAGGCTCCCCTCGGGGTTGACCTGCTTGCGCTTCGACGTCGCCGCCCGAATCGGAATGTGGACGAACTCGTTGTTGACAAGGCCGATGAGCATTTTCGTCTTTCCCGCCATCGCGGCATGCACCGCGTTGTTGCCAAGCCGCTCGCAGTACATCGAATCGATGGGTTCGGCGATGGCCGAGCGGATCATGTAGCTGGGGTCGATATATTTCAAATTGATGTCCATATGCTTCGCGCTGAAATACGCCTGAATCTGGTCTTTGAGATAGAGGCCGATATCGCCGAGTTTCCTGTTGCCCGAAGCATCGTAGGAGACAGCCTGGCTGAAAAAATGCTGCCCGGCCCCCTCCGCGACGACGATGACCGCGTGCCCCCGGCGGGCGAGTCGCCGCTCGAGCATCGAGAGAAAGCCCTGCGGACCCTCCAGGTCGAAGGGCACTTCGGGAATCAGCACGAAATTGGCCTCGTGGACCGCGAGGACGGTCTGGACCGCGATGAAGCCCGAGTCTCTGCCCATGAGCTTCACGAGGCCGATGCCGTTTATCTGGGAATGTGCCTCCATGTGCGCCGCCGCGACCGCCTCGGAGGCCTTCACCACCGCGGTGTCGAAGCCGAATGTCTTTTCGACGAACTCGATATCGTTATCGACGGTCTTCGGTATGCCGACCACCGCGATTTTGAGCTTCCGCCGCCCGATCTCTTCGGCGATGGCGAGTGCCCCCTTCTGCGTGCCGTCGCCTCCAATCGCGAAGAGCACATTGAGATTGAGCTGTTCAATCGTATCGACGATCTCCGGTGTCCTCTCGCCGCCGCCGCGCGAGGTGCCGAGCATGGTCCCGCCTATCTTGTGGATGTCATCGACGATATCCGGATCGAGCGGCACAACCTCGAGCCCGCAATCGGGCAGAAACCCCTTATATCCGTACCGAATGCCCGAGATTCGACGCACACCGTACAGATACCAGAGGCTCCTCACGATCGAGCGGATCACATCGTTCATCCCCGGGCAGAGGCCTCCGCAGGTGACAATACCCGCATGGACATGCGAGGGGCTGAAATAGATCTTCTGGCGCGGCCCGGCGACTTCGAGCAGCTGATCGCGGGTCAGAGGCTGCTGGCTGCCGGCCTGCGCTCCCAACTCACGCTGGATATTGTAATAGATGTAGCGGTCTTCGGGCACGAAAACTGGAATCCCGGAGCCCGCATCTCCCGCAAGCCCCAGGGGAGACTCAACTGCGCACTTCCCCAGCGTCTCAATCGTAAAATCAGGCATTCTCTCCTCCCGGCAACCATAGATTAGCAGGAAATACGCGGGTCTGCACAGAGGACGAAAACAGTCGAATTCCCGCTTTCACATCCGGCGAGAATGGAATAAGCTTCAATACTATGGATACCGAATTGCTGAGGGCCTCAATCATCGCCAATGCCGAAATCGATTTTTCGAAATCGAGCGGCCCGGGAGGACAGAATGTCAACAAAGTCAATACAAAAGTCACTGCCCGTGTCAGAATTGCGGCGATTGAAGGCCTGCGCCCGTCCGAGGTCGAACTCGTGCAGGCACGACTCGCAAACCGAATCACCACCGAAGGAGAGCTCGTTGCCCATGTTCAGGAAGAGCGGAGCCAGAACATGAACCGCGAAAAGGCGATTCAAAAGCTCATCATGCTCGTGGAGCGCGCCGCAAAAAGGGATGCGCCCCGCATCCCCACAAAGCCTACAAAAGCTTCAAAGGAAAGAAAAATCGTCTACAAAAAAATCCGGAGCTTGANNACAAAGAAAAACAGACGGAGCCCTCCCTTCGAGAGCTGATCGGTCGCCGGACCGCCGCCGCATTCTTTACAGCAGAGCAAGAATCTCGTCTGCATGTCCCGCAGGCGTCACCTTGGGAAAGACTTTCTTCACGATGCCGTCTCCATCGATGATGAAGGTGCAGCGGATGATGCCGAGGAAGGACCGTCCGTACATCTTCTTCTCGCCCAGCGCACCGTATGCCTCGATCGTCTTTTTTTCGGGATCGGACAGGAGGAGGAAGGGCAGGCTCTGCTTCTCCGCAAAAGACTTGTGCGATTTTTCCGAATCTGCGCTCACTCCCAGGACTTCGACGCCCCGCTTTTTGAACTCGCCGTAGCGGTCGCGGAAACTGCAGGCCTCGGTCGTGCAGCCTGGGGTGCTGTCCCTGGGATAGAAGTTANNCAGCACGAAGGTTCTGNNCGCGCGAAAATCCGAAAGGGTCCATGTTTTTNNTCCATTAGCGTCTTTGAGCGCGAAGTCGGGGNNCGCCCGTTCACCTTCCTGAATCATAGTCGCTCCTCTTTCTCTGCGATCTTTTCTGTAATCAATATAGCGAGAAGCCGCACCGCGCGCAAAATCGGAATTAATGCAGAACCACATGGCTTGGCTTTGATATTAAAAGAAGCTATCATATGGAGTACAATATTTTCGATATTTACTTAATATTTTCCTCATAAAATTAAAAATGTTCTCAATCAAGACCAGACGAAATCTGATTACCGATCAAGTCAATTATTGTTATTTTATTTTATTAAAATAAAATATAAAAAATGTTTTCTGTTTGTCTTCCACGGGATTCTGCAACCATTGCATTTTTACTAAACATATTGACAAATAAAATTTCCAATGTTACCTAATATTAGTCAAATTCTCATATTGTTTTAGTAAAAATATTATATTAGATACATTGAATTTCTCCTTATATTTGTCCGGTGGAGGCTGTCGTGGGGAAAAATAGTTTTTCGAACGTGTCGTAAAGCAATTCGACAAAACGACTATCATCAGAGGCCTCAATCTCGCGATCGCCGATGGAAGTTNNTTTACGGTGGTCGTCGGCCCATNNTCCGGCTGCGGCAAGACGACGCTCCTCCGGATGGTGGCGGGGATATCGGCGGTAACATCGGGAAAAATCTATATCGACGATGTGGATGTCACGAACATAGAAGCGTCCGAACGCGGTGTCGCGATGGTGTTCCAGAATTATGCCCTTTATCCCACGATGACTGTCCGCCAGAACATAGAATTTGGCCTCAAAAACATCAAGGTTCCCAAGGAAGAGCGAGATCGCCTGATTGCGGAAATATCAAAAATCATCGGTCTCTCGCCCNTGCTGGACCGGCGGCCTTCGAGTCTGTCCGGGGGGCAGAGGCAGCGCGTCGNNGCTCTGGCGAGGGCGATGGTCANNAAAAAGCCTAAAGTGTTCCTTATGGACGAACCTCTGTCGAACCTGGAGNCGCGCAAGCTGCGCGTCCAGATGCGGACCGAGCTCATCGAGCTCCACGAACGGCTGAGGACGACGTTTATTTACGTGACTCACGATCAGGTGGAGGCCATGAGCATGGCCGACACCATAGTTCTGATGAACAACGGGCAAATAATCCAAACGGCGAGCCCGAGGATCNTGTACCACGAACCCGCGCATATTTTCGCGGCCAGCTTTATATCGGCACCGTNNCCGCCCATGAATATCCTTCGCTGCGAAGGCTGCGAGTTTGCCGTAGGATTCCGCGNNCCGTAACACATTCACATGCGGGAAGCGCCGGAAGACGCCGCGCNNTTCGGTTCGTATGCTCGGATCATTACGCGGGAAATGCTCGGATCGGAGACGAATTACAAGATACACATCCCTTNNATGGCGATGTTATGGGCAAAAAAACCCGGACGCCTCTTTTCATCTGGAGACAGGCTGTCGATCTCGATTCCCCAAAACAATGTATATCTATTCCAAGCGACTGGCGAACGAATTCCCTTTCGACAAAGAAAAAGTGCGGAATTTTCCTTGGCGCGGCGGAGAAAGAAGCATGCCAGGATGAATGCGACGGGCCTAGAAAAAAAGCGGGAATGAAGCATGAAAAGGACGCCACCTGAAATCTTATCTCATGATTTCTCCGGCGATTTGGGTATATGCCTCTTTGTCGTATATCCGATGAATCACCCTGAATTCGGCATAAAGCTTCAAACGAACTACGATCTCGTGCAGGGGCCGGGAAAGTGTCGTGAAAGCTCGCGAACTAGCGAAAAACGTGTTTCACAGCCCGCAATTCGGGAAATCCTCTCGAATACCTTTGATCTAATACATTTAATTACGTCGTACTGACGATGTCGTTGGCGCTGCTCTTCGCGTTTCTCGTTCAGCGCTCAAACCTGGGTTCGCACGCGTTTTTGTCGCAGGGCGTGACCTTCCTGCCTCACATATAACGCCAATGGTTTCGGTCTCGCTTGTATGGATGTGGCTATGGACCCTAACGCGGGTTTCTTTCTCAATTACATATTGGAAGAGTGGTTCCATGTAAAAGGACTTCAGTGCTTCCAGAGCATTCGAGCAACCGCGATGATGTCGGTGATAATCATCAATGTATCGAGAAAAGCGTAGGATAACTACACGCTGATCATGTCTCTCCGCGTTGAAGACCGATCGCCGGCAGAGACATCTACGAAGCGGCGTGACCTCGACCATTCGACACGAAACTCCGAACATTTTCAAGATAACCATTCCGATGATTTCTCTACGCTGTTTTTTCTGCTCGTCGTCATGACATCAGCTGTTCAATGTTTTCGATTCCATCAAGGTGCTGACGGGGCGGTCCGTCCGTTCCACCATGGTATTGGTCTATATATCTACGAATACGCTTTCATCCACATGCGCCTGGGATATGCGGCGCGGGGGACGGTGCAGCTCATAATCGTCTCGTTCATCACATTCATTTTACTTCAAGCTGCTGCAAAAACGCATCTACTACAAATGAGGAATACTCATGAAAACCTAATGCATAAAGTGGCCGGGATCACAGTGCTCATTCTCAACTATGCTGTG